>CALDWW010000020.1 GCA_937924335.1 uncultured Gammaproteobacteria bacterium
AGACCAGCAGGCGGCGCAGGCCGTCGCCGTCCCTGCCGGGAGCGCGCCGGAGCCGACGGCGCCACCATCACCGGCAGCGCCGCCGTCGGAGCAGTCCATCGCCGTGCTGCCCTTCGTCAACATGAGTTCCGATCCCGAGCAGGAGTATTTCTCCGACGGGCTGTCGGAGGAACTGCTCAACCTGCTCGCCCAGATTCCCTCGCTGCACGTCGCGGCGCGAACCTCGTCGTTCTCCTTCAAGGGCGAGAAGATCGACATCCCGGCGGTGGCGGACAAGCTCAAGGTCGCCAACGTGCTGGAGGGCAGCGTCCGCAAGGCCGGCAACCAGGTGCGTGTCACCGCCCAGCTGATCAAAGCGGTCGACGGTTATCACCTGTGGTCCGAGACCTTCGACCGGACCCTGGAGGATATCTTCGCGGTGCAGGACGAGATCGCCGAGTCGGTGGTCGATGCGCTCAAGGTCAGTCTTCTGGGCGCAGTGCCGAAGGCTCGCGAGACCAATCCCGAGGCCTACGCACTCTATCTGCACGGCGCGCATTTTTTTGATCTTGGAGATGAGGAGAACCTGGATAAGGCGCACCGGGCCTTCGAGCAGGTGCTGGAACTGGATCCGGACTACGCGCCTGCCTGGGACGGCCTGGCGGGGGTCTACATAAACAAGACCAACAGCGGGCAGCTCGGGTTGCAGGAGGGCGTCGCTATGGCCCGGGAAGCTGGCGCCCGGGCGCTGGAACTGGATGACACCCTGGCCGAGGCGCACGCCGGCGATGGATTCATCAAGATGGTGTTCGACTGGGACTGGGCAGGAGCCAAGGCATCGATCGACAGGGCACTTGAGCTGGCTCCCAGCAATGCGAAGTCGGTGCGTCGCGCGGGTCTGCTGGTCGCGAATCAGGGACGGTTCGAGGAAGCTCTGGCGCTTGTCAAAAAGGCCATCGAACTCGATCCACTGATGACCGCGGGCTACAACAACATCGCGCACGTGCTCACGGCGATGGGCAGGTTGGACGAGGCACAAGAAGCGGCTCGCCATATTGTTAGCCTGAATCCGGTGCAACCGGGTGCCCACGGCATTATCGCGAAGTGTTATTTGCTGCAGGGCAATCCCGATGCCGCACTCGCAGAGGCGGACCAGGAACAGGACCGCTCCTGGCGCGATTATGTATCGGTGATGGCGCTGGATGCACTGGGCCGCCGTGAAGAGGCGGACCAGTTGCTGCAAAGGTATGTCGAAGACTTTAAGGACCGCATGGCCGTTCAAGTCGCCGGTATCTATGCCCATCGCGGCGATGTGGAAGAGGCGTTGTCGTGGTTGGATTATGCCTACGAGGTGCGCGACGGCGGCCTGTCGGAGATGCTCGGTGAACCGCTGTTCGCCTGTCTGCACGATGACCCGCGCTGGACTGAGTTTCTGGAGAAGATGGGCCTGCCGACGTCGGTGGCTTGAGGTCGGCGCGACGGCTACCGGGAAACATAAGGAATACAGATGCCCGAATACATCATCGCTTACCGCGGCGGGCGCAAGCCGGCGACCCAGGAAGAGGGCGCCAGGCACATGGCGAAATGGAAGGCCTGGGTGGCCGATCTCGGCGCTGCCGCGATCAATCCCGGCACGCCATTAAAGAATACCCGGATCGTCAGTGCGACAGGCGTGTCCGAGGATAGCGGGCCCGATCCCATGTCCGGATTCACCATCGTCTCCGCCGACAGCATGGACGCGGCGCTCGAGATCGCCAGGGCGTGTCCGACCCTGGAGCTTGACGGTACGCTCGAAGTCGCCGAGATGATGCAGATGCCGTGACGCGGATGCCGCTCCGGCCGGTGCTCTGACAAGCCGGCTGGCTCGTCATGTGAGGGCGTGACGGTCGGCGTCGGTCAGGTACACAGCGCGGTTTGCCAGGAGGCATACCTGCCGGGCGATCATCGACCAATCGGCTGCCATTGATGCGTCGCTGGTGGGCGATGAGATCGAGCCCTGGCGGCCATCATCCCGTCCGGACACCGCTCACGGGCCGCGCGAGTCAGTAAACTGTCCAGGAAAGGTCTACCGCACAGGTCCCGCTGATGTCGTCCGACTGGTACGTCTACATCGTCCGTTGCTCGGACCACAGTCTCTACACCGGCATCGCCACGGATGTGGAAGCCCGGCTGCGCCAGCACAATGCCGGCAATGGCGCCCGCTACACGCGATCCCGACTGCCGGTGGTGCTGGTCTATCGGGAAGCGGCGGCTGACCGCAGCGCCGCCTCCAGGAGAGAGTATGCGATCAAACAGATGACGGCGGTGGACAAGCGGCGACTTGTGCAGGGTCACTGATCAGACACGGTCAGGCTCGCATCGGCCAGACGAGCGCCTCGCCGCAGCAACCAGAATCCATAGTGTCCCCACCTGTCGAACACGAGGTCCATTGTTGCGCTCCCCAGAACTCCAAGCGACACTGACGCCGCATATGAAACTGTTACCACCCGCCATCTCAACGGCTCTGCTGCTCGGCCTGGCCGCGATCCCGACGATGTCCGTTGCGGCACCCGTCCGCGTCGAGCAGTCCGCCACCCGGCCGGTCGTGCAGGTCGTCGTGGTCAGTGGATCCGTGACCTCGCCGCAGTCGGCGGTGCTGTCGCCGTCAGTGGGCGGACTGATCGAACGCATCGACGTGGACGCGGGTGACCAGGTGGCGGCCGGGGCGATCGTGGTGGCGATGGATCGCGAGCTCGAGAGTCTGGACCTGGAGCGCGTGCGGGCGGAGGAGTCCCAGGCCCGCTCCGAGCTGGAGGATTCACGCCGACGCTTCGCCGAGGCCGAGAAGGTCGGTCCCGAGCGCGGCATCCCCGAGACCCAGATCAAGTCCCTGCGGGCCGAGGTGGTCCGCGACGAGGCCGCGCTCGCCGCGGCCACCGCGGCGGCCAGACAGCAGGCCGCGGTGGTGCGACGTCACGACGTGCGCGCCCCGTTCGCCGGCGTCGTCAGCGAGCGTTACGCCGAAGTGGGCGAATGGATCGCCCCCGGGGACGGCCTGATAGAGCTGGTCGCCACTAACCGGCTGCGCTTCGACTTCCGCGTACCGCAGACCTACTACACCCGCATCGACACGGACACCGGCGTCGAGTTGTCGTTGGACGCGCTGCCCGACAGCAGTATCCCGGGACGCATCCAGGCCATCGTGCCGGTGAAAGACCCCGGCGCCCGCACCTTCCTGCTGCGAGTCGTCGCCCAGTGGGACACACCCCTCATGGTGACGCCCGGCATGTCGGCCCGGGCGACGATCCGGGTAGACACGGGTCACGAATCCGTCGTCGTGCCACGGGACGCGCTGCTGCTCTACCCGGACGGACGCAAGACTGTCTGGGTGGCGGACAGCAGCGGCGCTGAGACCACGGTCCACGAGCAGCGCGTGCAGACCGGCCAGGAGTTCGACGGCCTGGTCGAGATCCGCAGTGGTCTGGAGGCGGGCGTGGCGGTGGTCACACGCGGCAACGAAGCGCTGCAGAACGGCCAGTCGGTAGAACTCCAGTAGCGCAGGCCGGGGGGAGCAGCACGATGTTCGATGCGATCGTCAGGAACGGCCTGCTGATGACGGTCGCCGCGCTGATCCTTACCGTACTGGGCGTACTGGCCGCCTCGCGTATTCCGGTGCAGATGATCCCGGATCTCGAAGTACGCACGGTGACTGTGCAGACATCCTGGCCGGGGGCGACGCCGCAGGATATCGAGAAGGAGATCCTGATCGAGCAGGAGGAGTACCTGCGGACGGTGCCCAACCTGCAGCGCCTGGAGGCGTCGGCCTCCAGCGGCCGCGCGTTCATCGAGCTGGATTTCCCCTTCGGCGTCGAAATGACCGAGACGCTGATCCGGGTGAACAACGCGCTGACCCAGGTGCCGTCCTACCCGATCAACGTCGACGAGCCGCGTGTCTACGCGAGCTCTTTCTCGGCCAATTCCTTCATGTTCTTCAACATCTCGCCGCTGCCGGACAACCCCCGCGGGCTCGACATGGACATGATGCGTGACTTCATCGAGGACAACGTCCGCACCCGCATGTCCAACGTGCCCGGTGTTTCAGACGTACAGGTGTGGGGCGGCGCCGAACGACAGATCCGGGTGATCCTCGACCCCGTGCGGCTGGCCGACCGGGGCGTCTCGATCACCGACGTCCGCGACGCCATCCGCCGGCGCAACCAGGACGTCTCGGGCGGTGAGATCGATACCGGCAAGCGCCGCTACCTGCTACGCACTATCGGTCGTTTCGATGACGTGCAGCAACTCGAGGAGCTGATCGTCGACCGGCGCGGGGACACCCTGATCCGGCTCGGCGACCTCGCCGAGGTGGAATTCGATCACTTCGAGATCCGTGACCTGACCTTCGTCGACGGCGACCCGGTGATCAACCTGGCGGTACGCCGCGAGACCGGTTCCAACGTCATCGACATCAAGTACGCCATGCTCGACGCCGTCGCGCGTATCGACCGGGAGGTCCTCGCTCCGGCCGGCATGGAGATCAAGCTGATCGCCGAAGACGTCGGCTACGTCGAGGCGTCGGTGCGCAACGTCTGGACCAATCTCGGGCTCGGTGCGCTGCTCGCGACGCTGGTCATGTACCTGTTCCTGCGCTCCGCCCGCGCCACGGCCGTCGGCGTCATCGGCATCCCCATCTGTACCATCGCCGCCTTCATCGGATTGCTGGCGACGGGCCGCACGATCAACGTCATCTCGCTGGCCGGTATCGCCTTCTCCATCGGCATGACGCTGGACAACAGCATCGTCGTCATCGAGAGCATCGAGCTGGCCCGGCGGCGTGGCATGGACCGCTTCAACTCCGCGGTCGAGGGCGTCCGCCAGGTGTGGCCGGCAGTGCTCGCCTCGACCCTGACCACGATCCTGGTGTTCGCGCCGGTGCTGTTCATCAAGGAGGAGGCGGGGCAGCTGTATTCGGATATCGCGATCGCCATCTCCGCGGCCATCATGGCGTCCATGCTGGTGGCGATCACCCTCATCCCGACCGCCGCCGCCCGGCTGACCTTCGGCACCGAGGCCCGTCACGGCCCGACCGCCGATTCGGGCGGGCCGCTGATGACGATGATCGACTGGTTGATCAGGGAGCCGCGCCGGCGGCTCGTGACCATCGTCTCGACCATCGTCCTGAGCCTCGCGATCATCGTCCTGCTGACGCCGCCGGCGGAGTACCTGCCGGAAGGCGAGGAGCCCAAGACCTTTGCGTCGCTGAGCGCGCCGCCCGGCTACAACCTGGAGACCATGACCGGGATCGGCCTGGAGATACAGGATCACTTCCTGCAGTTTGTCGGCGACGACCCGGCTCGCTTCGAGCGCGGCGAGGCCGAGGTGCCGGCCATCAAGTACCTGAACGTCCGGATCAGCCCCGGCGGCATGCGCATCATCGCCGAGGCCGTTGACGCCGATCGCATCAACGATCTGATGGATGCCATCACCCGTAAGTATCGTGAATATCCCGGCATGCGGGCGTTCGCGGCGCGCGGCTCGATCATCTCGAGCAACGACGGCGGCACCCGCAGCATCAACCTGGACCTGTCGGGACCGAACCTGGCGGTGATCTACGATGCCGCCCTGGCGACCTACCGCAAGGCCGAGGAAGTCTTCGACAATCCCCGCATACGATCGCAGCCGTCGTCGCTCTCCTTGTCACAACCGCTGGTGGAAGTTCGGCCCGACTGGGATCGGGCGGCGGAGCTCGGCATGGACGCGGGCAGCGTCGGCTACACGGTGGCGGCGTTGACCGACGGCGCCTATGCGGACGAGTTCTTCCTGGCCGACGACAAGATCGACATCTATCTGTACGGCAGCGACAACGGCCAGGCGGACCTGGATACGCTTGGCCAGCTGCCGATATTCACGCCCCAGGGCACCATCCTGCCCTTGTCCGCCATCGCCACCATCGTCGAGACCGTGGACACCAGCACGGTCCGGCGCATCAACGGCCAGCGGACGGTCACGCTGAACGTCATCCCGCCGCTCACCATCCCGCTGGAGACCGGTGTCGAGATCGTGCGCCAGCAGGTCATCGCAGCACTACGCGCGAATGGCGAGATCCCGGCGGAAGTCAGCGTCGATATTTCCGGCGCCAGTGACCAGCTCGACGCGACCAAGGCCGCCCTGGCGGCCAACTACCCCGTCGCGCTGATCATCGTCTATCTGCTGCTGGTGGCGATCTTCAAGCACTGGGGCTATCCGCTGCTGATCATGACCACCATCCCGCTGGGGATCGCCGGTGGCATCGTCGGTCTGGCGGTGATGAACGGCATCGGAGCGGCGCTGCCGCTGATCGGCCTGGACAGCTTCCATCAGCCCTTCGACATGATCTCCATGCTGGGCTTCCTGATCCTGATGGGCACCGTGGTGAACAATCCCATCCTGATCGTCGACCGGGCCATGCGGCTGATGAACGAGGGTGCGGCCAGTGCCCGGGACGCGGTCCGCGAGGCGGTGCACGTGCGCTTCCGGCCCATCGCCATGTCGACCCTGACCACTATCTGCGGCCTGTCGCCGCTGGTGTTCATCCCCGGGGCAGGCACCGAGCTTTACCGCGGCGTCGGCGCCATCGTGCTGTTCGGCATCCTCGGCGCGGCGGTCGTGTCACTGACCATGCTGCCGGCGCTCACCGTCACCGCCCTGGAGTGGCGCAAGCCAGGATCGCGCCCGGGTGATGATCGGTTGATCCGGACGGGTGCCACCACGATGCCGCTGGATGCGGGCAAGAACTAGCGTCACTGCTGGACCGAGCGGTGGGGGTCTCAGGACCCGTCTGCCAGGTCCGGCAGCACGACCTCGAACTCGATATCGGCGACTTGCGAATCAGCAAGCCCGACCCGGGCCAGGGTCTTCTCCCAGCGCGGTTCGTCGTGGAGGTTGCGTAACAGGGGTTCGGTCTTCAGGGCGTCGATGTTCTGTTGCTCGTCGATAGCGCGATCCAGCCACTCGAACGCCGCGTCGGCCTCATCCCGCCAGGCATAGGCCGCGGCGATGAAATAGGCCCCGGTGTCGGCATGATCGGCGATCAGCATCTCGAGCCGGCGACTCGATTCTTCGATCTCACCCAGGTCGTGCAAGGCGTTCGCCCGGATCAACAAGGCGAGGGATTCCTGCCCGACGCCCTCGGCTCGCTGCAAGGCCTGCTCCGCATCCCCCCTGAGCAGGCTGACAAACGCCAGTTCAGCGGGTGCCCTGTATAGGTCGGGATTGAGCTCCAGGGCCTTGTTAACCGCGCTCTCGGCGTCGTCCAGCATGCCGAGACTGGCGTACCGCGCTGCAAGATTGACGTACATGATGGGACTCGTCGGATCCAGCTTGATCGCGCGTCTGAGGAAAACAATGCTGTCGTCCCTGCGACCCAGGAGTTGGGTGAGCACGGCCGCATTGTTCAGAACCGAGGCGTTGTTGGGGTGCAGTTCCAGCGAACGCCGGCAGTGTCGGGCAGCGCCTGGGTAATCGTGCTGGTACATCATGGCGATCCAGCAGCGGATCGCATGGGGCGAGTCCGGATCGCGTCTCGCCGCCTGGTCGAGCGCGTCGAGGGACAGGGCGTAGCCCTCGTCGTAGGACATGAGCCCGCTGTTGGCCAGGATGGCGTAGATGGAACTGAGCCTGGTCCAGGCCGGCACGTACTCAGGGTCTTCCTCGAGTGTCTTCTGCAGGTAGCGAATGGCCTTGTGATAGTCCGCCTCGGTGCGCCTGTTATAGAAGTACACGGCCTGGAGATAGTTCTCGTGGGCTCCGCTGTCGGTCACCTGTGCGGTCGGCGCCGCGCCCACCAGTGCCAGCTCGAGTGCCGAACTCACCGCCGCCGCGATCTCGTCCTGCACCGCGAAGATGTCGTCCAGCGTGCGGTCGAAGGTCTCCGACCACAGGTGCGTATCGGAGCGTGCGTCGATCAGCTGGGCGGTAATGCGCACCCGGTCGCCGGCCTTGCGGACTGAGCCTTCCAGGATGTTGGCCACGTTCAGCGTGGCCGCCACCTCCGGCAGATGGATCTCCTTGCCCTTGTAGGCGAATGCGGACGAACGCGAGACCACCCGCAGTTCCGGGATCTGTGCCAGCAGGTTGAGGATCTCTTCGGTGATGCCGTCGGAGAAGTATTCGTTGGCCGGGTCGTCACTCATGTTGTCGAACGGCAGCACGGCAACCGACGCATCGCCGAAGGACTCGACCAGCGCCTCGCTGCGTCCCGCCTGGCGCGCCGACTCGGCGATCCTGGCCTCGCGGGATTCCGACAGCACGAACTTGTCGAAGGCGAAGTAGGCCAGCCCCACGGCCAGCATGACCATGATCATGCGATCCAGCGTCCGCCCCGTGTGTGGCGCGATGGACCGGCTGCGGTCCACGTCCTGCTCCCGCTTGAGGCCTTCCGGGGTCAGCTCGAAGGCCCAGGCGAAGACGAGCGCCGGCACGACTCCGATGGCCAGCGCGATTACGACGATGCGGATGGCCGCATCGCCGAAGCCGAAGGCCGGGAAGATGGTCTCGACCACCTGGATGACCAGCCAGGCCGCCACGATGTAGGCGGCGCCTACCCGGAAGACGTTGCGGCGTTTGAGTTCATTGACAAGAGACAAGGTCGGCTCACCTGGTGTCGCAGACCCGTCAAAGAGTACCCGCTCGGCTGACCCACACCAAGGCGCAGCCGTGTCGCCGGGCCTGCAGCGGCAGCCCGGGGGAGGTCTAGCGGCCGACGCTACCCCGCACGCTGTCGATCAGTGCCGCCGGGTCGTAGGCCACGCCGTCCTTGAACACCAGCGCCACGTTCTGCACGCTGTCGATGTCGACATCCGGTTGGCCTTCCACCAGCACCAGGTCGGCGCGCTTGCCGATCTCGATGCTGCCCACCTGGTCGTCGACGCCCAGGAACTTCGCCCCGGTGAGCGTGGCCATGGACAGCGTCTGCAGCGGCGTGAAGCCGGCCTCCACCAGCAGGATCAGTGCGGCATGGGTCGAGTTGGGCGGCAGGGTACCGCCCCAGCCGGTGGGGTCGGTGCCCACCAGCAGCGTGCCGCCGGCCTCGACGAAGGCTTTCTCGAACGCCATCTCAAGCTGCAGCAGTTGCCGCGATAACCGGGTGCGCTCGGCGCCGTCCGGCTGCAGCAGACCGATCCAGCGGGACTCCGCCACCTGGCGGGAGCGCGGACTGAGGAGCGCCAGCGCTTCCTTGGTCGGGATGGCCGGGTGCACGCCGGCGGCGAACACCGGCAGGGTGGAGGTGATGGCCACGTCCCGCTCGACCAGGGTTTCGATGAGCGAGCGGACGACGGGGTTGTCCAGGTCCATCAATCGGGCACGGTCGGCGCCCGACAGGGCAGGGCACGCGTCGGGCTGCTTGTCCTCGGCGAGATCGGAGGCGACGTAGAGACCGTGCTCGAGGTTGTCGATCCCCAGCGCACTGGCTTCCTCGAAGGTGACCGAGCACAGGTGGCCGGTCACCGGCACACCCAGCGTGTGGGCCTCGTCGATGGCCGCGCCCAGCACCTCGCGGGTGACGTTCATGTAGGCCTTGAACGAGGTCACGCCGGCGTTGACCCAGTGGCGCACGAACAGGCGCGCGTCATCCGCGGTCAGCGTTGGCCTGAGCTGGTAGGCGAAGCTGCCCGGGCCTTCGATGAACGGTCCGGTCACGAACAGGTCCGGTCCGGCGATGCGGCCCCGCTCGATCAGCCCTTTGACCTGCAGGTCGTCGCTGGCATTCATCGTCCCCGTGGTGCGCATCGTGGTGGTGCCGGCGGCCAGGTAGAGCGGCGGCATCGGCAGGTGTTCGGTGGTGTAGGCCGGGGGCGAACCGGTGGGATCCAGGTAGAGCAGGTGCTCGTGCATCATGACGTACCCGGGCAGCAACGTCTGGCCGGTCGCGTCGATCGTCATGGCGTCTTCGACACTGATCGTGCCGGCGCCGCCGATGGCCGAGATGCGCCCGTCCTGAATCAGCACGGCGGCGTCTTCGATCGCCGCAGCGCCTGTGCCGTCCACAAACCTTACCTTGTCCAGCAGCACGGTCGGGCCCTGGTAGACGATGAGTTTTTCGACCGAGGGATGGAACGCTTCGGGCCGTTCGGCCGCCGCCGGCCCGCACACGGCGCACAGCAAGACCATCACCCAGCTCGTCACCCGCCTGTTGCCCATCAATCGTCTCCCTGCTGTGCATGAACCGGGCATCAGTGTACCTACCCGTTCGGCCCGGGCCGAAGAACGCCAGTCCGTCGGGCCCGCCCGGCTGATCAGTGCAGTGAGCCGGCAGCGGAATGCGGCCACGCGGAGGTCACCGTGGCGGGCAGGGACGGCCGGTCACCGCGCGGCCGGCGCGGCCTTTGATCGTCCGGAAGCCTCGGATAGGGCCGTCTCCCGGTCAGCGGTCGCCGGGGAGGTCGGCAAAAGCGCTCTAAGTCATTGAATTAAATAGGCTTTAAATAAATAGTCAAAGGCTATCATAACCATAGAAATTATTGACTTTATCTATGAAGGCTACGCGGGATTCCGTTCGATCAAGAATATCGACTATTTCATCGAAACCGTCGACACACGCGAACACGCCTGGCATGAGGAACTCGGGTCCAAGACCAGCCCGTTGAGCGGAATGTCG
>CALDWW010000021.1 GCA_937924335.1 uncultured Gammaproteobacteria bacterium
TTGTATGGCTGTATTTCAAGGAGTTCCGTGACGGCGCCTATGTCCCTGCCAAACGCGCGAACTGACAGCTGCCGGGCAATCTTGTGGCTTGCAGTGACGACCGTGGCACTCCTGCCAGCCTGCGGCCAGCCAGAGCGGGACGTAGAAGCGGAGATCGCGCTGCTGGTGGAGGCGGCGCAGGAGTCCGCTGAGGCTGGAGACGCCGGGTCTCTCATCAACAGTCTCAGCGATGACTATGCGGACGCCGAGGGCCGGGACCGGCGGGCCATGGCAGTTCTTGTCCGCACCCTGCTAGGGCGTTATCCGCGACTGATGACGGTGGTGACAGACCTTTCCGTGGTCGCCATTTCTGATCAGCTCGCGACAGCCGGGATGACCGTCTCCCTGATCGGCAAGGACGGCGGCCGTCCCGCCTGGGCCGGTATCGATGCAGATCGGCTCAGGCTTGACCTGGCGCTGCGTCGAGAAGACGGTCGATGGTACGTATCAGGTGCCCGATGGGGACCCCCGGGGACAATTCCGCATTGACCACTGGGGAGGGGTCTGATTTATAGTCATAGGACGCCTGAGCGGCGCCTGTCTCTGCCTGGCCGCGACCTAAAGCAATAATTTACGCGGCAGATCGGAACGGAAGGGGCGGGCGCATCCTGTGGAGGACCGAGATTCAGAGGCGGCAATCTTGCCGTTATGGGGTATCGATGACTGTACCGTCTGCCGACAGCCTGTGGTCAGAGCGATTCGAGCGTGACAGCTGCGGATTCGGCCTGATAGCGCACCTGCGTGGCGAACCCAGCCACAAGGTCGTGGCCACGGCCGTGCAGGCGTTGGAACGCTTGACCCATCGCGGTGCTGTCGCGGCGGACGGCTTGACGGGCGACGGCTGTGGCCTGCTCATGTCCCTGCCACGCGCCTATCTCGAGCGAGTCGCGACCGAAGCCGGTATTACGGTGAATCCCGGGTTCACGGCCGGCGTGGTATTCCTGAATCCGGGAGCGGAAGGCGCTGCCCGCACCCGCCGGGTCCTGGAGCGGTCGCTGGAGGAAGAGGGAGTCAGCGTCGCCGGCTGGCGTGTGATGCCGACCGACGCCAGCGTCTGCGGTAAACAGGCGCTTCAGTCTCTGCCGCAGATCGAGCAGGTCTTCATCGACCGCCCCTCGGGCGATTCCGACGCCCAGTTCAATCGCCGCCTATATATGGCACGCCGCCGGGCCGAGCTGACGCTCGAGGAGAAGGACCCGGTCTTCTATGTAGCAAGCCTGTCCTGCACGACGATCGGCTTCAAAGGCATGGTCATGCCCGCCCACCTGACCCGTTTCTACCGGGACCTTGAGGCGCCGGACCTGGAGGCGGGGATCTGTGTTTTCCATCAACGGTTCTCGACCAATACCTGGCCGCAGTGGCGACTCGCGCAACCCTTCCGGTACCTCGCCCATAACGGGGAGATAAACACCATCCAGGGGAACAGGAACTGGGCCATAGCCCGGGGTGCAATATTCGACACACCGTTGTTGCCGCGGCTGAACGAGGTCCAGCCGATCGTCTCCATGTCCGGGTCCGATTCGAGCAGCCTGGACAACATGGTGGAAGTCCTGCTCCAGGGCGGTATGGACCTGATGCATACCATGCGGCTGCTGATACCTCCCGCCTGGCAGACGGTAGACACGATGGACTCTGATGTCAGGGCCTTCTACGAGTACTACGGGATGCATCTGGAACCGTGGGACGGACCCGCGGGCGTGGTGTTGACCGACGGCACCCAGGCGGTCTGTTGTCTGGACCGCAATGGATTACGGCCGGCACGTTACGTCATCACCGACGACGATCTGATCACGGTGGCTTCGGAGGTCGGGGTGCATGACTATCGCCCCGAGCAGGTGGTCCGGAAAGGCCGGCTCGGCCCCGGACAGATGCTGATCGTGGACACCCCGTCCGGCGAGGTACTCGATACCGACGCCATCGAGGCGCGTCTCAAGAGTCGGGCGCCTTTCAAGGAGTGGCTTCGCAAGGGTGTGCGCTACCTGGACTCCGAGTTGATCGACCCTCAGCTCTCGGCGGATCCCATGGGCCGGGACGACCTGCAGATCTATCAGAAGATCTTCAACGTCAGCCGGGAGGAGCGCGATGAGGTCCTGAGGGTGCTGGCAGAGACCGAGGCAGAAGCCGTCGGTTCCATGGGGGACGACACGCCGATGCCGGTCATGTCGACCCGGGTCCGGGCGCTATACGATTATTTCCGTCAGCAATTCGCCCAGGTCACGAACCCGCCCATAGATTCGCTCCGCGAGCGGATCGTAATGTCGCTGGAGACCCAGATCGGGCCGGAGCAGAACGTGTTCCAGGCGCGACCGGAGCATGCCCAGCGGATCGTCATGAATTCGCCGGTGCTGTCGCAGCGCAAGTTCCGCCAGATCCTGCGTGTCGAGGAGGACAAGACCGGCTACTCGATCGTGGATCTGAATCGTCCCGAGGCGGCCACACTCGAGGAGAACCTGGCCGCCATCTGCGACGAGGCAGAGGAGGCGGGTCGCCGCGGCGTCCTGATTATCGTCCTCAGCGATCGCCAGATACGGCGTGGCTTTCTGCCCGTCCATGCGTTGCTGGCGACCGGTGCGGTCCACCATCGACTGGTGCAGAAAGGGTTGCGCTGCGACTGCAATCTGCTGATCGAGACGGCGACGGCCAGGGATCCGCACCAGTTCGCCTGCCTGATCGGCTACGGCGCTACGGCGATCTATCCTTACCTGGCATACGAGTGCCTGCACGACATGACGAGGACCGGGGAGCTCAGGCTGGACCGGAGTCGCGGCCGTCAGCTCGGGCGCAGCTACCGGCGCGGAATCCGCAAGGGCCTGTTCAAGATCATGTCGAAGATGGGCATCTGCACGATCGCCAGCTATCGCGGCGCGCAGCTGTTCGAGATCGTCGGGCTGCACGACGAAGTCGTGGAGCGCTGCTTCCCCGGCACCACCAGCCGGATCCAGGGCGCCGGCTTCACGGAGTTGCGGGATGATGCCCTGAAGCTGGCGCGGCGGGCGTGGGACGTGCGCGAGTCTGTAGAGCAGGGCGGCCTTTACAAGTTCGTCCAGGGCGGTGAATTCCATGCCTACAACCCGGACGTCATCGCCACGCTACAGGCGGCAGTGCAATCCGGCGACTATGAGCTCTACCGGCAGTATGCCGAGCTGGTCAATACCCGGCCGGCGGCAGTGCTCAGGGACTTGCTCGACGTCAAACAGGCGGATGACGCCATCCCGCTGGACGAGGTCGAGGAGGAAGCCGGGATCCTGAGACGCTTCGACAGCGCCGCAATGTCATTAGGCGCGCTTTCGCCCGAGGCCCACGAAGCTCTTGCCATCGCCATGAACCGCCTTGGCGGCCGCTCCAATTCGGGCGAGGGCGGAGAAGACCCGGAGCGCTACGGGACGGACCGGGTCTCGAAGATCAAGCAGGTTGCGTCCGGCCGTTTCGGCGTCACCGCCGAGTACCTGGTCAATGCCGAGGTGCTACAGATTAAAATCGCCCAGGGAGCCAAGCCCGGCGAGGGCGGACAGCTTCCCGGCCATAAGGTCAATGACATGATCGCCCGGCTACGATTCGCTCGACCCGGTGTCGGTCTGATATCGCCGCCGCCGCATCACGACATTTATTCGATCGAGGACCTGGCCCAGCTTATCTTCGATCTGAAGCAGGTCAATCCCGACGCGCTTGTGTCGGTCAAACTGGTGGCCGAGCCGGGGGTCGGCACGATCGCCGCGGGCGTCACCAAGGCCTATGCGGATCTGATCACGATTTCGGGTTACGACGGGGGCACTGGCGCGAGCCCGCTGACCTCCACCAAGTACGCGGGTAGTCCATGGGAGCTGGGTCTCGCGGAGGCCCACCAGGTGTTGCGGGCGAATGACCTCCGCCACCGTGTGCGCCTGCAGACCGACGGCGGCCTCAAGACCGGTCTCGATGTGGTCAAAGCGGCCTTGCTGGGCGCGGAGAGCTTCGGGTTCGGCACGGCGCCCATGGTGGCGCTGGGCTGCAAGTACCTGCGGATCTGTCATCTGAACAATTGCGCGACCGGCGTGGCCACCCAGCACGACCTTCTGCGACGCAAACATTTCATCGGCCTTCCCGAGATGGTCGAAAACTACTTCCGATTCGTCGCCCGGGAGGTCAGGGAGACTATGGCGCAGCTCGGAATCCGGAAATTCGATGATCTGGTGGGTCGCGTCGAGATGTTCCGCGTCCGTGAAGGCGATACCCGGCGTCAGTCCCGCCTGGACCTGTCACCACTGCTTTCCGACGCCGGGCTCTCGCGGCAGCGTCCCCACATCTGTACCGAGCCCCGCAATCACCCGTTCGACGAAGGGCCCCTGGCAGAGCGCATGGTTGCCGAGGCCATGGGAGCCGTGGAGGAACGCAGGGGCGGCACCTTCCACTACGAGGTGCGCAATTTCGACCGTTCGATCGGTGCCCGGCTGTCCGGGGAGATCGCCCGGCGGTGGGGCAACTATGGCATGGAGGAGACGCCTGTCGTTCTGCGCCTGAAAGGCAGCGCGGGTCAGAGCTTCGGCGCCTGGAACGTCGGCGGGCTGCATATGTACATGGAAGGCGATGCCAACGATTACGTCGGCAAGGGCATGGCCGGCGGACAGCTGGTGCTGTTCCCGCCCACCGTCAGCCGTTTCCATGCGGCGAGCACCCCGATCATGGGTAACACCTGCCTGTATGGAGCGACCGGCGGGCAACTCTTTGCCGCGGGCCGCGCGGGCGAGCGGTTTGCAGTGCGCAACTCCGGCGCCGTCGCCGTCGTGGAAGGCGTGGGCGACCACGGTTGCGAGTACATGACCGGGGGCGTCGTCGTCGTGCTGGGCCGTAGCGGGGTTAATTTCGGCGCCGGGCTCACGGGAGGTTTCGCCTATGTCCTGGATGCCGAGCGGGACTTCGTCGATCGCTACAATCATGAGCTGATCGACATCCACCGCATCACCCCGGAGAGCATGGAGGCGCACCTGCACCACCTGCGGGGCTTGATCGAGAGCCATGTGCGTGAGACCGGCAGTGCGCTGGGACGCGAGATCCTGGACGATTTCCGCAGCTACCTGCCGCGCTTCTGGCTGGTGAAACCGAAGGCGGCGGATCTCGAGACGCTGATGGAATCACTGAGGCAGGCGGCCTAGGGCGCGACGGTTATGGTGGAGAAGACCCTTCAGTTCCTCGAGATACCGCGGCAGGACCCCGAGAAAGACCCTGCCGACGAGCGGATCCGGCACTATCGCGAGATCTATGGCCAGTTCGACCCGGAGGCGGCGTCCCGCCAGTCGGGCCGTTGCCTGAGCTGCGGCAACCCGTACTGCGAGTGGAAGTGCCCGGTGCATAACTACATCCCCAACTGGCTCAGGTTGATCGAGGAAGGCAATCTGTTCGAGGCGGCCGAGCTGTCGCACCTGACCAATCCTCTTCCGGAGATATGCGGACGCATCTGTCCCCAGGACCGGCTTTGCGAGGGTGCCTGCACGCTCAATGACGGCTTTGGCGCGGTGACGATCGGCAATGTCGAGAAGTACATCACCGACGAGGCGATCCGCAGAGGTTGGCGACCGGACCTTTCGGCGGTCAAGGATACCGGCCGTGAGGTGGCTATCGTGGGCGCCGGGCCCGCCGGTCTGGCGGTGGCGGACGTCCTGACGCGCAGTGGCGTCCGGACGACCGTATTCGACCGATACCCACGTGTCGGAGGGCTGCTGACGTACGGGATTCCACCATTCAAGCTCGAGAAGGAGGTCGTAGAGACCCGGCGTGCGGTCCTGGAGGAGATGGGCGTCGAGTTCGTGCTGGACACCGAAGTGGGCAGGGATGTCGCGCCGGATCAACTCGTCTCGGATTACGACGCCGTGTTCCTCGGCGTGGGCGCCTACACTGCCGTGCGCGGCGGGATGCCCGGTGAGGATCAGGACGGGGTTTACGAGGCACTGCCGTACCTGATCGCCAACGTGAACCAGCTGCTAGGGGAAGGCGACGGCCGTGATCATGTCTCGATGGAGGGTCGACGGGTCGTGATCCTGGGTGGCGGTGACACCGCCATGGATTGCAATCGTACCGCCGTCAGGCAGGGCGCAGAGAAGGTCACCTGCGCGTATCGCCGCGACGAGGAGAACATGCCGGGATCGCGACGGGAAGTGCGCAACGCCCGTGAAGAGGGCGTCGAATTCCTGTTCAACCGACAGCCAGTAGAGATTGTCGGCAACGGCCGGGTGGCAGGGGTCCGGGTCGTCGAGACCCGCCTCGGAGACCCTGATCCAGGGGGCCGGCGCCGACCGGAGCCGGTGCCCGGAACCGAGCAGGTGCTGCCGGCCGACGCTGTCATCGTTGCATTCGGATTCCGCCCCAGTCCGCCGGCATGGCTCGCCGATATGGGCGTCGGGCTTCACGAGGATGGCCGAGTGCGGATCGACCCGATGGGGCGCTTCCCGTTCCAGACCACCCAGCCCGGGGTATTCGCGGGAGGTGACATGGTCCGGGGTTCCGATCTGGTGGTCACCGCGGTCTACGAGGGCCGCGAGGCGGCCAAGGGCATCCTCGCCTATCTGGGCGTCTGACCCGGCTGCCGTCTCAAGGCAGTCAGGTCTCCTCTCTCTGCGTCCTGGCAGGCTCGCCCTCGGCGAGCGACCAGTCCCCGTCCTCCGGCACGCCCGAGAAGCCCAGGCTGTCCAGGAATGACGTCCCCTCTTCGGTCAGTGCTTGCGGCAGGTGAGCGGGCAGCGGCATCCGTCCCGAATACTGCGCATCGAAGTAGCGCATTGGCTCCTCCGGATGCCTGCATGCGACGCCTGTCACCTCGAGGCGCAACGCCGTGTCCGGGCCTTCCCCCGCCGACCGATCCTCGATGACTCGGTGATAGCGAACACAGTTGTCCTCCACATCCTGACCGGCAAGCACATCGTTCTTCAGGAGATGGAATCGATCAGGGTCCGGGTTGGTCTCTGCCGCCCGGCGGACCCAGTCGGCGAAGTCCGCCCGGGTGGCGAAATCGGTCGTGATCGGCCGGGTGAGTAACGCGACCCCGAAGGTAATATCGGGATCGCCGGTGCGCTTCATCCACACCAGCGACTGGCTGTTCGCCTGAACCAGCGTCCAATCGTCACCGGTCGGCGGAGCGATTACCACGCCGCCCAGGTCCCCGCCCGCGGCTGGGACACAGACGGCCAGCAACAGCGCGCAGGCCTGGGCCATGAGGAACTTTTTCATGATTCCTTCCTGGTTCTCTCGTACTCGGGCATATCGTCCAGGTTCTCCATCCAGGCAAGACGGTGACCGGTCCAAATCTGGTCCCGCGGCGGCAGGCTCTCCGGGTCATCCAGGCTTGCCACGGTGACATCGACATAGTCAGGGTAGTCGTCGTGGGCATAGGTCAGCGGCGTACCGCAAACGTGGCAGAAACCCCGGGTCACCCCCGCTGACGAGCGGTAGTAGGTTGGGGGGCTGGCGTCAAAGTCCACGTTCGAGACATGGAACGTCGCCCAGGCGACCGCCGGCGCCCCGCAGGCCTTGCGACAACTCTTGCAATGGCACAGTGCAGGAGGGGATGCCGGCGAGCGGACGGTGAATCGGACGGCTCCGCACAGGCAGCCTCCGGGCTGCGGCTCCTCGCGGGCGCTCACTGGGGGCCCTCGCCGTTCCGGCCGATCAGGCGGAATGCAAAATCAGAGCCGGGCTGACGGACCCGGCACGCCATTATCCACAGGGCTGCCAGCGGCTCGAGATATCGCGACATCTCTATCCCGCCGACGTAGCAAGGTTCGAAGCCTATATCCAGGATCAGCCCGCGAACCGTCCCGGCCGCGAATTCGTCGCCGCCGCAAAAGAACAGCGTCGGACGCTGGCCACCGTACTCCGGGTCTGCCATGGCTTCCCAGGGGACCGTATTGAAGGCTTTGACAACTCGCGCCGTCGGCGCCCAATCGGCGATCATTTCGCCTCCAGACTCCGTGTGGCCATGCGTCAGCTGGAGTTTCTCGTCCAGCGGGTTGGTGCAGTCGATCAGGATCTTGCCGGCCAGGTCTCCCAGCCCCCGGATGACCTCCTCTGCCACGTGCCACCAGATGGCCAGCACGACCACCTCTGCATCCGCGGCAGCGTCTGCAGGCAGCGCGGCGGAAGTTCCTTCCGCACAGGCGGCGATCAGTCTCCGTATCTTCTCGGCGCCGGGGTCCCGGACCCCGAACACGACTTCATGGCCCGCACTGCTCCAGCGGCGACCGAGGGTGCCGCCGACATTGCCGGCGCCGATCACAGCGATCTTCATGTCTACTCTCCGGCGTCCAGATCAACGACGGTACTCGTGTCCTGATGCTGCCCGGACGGCCATCTGCACTAGCGACCGTATCTTTCGGAAAGGTCCTCAGACCGTCGTCCAGGACCCACGGACGATAGAGTAAACCACTGCATCGTGGAATCGTCCATGGCACCAGAGACGGGACCGCAGTACGCCTTCACGGCTGGCACCCGCCCGCTGTGCGACTCTCTGGCTGCGCGCATTCTCCGTCGAGGCAAGGATCTCGAGGCGTTCGAGCCCGGTCTCGCCGAATGCCCAGTCCGCGAGCCGTCTTACAGCGGCGGACGCGACGCCGCGATCTGTTTCGGTTGATCGGACCCAGTAGCCGAGGTTGGCCATCCGGTGCGCCTCGAGGATGTGGTTCAGGCCACAGCCGCCGAGAAACCGGTCTTCGCGGTCGGTGATGACAAACTCGAACTCTGTCCGGCGAGCGAAAGAATCAGTCTGCAGGGCGACCCATTCCTCGGCATCTTCCTTCAGATAGTCCGGGCGACACCAGGGCAACCAACGATAGACATCGGCCGCGGATTCGACGGCGGCCGCGAACAGGTCATCGACGTCCGTGGTCCGCCATGGCCGGATCGAAACATCACCGCGGAGGCTGCCCGCGGGACGGGTCCGCGGCGTCGCCGGTCCCCCTGGGGGGGCGGCCACGCCGCGGTGTTCGGCGTCGGGCATGACTACCGTACTGCAACGACACGTCCGCGCACTGCCATCGAGACGGCGACTGCACAGAGCACGATTTCCAGCGCCATGACTGCCACGAGCACGTTCGACTGCGGACCGTAGAGTGCCAGTTCGATCAGTCGTCCGGCCAGGTATCCGCCGTTCATCAGTGCTACGAGCAGCAGTCCGGGCCGGTGCCAGGCCGGTGTACCCGCCGCAAACAGCATGAACAGCCCCACGGCGACATTGAAGCCACCATGCGTCCCGCTCACGTCCATCAGCGTGCCGCCGGTGTCTGCCGAGGCCAATGATGCCGCTCCGCTGTGCGGGTCCAGAAGGACCCAGAGTCCGAATCCCAGGTACAGGATTCCGCAGAGATAAAGAAAAGGTCTACTCAGGCAGGTGCCCATGGAAGTCTCCTTTTGTTGCACCGCAACATCAATTTGGCATTTTTACCACGAAAGCTGAATAAGTGGAAACCCCTACTTGGCGATGTTGCTGGAAAGCGGGATGCGCACGGAAATCTCGACACCCCCGTTATCCGGAAGGTTGCGTGCGCTGATAGCTCCTGAATGCAGTTCTGAGATCAATCGCGCCACATAGAGACCGAGCCCCAGATGTGCCTTGCCTGCGGGCCCGGAACGCGCTGAAACCATGGATTCAAACAGGCGGTCCTCCAGCCCCTCTGGCAGGCGGCTGCCCGTGTTGGACATGCGAATCACACAATCCGACCCGGATTTGCGCGCGATCAGCCTGATATGCCCGCCCTGCGGGCAGAAGTCCAGCGCGTTCTCGAACAGCTTGTCCAGCATCTGGGCGAGCAGATCGGCCGATCCCTCGATCGGGCAGGCGTCCTCGGTGATGTCGATCTCGATTGCGGTCTCTGCCGTCGTATCCGCGTAAGCTGCCGCCAGCTCCGCGATGACGCCGACCGCATCGAAGCGCTCAGGCTCGCTGGTCTGGATCGCCTGTTCGATCCGGGTTGCGGCGCCCATGGCGCCCATCATCGCCTGCAGGCGCTCGACTCCGGTACGGGCCCGCTCGAGATAGGTGGCGGCGCTGTCCCCGTGCGGATCCGCACGCAGGTTCTCCAGCGACGTCTGGACCACGGTCATGGGAGTCCGGAGCTCGTGGGTCAGTTTTTCGCCCAGGGATTGCAGATAGGCGTTGTACTCTGCAAGCCGACTCAGCAGCCTGGCGAAGCTGCGGGACAAGTCTCCGATCTCGTCAGGG
Source organism: uncultured Gammaproteobacteria bacterium (assembly GCA_937924335.1). Lineage (GTDB taxonomy): Bacteria > Pseudomonadota > Gammaproteobacteria > Steroidobacterales > XN24 > JAHEFR01. Next base: position 10,223 of record CALDWW010000021.1, read on the forward strand.
CTACCGCCCTCCGGGAGATGCGAGCGAATCCGACCGCGCTGATCCAGAGATCTGGACGCGGCTTCACTCAATCGGCGGATCCTCCATGACAGCCACGCCGAGAAGCTGGCCAGCAGCGTCACTGCGGCGATGCTGATCAACAAGCTGGCGGCCAGCAGCTTTGTGGCCGCCGTATCCGTGGCACTCAGGATGGCCTCTGTATCCTGTTCGGCCAGCAGGAGGGCGACTCCGGGGGAGCTAGCGAACACCGATCGTGCCGAGACCAACAGCGCCCGACCGAGGCGCTCGGAACGGAATCTGCGATCGGCTGCCCCGGTATTCAATGCCTCCCCATAGGGGCCAAGGTCAAGCCGGCCCGCCGTGACCTCAGGCGGGTTCTCGTCCGCCTCGCCCCCGCCCAGGGCAAGTCGAACCAGCCTGCGCAGCAGCTGGGAAGACTCTCGGGCCTCGGGCGCGTCGGGTGGGCCGGTATCGCCAAGGATGAAGCCGCGCTGGTCCACGACTCTGAGCCGAGCTCCCGGCAGCACGCTGCGTTGCAGCGTCTCCTGCAGTACGGCATCCGTATGGATCAGCCAGCCCGGTTGTGCCGCAAGATTGGGGAGCGTGCCGAGCGTCCTGTGGCTGCCGCCCTCCGCGCTGTGCGTGACGAGGAACCCGATTCGCTGGGCGGCCATGGACGCGGGAAGCCGTATCTCCAGTCCGGATCCCGCAGAACCCGGCTGCCAGTTCGCCTGCACTCGTCGTTCGGGACGACCGTCCGGCCGCGTCGGCGTGAGGAATCCCGGCGCGGGCGTGCTGAAGATCAGATCCACGCCCTGGCCATGGTCGTCAGTCAGATGCAGCCTTATGACATCGGACAGGCCGGGTCGGTTGGCCGGCGGGTCCACGGTCACCCGCAGGAACAGATAGACAGAGCCCTCCCGCAGCCCGGCGAGAAACTCTACCCTCCAGCCGGTTGCCTGCAGCGTCTCGAAGTATTCCGGCGGCAGTCCCCAGTCTTCGGCGTACCCGTCCATGACCGGCGTGCGGTCGAGGCGATAAGCGTAGACATCGGTGGCCGGCGTGCGGGCAGGCGAGAATCGGGCAGCGTCCGGCCAGGAGATGCTGTCTGCCGTAGACAGCGCCCCGGCTACCGATGTCGCATTCGCCGCCAGCGCCGCTGCCTGTCCCTCACGTAATGCTGTCTCGACTTCGCGTAGATACTGACATCCCGCCCAGGGCAACAGGAGTGTCACCAGGCTGATCAGGAGGAGTCTGGGTGTCAGCCTCACGGCAATTCCACGGGTTCAGCAGGTGCTGTGGAAGAGTCCGCCAACAGGCCGCTCCGACGCCAATCGGTTGTAGAGCGCGATCGCCGCCCTCGTTTCCTCGATGTGAAACTCGACTTCCGCCTCGCGCAGCAGTTGCAGCGTCTCCGGACAGGTGCCCAGCCTGCAGAGCTGGCCACGGCTCAGGATGACGACACGACTACCGTGGTCCAGCAGCTCGCTGACGTCGGCCGGCTGGATTCCGGGTACGTGATGGGTGTCTGTCTCGTTCCAGTCCCAGCTGCGGCCGCCGCCCGGCCAGAGCTTGTAGTCGCGGCCCGGTCCGAGGCCTTCGACATCCATCCGGCCCCAGCAAAGTTCGAGAATTCTCGGCGAACGGGGTCGGTCATGAACGGGGGATGACATGGCTACTGCCCGGTGTCCTCTGCAGACTCAGATTGCCACCGATAGCCGACCCCGTAAATGGTCCGAATTGCATCGAAATTAGGGTCAACTGCCACGAACTTACGCCTAATTCTCTTAATGTGTGAAGTGATCGTTGCATCGTCAAGGACCGCATTGGCCGCGTCCATGAGCTGCTGTCGACTTTTCACATGCCCTGGATAACGGGCCAGCGCATGCACCATCCAGAACTCGGTCAGAGTCAGACCGAGGTCCTGTCCAGACCAATTCGCGCTCAGCCGATCGATATTGATACGCAGCGGCCCGCGCTCGAGCAGTTCGTCCTCGACAGGTTGCCGCAACGCCTCCTGCCTCCGGAACAGAGCCGCTACCCTCGCCGTCAGATGCTCGAGGCTGATGTCCTTGGTGAGATAGTCGTCGGCGCCAAGTCTTAGCCCGGAAACCGCGTCGAGATCACTGTCGCGGGCCGTCAGGAAGACGATCGGAAGGGTATCGGAGCGCGCCCGGAGTTGGCGGCAGAGCTCGAAGCCGCCTTCCGGCTCCTCGCCCAGCATGATGTCGATGACGACCAGGTCCGGCAGGCGCGACGCAAACGCGTCAAGCGCAGAGCGGCGATCTTCATAGACGCTTACCCTGTAGCCCTGGCGGCGAAAAGCATCCGCGTAGTTGTCCCGGATCGCGGGTTCGTCCTCGACGATGGCGATGTGCTGGCTCATTGATCCCTCGTCTCCGCTGGCCACCAATCTGCCACAAGCTGCCGAGGCTCCGCCAGCCGGGCGCGGGGCGTTTGTTCAGAAACCGGAACGGGGCTGCCGTGTTGTCGTGCTGTTGGCGTATGCTCCGCGTTCACACGAATCGGGGAGTGCCCTATGCGAATCGCGCTCACTCAGGCGCCGCCAGTGTTCCTCAATCTGGAGGCGACTCTTGATCGCGCCGGAAATCTGGTGCGGGAGGCCCGTGATGGCGGGGCCGATCTCGTCGTCTTTCCGGAGACCTGGCTGCCGGGTTATCCCGTGTGGCTTGATGAGGCGCCCGGCGCCGCACTCTGGGACCACGGGCCGGCAAAGGCGCTGTTCCGCCACCTCCGTAGCCAGTGCCCCCGGCTCGACGGGCCGGAGATCCACCGACTTAACCAGATTGCGGCCAGCACTGGTTGCATCATCGTAATGGGCCTGCACGAGAAAGACGCCGGGACGATTTACAACAGCATGCTGTTCATCTCGCCACGTGGAGAGCAGGTGCTGCACAGGAAGCTGGTGCCGACCTACACCGAGAGACTCCTGTGGGGGCGGGGTGACGGCAGCGGGCTGGTGACTCTGGAAACGGAGTGGGGCCCGGTAGGCGGCCTGGTCTGCTGGGAACACTGGATGCCGCTGGCCAGGGCGGCGATGCATGCGACCGGCGAGTACCTGCATGTGGCACAGTGGCCGTGGGTGAAGGAAATGCACCAGGTGGCCAGTCGCCAGTATGCCTTCGAGGGGCGATGTTTCGTAGCGGCTTCCGGCTGTGTCATGAGTCGCGGCGACGTGCTGGAAGGAATAGCGTCCGCCGGTGGGCCGGGCGAGGCGATCGCCTTGCTTGAATCGATCCCGGGAGATGATCAGCGCCTGTTGTTGCAGGGTGGTGGCGCGGTCATCGGACCGGATGGCAGCTACCTGGCCGGTCCACAGATGGAGGACGCCCGGCTGATGACGGTCGATCTGGATGACGCAATGATCGAGGAACAGCGCATGACGCTCGACTCAGATGGTCACTACAGCCGCCCCGACGTGTTCACGCTGCATGTAAACAGGGCAAAACAACGCAATGTCGAGTAGGCCTGAGTCCCGCCGGTCCCCATGCGACTACGAGACATGCCGGGTCATCAGCAGGATCTCTCCCGAGTGCGGGCAACAGGGGTGGGACACGGCCGGGCGGCGTGCCGCAGTCGTGTATCCACGGTGCAGGTAGAGCCTGACGGCATCGCGATTTTCCTCGAAGACGACCAGGCTGAGAAGTTCGCACCCCGCAGCTCTGCCGCGCTCGTTGGCGATCTCAAGTAGGCGGCTGCCGATCCCGCTGCCCTGAAAGTCCGGCAGGACTGCCAATGCGTTGATGTAAAAGCTGCCGGGGACCATGAGTTCCAGTTCAACCATGGGACGCACGATCGACGGCAGCTCCCAGAGGTCGCCACCGCCGGAGGAATCCGGGAGTCGGTAGCCCAGCATCATGCCGACAACCTGCTCGCCGATCTCCGCCAGGACGGCGTTCCTGAATGAGAAATTCACGCCCTCCCGGGCGGCACGGAGTGCGCCGAAATCGAGGGGAGTCTGATCGCCAGAAGCGTCCTGTGCCCAAAGCCATAGCGGGATGCCTTCGCCCGCCAGGTCGATCAGTTCCGCGATACGCCGGGCATCCGAGACCCTGGCGTCCCGCAGGCCAGGACTATCCGCGGCGCCCACTGTCGTGCCCGCCTGAACACAGGTCCGGTAGGTCCATTTTGGGGAGTGGCTTCAGCCAGGGCAGACCGTCCGTCATGGACTGCCCCCGCTGCCCTGCAACCATTGGCCGCAGCCGCGGTAGCTGCGCCCAGACAAGACCAGCCGCACCTGCACGGGATACGGTTCGCCACTCATGTCGTCACGACACGGACTGTCGAGAAGGACGGCCTCGAGTTCTTCCTGCCCGTTGCTGACCTGATAGACAGTCCGGCCGGCATCCTCGACTGCGAGTCTCTCCGGGGGGCCGAATGCATGGCGGGTCTGGCCGTAGTCGGTGACCAGCACTACGCCGTGACCTTCATCGATCTCCAGCGTCCAGCCGGGCTCGTTCCCCAGCGCCCGGAAGTCGACACCCGTCAGTCGCGCCCGTACCCACGCGGCCCGCGCCTTGTTGTTGACACATCCGGTGCGGCGCAGGCCATCAATCTCGATCGTCGCCTCTTCACCCTTGGACCAGATCAGGATGTTGTCACCCTGGTACTTGCCTCCGGATGCAGAGGTAACCAGCGGCAGGAGAACCGTGCGCGTGGGCAATACGAGCCTGGCTCCGTCCTCGGCATACTCCACCAGGAAGGAAGCGCCATCGGCGCACTCATATACCGCGGTTGTGTTCCAGATCTCGGCCGAACGAGTCGCGGCCGAGTCCGAGGGGCCGGAAACCATCACGGCCACCGGTTCGCCGTCCTCTTTGGCGAAGGGCCCGGTCGACGGCGGCTCCGGCGCCGGCGCCTGGCTGCAGGCGCCCAGACCCAGCAAGACCACTGGGAACCAGCGGCAGGCGCGAGGCTGCCGCACTCGTGTCCCGGGGTTGAGCAGGTCCCGGCTGGAGTGCTCTCTGCTCTCGTTAGTCATCCGCAGAGCGTAGAAGGGTGTGCGGATACACTCAAGCATTGAGTCGCCAGATGCCGAAATTCAACCACGCCGCGAAGCCGACCCAGAGCAGGTACGGAGCCAGGAGCCAGCTCGCCAATGGGCGGACCCCATAGCTGTTGATCACGAGGAGCAGGATGACGAGCCACAGCAGGAGGATTTCAACCAGGGCGAGTCCCGTCAGATGCAGGCCGAAGAACAGCCAGCTCCAGGCGGCATTGAGGACCAGCTGGGATCCCCACAGGACAACAACGCGCCTCCCCCGGGGACGCTGGTTACGACCTTGCCAGACCATCCAGCCGGCGATGGCGATCATCAGATAGAGGATCGTCCATGCGACCGGGAACACCCGGTCCGGTGGCGTGAGGGCAGGCTTGGCAAGCCCGGCATACCAGGCTCCGGGCTGGAACAGCGCACCCATGGACGCAGCGGCGACGGTCAGGGCGAAGAAGACGACGAACGAGATCACTTTCGATTCGTCTTTCACAATTCCGGGAACCTCTGATCCTTGCTCACGTGCTGCGGCTACTGGTCACGCCGGGGCAGCTCATCGGGCCGTGCCTGATAACGCTCGAGCCGGGCGCTGATACGATCGACCAGGTCACAGATACGCGTCAGGTGGTAGGCGACGTCACCGTGGCTGTCGACGGTCTCGAAGTAGAGGTTCCTGATCCTGCGGTTATCCTTGAGATTCGCGAAGTCGAAGCGCACACCGGGCTGATCCGGCGAGCCGGCATAGTTGAAGTCGACCACGTCGCGCAGTTCGGCTGCCAGCGCCGCAGGGCCGAGCCGGTAGTAGGGTATCTGCACCCGGGAATCCTCGAGTTCTGTCTCCAGCAGTCCCAGCTCCACCGCCAGATCTATGTCTTTGAGTGAGCGCAGCAGTCCGGTGGCTATCATCTCCCGGTAGCCGAGTGTGGAGATCGGGATCTGCGGGATAAAGTCCGCGTTAACGACCCCCCTCTCGAACTTTTCTGTGTCGTCGTCAATCACGTGTCCTTCTTGCAGGGAGGTATAGACGTGCCAGACGGCATCCTGGTTGACGCGCACCTCCGTGGACAGGGTTTCGCACAGCAGCCGGTTTGCGACGAAGTCATCTGCAAGCCTTACGAGACTGGCGGTCACTTCCCGCTCCTCGGCACGGGCGTCTTTCCACTCGTCCACCCGGAACGCGATCAGGATACCGATGACGACGATCAGCAATTCGAACAGCGCTGTGCGCCAGCTAACTCCCCTCACTCAAGGCCTCCGCCTGATATCGTCAAATTCGCCTGGCAAAGTACGTAACACGGCATCACCCGACCTGGACCCGGCGGTCCCGTTGCAGGTAGTCGTGCCACAGCATGCGTGCCGCCACTGCCCGGAACGGCCTCCAGGGCCGGGCCAGTGCGCGCATGGCCTCCTCGTCCGGGCGCTCGGGAAGACGCTTCACGGCCTGGATCGCCTTGGCGAGCGCCAAGTCACCCGCCGGCCACACATCGGGTCGGCCCAGAGCCATCAGGAGATAGACCTCGGCCGTCCAGGGTCCGATGCCCTTGAATCCGGTCAGGGAGATCATCGCTTCTCTGTCCGGCGACCGGGATACCTGCCGCAGATTCAGCTCACCCGTCTGGTTCGCTTGTGCCAGCAAAGCGCAATAGCGGGCCTTCTGACGCGTAACGCCGACAGAGCGAAGACCCTCTTCCCCGGCTCGCGCCAGCCGGTCTGCGGTGATCCGCCCGAAGGCGGCTTCGATCCTCTTGAGTGTCGCCCGTCCGGACGCCAGTGAGACCTGTTGTTCCAGCACGATCTGAACCAATGTCCGGAACCCGGGCCGTCGCTTCCATAGCGGCGGTGCCCCATGCGCCCTGAAGCTCGCATCCAGATGCGGGTCGCGGCCGACCAGGACCCGGCAGGCCCGGGCCAGCGATTCTTGCGTCAGCGGTCGCTCTGTCTGGGCCAAGAGGTGATCTTCCCGACACTCGATGACAGGGACTATCCCACGGTTACGATCGGTAGCGCCACAGCCCGCCGTCGGGCCACGGCCCAAGCGCCCGTCTCCGGGCCAGGGTCCGGCATCGGCCTGCGCGGTTCGAACAGCAATCAGCGTTCGTCAGCGCCCATGCCACGGGTCCGCTGGCGGCGGCGGACTTCGCTCTGTCGCATGGGCATGGAATCGATGAGTTCGAACAGTTCCAGGGCCGTGGGTGGACGGTGCAGGCGCAATTTCTCACCGCCATCCTTGCCGATGAGGATCGCCGTAAAGACTTCCGTCGCGGCGCCGAACCGAGACCGGAGTTGCAGGCACTCTTCCCTGGAAAGCTCACGGCCGCCGAAGCGGCCACCGCCAGCTGCCAGTATCCCGACAACAAGGTCGCGATCCGCGATGCCAGCCTCATGTTCATCGAGCATGCTGCGCGTTGTGGCAAGCGCTTCGCCGTTGTCCTCCGAGCCAAAAATCAGCAGGATCCGGCTTTGCCACTGATGTGGCTGAAGCAGCCCGTCCGCCATGGCCAGAGAGCCCACCGCGGCCAGTAAGGATCCGGTCAGTGCGCTCGCCACGCGGGGCATGGGGTCCTCCCGCTCGCTGATCAGATCGTCTCGACTCATCTCCGCCTTCCCAGCCGATCCGCGATAATGGCAAATACGTCCGGACTCATGCCGAGCCCGATGTGGGTCGTGTTCACTTCCACGTGTTCGGTCGAGGCGTTGACCCGGTCGATGCAGGCCTGCCAGGACACCACGCCATCGCGTTTGCTGAAAATGGCCGTCACCGGTGTCTTGAGAGGTACCTCATCGCGGGCAGCTATGTCAGCCTCGATCTCGTCCAGATCAAAACCATGGCGCTCGTAGTGGCGAGACGCCAGCGTGTACTTCGGGCCGCCGACCACGGGTGATCCCAGGGTCACGACCCGGGAGATCAGCTCCGGGCGCTCGCGGGCGGCTTCCCGCGCCAGATAGCCTCCGAGACTCCAGCCGACAAGGCCGACGCGATCCCCTTGACGCTGGCTCAGTTGCTCGAGTCTCTCCACGATCCTGGGGATGAGCTGCGGGACGCGACCCGTGTTGCGTCCGAGTCCCCATCCTTCGACCACATACCCGAGCCACGCCAGATAGCGCCGCAGGATCCACGTGGACTGATCGGAGGTGCCAAAACCGGGGAGCACCAGCAATGGCCGGTCTCCGCCACGGGGATGATTCGCGAGCCCGGGCAGCCTGGCCGCAAGACGGACCGGTTCGAGAAGGCCGATGGCTTCACGCATGAGCCCCCGTCGTGCGGGCGGCCCTGGTATGTGATCGAAATGAGGTATTCCGACTTTCACCTGGAAACAATTCGTTGCCGGAGGCCAATCGGATGACCGACCGTCTGCGATCTGCCAGGCAAGGGCGGTTACCCGGAGGTCACCGGGTCGCCGACCCTGACGACGCCGTCATTGAGTATCCGCGCCCTGATACCGGCCCGGTGGGCGAGACCGCGGACGATATCCGGGGGGGCTACGCCCGTGATAGAGAACTGTTTCGTCAGATGATCGGCCAGATAGGCGCACGGCTCGCACAGCTCTACACCCTCCACCTCGACGTCGCCGATACTAAACCGGACGCCTACCAGGTCATTCAGGGGAATCCCGTGGGTGACGATCTGACGACGCGTGTCGTGGGGCGCCAGTGACAATCCGGTCAGTTCGTTGAAGAGCTCGACCTGCTCGGACTCGATGAGCGTCAGCGCCTCGTCGGCACGACTGCCGTCGGCCGAGAAGTGCCGATCGCCGCGGATGCCGCAGCCAGCGACCAACTCGGCGCTATCGAGCGGCTGCAATTCGCCGCCCTCAACCGACGCGATATGGATGGAAACAATCGAACCCCGCATGGCAACCGCCCCCTTTCTCTTCAGTCCGTAACACTGCCGCTCGATCTGTCGAACGCCGTGATCCAGTCGAGTTCCAGCCTGAACGACCCTTGCTGGCCGTCGGCGATCATCAATCCTACCTGTTCTATCCGTCCGGTATCGAGCGGCGGCGCGTCCGGCGGTACTCGTCCGCGGAAGGTGGGCTGAAATGCACTGAAGGGGAGGGTCACCGTCTGCCACTGTCCGGGCTGCGTATCGAATTCGGCCTGATACGCGATGCCGTCCAATCCCGCAGTGTCGTGGAGACGGAGGCGATAGGTCCTGCCATCTCCCATGGCACGGATCCGCAAACCCTCCCTGGCGGACAGGTTCCGTGGCCCGATCGTTGCCCGGGCTGAGGCGAATCCCCCGTTATTCGCCAGAGAGACCTCGCCCTCGAAAACACCGATGCTGCCGGCGCCGATGCGTAACGAGCCGCGCGAGAGCCCGCCCATGACTCCGTCATTGACCGATCGCCACAGGCCCGATTCTGAAGAATCAAACGCGAGGAGTCTTGAGTCTGCCGGTGTGGGTATCATCTCCGTCGGTCCCCCATCCACCATGTCTCCCGCGCCTGGCAGGGTCTCTTCGTCCAGCTGGATAAGGACCTCGTTCCGGCGCACGAACCACAATGTAAAAGGCGAGTTGTAGCGAGCGAATACGGGTGCCCCAACCGTTTCCAGGCCTTCTCGTCGCACGGCATCGAGGAGTTTTTCCTCGTGACTGCGATAGCGCGCCTCGCTCCAGCCACCGGAGTACCGCGATGCCGCCAACCAGCGTTGCGGTATCTGACGGATCTGCACCCGGTCGTCCGTGGGCTCCGGCACGTCGTCGACCGTGTAGCGGGAGGGAAGGAAGAAATGCAACGCATAGCGGCCATCCTCGCCCCTGGCCTGGCTGACCGGTGCGGTCGATTCGATCTGTTCCCCTCCGGGCCGCTGGCTCACCGGTGCGGTCATCGAGATCTTCTCACCGTTACGGTTATTGCCCGAGATGTAGCCAGCAAGGATCCGGAATGCCTGCCCGCCGACATCGGAGAATTCGCCGTCGACCACGGTTTCTGCGACGAGCTGCGGTAGGTAACGCCGGATCTCAAAGTCCTGGTAGACGCGGACGACCTGGTATTCGGGTTCTTCGTAGGCCATCGTCTGAGTGCCAGGCTGGATGATGAGAAGGGCGGCCAGACCGATCCGCGCGCAGGACCAAAATTGCGGGAGTGCGCTCAAGGTGCTCTTGCCGCGTCTGCAGCGTGCCGGTCGTGTCATCTCGCGCAACGCTGACTCTTATCCTTCCAGTACCACCATTTCAGCCGCTCCGGGTCGTGGGCCGGGCCACTGGCGTAATAGACGGCGCACCGGAAGACATAGAGAATGCAACGATCCACGCGTGTGCCGCGGATCCTGCACAGCGCATCGTACATCGACTCCGGATCCGCGTCCCGCAAGTCGGCGACGCGCGAATACCCGAGATCAACGAGATCTTTTTCTATACCGGGCCCGACACCCGGAATCGACTGCAGGCCGTCCGAACCAGCCGTCTCAGTCACCGATGTTTTCCCCGCCGCCTGTGGCGGCCGAGTCGGATTCAGCTCCGGGGAAGGGTGTGATGTCCGGTTCGACAAAGTCTCTTCGTGCCATGTCCGAGAACAATACTTCGCTGGAATAGTGACACAACAGCAGGCTCATGCCGTCCTCGACGATCAACCTGTTGCCGTTGCGGAAAGTCTGCCAGTCGGCGGCCGTGGAAAGGCGACTCGCTATCAGCTCCAGGAACGCCCGCGTTATGGTCTCGTGGTATTTGTCAGCGGCCCCGTGGATGGCGACGAATCGTCGCAGGGCGGTGACGAATCTCTCCCGGCCGTCCTGTCGTCCGTATCGCTGCAGGCAACACCAGGCGGCGTGTACGTGCCGCTCGTGATCGAAGTCTGCCTCGGGCAGGCTGCCGTCTTCGAATGACTTCAGCAAGCCGCGATCTCCGCTTTCCAGCATCGCTCCATCACTCCTGGTGTGAACGCTACAGAGTTACTCCGCCGAGATCGATTTTCAAGCCCGGGCCCGACGTGAGCTCAGTCCTCCTGTGTCACATCGACCGGCACCCAGCCTGACTCCCCCGCCTCATCGGAGACCCAGTACCACCCGGCCAACTCCCTGTGCACGGTCAGCCGATCGCCCGGAGATACGTCCAGTTCTGTCGCGTCGTAGTCTTCGGTCACGACGGCCTCCGATGGCCCGCTCCGCTCCAGTATCAACTCCGGAGCCCAACCGGAACGACCCGCCGGGTCGGTGATACGGATCCAGCCGGGGAACTCGGGGTCAGCGCCGCCCACCTCGACTTTCTCTCCACGGCGTACACGCACAGCATCGGGATAGATCGAGCGATGGGTGGCGATCACAACTCTGGATTGCTTCATCGACTAGTCTCCGCCGCGGTCTGTATCCGCGACCGCGACCAGCAGATCGGCGACAGGCTCAAGCAGCAGAGGCGGCAGCCTTTCCTGTACACATTCGCCCATCATCCGGGAGGCTTCCGTAGCCGTGGCCGGCAGAGCTTGCAACGCTTCCCATGTCTCACGATCAGGCCACTGTGCATAGGCCAGCCAGGTGCCGTCTTCAGACCGATGCAGTCGTGACCCCAGTCCGCCATGATCGTGGCGGATCGTCCTGGTCACTCGCGCCCAGGCATCCTTGAAAACATCCTCGGTGCCGGGCTTAAGCCGCCACCGGTACATTACTGCAAATCCCACGCGGATCTTGTCCATCGCTTGCTCCCGTCAATCCCGGTCCGCTACCCGTCACGCAGGGGATCGGGGGATCCACAACTGCGAGTCAGCCCTCACGCATCGGTGCAATACTCATGAGAGAGAACACCAATACCCACACCAGGAACATGATCGCCAGGCCGATCACTCATCCGCTGGCGAGATCGATCTGAAACATGGGCAGCAGCCTACCCGGGATGCTCTGTGATTCGCACTGTCCCGCCGGAGTTGCGCCCATGGCCAGGTAGAAAGGAGCGGCGTTGGGATCACCCTGGATGATCATGATGGTCGCGCCGGCAGCCACGGCGGTCTGCCGCGCATGCTCGACGAGCCGTCGTCCCAGACCCTTGCCGATCGATGCAGGCTCCACGAACAGACCGTCGAGCTCGACGGTGGACGGAGACAGAGGCTGGATCGAGTAGAATCCCGCCACACCGGCGACGGTCTCCGCTACGAAGACCGGATTCGCCGCGATGCGCGGCGCTTCGTATCTCAGCTCCGACCTGCAGGCTTCCATAAACTCCGCGGAGTAGCCCCAGTGCGCCTTGGACCGCTGCGCCAGTGCGCTAAGCAGATCCGCCTCTGCTGGCGTCGCACGACGAATGACCACCTCCGCGGGCGGACTCACCATGACCAATACCCGGGCTCGATCAGACCGTGGGCCCGATGGATCGTGATCGATAACCTCCTGTCAGTGTCGAACATCGCCTGTGCCGTCAGTCCAGGTCGATCGCCATGATGATCTCGCCATCCTCAATCTCTCCGGTTGTCTGGAAGCCGATGCGCCGGTAGAGGCCAGCGACGATCTTGTTGTCAGGCACGTAGGAGATATTGACCGTGCGCCCGCCGCGTCCGGCGATATCCCGGAGCGCGAGCCGCAACGCCTGTTCGCCGATTCCCATGCGCTGGTGTCGACGGTCGATCATGAACCGGAAGATCCAGAACAGGCCTTCCTCGCCGGTCTCGACGTCCGGGCAGTACATGATGAAACCCACCATCGAGTCGTCGGCATAGATGGCGGTCGGCACGTAGTGGGGTTCGAATCTGGATTCCGCCAGCGAGCCGACGTTGCTGGCCACGTGCCCCTGTTGCTCCGGCTCGAGCTCCAGGCGGATACACTCCTGCCAGTTGTCTCGTGTCACCGGTCTGAGCTCTACTTTCATCTACTTGCTCCGCCTGAGATCTTCGCGGGTGATGGCCCAGCGTTCGTGATCCCGCCAACGCCCGCCGATCTTGAGGTAACGGAGGCTGAGACCCTCCATCCTGAAGCCCAGTCGCCGGACGAGGCGAATCGAGCTCTGATTGTCCGGCTGGACGTTCGCTTCCAGCCGATGGAGCCCGTGAACACTGAATGCCTTTCTGATTACAGCCCGCACGCCGGCACTCACATAGCCGCCGCCAACCCAGGGCAGCAAACCGTAGTAGCCCAGATAGGCGCTCTTGAACGCACCCATGACGATCTCGTTCAGATTGACCACGCCCGCCAGTTCGCCTTGTTCGGTCTTGATCAGATAGCCGAATTCTCTCGCGCTTTGCAGTCTGCCCACGTAGGCGTAATAGGCAGACCGGGTGTCCGGCGGGTCAACCCAGCCACGGTGCAGTTTCCGGCTTCTTTTCACGGCTGCTATGAGCCCCGCGGCATGGCGTTCCTGTGGGGGCTCCAGTTGAACCCGCGGTAGCTGCCTGGAGTGGGTGCTCACGATCCGGTTCCTGTATCAATCGGCGACACGAACAACAACTCGTGTTGCCGGACTCTGCCACTGGGGGGGATGATATCCCGCTGCGGTGACTCCTCGAATCCCAGTACGGCCAGCAATCGGCGGGCAGGCACATTCCGGTGGTCTGTGATCGCGACGAAACGACCCAGGCAGAGGTCCCGTACGGCATAACGCAGGACCGCAGCCACAGCCTCCCGGGCATAGCCGAACCCGTGATAAGCGCTGGCAAAGGTGAACCCCAACTCCGCGAGGGATGGATCATCGGTTGCCGGGCAGAGGGCGCAGTCGCCGATCAGGTGATCCGATTGTGTCAGGGTTACGGCGAACTGGTACCAGCTGCCGGGCTCGCCGGGGTGACTATCATGCAGGGAGGCGATGAACGCGCGCGCGTCTGTTGTGGAGTAGGGCACGTCCCAGCCCTGGTAGCGGGCGATCTCCGGATCGCTTCGGTATCCGGCCAGCGATCGGGCATCCGCCTCAACGAATCGTCGGATCTGCAGTCGGGGCGATTGCAGCGTCGTGAATGCCCGATCGATCAAGGCTGTCTTCGCCGCACAGGATGATCGGGGCCAGCTCCGGCTGGCGACACCATGCTCGCTCGGATGCTTCGGGCTGCGTGCATCGGGGTGAACCTACCGCCGTTGAAACAGGTACATCGCGAAACCCATCGTCTCACGGCCCCAGTTCAGGTATCCGTCGTACCAGTGATCGCTGCGTTCCATGAAGGCGTCATGATCGGGGTCGTCAGGGTGACGCCGGAGATGGCTGAGCATGGCGAGTCGATAGAGACCCTCGTACTCATCCCAGGTCTGATCGCTGGTGACCATGCACCAGGCGGGGCTCAGCCCAAGGGAGGCGGCTATCTCTATGTTGTCCTCGTGGCTGCCCATCTCATCCGCGCTGGCCCCGATGTGGGTCAGATACGCCGGCTGCGGGGTCCGGCGCCAGAATCCCTCGCCGCATAACAGGTAGGCATCACGACCCGCGTATCCGAGCAGGTACTCCAGTGTCTGCCGGTAGCCGCCGCAGGCATGAGAGGCGCCGACACAGCAGGCCAGGTCGAATCTCTCATCGGAGCCGAAATCCGCAGCGGTGGACTCGAGGAAAGAGATCCGCTCCGAAAGAGACCGTGCGGCAGCCTCATCGACTGCAGCACGGATCGAGACAGCATCCATATCGATGCCGACGCCCGTGCCGCCCGATGCCTCCACGATATCCATCAGTAGCGCACCGCGCCCGCAGCCGACGTCCAGTACCGAAGACCCGGGGGTCAGTGCCAGCGTCTCGATCAGGCGGGCAATAGCGGTCGTCGCGACCGGGGCAGCCCACGGGAGATTCCGATGCGCGATGCGGGAAAAGCGTGCCCTGTCAGTCAATGCTTCGATCAGCGTCCAGAGTGCCGAATCTCAGGTATCGGTGGCCCGTGGCTGCCACAGCTCCACCTTGTTGCCGACCGGATCCATGAACCAGCCGAAGCGCCCGAAGTCGAGTTCTTCGATCTCTCCGATCACCTGGCCGCCGCCCTCGGCTACCTGAGCCAATGCGCCGTCCAGATCGTCGACCACAAGATTCATCATGAAGGGAAGAGTGGAAGGATCGAAATAGGAAGTGGATGCCTGGAACGGAGCCCAGACCGTATACCCTCCAGCGGGCATCGCCGCGGGCATGAAACTGGAGCCACCGTAGGTCTCGTCAATGGGTATGCCGAGCCAGTCCCGATACCAGGCCCCCAGGCCCTGTGGGTCCTCCGTTTTGAAGAAGATCCCGCCAACGCCGACTACCTTGGCCATACTGCACCTCTTGTCCTGGTTGGCGCCGCGTGGGGCGCTGTGACGATGGATGAGAATACCCCTCCGCGACGCGCCTGTCCCCCCTCGGGCGGGTCCGCGAGCAGCCTGGTTCATGCCGGTTGCGGCGGTGCATGTCGTATGCGTCTGAGCCAGCGCAGCAGGTAGATCGCCAGACCGATGGCGGCTACGAAGTAGAGGTGGAACAGGGGCGGTGGCAATACGGCGACGAGGTCGGCGACGTCCGTAGCCGGCCGCCAGAACCCACCCTGATATCCGTAGATCAGGTTCACGAGAGGCGGGATGACGCCGAAGTAGAGGACGGCCGTCGTGTAGCGCCCCCAGTCCAGCTGCATGCGGGTCAGGAGCAGGATCGACAACAACAGCGCCAGGTCCGCAAGATAGGGGGCCGCGTCCACCAGCCAGGTGGTGTTACCGGTGTGGATGACATAGCCGAAGTAGAAGCCCGCCTCCGGATGGATACCCGGTAACAGCGCCATGTCCTCGATGACGCCGCCCTGCAGCCAGACTGCCAGCGCGTGGCTGGCCTCATGTCGCGCGCTGGTCCAGAGTACGGTCAGTGTAACGAGCAGGACCGTCAACATTCAGACTCCGGGCCCGCTACCCGAGCCCCCGCCGGGGCCAGGTCCGAGAGGGTTCGCAACCCGCACTCGCGACGTTTGATGCCCGGGGCCGTCCTAATCATCGCTACGATATTCAGGCAGGGGATTGCCCGCCTTGATGTGATGCGCCCCGGGCGTTTCGCGGATCAGCACGTAGATATACTCCGTCGGCGCACCGATAGTCTCGTGTACGGCCTTCGTGATCGCCGCGGCCATCGCCTGTTTCTGGTCTGCCGTCCTGCCCTCGCGGATGTCGCACTGGATGATAGGCATGTCGTCCCTCCCTGTCGGTATTACTGCTCGATCCGGCGGTCGTTGCCCTCCGGATACGGATACTCCATGTAACGGGCCGTCGCTCTTGCGACCGCCTCACCGAATTCCCTGGAGACCACCTTCAGCGCCATATCGATGCCTGCCGCAATGCCGGCGGAGGTCAGGACCTTGCCGTCCTCCACGACATGCTGCCTGCGATCTACTTCGACCGACGGCAGGAGTTCCGCCATCAGATCCAGCGCCTGCCAATGGGTCGTGGCGCGAAGGCCGTCAAGCAGTCCGGCCTTGCCGAGCACCAGGGAGCCAGTGCACACGGATGTGACGAGGGCCGCGCGTTCGGCCTGCCGACGGACGAAGGACAGCATGGTCTCGTTGCCGAGCTCGGTGCGGGTGCCCCATCCGCCGGGGACGACGATGATGTCCAGCTGTGGGCAGTCATCGAAACCGACATGCGGGAGAACCTGCATGTTGCCCGACGTCCTTACCGGTCCGGCGACCTCCGCGACCAGCAGCACCTCGAAGGGTGACGGGTCTTCGCGCCGGTGTGACTCATCCAGCCGGGTCACCGAGAAAACCTCGAAAGGTCCGCAGAAATCCAGCACTTCCACATCGTCGAACAGGACGATGCCGGTCGTCTTACGGTTCATATTGTCCATCGTCCGAAGTGGTCGCAGGCCCTGCTGTCGCCGATCCGCGCACCCCTGCGACGGTGTCCCGATCACTCGGTGCCGGATACTCGCCTGATACGCGCCATGGCGTACGAGTCGACGTAGCGACCGTCACGAAAAGCATAGTTTCTCAATGTGCCTTCTATCTCGAACCCCTGTTTCTCATACAGGTGGATCGCCGCGTCATTATCCGTGTAGACATTCAGCTCGAGGCGCGAGAGGCTCAGCCAGTTGTCTGCCATTTCGATCACCGCCTCCATCATCGCGGTCCCGATACCCCGTCCCTGCCACAGATCATGAACACTCATCCCGATGTAGCCGACGTGACGCCGCCGCGGATGGGTCTCGTGGCTGAGGGAGATGGTGCCGACGAGCTCGTCGTCGACGCAGGCGACCAGGCTGTAGAGACTCGTTGGTTTCTCGGCCAGGCGTTTCCGCCACGATTCGGCGGACGGAAACGGCAACATCAGTGTGCCTTTCACGACGCCGGGCTGAGAGTGGACCTCTCTGAGAGCATCGTAGTCCCCGGGTTCAGCGTGACGTATTTCGACTTCCATCGCGGGCAAACCTAACCTCTACTAGTGCACAAGCATACTTCAGGACTACGCCGGTCACCCCGTCACTCCCGGAAGTCGACGAAGTCGTAGACCAGATAGTGGTCCGCCAGAGGGGCCAGTTTGTTTTGCACAGCCTGGACGTGGGCCGGACTGGCGAGGTAGCTGTTCATGTCCCCGACGCTGGCGAAGCTCATGAACATGCCGACGTCGAAGCTGTCATCGACGACATCCCGTTCGCTGGCAAGCGACTCGCCGACACGCACTTCGATCACGCCGGGAATCTGCTGGAACTCTCTTGCGGCCGCAACGATCTGCTGCCGGTGTTGCGGGTTGCCCGGGTCCTTCAGCC
This sequence comes from uncultured Gammaproteobacteria bacterium, assembly GCA_937924335.1. GTDB lineage: Bacteria > Pseudomonadota > Gammaproteobacteria > Steroidobacterales > XN24 > JAHEFR01. The sequence continues at coordinate 27,841 of CALDWW010000021.1, forward strand.
AGATCAGGACCACATGGATAACCTCGCCGGCAGCGCCCTGGCCGTCGTCTGCGAACACGGCCGGGGGCGCAGAGAGCAGCCCGATGATGACCAGACCACACAGCCAGCACCGGACGATCAGGTTGGCGCGCCGCGCGGTGGGACGGACTCTTTGACTCAACGGACTAGCCTCCCCGAAACATGAACGGATGCAGCAGGAAAGACAGGGGGGTAAGGAGCCACGATGTCAGGAGCGCTGCGAGCGGCAGGCTGATGATGATCCAGACTGCGTCGCCGCGTGACTCGATCTCCAGATCGAGATTCACGTTACCCCCGCCCGTCAGCAGGACCAGTAAACCCAGCAGGGGTCCGGCCGCCAGCGACACCGCCAATACGACCTTGGTGGACATGCGAAAGTAGTGACCAAACCCCATGCGTGCCTCCCGGGCAAATCGCGTCGATACTATTCCGGCCGGGCCGCCGTATGACGGCGCTCGCAGGCCATCTCGGTACTTCCATGGCCCCAGACGATCTTCGCCCTGGCTCCATCTTGCCGGAGCGATTCGTTCCGCCCCCGGTACAAGGTCCCATCGGCATCCTCCTGCCGGAACATGAGCGAGACCTGGTCACCGAACTCCGCGATAAGCGTCGCCGGTTCAGTGTGGAACGACCTTGCGACGACCTCCTTGGCAGCATTGCCGTCACAGCTGTAGAAGACCGGGCCATCTGATTCCACCAGTGCATAGCGGGCCTGCAGTTCGGCGATACGCGTCGTGTATGCCTGTTCTACACAGACCGTCTCGTCCTCTGTCTTCCAGCAGTCGTCTCGGCCCTTGATCCAGCCGCGCTGCTCGGACCTGAGCACCGGCGGATGCTCGTTGTGAGCCCTGGCCACGGCCGACGAGTAGACCTCGGCCAGCTTCCGATCGAGGGCGGACAGGGTCTTGTCTGCACAGACGAGCGATTCGGTGCTGCCCTCCGACACGGTCTGACAGTCGAAAGAGGGGTCGGTTGCAGCGTGCGCTGGCAGCGTCACCAGCAGCGCCAGGCTGCTGACGACCCGTAGCGAGCACGGCGGTCTCGGCGCTCCTCGCTGAGCAGATTGGGCAGCATGGTTCACCTGCAAATCCATCATGGCTGCGGCACCAGAGAGAAAGTCTCTTCCACGATCTTCCTGTCCTCAGGATCGGCGATCGCGTCAACCGCGATACGGGCTGCGGAGTATGCCTGCGCATGCTTTTCGGCGTCTCCCGCCGCATGCGTGGCCTGGGCGAGGATCGCGTGTGCGAACGCCAGTTCCCAGTCGGGCGTGTCCCTGCCAGCGAAGTAAGCCTGCATCTCCCGGGCATAGGCAAGCGCCGTCGGCCCATGGCCGACAAGAGCGTGGACATGCGCCAGCAGCATAAGCGCCCGCATGCGATTCAATTCCGTGCCGACGGCGGCCCAGTGAAAAGCCGATGCGTGAGCGGTATCGAGCAGATTCCGCTTATCCTCCTGCGTGTGTGCGCGGGTCGTCAGCGCCCATGCGCGGTTGTTGCACTCGGCGGCGAACCAGCGGTGCCACTGCTCCAGTTGGGTATCGTCCGGCGAGGTACTCATGGTCTTTCCAGTAGCCTGTAGGGAACAGCCGCCTGCTAACGGTACTGCGCTGCGGTGATGAACTGGGAGAACGACTCGCACCAGACGACCACCGCCCGATATCGGGTCACATCGACTGATTCGGGGACCGCGACGATGAAGTTATCGAAGGTCTTGACGTCGCCGACCTGTACCGAGCGCTCCTTTAGCTGCAGGAAGTCCTGTTTCGATTCCACGGCCTCGGGTGCGAGATACAGCCGGTAATCCGGGCCCGGCGCGACGCTCCCCACCAGTGAGACGGTGCGCGTCCCGACCGAGACCTCGCCCTCGCCCCAGTGCAGCCGATCGCTACCTGGCAGGTCGCGGCGAAACTGCGCCGTAAATTCTGCATCCGCCGCAGCGGTCTCCACCTCTGCCGAAGTAGGTCCCGCGGGGGCGATCAGTATCGGCAGGGCATAGATGCCGGCGACGAAACCGACCGCGAGAGCCGCGGCATGAGTCAATCCCAGAATAAGTAATCGGGTCATTTCATCGCCTCACGCATGCTGACCATTGTCCGCAGTCGTCATCGCGTCTTGTGCGAGAGTCAGCGTCCGGTATTCAGATAATGACCGTGCTTGCCGGGAACCTTCAACCAGCGCCGCCTGCGGCCAGCGAACAGACCGTGTCCAGCAGCCCGTCATCGCCCCCCTGCTGCTCCCCGCGGCAATCCGTGATCGTCGTCCTTCAAGAACTCTGCGATGGCTTCCGCCGCGGCCCGCCACGACTCGGACCGCGGGTCGGCCATGTCGAAATGCCCTTCTCCTTCGACGATCGTCAGACGAGGGCGCTCTCCATGCTCGCGGGCGGCCGCTGCGTAACGGTGGGCCTGGTCGACGGGCACGATCGGGTCGAGGGCGCCCTGGATGAGCCACACCGGTGTCTGGCCGGGGAGTAGATCGATCGGGTCTGCGCTGGCGTAGCGATCCGGCATCTCGGCCGGTGTGCCGCCCATGAACTGCACCGCCGCCTTGTTGCAGCCGCCCGTTCCTTCGGCGTATCCGGTCAGATCGGCGATGGCGGCGAGTCCCACGACCCCTGCCAGCGGCAAAGCCTCCGGTATCTCTGGCGGCCCATCGGAGGGCAGTTGCCGGCGGCTCGCCAGCCACAGTGCCAGGTGTCCGCCGGCCGAGTGCCCTGTCAGCACCACTCTGTCCAGGTCCAGGGGATAACGATCCGCGAGCGTCGCCAGGTACGCGAGTCCGAGCGCCACATCGTGAAAGGTCGTCGGCCAGCCGCTGACCTCGTTATCCGTACGCCGATACTCGATGGTCCATGCGGCGATACCCTGGCGGGTCAGTGATTCGCTGATCCCGGCCATATAGCCAAGATCGTACTGCGACAGCCAGCAGCCGCCGTGCAGCACCACGGCCACAGGGAATGGGCCAGTCCCGTCTGGCAGACGCAGTTCCCCGAACTGGTCCGGGTGTTCACCGTAGGCGATGCGGTGGTCCGCCTCTGCCCGTGGCAACTCGGCCAGCGCCGACCAGGATATGGGTCGCTCCACCCGGCTGGATACGCAGGCGCTCATGCTCGACGTGATCAGCAAGAGCATGATCGCTCTGGTGACTGCCCGCGGTGTCCGGCGGGCCGCGGTCCTGATCCGCCGCACGGACGCGTGCCCGGCGCACGCCTCGAGATGCTCATTCATGGGTAGTCCGTCCGTTGCGGATGTTCCGTGGTGCTTCTCAATCTCCGGCGTCCACCACGCGCGGACGTGCCGCGTACGGCCGGCCGGTCAGGTCATCGAAGCAGGCTCTCATCAGAGAATGCCAGCCGCCTGGGCCGTGGTCTGGGTCGTCGCCTGGGCCCGGACCAGGAATCGAATCAGCCGCTGAGTCGCGTCGGCGGCCGCAGTCTCGTCGTACTGCAGCGTCGCGCTCGGCCCGAACAACGGCAGCAGTCGGACCGTCCTGCGTTGCTTCAGGCTGTCGACATCGAACCCGTGATGGGCGCCGGGATAGACGACGAGGTCGACCGATGCCGATCCGGCCGGCCGTTCGCTGACCAGTCGCCTGATCTCTCCCGCGGGCGTCGTGTCGTCCAGTTCGCCGGTGAGAACCAGCAGCGGTACACGGTTGTTCAGTCCGGAATTCTCGCCGACTAGCGGGTAGAACATCACCGCTCCGTGCAGTCCGAGCCGGATCACCGCCGCGGGATCGTTCACGATCCGGGTGGCACCGCTCGCACCCAGCGACCAGCCTACGATGGCACCCTGCCGTCCGACGGTCTGGGGATATGAGCGTCGCATCCAGTCGACGGCCTGCTCGGTGACCCAGGCGATCCGCTCCGGCCCCTCGCCTTCCGGTGGGCTGGACGCGGACCGATAGGCCGGCTTGTAGTCAACGATCAGTACATCGAGACCATGCTTGTTGAGCAGTTCCGCGACGCGGAAGTAGTGCTGGTCGTCATCGAGCACCGACAGGCCGCCGGCGCCTGGCAGGAAGACGACCCAGCCAAGCGCTGCAGCGGTCGACGCAGCACTCCAGTGGAAATGGTCTTCCATCTGGCCCGGCCGTGCCCCTGTCGGGCTGCAGGCAGCGATCCAGACCAGGGCGAGGCCGAGCGCCGCCAGCCGCAGGTGCCCGCATGTCACGTGCCGTTTCCCTCGGTGCCGACGAACGACCTGAATCCGACTTCCATGGAAGATACCCGTTCCGGGTCCCGATCGCGGAGGTCCCGCCCCGACTCGAGCACAGACTTCAGGTTGGTCAGGAAGAAAATCCAGCAGCAGCGACAGTTCAGGTGGCCGAGCACCTGCCCATCAGCGGTATCGGAGATGCCGGTTTGCGAGAGGTGGAGTTCGGTCTGCGCGCCCGCTTCCGCGAATCGGAGGGTCACGCTCATGGACCCGAAGGTCATACTCAGCAGGCTGTCCGGGATCACCTCCAGGACCGTGCCCTCCAGGGAATGGGGCTGACGCCACTCCCACACATAGGCATCACCCGGTCTCGCTTGCTCGCCGGCGTCTCGCTTGCGACCCTGATCCGATTCGAAAGAGGCGCGCTCGATAAAGAACGACTCGAGACCGGAGGACGTCGCCCAGGCCCGGAACACAGTCTCTTTCGGCTGATCGTAGTAGAAGACGATCTCGAACTTTGACCAGTCATAGGTCACCGGATCGATCATTCTGGTACCTCGTTGTTCAATGGAATCTGACCCCATCGGGCCGGACACGACCCTGTCATCATCCCGGCCGCCGATATTTCATGCGCTTGCTTTGAGCGCACTGCATATCTCGGCCACATGACGGTGATCGGTGCCGCAGCATCCGCCGACCACGGTCAGTCTCCGCAGTTGCTTCGCCAGCGCGACATACTGTCTGCCGAGGTCCACCGGATCACCCTCGTCCAGTTCGGACGACTCATCCAGTTCGGCGTGACTCTTGGCTGATGCATTGGCCCGCACCGCGCGCACCCGATCAGTCCACGGGCCATCGCCAAGTGCGTCGGCGAAGTGGGTCGGATGGGCGCAATTGATCATGTAATAGGCGGGCGCGCTGTCGGTCAATTCGTCGATCTGCTCCACCGCGTCCCTGATCGTCTCGCCCGACGGAAGCCTGCCGTCGGTCTCAACGGTAAATGAGATCACCGCCGGCATCCCTTCTTCCCTGGCGGCCATTGCCACACCCGCGCCCTCGGCCACGTAGGGGAGGGTATATGCGGCCACCATGTCAGCCGCGGTCTCCCGGAAGGTCGCGATCTGCGGCCGGTGGTAGGCGGCTGACTGCGCTGCCGTCATGCGGTCTTCAGCGTTGTAACCGTCGTATCTCGGGCCCATGCAGCCGCTGATGACGACATGCGGGATTTCGTCCTCATACTCGGATCGAATGTCCTCCAGTAGCGCGATGCCCTTCCTGTTGCGGTCCGCGACCTGGGCAGGGGATAGCCCGAGTTTGGCACCCCAGTCCTCGCTGGCGCGATAGGTCATGCTTTCCAGTATGCAGCCAATGCCCTGATCCCGCGCGACGTCTGCATAGGCGCGGAAATAACGGCGCAGCGCCTGACGTCCCTCATCACTGTCGAGCAGAACGAACGCTGCGAACTCCGGCAGTTCGAATCCCTCGTGAAAGATCAGGACGGTCTCAAGGCCGCCGTCGGTCAGGAACAGTCCGTCGCCCAACTGAGGCAAGGCATCTCGGTATCTCCACATGTGCTGAATTCTCCTGCGTGTCGGGCGCCTGTTTCCTGCGAAGCTTGCGAAGATCTCAGGGCGCACCCTCGACACCAATGGGATACCTGCAAAACGTGAGTTTGGCAAGCCGGACCGGATGTTGCCGATCGCTACCCCCGAATGAGCGCCCAGCCGCCGGATAGCCGTCCGGATCCGGTATCGAAGCCGACGCATGCGGACCGTCGTTGTGTCATTCGTCTTCTGCCGGGAAGACGGGCTCCGCCATCCGGATCGCCTCCAGGTCATCGAGGATGCCGGCGAGGGTCGCTTCTACGATGACCCGGCCTTTTTTCCTTGTTGCGAGCGTGGCGTCTCCCCAGACGCCAGACTCGGAATAGATGCCGTTACCCGATCTGCTACGAGTAAGTCCGCCAGGCTGCCGCGGATTGTCTTCACGCACGGCTTTGGTCATGTCCACTCGCTCCGGCGCGATATAGAGCATCATCGACGTCTCGATCTCGTCGGCATGGGTCCCGCGCTCCTGTTCGCGGACCTGCTCTTCGGCATCATGAGCCACGTCCAGAATGTTCGTATAACGGAGGACGATGCCGTCTGCCTCCAGGATTCCGGCGGCCGCCGCCAGCGGCTTCAGGGTCGAGACACCGGTATTGAGCACGTAGAAACGCCGGGGGCCGTAGCCGGCCAGGCTGCGCACTACGTCCACCACGAGGCCTGTCGCCGTCTCCATCTGCAGGTGAGTCGATCCCGGATACTCGAGGAAGGCGGGATAAAAGTGGTAATTGAGTGTGGGTGCAACAATCACGTCGGCGGCTTCCAGCACCCGTTCCTTGAGGTATTCCGCCATCCGATAGTCATTGTCCAGACGCAGGTGAGGGCCGTGCTCCTTGGCCTCGGCGCCCAGCGGTATGACCACGACAGCGTCTGCGGTCAGATGCTGCTCTGCTTCCTGCCAGGTGAGATCGGCGAGTTGCACGCCGCCTTGCGGTTTCATGCCGGCGGTCGCCGCACAGACTGCCTGCCCGAGGACAAGCGCAAGGGAAAGCCAGACAGTGGCGTGACGAACCATGGCGTATCTCCGCGTGATAGTGGCGGGCTGTGCCCGTGGGAAAGAACTGGCCATAAACCCGACAATCGGTCCATCCTCATCCGCGCTGTTTTCTGCCCGCGGACTTTTCGTTGCCGCGCTTGAAGTTCTTCGTCGCCTTGGCCATAAGAAGCTGTGCCTGACCGGAATCCGCCGACGCCAGGGCGCCCAGCAGCAAATCTGCCCTGCGGCCCTTGATCGTCACTACGTGGCGACCGCGGTAGTAGAGAAAGATCTGGCCGCCCTTGGTGTCGCGAAACGAGAACGGCTCGTCCGCGAGAGCGTCCGTCTCATCCCGGGACACGGCCGGCGACCTAGGTTTCCTGGTTGCCACGGAGCGCATCCGGCAATCCATCATGGGTTCCCATCGCCTGACGGGGACAGTCGCCCCAGAAGCGGTCGCCGATCTCGGTATTGCGCTTCGGATGAAGCGGGTAGGCGATCCGGTTGCCCGGCTTCGACCTCTCGCCGCCGACCAGCAGGCGCACATCCTCGTCCGTGTTGTTGATGAAGGTGTGAGCGATGCCGGTTCCTGCCGGAAAGCCGACGAAGTCACCGGCCTGCAGCCGGAAGAGCTCACCGTCGATCCAGACCACGGGTCGGCCCTCGATGACATAGACGAACTCCTCTTCGTCGGCCTCGGCATGTGGCCAGGACGTCCTGCGTCCCGGCGGAAGGAGATCATGATGGATGCCCATCCGCGTCATCCCCGTCGCTGCTCCCAGCGCAGAGCCTATCCCGAGCAATTCCTCGCTGCCGGGGTAATGCGCGTCGTCCGCCTCCTGGATGTCTCGCCAATGCTTGATAGAGTCCGGTCTCGATTCAGTCACTTGTCTCTCCCATGTTCATCCTGTCGGGACTCTCGGCGCGTCAGCTCCGCATCCATTGACGGTAGACGTCCCGTCGCCGTCCGCCCAATGTAGTCCATGCAATGTGGCAGCGCTAAACATGGTAGTGGCGGACGTGGTCACCAGGCGTAGACAAGCCTGAAGCGCTCGCATACCAGGGGCATATCCTGGGCGGGATTGCGGCCTATTTTCGGCAGCACCCGGGAGAAGTACTTCCAGTGTTCCAGGCGCCAGGATGTCAGCGTACGATCGTCCTCACCCTCGTCATAGGCGAAGGACTCGTCCACATCTTCGAACGGCCGGATCTCAATGCCGACGGTTTCGATGATGCACAGGGGCTGGCCCGCCCCGTCGAGGATGATGGTCCGGTCTCCCGCTGCCGGCGGCGGTGATTTTTCTGCCTCCCATTCCCACAGGGCCGAGCAGGTGGCGGTCTTCGTGCCGGCCACGACCAGCCCACCCAGTTCGTCGGCCAGTGCCGGGCTGTCGCCGAAGCTGTCGGTCGGGTAGGGCGTCAGCCCGCTCGCGGCTTGCCCGGAATCCTGCAGGTACTGGCGCCATCGGGAGTCAATGGGGTCCCGAAGACTCACCGGTCACGCTCATGGGTCGCGAATCTCGGCAAATAACAGACCGGGCTGCCACACACGGTTACGCGGATGTCAGCCGAGCACGCCGCGGAAGATCATGAAGAATATGATCGACAGGATCGCACCCGCCGGGATAGTGATGACCCAGGAGAGCAGGATGCGTCCCACGACGCCCATGTCGATAGCGGCGATGCCGCGCGCCATGCCGACGCCGAGAACCGCGCCTACCAGCGTGTGGGTCGTGGAGATCGGTATCCCGGTGCCGGACGCGACGACGATGGTAGTGGCAGCCGCCAGCTCCGCGGCAAATCCGCGGCTGGGCGTGAGATGGGTGATCTTCTGGCCGACCGTCGTCATCACTCTCCTGCCGAAAGTGGCGAGCCCGACGACGATGCCCGTGCCGCCCAGGACGAGTATCCAGATCGGGACCGCGGCCTTCTGGCCCACCACACCGCTGGTGGCTATGCTCACTACCGCTGCGACGGGACCGATAGCGTTGGCGACGTCGTTGGAACCATGGGCGAAGGCCATGCCGCACGCGGTAATCACCATCAGCACGCCGAAGACGCGTTCGACCGTGTGATAGTGGAATTCCTTGTCGGCCTTCTTGTCGACCTGGATCCGGTTGACAAAGAATCTGCCGATCAATGCGATGACGATGCCGATGACGATCGCCGCCGCATAGGCATCCACCGTCGACACATTCAGACCCACATGCTTCAGTCCCTTGAAGATCGTGACCAGGGTGATGTTGAACGCGGCCAGGAACATGTAGACGGGCACATACTTGCGAGCCCTGGGCAGGGGGTCTTCCTTCTCCAGGATCAGCCGCTGCACGCTACGGAAGATGAGGAAGGAGATCACCCCTGCGGTCAATGGCGAGGCGACCCAGCTCATTACGATCGTGCCGACCTTGGCCCACTTGACGGCCTCGACGCCGATACCGACCGCGGCAAAACCGACGATGGCACCGACGATAGAATGGGTTGTCGAGACCGGCCAGCCCTTGTGTGATGCGACGAGCAGCCAGATACCGGCGGCCAGCAGTGCCGAGAGCATCCCGTAGATAAGCAGCTCCGGTGTATCCGCCAGCAGCGACGCATCGACGATTCCCTTGCGTATCGTCGACGTAACTTCTCCGCCCGCCAGGACCGCCCCGGCAAATTCGAAGATGGCCGCTACCAGGACCGCCTGGCGGATCGTCAGCGCTTTCGAGCCGACGGACGTCGCCATGGCGTTGGCAACGTCGTTCGCGCCGATGCCCCAGGCCATGAAGACACCGAAGATCGCTGCCAGGCCGATATAGATCTGGAACTCAGTCATTCGGGCGATGCCCCCTCTTGTTGTTCTTGTTTACCGGGATGCCTATCTGGCCAGCATGCTCTCCAGTCGCCGGCCTACGCGCTCTGCCATATCGGCGATCTCTCCGACCAGCCCGATCGCCTGATAGAGGAACATGACCTCTACCGGAGGAAGCTGGTTCTCCAACTCCAGTAGGGTCTGCCGGGCGGTCCGTTCGAGCTGGTCTGTCTCGGTCTCGATCTCGTCGAGCTTGTCGATGATCGATTCGACGCGTTCCGCCTCCGCGCCGCGGAATGAAGTCTCGAAGAGTTCGTCCAGTTCGCGGACGCTCTTGCGCGCCTTCTTGGTCGCCGCCAGCGTGCGGTTTACCAGGTCCCTGAAAGTATCTGCCAGCGGCACGGGGAATTTCATCCTGCGCCAGACCAGAAGCCGGGCGGTTTTCTTCGCGTAATTGGCGATGTTGTCCTGAGCCTGGACGAGGTTCAGCAGATCCTCCCGATAGACAGGCAGCATCAGGTTCTGCTTGGAGAGTCCCCGCCGGATCTTGTGCTTCAGATTGTCCGCTTCGTGCTCGAGCCCGGAGATGGCGTTGGCGCGCTCTTCGGCGGCTTCCCAGTCGTCTCCCTCGGCAGCCTCCGTCAATGCCACGAGCGCCTGCATGGCCTCGTGGCAGAGTTCCATGTGGGCCTGCATCGGCTCGACCGGTGAGGTGCCGAATATGCCTGAAAAGTAGTTGCTCATCGGAGCCTCCACATGCCTGTCGGATGGGGTCATCTGAGCATAGCACGTGGTACTGGGCCCGGACTTGTGGACATCGTCCAGGCGCCGCCTGGCTGACTGAATTCCGGTCAGCCGGGTGACCGGGCGGCAAGCCGCAGATAGGTGCCACCCATGGTCACGGCCCGGCTGATCATGAAGGTGACAAAAGCCAGCCACAGTCCGTGATTGCCCAGTCCGAAAACCTGGGTCAGATAGAAGACCGGCACGAACACAAGGAAGGTGGAGGCGATCATGGTATTGCGCATCTCCCTGGCCCAGGTGGCGCCGACGAACACGCCGTCGAACAGGAAGCTCCAGAAAGAGACCAGGGGTGAGACCACCATCCAGGGCAGGAACGTCGCCGTCAGCGCCTGGAGCTCCGGCTGTCCGGTCAGCAGCGCGATGATCGACCGGCCCGCCACTGCGTAGGCGAGGGCGAACAGCAGCGCCACCGCCGCGGACCAGACGAGGGACAGCCGCACGGCTTCCCGGAAACCGTGATCGTTGTCCTCACCGCGGGCCCGCCCGACGAGGGCCTCGGCCGCGTGGGCGAACCCGTCCAGCGCATAGGCCATGAAGAACTGGAATTGCAGCAGGATGGCGTTGGCCGCCAGGATGGCCGTTCCCTGTCTCGCGCCCTGCGCCGTGATGAATCCGAAAACGAACATCAGGGACAGGGTGCGCAGCAACAGGTTTGCGTTGACCGAAAAGATCCTCCGCAAGCGATCGGGATGCAGCACGTTGGACCACTCCAGCCTGCCGCCAAAACCACCCAGCTCGCGGTGCACCAGCCAGCTGCCGAATGCGAGACCCGCAAACTCGGCGATCACGCTGGCGGCAGCGACTCCTCCTGTCCGGTAACCGAGGCCGACGACCAACAGCACGGACAGCGCGATGTTGATGACGTTGGTGACCAGCATCAGATACAGCGGCGCCCGGGTGTTCTGCATGCCGATGAACCAGCCGACCAGCGCGAAATTGGTCAGGGCGGCCGGGGCAGCCCAGATACGCACCTCGTAGTAGACCCAGGCAGCGCCCAGTACCTCGGGCTCTGGCGCCAGCAGCCACATGGCCAGTTGGCCGGCGGGCTTCTGCAGGACGATCAGCAGGCCCGCCATGCCGAGTGCGATCAACACGGCCTGGGCAAGGACCGTGCGGATATCGTTCGCGTCATTCGCGCCCCTGGCCTGAGCGGCGAGCCCGGTCGTGCCCATACGCAGGAAATTCAGCCCCATGAAGATGAAACTGAAAATCGTGGCTCCGATCGCTACCGCGGCCAGATAGTGGGGCGATTCCAAGTGACCCATCACGGCCGTGTCCACCAGGCCGAGCAGCGGCACGGTGACATTGGAGATGATCATCGGCGTCGCCAGCGCCACGACATTCCGGTTCGTGTATGGGCTCGCTCGGGAGATGCTCACCGAAGCGATTTCAGTCGGTGATTCGCCACTGAAATTCACCCACGCCCTGTGCGGACGCCATCAGGAGATCTCCGGGCCGTAACGAGCCCACGCCCGCCGGCGTGCCGGTGAAGATCAGGTCCCCCGGTTGCAGTGTCCAGATACTGCTCAGATGGGCAACCAGCACGGGGATCGGGAAGATCATGTCGGCCGTGTCGCCCTGCTGGCGTATCTCACCGTCGACTGAGCAGGCGAACTCCATCGCCCGGCAATCCAGTCCTGTACCGAGTGGGACGAAGTCCCCGATCGGCGCCGAGTTCTCGAAGGCCTTGGCCGGCTCCCAGGGCAGGCCGCGGGCTTTCAGCCCGGACTGGACATCACGCAGGGTCAGATCGATGCCGACGGTGACCGCATCCAGGTGATTCATCGCCCCCGACTGCGGAATGTCGCGGCCCGCGCTGGCAATGCGTACAACGATCTCCACCTCATGCTGGAGGTCCTGGCCGTGGGTCGGAAACGGTACGCTGGACCCGGCTTCCACCAGCGCGCTGGCCGGTTTCATGAACACGACGGGACTGTCGGGGACTACATTGCCCAATTCGCTGGCGTGTTCGGCGTAGTTGCGGCCGATACAGAAGACGCGGGTCACGTCAGCGCTGCGACACAGTGATGCCGGTTGCTCGATCCGGGAAGTGGCGGAGGTGTATCGATGCCTTTCACCCTGCCGTCGCGTCCAGCAGCGTCGTGGCCGCTTCGAAGATTTCGTCCTCGGACAGCAGTACGAGGTTGGCGGCCGCGCCGAGCGGGATATATGTGTCTGCACCCGTGACCCGGGATTTGCGCAGAGCCTGGCTGGCATGTTCGTCCAGTGCCGTGAAGATCTCCTCCGAAACGCCACCGGTCTGCCGACCCTCGTCGACCACCAGGACGCGCTCGAACTGATCCGCGTATTCCGCGATCGCCGTTGCGTTGAGCGGCTTCAGCCAGCGCAGATCCATCACACATGTCTGCTGGCCCGACACGGACTCCAGACGCCGGGCGGCCCGCAGACTCATGGGTACACCGTTGCCGTAGGTGATCACCAGCAGATCGCGGGCCTGCGGATGGTAGATGCGGGGCTCGCCCAGGGGGGCAGAGCGGTCAGGTGCCGGGTAGGGGAACTGCCAGCCGCCGTCTTTCTCCGCGTACAGGTCCTTGGCCATGTAGAGCGCGATGGGCTCCATAAACGCGACGACCCGGCCGTCGACCTGCGCAAGGGCAGCGCAGGTGCGCAGCATCATGGCCGCGTCGTCGCCCCGCGAGGGACAGGCGATCACGAGCCCGGGAATGTCACGCAGCGCGGTGAAGGAATTGTCGTTGTGGAAGTGACCGCCGAAGCCCTTCTGATAACCGAGGGACGCGATGCGCATGACCATCGGGTTGGCGAACTGGCCATTGGAGAAGAACTGCAGGGACGCGGCCTCCCCGCGGATCTGGTCGCAGGCATTGTGGAAGTAGGCCAGGTACTGGATCTCGGGGAAGGGCAGCAGACCCATAATCGCCTGGCCCTGCGCCATGCCCAGGATCGTGGTTTCGTCCAGCAGCGTATTGAAGACACGGTTGCCGCGGAAAGCGCGCGCCAGGCCCGACGTGACCGTGTAAACCCCGCCCTTCCGGGCTACGTCTTCGCCGAAAACTGTCATCTGCGGATACTTGATCATCAGGTCATGCAGGGCGCGATTGATCAGCAGCGACAGGTGTCGCGGCGGACCGTTCTCAGGCAAGCGAGAAACGCCGCCGAAGGCCTCCAGCCTGGCCTCTGAGGTCGGCACGCGTACGGCTTCCGCGTTGACCCGGTCCGGGTGGTACGGCGCGAGGGGAGCGACCACCTGTTCCCGGGAAGACAGTTTTGCCGTGCGGGCGGCGCGACGGGCGGCGTCGCGGGTCTGTTCACGGATCTCCTCGTAGAGTGACCGGACTGAATCCACGTCCAGCAGCCCTGTCTCGAGGGCGGTCTCGGCGGACAGCAGCAGCGGGTCGCAGGCCTCCGTCGACTCCACCTCGGCGAGACCAAGATAGTCCGTCTCGACGTCGGTACCCGCGTGGCCAAGCAGTCTGCGAAGATCGAGGTGCAGGAATACCGGTCGACGGGTAGCCCGGCAGTGGGCGACGGCTTGGCGCGAAACGTCAAAGCAATCGACCAGGTCGAGACCGTCCGCCCGGAAGTAGTCGAGCCCGGGTCGCTGGCGGAAGTTTGCCTCGATCCAGCCGCGGGGTGTCTTTACCGAGATGCCCAGTCCGTTGTCTTCGCAGACGAACAGCACCGGCGCGGGCAGCCCCTGGTACGAGGTCCACTGGGCCGCATTGAAGGCGCCCGCAGCGGCAGAGTGGTTGGCCGAGGCGTCACCGAAACTGCAGACAACGATCGCGTCTCCCGACACCGGTGGCTCGACGCGGGTACGCTTCGTCTGCTCCAGTGCGATCGCTGCGCCGACCGCCTTGGGCAGGTGGCTGGCGATGGTGGAAGTCTGTGGTGGCACCCAGAGTTTGCGGTTGCCCCAGACCTTGTGGCGGCCACCGGAAATCGGATCCTCGGCGCTGGCGGCCAGCGACAGGGCCGTGTCGTAGACCGGGTCGGCCGCCGGGTCCCTGGCGCCGCGGGCCATCATGAAGGCGCCGCTGCGATAGTGCAGGAATGCGGGATCGTCGCCGCGGGTCAGGTATCCGAGTGCCGCGTTACCCTCGTGCCCGGAACTGCCGATGGTATAGAAGCCCTCGTTGCGGGCCCGCATCTCCCTGGCGACGAGATCGATCTGGCGCGACTGGATCTGGTAGCGGAACAGGTCGAGGAAAACCCTGCCGGTCAGTGTCGAGCCGGGCCGCATGACAGCGTCAGGGTCCGCCGGCGCCGCCGCCGGTTCGTCCCAGCCGTCCAGGAAGTCGAGGAAGTTACGATCGACGATCGCGGCGCGGTTGATCGCCCGGGCGCCGGGCCTGGCCAGCCCGGCGTCAGAACGCGCTGACACCGGCGAGTTCCTTGCCGACGATCAGCTCGTGGACAGTCTCGGTACCCTCGTACGTGATCACGCTTTCCAGATTCAGCATGTGACGTATGGGGCAGTATTCCGCACTGATGCCGGCACCACCCAGGATGTCGCGCGCGTCCCGGGCGGCGTCCAGGGCCATGCGAACGTTGTTCCACTTGGCCATCGAGACCTGGCTGGGATGCAGCATGTTGGCGTCTTTCAGCCGGCCCAGCTGCAACGACATCAGCTGGGCTGTCGTGATGCGCCTGCTCATTTCCGCCAGTCGTCGCTGGATGGTCTGGGTATGGCTCGTCGGCCGGCCGAACAGCTCCCTGTCCGCCGAATAGTCGATGGCCTCTTTCAGGCAGGCCTGAGCCGCACCGATCGCGCCCCAGGTGATGCCGTATCGTGCCTGGGTCAGGCAGGACAACGGTCCCTTCAGCCCCTTGACGCCCGCCAGGACGTTATCTTCCGGGACCCGGACGTTGTCGAGGAACAGGGCGGAAGTGACCGAGGCCCGCAGGGAGAACTTGCGATGGATCTCGGGGGCCTCGAACCCCGGCGTGCCCTTCTCGACGATGAAACCGCGCATGCCCTCGTCGGTCATCGCCCAGACGATGGCGAGATCGGCGATCGAGCCGTTGGTGATCCACATCTTCGACCCGTTGATCACCCAGTCGCCGCCGTCCCTCTTGGCATGGGTCTTCATGTTGCTCGGATCGGAGCCGCCGTGCGGCTCGGTCAGGCCGAAGCAACCGATAGCCTCGCCGCGGGCCATCGCCGGCAGCCAGCGTTGTCTCTGCTCGTGGGTGCCGTAAGCGTAGATCGGATACATGCAGTGGCTGGACTGCACCGAGACGAAGCTGCGGATCCCCGAGTCGCCTCTTTCCAGTTCCTGGCAGATCAGTCCGTAACAGACGGAGTTCATCCCCGCGCAATCGAAGCCATCTATCGACGAGCCCAGCAGGCCCATCTCTGCCATCTCCGGGACGAGTTCGGCCGGGAACCGGTGTTCCTCGAAGCACTCCCGGATGACGGGCAGGACCTTCTCGTCGGTGAAACGGGCAACGGTATCCTTGACCATCGTCTCCTCTTCGGAGAACTGGTCGCGGACGTCGAAGAAATCCATGGGATCGATGGAAGACACGGCATGCTCCGGAGTATCAGGTCCTGGTCGGATTGAACGACCGTTCAGAGAGCAAATTCTACCGGGATTGCGACCCCTAAGACAGGGCGGCAAGCGCCTGGCCGGGGAGTGTCCTGTTGTCATGCGTGTTGTTGGCCATGCAGGGCTCCGACCCTGTGTTAACGTACGCCAGCAATCCCGGCACGGGCGACGGTCTCCGCCATGCGCGTCTCATACCATCCTGATTACTACGTGGAGTTGCCGCCGGGCCATCCCTTCCCGATGGCCAAGTTTCCGGGGCTCTACGAGATCCTGACCAGGGAGGCCATCATCGGTCGCGCCGACGTCGTGCGTCCCGTCGAGGCGGATCTGGATCTCCTCCGGCTCGTCCATACAGAGGATTACCTGTGGAAGCTTTCGACAGGTAATCTGACCGCGGCAGAGGAACGTCGTCTCGGGATACCGTGGGGCCAGCAGCTCTGGCGCCGGTCGCGACTGGCCGTGTCCGGCACCGTAAACGCGGCGATCATGGCGTTGCAGGACGGCATCGCCGGCAATCTGGCGGGCGGCACTCATCACGCCTATCCGGACCACGGACAAGGATTCTGTGTACTCAATGATGTCGCCGTCTGCATCCGTCATCTGAAAGAGCTGGGTCGTATCCGGAGAGCTCTGGTCATCGATCTCGATGTCCACCAGGGTAATGGCACGGCGGCGATCTTCGATCGCGATCCGGACGTCTACACGCTCTCGATCCATGGCGAGAAAAATTTCCCGGCCCGCAAGGCGCGGTCGACCTGGGATGTCGGGCTCCCCTGTGGCACAGGGGACGAAGGCTACCTCGAGATCCTGCGACGGACCCTGCCCGGGGCGATGGCCGAATCGCAAGCCGATTGCGTGTTCTATCTTGCCGGCGTGGATCCGGTTGCCGGCGACCGATACGGGCGCATGAGCCTGACCAGGAAGGGCCTGGAACGTCGCGAGCGATTCGTTCTCGAAACTGTCAGGATGAGCGGTCTGCCGCTGGTGTTGCTCATGTCCGGAGGCTACGCACCGTCGCCCGCCCAGACCGCCGAGCTGCATGCCGTCGCCTACCGGGTGGCTGCGGAGGTCTTCGGGTCGCGAGGGTTGCGTGCGGTCTGCGTGTAAGGAGAGAGAGATGAAGATTCCCGAGATACTGCTGATCGAATCGGAGCACAAGCCGGGCAGTCTGGCGAAGATCCTGGCCGTGTTGGGCGAGGCCGGTCTGGTTGTCGAACACCTGGTGACCGTGCGGCGCGAACAGGGGCGCACCGTGTGGGAGATTACCGTCGACATGGACGAGGAGGCCGACTTCGGCGTTTTCGACAAGATCGACGCGTTGTCGAACGCGCGCGTGATCGGCAAGTCCGATCGCGTCTTCAATCGTCATCGCGGCGGCAAGATTCGCATCGTCTCGAGCCAGGAGATCGGCAGCCAGCAGATTCTCCGTGACCTTTACACGCCCGGCGTGGCCAGGGTTTGCATGGCGATCCAGGCGGATCCGGCCCAGGCCTGGGAGTACACCAATCTTGCCAACACCGTGGCCATCGTCACCGACGGCTCGGCGGTGCTGGGGCTCGGCAACATCGGTTCGGTAGCCGGCCTGCCTGTCATGGAGGGCAAGGCAGCACTGTTCGCCAGTCTTGCGGGGATCAGTGGGGTCCCGATCCTCATGGATACCCAGGATCCCGACGAGATCGTCGCGGCCGTCACCGCGATTGCGCCATCCTTCGGTGCGATCCAGCTGGAGGACATCGGCGCGCCCGCCTGCTTCGCGATCGAGTCACAGCTGGTGGCGGATCTGGACAAGCCGGTGCTGCATGATGATCAGCATGGGACGGCAGTGGTGGCGCTGGCGGCGGTCCGCAATGCGGGCAGGCTGGCGGGCCAGCTTCTGTCGGACAGCGTCGTCGGTCAGGTCGGGCTCGGTGCTGCGGGATACGGTATTGCCCGGCTGTTGCGCGCCCGTGGCACGCGAAGGCTTCTCGGCGCCGATGTCGATCCGGCAGCGGTGAGCCGGTTCGAGACTCTTGGCGGGGAGGCGGCGGACCTGGCGCGGGTCATGGCCGAGGCAGATATCGTAATCGCCACCACGGGCGTCCGCGGCCTGATAAAGCCGGAGATGGTCCGCCAGGGGCAGGTGGTGCTCGCCCTCACCAACCCCGATCCGGAGATCGAGCCGCGGGACGCCAGGGCGGCCGGCGCGTCGTTCGCCGCGGATGGCAAGAGCATCAACAACGTACTCGGTTTCCCGGGCCTGTTCCGGGGCGCGCTGGACGCCCGTGCGACCCGATTCACCGACTCGATGCTGCTGTCCGCGGCCGAGGCGATCGCCGACCAGGCGGGCGAAGGGGAACTGGTGCCGGATGCGCTGGATCCCGCCGTACACCTGGCGGTTGCGGAAGCGGTCAGGGCGGCTGCCGAAGCCTAGTTGGCGGTTTCAGAACGCACCGTGCCCCTGGTTCTGGCGATGACTTCGCCATCGCTGCGCCAGACCACCAGCCAGTGGGCCCGGTGCCCGCGGATTACCGGGCCGACCGTCAATGCCAGGCTGTCGCCCGACTCGGTGTTGACGCGGACAGTCGCGGTCTCCGACTCGCGGAAACGCATGAAGGGGGCCGCCAGGAAGCGTCCGTCGCGCGCGTCGTGGACGACCGCGATCGCCTCGTAGAGGCCCGGCTTCTCCACCAGCGCGGCCATGCTGACTTCCGCTTGCAGCGCCGGCGGGTCGGCGCCCGCCGCCGCCGACAGGTGTGTCGTGAGCAACAGCGCTACGGCTGTGCGCATCAGCAATGCAGACACCGGCACTCGCCCGATGGGCCGGCGGGTGGTGGCACCATTGACGTCAGTAGCGGATGCCGAGGCGTTGATAGATGAAAGACAGAAGCCAGAGCGGCCCGATCATCAGGAATTGAAGGTCCTTGAAGAAAGAGGGGCGTTTGCCCTCCGCGATGTGTCCGATGAACTGACCGATCCAGGCGAGTACGAAGACCGCGATGCAGATCTGCCACAGCGGTGTGGCCAGGCGATCGAGCCAGCCGAGCACGAGAGCGAAGACGATCATCAGCAAGACCATGCCCACGGCCAGTTTCGGCGACATGATGAAGTAATAGACGACGGACGCCATCATGAACAACATGCCCCAGTTCATCACCGGGGAGATATCCGCAAAGGCCGCCGGAACGGGCAGGTCCCAGAGCACGCCGATCAGGCTTAGCGCGATCAGCGGGACACAGATCCAGTGGATCGCCTTGTTCGTCAGGTTCTGATGGCTCTCGCCATACTCGTCCAGCCAGGATTGCACGCTCTGAATCGCCATGGGGCCCCACTCGCTACCGAATTGCCGAGGTGCGAATGATAAACCAGCGGGCGGTGGGGCGAGCGCTCGCCGCCTGGCTGTATTCCGCGGTTGGACACACTGATGGGCCGATGCCGGGCAGCGCCGCCATGGCAGCAGCGGAAATAAGATTGAATCTAAATACGAATCATTGTCATTAAGGTTTAAACCTTATAAAATCCCACATAGGGAAGGATCGCTGACCATACGAGAAAGAGAATAATTAGAGGGCAACCCATGTTTTTCAGATACCTGCAGAGAATCGGCCTGGCGATCGGCCTGTTCGTAACCTGCGCCGCCCAAGCGGCCGAGACACCGACACCGGAACAGATGTGGCAGGTGATTCAGCAGCAACAGCGCCAGATCCAGGAGCTTCAGGCCCAGTTGGCCAACACCAACGTGAAGGTGGAAGAAACCGACCAGAAGGTTGAAGTGGCGGGTGACATGATCGAACAGGCCAGTTTCTCGTCTGCTTCCGGCGCGGGCAGCTGGACGGAAAGGACCCGTATCGGCGGCTACGGCGAGATGCACTACAACAATCTCGACAGCAAGGAAGAGCTCGACTTCCACCGCTTCGTGCTGTTCTTCAACCATGACTTCAATGACCGGATCGAGCTGGTCTCTGAGCTGGAACTGGAGCACGCCATCGCGGGCGATGGCCAGAATGGCGAGATCGAGCTGGAGCAGGCTTATATCAACTTCTCTTTCAGCGACACGGTCGCCAGCCGCGCCGGCCTGTTCCTCATGCCGGTGGGCATCCTCAACGAGACCCACGAACCCAATACTTTCTTCGGCGTCGAACGCAATCCGGTGGAGAAGAACATCATCCCGACGACCTGGTGGGAGAACGGGGCCGACATCCACGGTGAGCTGGCGCCGGGCTTCTCATTCGACGCGGCCGTGACTTCCGGCTTCGACGTCGATACCACGGGCAGCAAGGCATTCCTCGTCCGCAATGGCCGCCAGAAGGGTTCGCAGGCCAGAGCCGACGACCTGGCCTACACCGGCCGGCTCAAGTGGACCGGCATGCCGGGCGTGGAACTCGCGGCCAGCGGCCAGTACCAGAGCGACGTGACCCAGGGCGACCTGGACGTCAGCGCGACGCTTCTGGAAGCTCATGCAGACATCCGCCGCGGGCCGTTCGGTCTGCGGGCGCTCTACGCCCGCTGGGACCTGGATGATGACGACGTCATCGACGCCTCCGATCCGGCGGCCATCGGGCGTGACGAGCAGGAGGGCTGGTACGTGGAGCCCTCATTGCGCGGCAGCCTGTGGAACATCCCGGGACAGCTGGGTGTCTTTGCGCGCTACAGCGTCTGGGACAATAATGCCGGCGCCTCCAATGACACCGAGTTCAAGCAGCTCGATCTGGGCGTCAACTACTGGCCCATCCCGGATGTGGTGCTGAAATTCGACGTCCAGCAGCAGGACAACGACGGCAACAATGATGACAACGGCTACAACCTGGGCATCGGCTACGCCTTCTGAGGCCCCTGTGAAACGCATGTATGACAGTACCCACAAACGGTCGCGATGGCCTGGCGCATTGCTCTGCATACTGCCGCTCCTGCTGGCGGCGCCGCCCGTACCGGCCGGGATGGGCATCTACCAGGAGCCTGACGATTTCATCAGGGAGACCTTCGCCGGCCAGCCACCCGCGCCCACGGCGTTGTGGCTTACCGCAAACCTGCGCGAGCCGGTCGCGGAGATACTGGGGCACGCCCCTGCGGTCATGCGGTTGCGCTATTGGCGTCAGGGCGACCGAACTGCCTGGATAGTGGAGGAGATCGGCAAGGAGAAACCGATCACCACAGGCATCGTCGTCGACGACGGACGCATCGAGAGGGTCAAGGTTCTGGTGTTCCGGGAGAGCCGGGGCTGGGAAGTCAGGCACGACTTCTTCACCGACCAGTTCCGGCAGGTGTCTCTGACCGAGGACCGCGAGCTGGACCGGCACATCGACAGCATCTCCGGCGCGACGCTCTCGGTCCATGCCATCACCAGGCTGGCTCGCCTGGCGCTCTTCCTCGACGGCCGGATCGACAAGAATGAGTCTGCCTGAAGACATCCGCCGTCACCGGCTGTTCTGGACCTGGCACCGGCGCATCGGCATCGTCGCCGCGCTGCTGGTGCTGATCCTGGGTATCACCGGTATCGCGTTGAATCACACAGAGGGCCTGCGGCTGGACCAGCGATTCGTCACCTCGGCGTGGCTGCTCGACTGGTACGGCATCGACCTGCCGGATGACGGCCAGAGCTTTGCCGTTGCGGCCGGCCGGGTCTCGCTGCTGGGAGACCGGCTGTATTTCAACGACAAGCCGGTGGCCGGTCTGGTCGATGACCTCGTTGGCGCGGCCCAGGCTCGCGATATGATCGTCGCCGTGGTCGATGGCGACGCCCTGTTGATTACCCCACAAGGTGAGCTGGTAGAGCGGCTGGGCGCGGAGAGCGGTATGCCGCCAGGCGTCACCGCGGTCGGCATCGGTGGCGACGGCCAGATCGTCGTCCATTCGGGGGCCGGCATCCATGCCGCGGACCAGGCAATGCTGGGCTGGTCGGGGGTGGATCTTGCAGAGACAGGGATTCGCTGGTCACGATCCGATCCGCTGCCCGACGGATTGCTTGCGGCCTTGAGGCAGGACTATCAGGGACGGATCCTGTCTCTGGAACGCATCTTTCTGGATCTGCACAGCGGGCGCCTGTTCGGCAGATGGGGTATCTGGCTGATGGATGGGGCCGCCGTGCTGCTTATCGCGCTGGCCCTGACGGGAAGCTGGCTCTGGTTCGGCCGCCGGCGCAAATGAAGAGCCCGGCCGGAGCCGGGCTGATCGGAAGGCAACGCCGCGGCCGGCCTCTCAGATGATCATCAGGCCGCGCATCTTCTTGATCGCGTTTGCCTCGAGCTGGCGGATCCGTTCCGCGGACACCCCGTATTCGGCAGCCAGATCCTGCAGCGTACGCTTGTTCTCGGTCAGCCAGCGGGACTCCACGATGTGACGGCTGCGGTCGTCTAGACGGTCCAGTGCCAGCCGGAGTCGTGTCGCCGATGCCTCCTCCCAGTCCGCCGTCTCCACGCTGACGGCGGGATCGGCTTCCGGGCTGGGCAGATAGGCCGCGGGGGTGAACGCGCCGCCGTCCTCGTCGTCGGTGGCATTTGGCGCCGGATCGAACGCCAGGTCGCGGCTGGACAGGCGACGCTCCATCTCGTTGACGTCCCGGGGTGAGACGCCGAGGTCCTCGGCGACGACGCGGGTCTCTTCCGCGCTCAGCCAGCCCAGGTGCTTTTTCGCCTTGCGGAGGTTAAAGAACAGCTTGCGCTGCGCCTTGGTGGTGGCGACCTTGACCACACGCCAGTTGCGCAACACGAATTCGTGGATCTCGGCCCGGATCCAGTGAACGGCGAAAGACACCAGCCGCACACCGACCTCGGGGTCGAAGCGTTTGACCGCCTTCATCAACCCGACGTTACCTTCCTGGATAAGGTCCCCGAGCTGCAGCCCATAGCCCATGTAGCCCCGCGCGATGTGCACGACAAAGCGCAGATGAGACAGCACCAGCTGACGGGCGGCATCCAGGTCGCCCTGATCGCGCAGACGCACGGCAAGGGCACGCTCCTCTTCCTGGCTCAGGACCGGGATAGAGGACACGGCCTGCATATACGCGTCCACGCTGCCCACCGGACCGGCGGGCATGAGATTCATATTCGGCTGGACCAAAGCTGTACTCATAGACTGACCTCACTCTTGCGGTGCCGCATTTTAGCACTCCGATGATTAGAGTGCTAAACCCGCACAGAGTTCCCAGTGATAATTATAGTAGAAACAGTGGGTTATTTCTCATGGCCGGGCTCGATCCGGCGCATGTTTCGGGTCGCTGAGGCCCATGATCCCAGCCATCCGAGCACGATCCCCGCCAGCGTCAAACCGACGCCCCCGGCGAACCCCGGGCCCTGCAGCCGGAATCCGCTGCCGTAGAGACCGGACAGGCGCCTGATCGGCTCATCGAGTGCCCACAGCGAGCTTGCCACCAGCGCGAGCGCGAGCAGGCCGCCCATCAGGCCATACCAGATACCGGTGTAGAGGAAAGGCCGGCGGATGAATGCGTCGGTACCTCCGATCAGCTTGGTGACCTCGATCTCGTCCCGACGGTTCTGTATATCCAGGCGGATCGTGTTGCCGACGATGATGACGACACCAACGGCCAGCATGACGGCCGCCAGCAGGACGACCCGACGGACCACCTCGAGCATGGCCTGCAGGCGCGCCACCCACTCTGTATCCGCCTGGACCAGCTCCGCGGGCAGATCCTCCTCCAGCTTGTCGCGCAGCGTCGCAACGTCCTCGGAGGACTGGCGATCGGCTGCGGGAAGTACGACGATCACATGGGGCAACGGGTTCTCCGGCAATGCCTCGAGGGCGTCTCCGAAGCCTGAAGATTCGCGGAATTCTGCCAGCGCCGAGTCCGCCGATATGAGTTGTACTTCCGCGATCCACGGATCGGCCCTCAGGCCGTCGGCAAGTTTCTCCGCCGCGGTCAGCTCCACGTCAGGCTGCAGGTACACCGACAGTTCCGCCGCCCCCTGCCAGTGGCCGCTCAGTGCCCGGACGTTGGCGACCAGCAGCTGCAGGCCGGCGGGCAGCGCCAGCGCGATGCCGATGACGGCCACCGTCATGAGTGTGGACAGCGGTTGTGAGGCAAGCCGCCCGAGGCTGGCGACCAGCACCCTGGCATGATCGATCAGCAGGTTCGTGAACCTGGGTAATCGGGCAGACGCTGATCGCCGGCCGCTATTGCGCCGGGACGGCCGCGGACGCCGCTCGGGGCGGGTCGGCTTCCGCTTCCTGGCCCGGGCCATGGGTTTAGCCATGACCGTTCTCTCCCTCGCCACCGAAAGTCAGCCGGCCTTCGCTCAACTCGATACGACGGTGCCCGAGCTGACTGATCAGGTGCAGGTCATGGCTGGCGATCAGTACCGTCGTGCCGACTTCGTTGAAGCGTTCAAAGATCCGCATGATCTCCAGCGACAGGCCCGGATCGAGATTGCCGGTGGGCTCGTCGGCGATCAGCAGAGACGGCTTGGACACGACGGCGCGGGCGATGCCTACCCGCTGCTGTTCACCCGTCGACAGGGTCATCGGCCGCACCTTCTCGGTGTGCAACAGGCCGACCTGGTCGAGGGCGGCCCGCACCCGCTTGCCGGATTCCTTGAGCCCCAGGCCGGCGATGACCAGTGGCAGGGCTACGTTGTCGAACACGCTGCGGTCGTTCAGCAGCTTGTGGTCCTGGAACACCATGCCGATCTGGCGGCGGAAGGCCGGGATCTGGCGCCGCTTGATGCCGCCGATGTTGCGCCCATTGACGATGACCTGTCCGCGCGTCGGCCGTTCCAGCAGCCCGATGAGCTTGAGCATCGTGCTCTTGCCGGCGCCCGAACGCCCGGTGAGGAAAGCCATCTCGCCGGTATCCATGGACATGCTGACGCCGGACAGTGCCTCGCGGCTGCCCGGGTAGCGCTTGAAGACAGTCTCGAAGCGGATCACGGGGTCGCCGCCGGGTCTCCGCCCAGAAGAGCGCTGACGAAAGGCGCGCAACGGAATGCGTCAAGATCCTCCGCCTTCTCGCCGATGCCGACATAGCGGATCGGCACGCCGAGCTTCTCCGCCAGGGCCAGCAGGACGCCGCCCTTGGCGGTGCCGTCGAGCTTGGTCATGACGATGCCGGTCAGGCCGATGGCCTCGTGGAACCGGGTGGCCTGCACCAGCGCGTTCTGTCCGAGGCTGGCGTCCAGCACGATCAATGTCTCGTGGGGCGCGTCCGGGTCGACCTTGGCCATCACCCGCTTTACCTTCTTCAGCTCCTCCATCAGGTTGTCCTGGGTGTGCAGCCGTCCGGCGGTGTCGCCGATCAGCAGGTCGATGCCGCGTGCCCTGGCGGCTTCCAGCGCATCGAACATCACGGCGGCCGGATCGGCACCGGTCTGCTGGGCGACGACCGGGACCTCATTGCGATCCCCCCAGATCTTGAGCTGTTCCACCGCCGCGGCCCGGAACGTGTCGCCGGCCGCCAGCATGACGTTCAGGCCCTGGTCCTTGTAGCGCCGCGCCAGCTTGCCGATGGTGGTCGTCTTGCCGGCACCGTTGACGCCCACCATGAGGATGACGAACGGTCGCGGCGAGTCGGGGATCTCGAGCAGCGCCTCACAGGGGGCGAGGATCTCGAGCATGGAGCCGCGGATGGTCTCTACCACGGTGCGGGCATCCTTCAGTTCGTCCCGCCACAGCTTCTTGTCCAGCCCCTCCATGATGCGGGTGGTGGCCTCTACCCCGACGTCGCCGGACAGCAGCCGGGTCTCCATCTCCTCCAGGAACGCCTCGTCGGGCTTGCCGCCGGGCAGCAGATGGGCCAGGTCATAGGTCAGCCAGGACTCGCCCTGGTTGAGCCGCTCGCGCAGTCGGCGGAAGAAGCCCTTGCGATCGTCGGACGCGGCTGGGCCGGCCGATGAGTCGGGCCCGGCGCTGGTCGCTTCTGTGGATTTTCTGCTGAACATAAATGGTCCCTGACCGGGCGATATCGTACCCGAAGCCGGG
>CALDWW010000022.1 GCA_937924335.1 uncultured Gammaproteobacteria bacterium
AAAAGTTCGGCTTTCGGATCGGGATTTCGGGTCATGGTGCATTAGAGCCATGACAATGATTTAGTGGTTCTCATAATCCCTTGGTTCCAGGTTCGAGTCCTGGCGGGCCCACCAGACAAGCGGGGCACCCTTGCGGTGTCCCGGTTGGCTGGTTCGACACTCCCCAGGACGAGAACCTCAAGGTTCGACCCGAGCACCGCGCAGCGATGCGAGAGAACGGGGGCCGAAGGCCACTGGCCCGGAGGGCGAGCCGCACACAGTGCGGCGAGTAATCCTGGCGGGCCCACCAATCCTTTCAAGGGCTTAGCAAAGCTATGGGAGAGACCAGGGGATTGGAATCCCTTGGTCTCATTCAGGTTCAAGTCCGCCCGGGGGACAGATTCTCTAGAAAGGTCGCCTGATGGTGGCCTTTTTGTCTGCTGCGCCGCATCAACTGGAAGACGATTGCCGGGGCTCGCTTTGACATGCTTGTTTGACTGCCTCGTGCGGTTTACTTTCTGTTTTCAAAACATCTTCACGCAGGTCGAGTTTTCGAACATGAATAACATTGAAGTCATTGAAAGACTCTACGGCCACTTGAACGAACGAAACTACGAAGGAGTGATGTCGCATCTGGCTGACGATATCGTCTGGATTGTGGCTGACAATTCGCCGTTGGCGGACAAGAGTCCGTATCACGGACTAGCTGAAATGCGGTCAGGCGTTTTCGATCGGTTGATGGCCGGTTTCGATAAACTCGTCTTTGATGTGGACGAGATCTTTGAATGCAGCGGCGGCGACAAAATTGTGGCCCTCGGCTATTACTACCTGAGGTTTCACGGGCAGGTCGAGGAGCGTAAAGCGCAGGTGGCCCACATCTGGACAATGCGCGAAGGCCGAGCCGTGAAGTTCCAGCAATACCTCGACACCCTCCAGGTTGCACGCGACTCGGGGGTCGTCTAGGAATCCAAGCTCTTTCCGTCCTGCCAATCACTTGGTCGGTGGTTCGAGGGTACTGACAAGTTAACTATTGAACCTGTGTATATGTCAGAAAAGTTCCTGATTACCCTGCGGTCGCACATTCCCAGGACGCGAAGGCACGCTGTCTGAACATTCGTTAGTGTCTGGCCGAAATCAAATGTCGACCCAGGTTGAATAGATTGTAGACAGCGGCTTGGACAGTCTTCTGTTCGGAATCTCAAGTTCTGAAGTGCAAATACCCCGTATTTTCCCCGTTGCGACACTGCCAAATGATTCAATCGGTCCGATCTCGCTGCTTATCGGCATTCACGGATAGCGACGTACTGCTTGTGGATGCTATGGACAAGGTACGGTGGTTGTATTCGACACAAGGTATCTGAGCTTTCTGACCAGGGGCCCGATCGTGCTTTTAGCATTCGTGCTTGGTTGCTCGAACGCGCCAATTGATCGGTTATGGGGCCACTACGTGGGGGTGCGGGTCTCATCGGTCGAGATCGCCCCCGACACCTGCAGAATCGACATGTCGGTCACCAATCTGAAGGACCGCGGCTCAGTGAGACCCGGATTTGAGGTGCAAATCATTTCGGTCGATGAATGGGCAGAAATCCCCCCACACATTAGAGGGGCGCCGAGTTGGAATGGCGACCCTTACAGGTCGAGCAGCCTTTATGCGTTCGGGCAAAAAGAAAAGATATTGTTTGATGACATTCCCGCAGGGCAGACCGCGGCGAGGCAACTTAAGATGTTGGACATGCCCTGCTCAAGTCTGGGGCTCTACGCATTCTGGTTAGCATGCGATGTTGGCGCAGGCGGAAATTTTGCGTGGAAATCCGCATCCGCACGCATGGGCTGCCAAGCGCTTCTCACTCCGACGGGCCAGCCGTATTTCGATGCGGGCTGGTTCGAAGCCATTGCAGACCGGTTCACGTTGGCGCCGATCGAGTGTCCACGTGGCGATCCCGTCTGTGATGGTCCTGTCGATGCCCATCGTATTCCCCTTGGCCATCTCGAGAGCCTTGCGGTAGTGGCCACACCTGGTATTCATGGGGATGAGCAGGACACCGGGCCAAGAATCGACCTCTGCATTCAGCGTACGCTGATCGATGGGAAAGCCTGCGAGCTCAGTATACTAGTCACCAACATGACTAAGGGACTGACCCTCTCGCCTACGCTGGAACTTGAGGTGGGATTACTACCAGATCACTTTCCCGACAAGCCGCGGTCATGGATACTCAGCACAAGCTTTGACCCGATCGAATCGTACTATTCGGATCAGCGCGTCGTCGGCACGATCGATGTTCCGTGCTGGGGGCTGGAAACCCTGACCTTTCGAAAGGTCTGTTGTGGGGACGGTGAGACATGCAGAGACTTGCGTCGGCTTCCAGGCACCCCTTTTCTTGATCAGGCATCTGGTGCGTATTTGAGCGTTCTGTTGCGTAACACACCTATGTACCGACGGCCGTAGGAAAAAGAGGTACTGACAAGTTAACTATTGATCACGTGCGAACCCCAGTAAAGACGCAGATTACGCCCCTGTCGCACATTCCCAAGACGCACAGGCACGCTGTCTGAACGCTCGATAGAGTTCGGCCGAGATCAAGTGCCGGCCCAGGTTGAATAGATTGTGAACAGCTGCATGGACACCCAGGAATCGCTGTGCTTGTTCTGCTGATTTGAATCGACGCATGCCCCGCTCGGCCATTGGATCTTCTATATCGCGGGCACTCAGATTGAACCGATGGTAGAGCCACACGGCACATTGAATGATTTCCGGCATGAACCGGTGGCGTTCATACAGAGATGCGGATCTGCTCATGCCGCGATTGTCGTTCAGCTGCTGTTAACTTGTCAGTACCCATTCCCGTCCGCTTCATTGTGAAGACCCCGGATGGAACGGCCAGTGCAATCATGTAGGTTCTCACCTAGATTTAGGACAAGAACCCAGTGACGGGAACCGGGGCCGCCCGTTCGTCAACGGACCCTGCGAACGAGGGACAAGACATGCTCTCAGCCAACCTACACCTGCCCAGGTTCATCCTCCTCTGCGCCATCGCCAGTTTTTCCATCAGTGCCATGGGCCAAGACGCCCAGAATGCTGGCTTGGAAAAAGCGGCCGAGCGCAGTGGCAAGGCATTCGACAAGCAGGCCGCACTGGCGGCCCGGGGCCAGCAACATGACTGGTTGATGTCCGAGCGGATAACACCCGGCCAGGCGAAAGTGCTTTTGACGAAAGTCACCGTCGAAGAAATGTATGAAATCGACATGGAACGCGGCAAATTGCCGGTACGGGTCGGCCTTACCAAAGCCCTGGATGCTGAAGTCTCATTCAGCGACTTGAACATGTCGAAACTGAGGGGCCGCTCACTCACTCGATCCCACGGGGCCATGGCGAGCACTGCTGACAACGGCTACGTGTTCACCGCCGACCTGGGCTCTCCCGACGCTGCCGCCCTGCGGGTGCATTTCACCGGTTTCAGCCTGCCGGAAGGCGCCGGCCTGTATCTTTACAATCTCCGTGGCGAAGTATTCGGGCCGTATACCGGGCGAGGCCCGCATGGCGACGGTGAGTTCTGGTCGCACACCCTGGTGGGCGATTCGATCAGCCTGCAATTGCGCCAATCGGGACCCGCCAACGATGACAACTTACGCGACACCCGGTTCACCGTTGCGGGCCTGGGGCATATCCGGCCGCGCTTCATGGATACAAAAGGTCATTGTAGTTACAACGCGCACTGCGCGGTGAATGCCTCTTGTGTCGGCACCAATACTGCGGTCGATCAGGCCAAGGATGCAGTCGCGCACATGCAGTGGATCGCCGGGGCGTACATTTACTGGTGTACCGGCGGCCTGCTCGCGGACACTGACGACTCGACTGAAAGGCCCCTGTTCCTGACCGCCAACCACTGCATCGGCAATAAAATGGCTGCCCGGAACCTGGAGAACTTTTTCCAGTTGGAGGTGCGTTGCGGAACCGTTAACTGCGACAACATTTACGCCCACCAGGCCAACCATCCTCAAGAGTTACGTACATTCGGCGCCAGCATCCTGGCCGCCGGCAAGGCCGGCGATTTCACCCTGATGGAACTGAATGAACCGGCACCGGATGGCAGCGCCTTTCTGGGCTGGACCAGCACGCCCGTTGCATCAGACAACATCCCGATGTATCGGATCAGTCACCCCTCGGGTGCACCGCAGGCTTACACCGAACACCTGGTCGATCCGGGCTCGATCGAATGCGCGGGCTGGCCGCGCGGCAAATGGATCTACAGCATCGACACCATCGGCACCACCGAGGGCGGAAGCAGCGGATCGCCGGTGGTCAATGCCGACGGCGAGGTGGTCGGGCAGTTGACGGGCGGCTGCGGCTACAACATTAACGACGTGTGCGACTATGAAAACAACTGGACGGTGGATGGCGCCCTGGCCCATTACTTCAGCAAGGTCGAGGAATTCCTCGACCCGGACAGCGACGCCGAACCACCTCCGCCCCCGCCGCAACCTTGCGACAACCACAGTGACTGCCCGGACGGCACCCGGTGCAAGGGCAAACCGGGTAACAGGGTCTGCAGATAAGGCAAGAACGAAGAAAAGTAACCAGTCTTACTGAATCAACCGAGCTTGTATGAGAAGACCGGGGGATTGGGTTCCCTTGGCTTCAGACGTTGAGACGGGGTCCCGGGCCACCTTTCCTGCGGGATCGCCACGATCTGTAGCTCGGTGGATCGCTTCTTCATGTCCGTCCTCTGCTTCGAAAACGGACTTTACCAAGCTCACAGTGGACCGACTAGCGGAGAGCAGGTCATGATGATTCCTGATGGCCCTTACGTGCTCACCGACGGACGATGCCAAGGGCAAGAACGACTAGTTTCTAGCGGCCGAGGGCACTTCGCGCTGCCGCAATTTCGGCACGAAAATCGTGTTCAGCATCGGCTTGCTGCACAACAGCTCGCTGACGTTCAAGTTCGACTTTGACGTCATCGAGCATGCGGGCGATACGAGGGTCGGCAATCGTTTCTGCCCACGCAGGGCTATTCATCACCCAGATGTACCGCAACCAGCCGGCGTTGATCGCGTCTTCAAAAGCGTCTGCGGCCGCGTCAAAGTCACCGCGCAGACCGAAGTTAAGTGCACGCAGGTGGTGAAGCTGCGCAAAGTCCATATTACGCTCAACAACATATGAGTTGAGCTGTTCGTGGAGCCGGCTCAAAAGTACATTCGCTTCATCATCTCGTCCAACCTGCTGATAGGCATGGGCGAGAAGATGCAAAGATGGCCATTCCCCATAAGCATTATGGTTCAAGGTTTTGGGCAGCGACTCGAGGTCAAGCGCGCTCTCAAGCACAGCAATGCCCACATCGAAGTTTTCGACATAAATATTGGCGGCTGCATACACGAGTGCCAGAAAGCCCCGCAATCCATCTATATCGGCGCCGAGCGCTGTAGAAAGCTTGTCGATCTCTGCTCGTAGTCCTGACAGGTCGCCACGTATTTGAAACTGAATGGCCTTGTACACAAAACTTGCTGCAGGCTGCGGCTCATGCTCGACAGCATCGGCCACCCAGTAGTCGGCATCCTCGGTCAAGCCGAGATTCTCATAGCGCCCCGCTACGAGGGCGGAGGCGTAGCCAAGACGCACGGTAGCCAGCAGCGCGCCTTCCTTGGCCCAGTGAAGTGATTTGTCGAATTGGCCCGTATCGAAGTACAGGTTCACCAACCCCAGGTAGGCCATCCCCGGGGCGTCGGGCAGATAGGTCAACCGCAAAAGAAGTTGCTCTGCGCGTTCGCGTTCGCCTAGTTCTTTCAATTTCAGGGCGCGATTTACAGACAATACGGGGTTCAGCGGGTCGACGAGCAGGCCCTCCATCTGCACAGCGTTCGATTCTTCGAAACGACCCTGATTTGTCAGAGTAATCGCCAACCAGTTGTAGGCATTCGTGAGCGTCGGGTCGAGATCCAGAGCCCGCCGCAACGATCGTTCGGCGCGTTCAAATTCGTTTTCCGAATCGCCAATCGAAATCGCATCGTCCAGCAGAATCAAGCCCAGCGCAGCGTGCCCTTCGGCCAGCTCGGGGTCCAACTCAATGGCGGTTTTGGCCGCTATGACGGCGGACTCGCGAACAGCAACCCGATCGTTGCTACCGTAATCAAGCTCTACCGCCATGGCCAGTCCGGCATACGGAGGCGCGTAGTTCTCATCCAGACGAATAGCTTTGTCAAAAGCCGCAATGGCCTTGTCTTGGTAACCGATCGTTCTTGCATTAAGGAAAGAGCGGCCCACCAGGTAGGCATCATAGGCGGCCATGTTCGTGGTGGTGCGGCCGGCAGGAAGTTCAGCGGGAGGAACAATCTGGCGCTCGATGTGCCTGGCGACCGTATTCGCGATCTCTGACTGAATGGCAAAAATGCCTTCGAGTTCGCGATCGAAGGTCTCGCTCCAGACCTGGTAGCCCGTGTCGTCGATCAGGCGCGCGGTGATGCGTACAAAGTTGTTGTCACGACGAACGCTGCCATGCAGCAAATACCGGACGCCCAGTATTTCGCTGATACGCGCTGGACCCTCGTTACTATTACGAAATGCAAAAGACGAGGTGCGGCTCAATACGTGCAGCGCTTTCAGCGTGGACAACTTGTGCAGAATTTCTTCGGTGACGCCATCGGAAAAATAGCCCGTCTCCGGTTTGGTATCGAGGTTGACGAACGGCAGAATAGCGACCGAGTTGGCAATTTTTTCGGCCGCCGCCACCACATCGTCCACTTCCTCGACGATTTTTTGCAGACTGCCGAACACAATGGCAGCACCGATCGCGAGCAAGGCGGCCAGGACGACAAAATCGGTGCGCTTGAGTGAGTTATCAAAAGTGTCGCCGGGGACTGCTGGTTCCGTCTTGACGATGCCCGATGTGCTTATGTCGAAGGTCCAGGAAAAGACCAGCGCAATCGGGAAGCACAATATCGTGGCGAGGATAAGAAACCGCACGGCGGTTTCCGGGAGGCCCCAGGCCGGGAAGAAAACGTCGCCAACCTGAATGACGAGCCAGGCGCCCACGACGTAGAAGCCGGACATCCGGAAAACACGCCGTCTTTGCAGTTCCCGCCAGAATCCCATGCGCGGAGTATGACCCAAAAGCTCGGCTCTCGGATCGGGATTTCGGGTCATGGCGCATTTGAGCCATGACAATGTGTTCGTGGCTCTCCTAACCCCTTGGCTCCAGGTTCGAGTCCGGGCGGGCCCACCAATCAAGCAGCGTACCCTTGCGGTGCCCGGTCTGGCTGGTCCGACACTCCCCAGGACGAGAACCTCAGGTTCGACCTGAGCATCGCGTAGCGATGCGACGGAACGGCGCCGCCAGGCGCCGGCCCGACGGGCGAGCCGCAAAACGGCGAGTAATCATCGAGTGCCGCGAGGCCGTCAGCGTCGGACACCCTGCCCGGCCTGTCAATCCAACGCATTGCTCCATCACGGTAGAATGCCGGCACTCCATAATTCGATAAGGCAGTGAGTCCCGAAATGAATCCTTCAACCTTGTTTGATCTCGCCGGTCGGGTCGCGGTCGTCACGGGCGGCAACGGAGGCATCGGCAGAAGCCTGGCGCTGGGGTATGCGTCGGCGGGAGCCTCGGTTGCCATCATTGGACGCAACGATGACAAGAACCAACAGGTCCTCGGGGAACTACAGGAGATCGGCCATCCTGCGCTGGCCGTTCCTCTTGACCTCTCGCACAGAGGCGAATTGCAGCCGGCCATGCAGGCCATCGAGACCGACTTGGGCCCGGTTGATATCCTGGTAAACAACGCCGGTATCGTTTCGATCAGCGGCGGCATCATGCAGGAATCGCCTGAAGATTGGGATAGCGTGATCGAGACGCAATTGAACGCGGTATTCCTGTTATCGAAACTGGCGGCCAAATCCATGATGGAACGCAAGGCCGGCAAGATCATCAATATCGGCAGCATGTATTCCTATTTCGGCTCGGGTCTGATCCCATCCTATAGCGCGGCCAAGGGCGCAATCGTTCAGCTGACCAAATCCATGGCGATCGAATTCGCGCCCCACAATATTCAGGTCAATGCCATCGCGCCGGGGTTTATCGAGACAGAGATGACCGCTCCGGTGAGGACGGCGGAAATGAAAGAAATGAATGACGAGATCATTGCGCGGACACCGGCCGGCCGGTGGGGTTTGCCAGACGAACTCGTCGGCACGGCAGTCTTTCTCGCCTCGCGGGCCTCCGATTTCGTAACCGGCACCCTCATTCGGGTCGATGGCGGCTATGCCATTCGCTGAGACGCCGTTTCATGGATACATGACAGTTGACGATCGTTGACCGCCGATGGGGATTCCCCGTGGTCACCGCGCGACTATCGCTGCCCCGCCAAAGGCATATCGCATGGGCCAACGTACTCGCGGTATCGTCCCAGGTCTGCTTTGCCGCGCCAGTCACCCAGTTACCAACTTCGACGCAAGGTTTCCGAGGGCAATTAACTGGCCGATCGTGAGGGAAGATCAAACAATTAGCGCGACCACTCAGAATGGCTGATCAGCCCTTGCTCAGACACGCGCGAACGCGATCCCCATCTCAATTGCTCCAGCTGTTATTTCGGCGCCACTTCAGCCCGTACAGGGCATACCTACGTCGCGACCTTCGGATGGTCGTCGTGTTGAATCCGAAGGTTGCGACAACGACATTTCGCAAGGTTCTTCTCGATGCGTTGCAGGTCACTCAGACAAAACCCCAGCTCGGCCGCATTTGGCCATTCGATTATTCGCGCCGGCATCTGTTTTCGCCGCCAGCCGACTATTTTGATCTGTTTCTGCACCCGCGCCGGTACCGTTTCTCCTGTTTTGTCAGGAACCCGTATTTCCGTCTCCTTTCAGCCTGGAGGGACAAGTTCAGATTAGATGTGAATGGCATGCCGGCCGCGCGCAGCATGTCACGCGAACTGCCCGCCATTAGAAGGTTCGCCAGGGCCAGAAACCTTGCCGGCGCTGGCCATGGTGTGGATGTACCATTCGCGACGTTTGTCGAGTACGTCGAGTCTCAAAAGGAAGGGGCGCGAAACCACCACTGGGATTCACAATGCTCTGTACTGGCGACAGATCTAGTCGACTATGACGACGTGTATCGAATAGAGACCGAACTGGTTCGTGGGATGTCTCAGATTTTTTCGGGATTCGGCCTGCCCGAGGAATGGTTGAGTGGCCGCCTGGCAAGGCCGCTCAACAAGAGCGACAGGACCGTGGCGCAAGTCTACACCTCAGACCTGGCTGATCGTGTCTATCGTTTGTATCGTAGCGACTTTGAGCAATTCGGCTACGATCACAACTCCTGGCGACAACTGTCTCCGGACCTTCAAGAAACTCCATGACACTGTGCTTGCCGATTGGCGGGATCAGGCACCTGCCAAGGCGAAACATGTTCCTCGAAGTCTGCCGCTGCCGCGGTGCAGCATGCTTGCAGAGCTATCTCGGGCATGACACCGAATCGATGTCAATGCGCTAAAAGTAGGGTGTGTCCACATCTTTGCCTCGTGTTAATAAGAGTGTTGGGGCAGAAGATTTGGTCTATCTTTACCCGAGTGGGCCGCACTCCGGCGCGCTCGGCGAGGGACAAGTCTCCGGCCTGTGGCGATAGGCTGCGGAAATTGAAATCCGAGTCGGGACTGACTTTGAACCGATAGTCAGCGCCCCGGGCAGCCCACAATAAGAATCTGACGACGAGACCAAAGGGGGCGTCAACATGAGAACTCTTCGCAAGAGCCTGGCTCTGATGCTGGGCATTTTCGGCCTTACGCTGGTAACCGCGACCGCGCTCGGCCTCGACAGGCTGGCCTTCTCCGGCGGCCCGGAAGGCGGCACCTTCCAGTATTTCTCCAACGGCATCGCGATCCGACTCTCCAAGAACATCGATGACGTGGAGGTTTCCAACATGGCTTCGGCGGGTTCGTTGGAGAATCTGCGCCGTGTGAACTCCGGTGAGGCGGACTTCGGTATCGTCTACTCCGGCGACACCTTCCTGGGCAGGAACGGACGCCTGACGAACGACACCCGCAAGTACCCGAACGTCCATGCGATGTCTTTCCTCTACGGGGCGCCCGCTCATCTGATCGTGAAGGCCGACAGCGGC
Organism: uncultured Gammaproteobacteria bacterium; assembly: GCA_937924335.1. Lineage (GTDB taxonomy): Bacteria > Pseudomonadota > Gammaproteobacteria > Steroidobacterales > XN24 > JAHEFR01. Next base: position 10,086 of record CALDWW010000022.1, read on the forward strand.
ATCGAGAAGGTCGCAGATCTTGAAGGCAAGCGCATCGCCGTCGGCGGTGCCGGGTCAGGCGCTGCCGGTGCGGCAGAGAGGTATTTCTCGTCGCTTGGCCTGTGGGACAAGATGAACGTGGAGTTCCTCGGCTATTCAAAGGCCGCATCCGCACTCGGCGACAACCTGATCGACGCATTCTGGGTGTTCGCCGGTTTTCCGAATTCTTCCGTTATCCAGGCGGCTGCAAGCAACAAGATCAAGATCCTGAGTGTGGTCGAAGCAGGGCAGGCAGCCGGCTTCTTCGACGACTATCCGTTCTATACCCAACTGACCATTCCGGCTGGCACCTACAGCGGAGTGGACTATGACGTGTCCTCCTTCCAGGACTCTGCCCTTTGGGTGGCCGGCGCACACGTGAAGGCGCAGACCGTCCATGCCGCACTGGCCGACGTCTACTCCGACGAGGGCCTCGCCTACATGATCAAGGTAAAGAGCACGGCGAAGGCCATGGCGGTCGAGAAAGGGCTGGACGGCATCGTCACCCCGATCCATGAGGGTGCCGAGATGTTCTGGAAAGAGAAGGGCCTCGAGATATCGGCAGCGCAGAGCGCTCGTTGATCAGGATAGTGTAGAACCGCGATTCGCCGGGGGGCGCTGAATGACCGCACCCGAAGACAACGCCCTGCAGGACCTCGACGCCGAGCAGAAGAATAAGGTCAAGGAAATCCTTGAGAAGGACTCCGCCAGCGGGCGGAGTCCTTCCGGCCTCTGGAAGTGGATCGTCGCCCTGCTGGGCGGCGGGATGGTCATCTTCTACTTCTACACGGCAGGCCTGGCTTCGGTAGCCACCCAATATCACCGGGGGGTCTACGTCCTCGTCACCTACGTTCTGGTCTTCCTGCTCTATCCGACAGGTAGCAGGTGGCTGAAGTACGTGCTCGCTATCCTGCTGGGCGCGCTGGTGGCCGGATTCCTCGACGCGCTGCTCTTCTATCCGGACACCATCACTTTCCATACCCGACTCCTGGAGATCGGCGCGGCCTGGAGCGCCTCGGGCGCAGGCGCCGGTATCGCCTCCCTGATGGGCATGCCGGTCCTGGTCGCCGGAACGCTTGGCATCGCCGCCGTCGTATTACTGACAGATCGCTGGATGGAGGCTCGCTGGCCGCAGAACCCGGTCTTGTCCGACGTCCTGTTCGCCTTGATCAGTGCTTCTCTTGTCTATTACTGGATCCACGAATTCGAGGCGCTGAACTACCGGGCCGGAGCGGAAACCGAGCTGGACGCCCTAGTCAGCGTGGCCGGCATCCTGATCTCGCTGGAGGTCTGCCGCCGGGTCCTCGGCTGGTCCATGACGATCATCGGCGTATTGATGATCTGTTATGCCTACTTCGGGCCCTACATGCCCGAGACCATCGCGCACCGCGGATTCGGCATCGAGCGGCTGGCGACCGCCCTGTACCTGACGACGAATGGCGTCTTCGGCGTTATGGCCAACGTGCTGGCCACCTACGTGATCCTGTTCATATTCTTCGGCGCCTTCCTGCACAAGTCGGGCGCCGGGCGATTCTTTATCGACCTGCCCATGGCGGCCGCCGGCCACAGCACCGGCGGCCCGGCCAAGGTCGCGGTGGTCGCCTCGGCCCTGTTCGGCTCGGTGTCGGGCAGCGCCATCGCCAACACGGTATCGACCGGCGCGTTCACCATACCGCTGATGAAACGGGCCGGGTTCCGCTCACATGTGGCGGGCGCCATCGAGCCCTCGGCTTCGATCGGCGGTATGTTCATGCCGCCCATCATGGGGGCAGGCGGTTTCCTGATGGCGGAGCTGACCGAAACGCCCTACTCCCACATCATGCTGATCGCCATCTTCCCGGCGGTGCTGTATTTCTTCTCGGTCTTCGCGATGATTCATTTCGAGGCCCTGAAGCACAACATCCGTGGTCTCGACGATCCGGATATGCCGCACTGGAAGGAAGTGCTGAAGAAGGAGTGGTACTTCTCCCTGCCGCTGGTGATCATCACCATCCTCATGGTCATGGGCTATTCGCCCGGCTTCTCCGCCTTCTGGGCGACCCTGTCCTGCATCGCGATCAGCTGGGTCAAGAAAGAGACCCGCATGGGCCCGAAGGAGATCTGGGAGGCGATTCAGACCGGCGCTCGGAATACGCTCATCATCGGCGCAACCGTCGGTGTCATCGGTGTCATCGTCGGCACCATCTCACTGACCGGCATCGGCCTGAAGTTTTCCGAGATCATCATCTCAGCGGCCGGCGGCCACCTGCTGGCGGCAGTGCTGCTGATCGCGCTCGCCTCCCTGGTTCTCGGCATGGGCGTCCCCGTGACCGCCGCCTACCTGATCGTCGCGGTACTGGCCGTGCCGCCCCTGATGGAGATGGGCGTCGCCCTGATCGCCGCTCACATGATCGTCTACTGGTTCAGCCAGGACTCGAATATCACCCCGCCTGTCTGCGTCGCGGCCTATGCGGGTGCCGCCATCGCCGGTTCGGATCCATGGAAGACCGGCTGGACCGCGTTCAAGTTCGCCAAACTGCTGTACGTGGTGCCGCTGCTGTTCGCCTATACCCCGCAGATTCTTTTCGAGGGCAAACCGCTGGTCGCCCCGGAGATCAACGACCCCATCATGGGCGGCATGGTGCTGGAGTTCAAAGTCGAACCCGGTGACTCCGTGAGCACCGGAGATCCGATCCTGAAGATCATGGACGGCGAGGAGATTCGCGAGATCGGCGCCAGCCGCGACGGCGTCATCGATGAATTCACGGTCGCCGGCGGGAGCTACATCGAGAGTGGCGCGGTGATCGCGGAAACCTCGGCCCTGCCGTCTGCAGTCTTCTCGTCCATGTTCTCGGCCGTTCTGGGTACGCTGGCATTCTCGGCGCTGACGATGGGCTACTTCATCCGCAGGACCAACATTATCGAGTGGCTGGTCCTGGCCGTGGCCACGGTCCTGCTCTACTGGCCGACCCTGGTTACGGATGGCGCCGGCCTGCTGATGGTCACGGCGGTCTATCTGAGCCAGAAGGCCAGGAACAAGCGGGACGCCGCACAGCCGGCAAGCGCCGGCGGATAATTTGACAGCCAAGGGGATAAGCCAGCGATGAGCGCAGAGACAAGCCGGGTGGCGCTGCCTGAGATCAGGACCATCCTATATTGCACCACGCTGGGGCCGCACGCGCCTTACGTTTTCGGTTACGCCTGCACCCTGGCCGACCGGCTCGGGGCTCGTATCGTGGCGCTGCACGTCGTGGAATCACTCAACAAGAAACAGAAAGCCCTGGTCGAGGGCTATAGCGGGCAGGGCAGCCTGGCGAATCTGATCTCCGAGGCCCATGATCGAGCCTCCCGGCAGCTGCCCGAGCACATGAAGAATACCCTCGCGCCAGTCGCGGGCGAGGATCTCTGGGACAGGATCGTCCAGCAGGTGATTATTGCGGAAGGGCGCAGCAGCCGGCAGATCCTGAAGCATGTCGAATCGACCAATGCCGACATGGTCGTCGTCGGCGCCCATACCGAATCGTCTGTCATCGACCGGATGATCGGCAGTACAGCCCGGACTCTGGTCAAGAGTTGCCCGGTCCCCGTGCTCACGGTTCAGGTGCCCAGTGGTCTTAACGAGACACATGAACTATAATCCCCACTAGACTTTTGGCTAATTGTGTGGGTTTTTTCCAACAATTAGACTTTGTACGAATGACCCGTTGTGGGTCAGGGAGAATAGAAATGAAGACACCGAGAATTGCATTGTTGGCAGGCGTCGCCGCTGGCCTTGTGGTCGGTAGCCCCGCCTGGGCAGGCGCCAAGCTCAAAATCGATGACGAATCGTCCATCGATCTGGGCTTCCGCGTACAGGCTCTGACGATCTTTACCGACAAGGATCTGGATGGTGACGGCAGCTTCGACGACGAAACCGATTTCCGTGTGCGTCGGGCCCGCTTCCGCCTGAAAGGCACGGTCAACAAGTACATGAGCGCATTTATCCAGACGGATGCGGGTTCAGAGTCCGGCGGCTCCGGCACTGACATGCGCATCATCGACAGCTGGGTCAACCTGAAGTACAACAACTGGGTGCAGGGCTTCTTCGGTCAGCACATGGCCCCCTCCTCGCGTATGGCGACCACGTCCTCGGGCGCGCTGATGACCATCGACCGTCCGAACAACAACACCAAGAATCTGACCTGGGGTGCCCGCGCAACCAACCGCTTCGCTACCGCCACCTACGCCGACTCCAATGACGGGGCCATTTCGGGACCCAACGCGGTCCGCGACGTGGGTGCCACGTTCTTCGGCACCGGTTCGTTCAGCGACACGATGCATCTCAAGTACTACGCCGGTGTCTATGATGGCGTGCAGAACGCCACTGACACGGACGACGACAATCTGCGCACGACGGTCCGCGCCCAGATGAACTTCTTCGACGCTGAGCCGGGCTACTTCAACAGCTCGACTTACCTCGGCAAGAAGAAGACCATCGCCATTGGCGCCTCCTTCGAAGCTCAGGATGAAGTCCAGAACACCTTCGACGCCGCCGGTGTCGTAAACGGTGCAGGCGACTACGAGTACTACAGCGTAGACGCTTTCGTCGAGTGGCCGCTGGGCCCCGGCTCACTCACCGCAGAAGCCGCCTTCTCTGACCTGGATCTGGATGACGCGACCGCCGCAGCTACCCAGTCCCAGGGTGACGGCTACTACTTCCAGGCCGGCTACTACATCAACCAGTGGCAGCCGTGGTTCGAGTACGAGGAGTGGGACGGCGATGCCGACAGCGACCTCGGCGACTACGACTCCTTCCGGATCGGCGTGAGCTACTTCCTGAAGGGCCACAACGCCAATATCAAGCTGGGCTACGAGAGTTTCTCGCCTGACCAGAACTTCACCGGCACGAACGAAGACGAGATCGAGACCATCGTGCTGGGCTTGTACACGACCTACTGATCATAAGGTCCTAAACAAGTCCTGAAGAATGCGGGCCCCCGTCGGCAACGGCGGGGGCCTTTTTCTTTGGCCGGCCGGTCACGGCTTGGCAGAAGGCCCTGGCCCGGCTAAGGTTGCCCGGCCAGCTAACGGGGCAGGCTCGCATCTGCGGACCCCGGGCCGGGGATCCGGTCGCCGATCGGGTGGAGGATGGGTATGACACAAAGGGCTTCGAACATCGTCACATCGGTGGCTCTGCTGTGCTCGTTCATGGCCGCGCCGCCCGCGGCTTTGGGCCAGACAGGGTCCCCACAGGCCTCCGACCCCGTGGTCAACGACGTGGTCCGCATGCTCGAGGTGGGCATCGAGGCGGAGCTGATCCTGCAATGGCTGGAATCCAGCGGCAGGCGCCCGGCGCCGCTGAGCGCGGATGACGTCATCGCGCTCTCCCAGGCCCAGGCGCCGAAGCAGCTGATCCAGACGCTTCTGGACATGGCGGCGCTGCCGCCGCCTGCCGTCGTCTCGGCCCCTCCGACCCAGACTCCGGCCGCACCAGGGGTGCCGGCTCCCGTCCAGCCTGGCGTGGCAACGGCCGATGGCGAGTGCTGCATGGTGGATTTCTCGGTGGAGTACCGGGTCAGCGAGGACAAGGAAGGCGAGGAGCTCGAGCAGCCGGGCCGCGACCTGTTCGTCTACCTGGACGGCCGCTTCCTGGCCAGGTTCCAGTCCCTGGGCAATATTGATCTCAGGGGCCCGGCAGGCCTCAAGGTCCGAGTCGCACCCGGGGCCCACACGCTGAGACTGACTCGCGAGCTGCATACCGAGGCCGGTGGCCGCAAAAACCCCGGCGCCTGGAACCACGAGACCACTGTCAGCCCGGCGGCCATCGGCTTCCGGGTAGAGCCTGGTGCCAACTGGAACATGGATCTACGCTGGATCCAGAGTGAGTTCTCCACGAGACGCCCGCTCACATGGCGATGGTCGCGCGACGGGGTCGAGGTCGCGGGACAGGAGCGCGTGGGCGCGTTCCGCGAGGAATGGCCCTATCTGTGCGAAGACGCGCAAGCCAGCCTCGATGCGGGCACCATGTCGGGTTGGCGGGCGAAGGACCGCCTCAAGAACTGCGTCACCTGGGACTCGCTGTGGCCGGACGGCGTCCAGACCACCCGCGCCCAGGTCCTGGATACGCTGCGCCAGGATGATTTCGACCCGCCGATCAGAAGCGTCGGGCGGATCGACTAAAGCCTCGAAGCACGCCAAGCCATAGCCACAGCCAGCACGCTTGTCCGGGCCGATGAGTCTCGGCAATCGATCAGCCGGCGGACGCGCCCGGTTGCGTGGCCGGATCTGCCTCGCCGGAGCCTCCTGCGAGGCCACTCATCCCATGGTGGCATTGACAGGAGCGCGGAGGTCTATCCAATCTGGTTGCCATGTACGCGGACTTCGACACGACCGATCCGCCCTTCTCCCTGTTAGGACCCGAAGAGCGCCGACGCGCCGTCCGCGCGATGGACATCCAGTTCTTCCCCGCCGGCCAAAGGATCATCGAAGCGGGCAAGGTCTCCGACCATCTCTTCATCCTCGACAAGGGCATGGTCGAAGAACGGGAGTCGCCGGCCAGCGGCGGCGAGGCGGCGGTCGCCCACTACCGGGATGGCGAGGTGTTCGGATCGCTGGCGCTGCTGCGCGGCCGGGCGCGCCACTCCTATGTCGCGATGGAGGACTGTCTCTGCCACGTCCTCCCCGCCGATCTTTTCCGCGAACTGGTCTACGCCAACGCCGAGTTCGGCGAGTTCTTCCATCGCGACCTGGCCACCAAGACCAAACTCGTCGCACGCAGCGGCGCCTACCGTGACCTGGTCAGCTTCAACCTGGCCAGGGTCGATCCAAGCTGTATGCGCACCGCCGTCGTCCTCCTTCCGGAGGACACCATCCGGGAGGCGGTCGAGATGTTGCGCAGCACGCGCTCCGACTGCGTGCTTGCCAGTCGTGGCGATGACTACGGCATGCTCACCCGCACAAACATGCTGGAAGCGATCGCCCTCGGAGGGCATAGCCTCGATGACGCGGCGGCGGAAGTGGCCACCTGGAAGCTGATTACCATCGAAGAAGGCGAGTTCCTGTTCGACGCGCTGATCCGCATGATCCGCCATGGTATTGAGCGTCTCGTGGTGCTGCGCGAGGGTCACCCCATCGGTCTCGTCGAGATGAGTGACATACTCGGCTTCCTCTCCAGCCACTCTCACGTCATCGCGCTACGTGTCGAAGGCGCGGAGAGTTTCGAGCAGCTGCAGCGCGCCTGCGGTGGTGTCGTCGATCTCGCCCGCTCCCTGTTCGCGCAGCGGGTGAGTGTGCGCTTCATCATGGACCTGCTGGCGGAAATCCATCGCCGCATCATCGCGCGCAACTTCGAGCTACTGGTACCGGAGGATGTCCGCCAGGCGAGCTGCCTGTTGATCCTGGGCAGTGAGGGGCGCGGCGAGCAGGTCATGCGCACGGATCAGAGCAATGCCCTGGTCATGGAGCCCGGGCTGGAGTGGCCGGACAAGCAACAGGTGCTCGAAGAATTCAACCGGCGCACCCAGCTGCTCGGCTATCCACCCTCACCACGCAAGATGGTCGTCAGCAATCCCTCGTGGACGCTCGATCAGGATGGCTGGCAGAAGCAGTTGAGCGCCTGGGCGCGAGCCGCTGACCTGGAGGCGGTGCTGGGATTGTCAGCCATCCTGGATGCCACACCGGTGGCCGGAAATAGTCAGCTCTTTGCTCCGCTGCAGGAATGGCTGTCAGGGCATCTTCCCAGGGAGACGGATTTCTTCCGACGCATGCTGCAGCCCGCCGTCGAGGCAACCGACATCCCGGTGCTGTTCGACTCTGACAGCCGCGGGGGTCGCGAGATCGACGTGAAACAGCATGGCATCTTCCCCATCGTGCATGGCGTCCGTGTCCTCGCGCTGGAGGCCGGCCTGTCCGTATCCAATACCTTCCATCGGCTGGAGGATCTGCGTGCCTCAGGCGCCCTGGAGGACGGCTTGGTCGACGACCTGAGCGAGGCCCTCGTGTTGTTCAACCGTCTGCGCCTCGGGGCCCAGCTGGCGCGCCTGGAAGACAGTGAGTCCAACCTGATCTCCGCGGAAGTCGCCAATCATGTGGACACCGGCCGGATATCTGCCGGAGAGATGGCGCTCCTGCGGGAGTCATTCCGCACCGTCCGCGCGTTACGAGCGGCGCTCGCCCAGCGCTATCTGTCCGGATGAGTCCTGGCCAGAAGACGACGACGCAGATCCCGCAGATTGACCTGGAACAGCCGCCCCGCAATGCGGGACAGTGCCGGCGAGACATCCGCCATGGAAAAGTCCTGGTCGGGATTCAATAGCCGCCAGATCGGCGGCAGGCGATCGTGCAGATGCACCATTCCGCCGGCGTCGTCGGACGCCAGATACCGCACCCGCCCGATACCCGCGATCTTCAGACGGGATAGACACATGGGACATGGCTCGAGGCTGACGAAAAGGGTCAGCGAGGCCGGATCCTCGTCCGGGTGATGGCATTCCAGGGCATCGACGGCGACCATCTCGGCATGGCCGTCACTCCGGAATGTCGGCTCGAAGACCTTGTTCCGTGAACTGAGGATGACTCTCCCCTTACGATCTGCGATCACAGCGCCCACACCGTAATTGCCCTCTGTGAGAGCCCGCAGAGCCTGCCGGCAAACCGCCACGCCGATCGGGTCGTCCGCGTGCCTGTCCGGTCGCGGCCGGAAAGCGTCGAGTCTGGACGCCATCCAGCGAATCCGGGCACGGTTGACCGGGCTCACCGGACGCGCTGCCCGTGCGTCAGCCGGACGTACAACGCCGCAGTGAAGATGGCGTCCGCAAGTGCAGTGTGGCGCCCTCTCGGGACCGGCAAGCCGAGCCGGCCTGCGATCGTCTCGAGCCGCAGGTCCGCCTCCAGGCCGGAATCCGGACGGCCACAACGCTTCAGATAGACATCGGAGAGTTCGACCGACCGATTCGGCAAGCGAAAACCGAACAGCGGCTGTATGTGCTGATCGATCATCGCAACGTCGAAGGCGACGTTGTACCCGAGTATTGGGCGATTGCCGACGTATTTCAGGACCCTTTCCATCGCCTCCTCTACCGGTATCCCGCCACGAAGATCCTGGCGACGCAGACGATGGATACGCACCGAATCAGGGTGCAACGACTCCGGCGCGGCGAGGGTGATGTCCAGAGGATCGCTGGTGCCTATGGTGCAACCGGTCACCCTGACCGCGCCGACAGAGATGATGGCGTCACGCCGGGTATCGAGGCCCGAGGTCTCGCAATCGAGGCTGACAACCTCGTCGCCATGATACGAGTCGAACAACTCGCCCCAGTCACCGTGACGGTGGCGGCGGCGGTCCAGAGCCGCTCTCAGCGTGCGAAGCACGGCCTGCTACTCGCTGCTGTGTGTGCGTGGCCTGTGCGGAGGAACAACCCCAACCCTCCCGTCTAACTTACAATTCCAGGTGCAACCGGCGGGCCAGCGAGGACTGGAAGCTCTTGACGATGCTGAGCGCTCGCTGCAGCTGGTCTCGCTCCATCCGCGACATGCCTTCCTGGCGGATCCGGTTATCGGGTTTGCGCCCGCCCGCCGCGGCGTCGAGTTGCTGACGCAGCCGCAGCAGCATCAGCGTCTCAAGGGCGGCCTCCAGATCCTCGCCCATCGACGGCGCCAGGGCCCGTCGTGAGACCAGGCTGCGGATCCGGCGAAACGTGTTGGTCTCCTCCATACCGGCATGCAGGGCCAGCGTGCGGACCCCGTGCACCAGCGGGAATATCCCGCCTTTCTTAAGGTCTATGCCTTTCTTGCCCTCACGGACTCTTCCGAAGAGATTCAGCGGCACGATGAAGCGGATGGTCGGCCTGGCGAAGTTTGAGACGAAACCCGCGTCCGCCTGGAATCGCTCCAGGAACCAGTCGCGGACAGCATAGAAAAGGTCGACGTTGCCGGTGATCGGGTGAGCATCGGAGAACACCGTGAGATTCAGCATGGCGTCACCATCGGCCTTGCGGATCCATCTATCCAGTCGGGTTCGCCACTCACTCACGGTCATCACCCAATCGGGATTGCTGACCATGAAGTTCCCCGGGCACGGCGGGTAGCCGAGCTTCTCCAACTCGTCGGAGAAGCGCTTCAGATGGGCGTCGCGATCAGGCCAGTCCAGCCCATCCTCCATGACGATCGCGTTGTCCTGGTCGGTCTTGAGGATCTGCTCTCCGCGTCCCTCACTGCCCATGACGATCAGACACACACTGCTCATCACCTCGTCCGGCATACACATTGAGAACACCCGGCTCATCAACCGGGCGTTCAGTGCCGCGAGCAGCGCCACGATCCGCGCGACACTGACGCCGCGTTCGACGAGCCCCCGCGTGAGACCTTCAGTCGCCTCTGACACGTCACGGAGTTCCTCGATGGTCTCCGCCCGCTCGATCCGGATACCCAGGGAATGTGACTGGGTCGAGAACAACCCGAGCACGTCGGTCAATTCGAGGATGCCGACCAGCTCTCCCTCATCCACCACCACCAGACGCTCGATGTGGGCCCGCGTCATCCGGATCAGCGCGTCGAAGAGATATTCATCCGGCGCGATCTCCAGCAGGTCCCAGGTGGCGATCCGGTTCATGGGCGTGGACAGGCCGTCGTCCGACTCGGCAGCCTCCAGAAGATCGGTGCCCGTTACCATCCCCAGACCTCGCTCGCCGCGTACCAGAATGCAATCTGCCCGGCGCTGCCGGATCGTGCGCACGCCGTCAGCGGCGGGCGAGTCGGCCGCCATGACGACGGCTTTTCGAACGGCCGCATCGCTGACTCTTGCCAGGGTGATAGTGTCCGCGTCCGTCCGGGATGTGTCCGACCTCAGGCTGAGCGCCGCCTTGCCCGACATCGCCAGCCTGAACGACTTGTTCTTCTTGATGATTTCGGTGACCACAGACAGCTCGAGAGCGATACAGGCGGTCTCTTCGAGAGCAACGAAACTGCGACTTCGGTCGCCGCTTACGAAGTCCCGGGGGCCAACAAGCTCCTGCGGCCCGTAGAGCCTGGAACCACCGTCCTCACCTTCGGCACGGGCCTCCACCCGGCCACGCAATATCAGGTAGAGGTGACTCCAGCCGGTGTCTGAGTCGCGCAGCGTCTCGCCCGCCTTGAAACTGGCGACCGAAACAGCATCCCGGACGCGCTGTCGCTCAGCCGCATCGAGGCTGCTGAATGGAGGTTCGGCAAAGTCGAGGAATCCTGTCATTGTGCCAAGATAACTTCCGTACAAACTCGCGCCAAGGTCCGTGCCCACGGCACGCTCCCGGGTGGCCGGGCTGCAGCCACCCGGAGGAGGGTCAGGCCATCGCCTTTGACAGGGTTCGACGCGGGCGGCGCCAGCATGAATCAGGCCGACTGCGTTGTGTAATTAGCCGATGGTCTAAGGTGCGGCGGCGGCATGTTGCGACCATGGTCTAATGGTGGGTCCGGTGAGTTCGCGAAAAACTGAGTCGAACACACGCCCGGCGCGTGACGGGCAATGATTCTTTCCGAGAGGTGGATCTCATGAGCGAGTTACACGTCTACCCGGTCCGGCCCGAGGTAGCAGCTGCGGCGCACTGCGACAGTGCCAAATACCAGGAAATGTACGAGAAATCCGTCAAGGACCCTGAAGGGTTCTGGGAGGCCCAGGGCCGGCGGATAGACTGGATCAGGCCGTACTCGAAGGTCAAAGACGTGTCCTTCGCCAGGGACGATTTACACATCCGCTGGTTCTATGACGGGTCGCTCAACGCCTCGGCCAATTGCCTGGACCGACACCTCGAAAGCCGCGGCGATCAGACGGCGATCATCTGGGAGGGCGACGACCCCGCCGATGACCGTCATATCACCTACCGGCAACTCTATGAAGAGGTCTGCCAGTTTGCCAACGGACTGAAGAGCCGGGGCATCGGCAAGGGCGACATGGTGACGATCTACATGCCGATGATCCCGGAAGCGGCGGTGGCGATGCTCGCCTGTGCGCGAATCGGTGCCCCCCACTCGGTGGTCTTCGGCGGATTCTCACCGGATGCGCTTGGCGGTCGCATCAAGGGCTGTGATGCCAAAGTCGTGATCACGGCAGATGAGGGGCTGCGCGGTGGACGCAAAGTGCCGCTCAAGAAGAACGTCGATACCGCCTTGTCGGACAACGATCTGCCTTCGGTCGAGACAGTCGTCGTCGTGCGCCGGACCGGCGGAGACGTGGCCTGGGAGGACGGTCGGGATGTCTGGTATCACGAATTGACCGGGGATCAGGCTACCGAATGCCCGGTCGAAGAGATGGATGCCGAGGACCCGCTGTTCATCCTCTATACGTCAGGTTCTACAGGCCAGCCGAAGGGCGTGTTGCACACGACCGGAGGGTACATGGTCTATGCAGCCATGACCCACGAGTACGTCTTCGACTATCGCGATGGCGAGATCTACTGGTGTACGGCCGATGTCGGCTGGATCACCGGACACAGCTATATCGTCTATGGCCCGCTTGCCAACGGCGCCACGACCCTGATGTTCGAGGGCGTGCCGAACTACCCGGACTTCTCGCGCTTCTGGCAGGTGGTCGACAAACACAAGGTATCGATCTTCTATACCGCGCCGACCGCCATCAGGGCCTTGATGAGGGAAGGCGAGGATCCGGTGACCTCCACTGACCGGTCCAGCCTCAGGCTGCTGGGTACAGTGGGTGAGCCGATCAATCCCGAGGCCTGGGAGTGGTACTACCGGGTGGTCGGCGATCAACGTTGCCCGATCGTCGATACCTGGTGGCAGACGGAGACCGGTGGGATCCTGATCACGCCTCTGCCGGGCGCGACCGACCTGAAACCCGGCTCGGCCACCCGGCCTTTCTTCGGGGTTGAGCCGGCGATCGTGGACGGAGAGGGTCAGATCCTCGACGGCGCGACCGAGGGCAATCTCGTATTGCTCGACAGCTGGCCGGGACAGATGCGGACGGTCTTCGGCGACCACGAACGCTTCGTCCTGACCTATTTCTCCACCTTCGACGGGATGTATTTCACCGGCGATGGCGCCCGCCGCGACGAAGACGGTTACTACTGGATCACCGGGCGAGTCGATGACGTGCTCAATGTCTCCGGTCACCGCATGGGCACGGCGGAGATCGAAAGCGCGCTGGTGGCCCATAAGAAAGTCGCAGAGGCGGCTGTTGTCGGCTACCCGCATGACATCAAGGGCCAGGGTGTGTACGTATACGTCACCCTGTTGCAGGGCGAGGAGCCCAGCGACGATCTGCTCAAAGAACTCAGGGTGTGGGTCCGCAAGGAGATCGGGCCGATCGCGACGCCGGACATCATCCAGTTCACGCCGGCGCTACCGAAAACCCGGTCGGGCAAGATCATGCGCCGGATTCTGAGAAAGGTGGCGGCTAACGAATACGGCAGCCTTGGAGATACATCAACGCTGGCGGATCCCGGCGTCGTGGACGACTTAATTGAGAAACGAAAGACACTGGACTGACCCGCAGCCTGGACTGGCGCCCCGCGTGCAACAACAAAGCATCAGGATCATCGTTGCCGATGACCACCCGTTGTTCCGCGAGGCGCTCCAGCAGGCCGTGGGCAACATCTTCGAGGACGCCAGCTTCGTGGAGGCGGACTCGTTCGACAGCCTGCAGGGCGTGGTCGCCGAGAACGAAGATGCTGACCTGGTTCTGCTCGATCTGGACATGCCGGGCGCCCATGGATTCTCTGCGCTGGCATGGCTAAGGACCCAGTACCCGGCATTGCCCGTCGTCATCGTCTCTGCGGCCAGCGATCCGCGAGTGATGCGCAGATCGGTCGAGTTTGGATCCTCAGGATTCATACCGAAGTCCTCATCGCTCGAAACGATCGCCGGTGCAATTAACTCAGTGCTCGGCGGCGACGTCTGGCTGCCCGAATCCGCACTGGCCACCGAAGACGAGGCGATGCGTGAAGACCAGGAACTGGCGCAGCGCATCGGTACGCTGACCCCGCAACAATTCAGGGTGCTGATGATGTTGGCCGAGGGTCTGTTGAACAAGCAGATCGCCGCGGAACTCGGTGTCTCGGAGGCCACGATCAAAGCCCACGTGACCGCCATCCTGAGAAAAATGGGATTGCGTAGTCGTACCCAGGCGGCGGTCGCCGCGCGCCGGCTGGAGAGAGCCGCCGAACTGGACGGTTAGGCGCCGGCCGCGCTACGCAGCGTGAACTGGCTGATGATCGCCCGCAGGGCGGCGGGTTTTACCGGCTTGCGGAGCACCGTGTAGCCCATGCTGCGAGCGGCACTACGTACCTCATCGCTATGATCGGCGGTGATGACCACCCCGGGCAAATCGCCATAACGTTCACGGATGGCCGCCATCGTCGCCAGGCCATTATCGTCCTCATCCAGGTGATAATCGACCAACGCCACATCCGGACATCTGCGCCGCCCGTCCAGTGTTTCCAGTGCGTCACTTGTACCAACCGCCGTCAGCACCTCGCATCCCCATCCGCCCAATAGCTGCGACATGCCGTCGAGGATATTCGCCTGGTTGTCGACGCAGAGCACCAGCACGCCATCGAGTGCGGCCGTCTGTCTCTGCCTTGTGAGCCTGCGGGGGAGCGTGGGTTTGAACTGGCGACCGATCGGTACCTCGACGCTGAACACCGTCCCGTGACCCGGCCAGGAACGCACTTCTACCCGGTGGCCAAGCGCGTCGGCCATCCTCCTGACGATCGCCAGCCCCAGCCCCAGCCCCTTCTCGCCACGCTGCCCCCGGACGTCAAGTCGACGAAACTCCTCGAAAACGTCCTCCAGATGTTGCTCCGGGATACCCGGACCGGTGTCCCAGACTTCGATTCGCAGACTGCCGTTTCTTCGCCGGCAGCCCAGCAATACCCGGCCCTTTGGCGTATAACGCAGAGCGTTGGACAAGAAATTCTGCAGGATCCGCCGCAGGAAACGCCGGTCGCTGCGAACCACCAAATTGCAGGTTACGGTCCTTAGCTCCAGCCCACGGTCGCGGGCGATGGCGCCGAACTCGACGTCCAGCCCTTCCACCAGTTCCATGAGATCAAACTCGGTGATCTTCGGCTCGAGCGCTCCGGCATCCAGTTTCGAGATATCCAGCAGGGCGGTCAGCAACTCTTCCGCAGCCCGCAGGGAGCTATCGATACGACCGACGGCTCTGAGCGTCTGATCGGAGTGGTCGCGCTGGGCCAGCGCAGAGGTGAACAGTCGCGCGGCATTGAGCGGCTGCAACAGGTCGTGGCTGGCGGCCGCAAGGAAACGGGTCTTGCTGAGATTGGCGTCCTCGGCTTCTGCCTTAGCATCCCTTAGCGCCTGTTCCACGGCGCGACGGATCTCGTTCTCTCTGCGAAGGCGCTCGTTAAGCTCTGAAAGCTCACGCGTTCTCGTGTCTACCCTCTGTTCCAAGGTGTCATAGGCCTCTTTCAACGCCCTTTCAGCCATGCGTGTCTCTGAGACATCGTGGAACAATGCAAAAAAGCCATTGACGTCGCCGTCTGGTCCGAATTCGGGGATATACGTCGCCTCCGCATGCGTGGGGCCGCCTTCCGCGTACAGGAATTCAACCTCGAACACCTGGCGCTCTCCGGCGAGCGCCGCTTCCATGCGGCTCCTGCGTGCCTCGAAGCGATCCGGGTCGAGCACTTCACTGACCGGTCGTCCATAGATGCGGTGCCGTGGAACCCCCAAAGCTTCCTCGTACGCCTTGTTGACGAAGCGGAAGCGCAGATCCCGATCCACGTAGGCGATCAGTACCGGGACATTGTCCGTGTAAACACGGATATTCCGCTCGCTCTCCCGCAGCGCAGACTCGATGCGCTTGTGTTCCGTGATGTCACTGAAGCTGGTCACACACCCGCCACCCGGCAACGGATTCTGGCGCATCTCCAGGACGAGCCCGTCTTTCCATACCCTTTGGAAGACGTGGACGGCTGGGCGCCGCATGTGATCAAGGCGCTTGTCAACGAGCTCCTCTACGTCCCCGGGGCCACAACGCCCCAGGCGAGCGTTGTAGCGGATAAGGTCCGCAATCGGTTCCCCGGGCTGGAGCAGATCGGCCGGATAATTAAACAGCTCAGCGTAACGGCGATTCCAGGCCACGAGACGGAGATCTGCGTCGACGACGCTGATACCCTCGTAGACGTTCTCCAGGGTGCTCTCCATCAGGTCGCGGTTGAACAGAGACGTCTGCGATGCCTCGCCGACGATGTCCGCCACGGCTTCAAGTTGCAGCTCACCGCCGCGCATGGCTGAGGACAACACAGCACGCGCCGCCGCCGCGCCCATGGCGCCGGACAGCAGTCGCTCGGTGAACTCGAGAGTGGGCCTGCCACAGCGCGCCGCGTCATCGGGCTGCTCTATGCCCATGGCCACGAAGTGCTTGCGGAATGCTTCCGCCGCCTTCGCGCGACCGACGAATCGTTCGACCAGGATGCGCAGATCGCCGATCGTGGCCGATCCCCGCAGCGGCGCGTCGCCCGCTGGCAAGCCCCCGTTGCCCTGACCCGAGAATGCCGTCGCCTGGCGACGCTCCAGCAGTCCCGGAGAGCTCTCCAACGATACGGCGATCAGCACGGCAATGTTGATGCCGAGACTCCATAGCGTTCCGTGAGTCACGGGCTCGAGCCCGTGAATACCGAAGAGCGCTTGCGGCCTGAGCCACGATACGCCCCACAGTCCGTGCTCGACGAAGTCGGAGGATATCCATCCCGTGGCTGCGGCGGCCGGCAACAGCAGTGTGTAAATCCAGATCGTGAAGCCCGCGGCCAGACCGGCAAGTGCACCGTTGCGATTCGCACGTCGCCAGTACAAGCCGCCAAGCAGCGCCGGCGCGAACTGTGCCGCTGCAACAAAGGAGATCAGGCCGATCGAGGCGAGAGCGCCATAGGCGCCGATGATGCGGTAACAGATCCAGGCCAGGAGAAGGATGATTATCACCAGCGCCCGCCGGATGTATATGAGTAGCCGGCCGAGTGCCTCGCCCTCCGGAAGTCGTCCTCTCCGGAGTCTGAGCGCAACCGGGATGACAACTTCGTTACAGAGCATGGTGCTGCAGGCGATGGTTGCCACTATGACCATGCCGGTTGCCGCCGAAAATCCGCCGAGGAATGCCAGCAGGGCCAGACCGGCCTGTCCGGAGTTCAAGGGCACCGACAGAACGTAGAAGTCCGCATCACTACCCCCTATGCCCATACCGGCGACGGCGATGGGGACGACGAACAGGCTGAATACCCCCAGATAAAGCGGGAATGCCCAGCGCGCCGTAGCCAGATCCTTCGGCCCGGTATTCTCTACGACGGCCACATGGAACTGCCTCGGCAGACATATGATCGCCAGCATGGCCAGCATCATGTGCGCCATGAACGGTATGCCTACAGTCGCCGACGAGTAGAGTTCACGGATCCTGTCATCGCTGCGCATCTCCTGCAGCAGCTGTCCGGGGCCATCGAAAACCCCGAAGATCGCAAACAACCCGACTGCAACGAAAGCCAGCAGCTTGACAGCGGACTCCAAGGCGACGGCCAGCACCATTCCCCGATGGGACTCCGTGACGTCTACCTGACGTGTGCCGAACAGTATCGTGAACACCGCCAGCACGATCGCCAACAGCAGTGCCGGATCGCCCGTGATGCCCGGCGGCACGTCCGCGGCGTTGCCATGGGTCAGCATGTCGTAGCTGCGTGACACCGCCCTCAGCTGCAACGCGATATATGGGAGCACCGCCACAAGTGCCACGAACGACACGAGCGCGGCGAGACCATGGGACTTGCCGTATCTCGACGCGATAAAGTCAGCAATCGACGTTATGCGCTGCCGCTTGCTGATCGCGATTATGCGTCGCGGTATGGAATAGAGAACGGCGAATACCAGGATGGGTCCGAGATAGATCGACAGATAATCCCAGCCATCTGACACCGCCCGGCCGACCGCACCGAAAAACGTCCACGAGGTGCAGTAGATCCCCAGCGCCAGGCTATAGACGAATGGCCAAGGAATCCTGGCCAAACGACTCCTGCGCTGATCGCCCAGATAAGCAACGCCGAACAGCAGCCCGCCGTATGCGAGCGCCACAACTGGCGGTATCCAGGTCTGCAGCATTCGAGCCCCCCATCCCCGGTGTTTTCTGATTATTCGATGCGTTTAGCCTGCTCGGGCAGGGCCGCATACCGGGTCTGATAGGCAATCCTACAGCCTGCTACTGCAGTAACGAAAGCCCGGCGGGAGATCGAAACCGGATGCCGGCAATGTTGCGGCGCAGTACACCGCGTGGCCCCCACGTGTGGCATCCGTTCGACTAAAGTCTTGATTCCCCGGGACAACTCCTCTGCTAGATTGCATGGGTCCGAAATCATAATTCGAAGTGACGGGAGGGGGTATGACAGCGCCTCAAGACAGCCACAGGGCTGAATATTGGAAGAGGAATCTGAAGCTGGTCGCGACGCTGCTAACGATCTGGTTTGTAGTGTCGTACCTGTTTGGCATCATCCTTGTGACGCCGCTGAACGCTATCTCATTAGGTGGTTATAAGCTCGGCTTCTGGTTCGCCCAACAAGGTTCCATGTACGTGTTCGTAGTGCTCATCTTTGTATATGCAGCAAAGATGAACTCGCTGGACAAAGAATTCGACGTCCACGAGGACTAGGAGACGATTATGGAACTCAAGACACTGACTTTCATCGTTGTCGGGGCAACGTTCGCGCTGTATATCGGTATCGCGATCTGGTCTCGTGCCAAGAGCACCGGCGACTTCTACGTGGCAGGCAAGGGTATTCACCCGGTTGCCAACGGTATGGCGACGGCGGCGGACTGGATGTCGGCTGCGTCCTTCATCTCCATGGCCGGCCTGATCGCATTCCTCGGCTACGGTGGCTCCGTATTCCTGATGGGGTGGACCGGCGGCTACGTGCTTCTGGCCATGCTGCTCGCGCCTTACCTGCGCAAGTTCGGCAAATTCACCGTGCCGGAGTTCGTCGGCGATCGTTACTACTCTCAGACGGCCCGTATCGTCGCGGTGATCTGCCTGATCGTGGCATCGGTCACCTACGTCATCGGCCAGATGCGCGGTATCGGCGTGGCCTTCTCGCGGTTCATGGAAGTGGATTTCGCCACCGGCCTGTTTACCGGCATGGGCATCGTCTTCATCTACGCCGTCCTCGGCGGTATGAAGGGCATCACGTATACCCAGATCGCCCAGTATTGCGTGCTGATCACGGCCTACACCATCCCGGCGATCTTCATCTCCCTCAATCTCACCGGCAACCCCATCCCGCAGCTCGCGCTGGGCAGCACCATGGGCGACGACACTTTCCTGCTCGACAAGCTGGACCTGATCGTCACCGACCTGGGATTCAGGGAGTATTCGACGGCATCGAACGGGAATATGCTGAACATGTTCCTGTATACGTTCTCGTTGATGATAGGCACGGCGGGCCTGCCACACGTCATCATCAGGTTCTTTACCGTGCCTAAGGTCAAGGATGCCCGTTACTCCGCAGGCTGGGCGCTGGTCTTCATCGCAATCCTCTACACGACGGCCCCGGCCGTTGGCGCCATGGCGAGACTCAACCTGATCAATACGATCCAGACGGGTCCCGTCGGTTCGCCGGAGGGCAACATCCAGATCTCCGACGTGCCTGACTGGATGACACGCTGGTCCACTACCGGTCTGCTGTCCTGGGAAGACAAGAACGGCGACGGCCGCATCCAGTACTACGACGAGAAGGGTCTCGGCGACAAGGCGGCCGAATACGGCTGGGCCGGCAACGAGATGACCAAGGTCGACCGGGATATCATGGTCTTGGCCAACCCGGAGATCGCCAACCTGCCCAACTGGGTCATCGCCCTGGTGGCGGCGGGCGGTATCGCGGCAGCACTCTCGACTGCAGCAGGTCTCCTGCTGGCGATCGCGTCTGCGATCTCCCATGACCTTTTGAAGGGCGTGTTCAGGCCGGATATTGACGAGAAGACAGAGCTGCTGGCCAGTCGGATAGCGATGGCCTTCGCCATCGGTGTCGCCGCCTACTTCGGCCTGAATCCGCCAGGATTCGCGGCCCAGGTCGTGGCCCTGGCATTCGGTCTGGCAGCCTCGTCGATCTTCCCCGTCCTGATGATGGGCATCTTCGACAAGCGGGCCAACAGCACCGGCGCCATCGCCGGCATGCTCTCGGGCCTCGGCGTCACCCTGCTGTATATCTTCTGGTTCAAGGGATGGTTCTTCATCCCCGGCACCAACATGGCGCCCAACAATGCCGACAATTGGCTGCTCGGAATCTCCCCCGAGGCCTTCGGTGCGATCGGCGCGATGGTCAACTTTGGTGTGGCATACGTCGTTTCCCATGCGACCACGCCACCACCGGAGCACATCCAGCACCTGGTGGAAGACATCCGCGTGCCGAGGGGCGCGGGTACCGCTACAGACCACTGATCAAGGCAAGATCGGCAGTGACCTTAAAGAGGCGCCCTTCGGGGCGCCTCTTCTTTTTCGCCTTTACCTCCAGCGGCGAGGCCGTGTAGGTCACCCCCGCGGCCGCGGTAGCCGAGTGCGAGTGAGCCCGGTAGCATCAGGGGCACATCTGATCTGGCCAGGCAGGGTCCGGGGCACGCCATGACAACCGCATTCGGCGGATTTCCTTCCTCATCGCTGGAATTCCTCCACGAGCTCGAGACCAACAACACTCGCGAGTGGTTCTTGCAGAACAAGCCCCGATACGAGAGTGAAATACTGACGCCGGCTCTGGACTTCATCGAGGCCATGTCCAAGCCGCTGGCGGACTTCGCGCCCGCCTTCCTGGCCAATCCCAGGCGGTCGGGCGGGTCCCTGATGCGGGTGTATCGGGATACGCGCTTCGCACGCGACAAGCGGCCTTACAAAACCAACGTCGGAATCCAGTTCCGTCATCACCTTGGCAAGGACGTGCATGCTCCCGGCTACTACGTCCACATAGACACCCGTGACGTGTTCGTCGGCGCCGGCGCCTGGCGGCCGCCGGCTGACGCGCTCAAGACGATCCGAGCGGCGATCGACGAGCACCCCAAGCGGTGGCTCACAGCCAGGGACGAGCCGGACTTCGCTTCCCGCTTCGTCCTGTCGGGAGAGTCGCTCGTCCGCCCGCCGCGAGGATATGACGGCGAGCACCCGTTGATCGACGACCTCAAGCGCAAGAGCTTCATCGCACTCCACTACATGGACCACAGCGCGATTCAGGATGGGAAATTCGTGGATGCCGTGGCGCGGGCCTTTCGATCGGCGACGCCGTTCATGCGATTCCTGTGCGCAGCGGTCCGAGTCCCCTTCTAGACATCCGGACGACTATCAGACGCGCCGCGTTGGCAAGAGATCGGGGTCGGCAGGCTAGACCGTAGCTGACCGCTCCGCCGCCAGCAGTTCCACGGACTGTTCGCGCATCCTGAATTTCTGCAGCTTGCCGGTCACGGTCATGGGGAACGCATCCACGAAGTGCACGTGAGCCGGTATCTTGAAGTGCGCCATCTTGCCGTCGCAGAAGTCCCGGATCTCCGTCTCGTCCGCTTGCTCGCCAGCATGAAGCTGTACCCAGGCTATGACCTCCTCACCGTAGAACTCGTGAGGCACGCCGACCACGCCCGCCTGGGCCACCTTCGGGTGACTCGAAATGATGCGCTCGATCTCTGCGGGGTATATGTTCTCGCCGCCACGGATGATCATCTCCTTTAGCCGACCGGTAATGCGCACATAGCCTTCTGCGTCCATGGTGCCCAGATCTCCCGAATGCAGCCAGCCGCCGGCATCGACCGCCTCGGCGGTCGCCTCCGGGTCGCCGTAGTAACCCTGCATCACGTGATAGCCGCGGAAACAGACTTCCCCGATCTCCCCCAGTGGCAGCGTGCGTCCCGTCTCGGGATCGACGATCCTGACCTCCTGATGGGGCAGGTTGCGGCCCACGGTTTCCGTGCGCCGCTCGAGACTATCGGAACGCTCCGTGAGATGGGTCAGCGGCGAAGCTTCGGTCTGGCCGTAGCCGATCAGGATCTCCGCGCAATGCATGTCCTCCATGACCCGCTTCATCAGGGCCGGGGGACACGGCGCGCCGGCCATGATGCCGGTCCTCAGGCTGCTCAGGTCGATCGAAGGGAATTCGGGCCGCTCGAGTTCCGCCACGAACATCGTCGGCACGCCGTGCAGGGCCGTGCAGGCCTCGCTCTCGACGGCCCGCAGAACCGGCAGGGGGTCGAAGTATTCCACCGGAATGACGACGCATGCGCCAACCGAAAGACACATGAGATTCGCCAGCACCATGCCGAAGCAGTGATAGAAAGGCACCGGGACACACAGCCGGTCCCGCTCATCGAAACCCAGCGCCCGCGCCGCGAACCAGGCATTGTTGAGGATGTTGTGGTGGCTGAGCACAACCGCCTTGGGGAAACCAGTCGTGCCCGAGGTGTACTGGATGTTGATGGCGTCATCAGGCTCCAGCGTCGCCGAGACATCGTCGAGACGTGGTCCGGGTACGCTCTGTCCGGCGGCAATGACCTCCTCCCAGGTCGTCAGGCCCAGCAACGGCCGCCGGGTATCCGATGCCCTTCGCGGATCGAATACGACGACCCTGCGGAGCGCGGGGAATCCGGCGCAGCGCAGGTCCGAGGGCGTGTTCTCAAGAAGCTCGGGAACGATCTGGGCAAGCATCTCGAGGTAACGACTGGTCTTGAAGTCGGGGATGGTGAAGAGACCCTGGACCTCCGATCTGCGCAAGGCGAACTCGAGTTCCTGCGGCCGGTAGGCCGGATTGAGATCGACCAGGATCACACCGACTCTCGCCGTGGCCATCTGTAGTACCAGCCACTCCACGTTGTTGGTCGACCAGATGCCGATACGATCGCCCTTGCCGAAGCCCAGGCCCAACAAGCCACGGGCCAGGCGGTCGATCTCGCCCGCGAGTGCGGCGTAGCTCAGTCGCTGCCCCTGGGGCAGCGACACGACCGCCTCCCTGGAAGCATGCCGCGCGGCGACGATGGCGAAATGCTCCGGAATGGTCCTGCCCAGCAACGCCTCTTCACCGCCTCGGTGGAAATAGCTCTTACTCACCCCGACCTCCTTGGCGCTGCCGTGACAATACGCCTGGCGGCAACAACCCGGGCCCCCGGAGGGTGTTCCCGACGGCGCCTGAACCGGGTCCGCCGCGATCTCGCATTCCACTCCATGACGAACTCCGTAGGCTCCGGTGCATTTATTAGTTACCCTTTATGTACGTAGCAGAGGGCCGTGCTCAGCGGTATCAGCCCTTCTACCTAGTCAACGGCTGGTCGCCGCCTGACGATGCATGTACCAGCGGCAGGCTTCGACCGTCAAATTCATACCGGATCAACGAGGATCGAGATGAGCAGAGACTTTCCGGCACTCATTCCCGCATTTCGTGAATTGAAGGCACGGGGCGAGGCGATCGTCATGTGCACGATCGTCGAGACCGAAGGATCTACCTATCGGAAAGCAGGCGCCCGCATGCTGGTCGACGGATCGGGAAATTACTACGGCGTCCTCGGGGGAGGCTGCTTCGAAGGTGACCTCGTGGAACGCGCAGGCGTGGCCATCGATTCGGGGACACCCGCCCTGGTCGAGTACGACATGCGCGGCGACGAAGACCTGATCTGGGGCCTGGGTCTCGGCTGCAACGGGCTGGTCAAGCTACTACTGGAGCCACTCTCGCCGACAAACGGATATCAGCCTCTTACCTACCTGGCTGAAGGGGTGCAGGCGCGGCGCGAGATGGTCCTCGCCACTGTTTTCACGGGGCCGCGAATCGGCCGCTCACTGGCATTAGACACTGAGGGTGTGACCGCCATTGGCCTGCCGCCCGATGAATTCCCCGAGTTGACGGAGGCCTGTCGGCAACGGCTCCCGGGCGGTCGTCCCGATGTTACGAAACTGGCGGATGGATCCAGCGTGCTGATCGATGTCATTCCTCGTCAACACCACCTGCTCATCATCGGAGCCGGCCCTGACGCGGTACCTATGGCGAAGACCGCGGCAGACCTGCACTGGCGCGTGACCATCGCGGATCACCGGGAGGTGAACCCGGGAGCCGGTCACTTTCCTGAGGGTGTGATCCGGGTGTCCTCGGAGCCGGGTCACCTGGCTGATACCGTGGAACTGGCAGACGTATCCGCTGCTCTCCTGATGACGCACAACTTCAATGCCGATGTGGGTTTTCTCAGATCCCTGGCATTGCGCCCACCAGCCTACGTGGGTCTGCTGGGGCCGACGGCACGGAGAGGAAAGCTCATCGAGGAGCTGGATGATGCGCAAAGGGAAGCACTCAAGGATCGCATCCGTGGGCCGGTTGGCCTGAATATCGGCGGTGAGTCGCCGGCGTCCATCGCGCTGGCGGCGATCGCGGAAATCCACACCTGTCTCGAAGGCGCGGACGCAAGCTCGCTGGACCTGAGCCCGAGTCGATCAGCCGCTTGAAACCGTCAGTCCGGAAGTCTGCTGGATGGGCTGGCGCCCGTCACGGTCTCTGCTAAGCTGAACAGACAGGCCGCCGGCCGGACCGGCGCCTGCTTCGAACGATGGAATTCCAGGCTGCATATCGTCACCTGTTGCCCCACGGGCAGCTGGATGCCCGGGCAGAGGAGGCCCGGCGCCACCTCGTGGATTGTGATCTTTGCGCACGCGATTGCCGGGCGGACCGACTCGAGGGTCTCGCCGGTGTCGTCTGTCACACGGGCGAGAACGTCGTCGTCCACAGCTATGGCGCACACCACGGCGAGGAAGCAGCCATCAGCGGCTGGAAAGGCTCCGGAACCATATTCTTTAGCTGGTGCAGCCTGCGCTGCGAGTACTGTCAGAACTGGCAGATCGGTCGCCACGGTACCGGCCGCGAGCTGGATGCCACTGGCCTGGCGGACTGCATGCTGCGGTTGCAGGACGAGGGCTGCCACAACATCAACCTGGTCACGCCCAGCCATGTCGTGTCACAGATTATCGAAGCCGTCGCCATCGCCGCTTACAGCGGTCTGAACCTCCCGCTGGTGTACAACACCGGTGGTTACGACAGTCTGCCGGCCCTCAGACTGCTGGACGGTATCGTGGATATCTACATGCCGGACATGAAGTACGGCGAGGCGGCGGCCGCCCGCCGGCTGTCCCACGCCCGAGACTATGTAGACGTCAACCGCGCCGCAGTACGAGAGATGTATCGCCAGGTAGGCGACCTTCAGATCGACCGGGACGGTGTCGCCAGACGCGGGCTGCTCGTCCGGCATCTCGTACTCCCCGGTGACGCGGCCGCCACCAGCAAGGTACTCGGGTTTGTCAGCCGGGAGCTTTCGCCTGCGACCTACGTGAATCTCATGGACCAATACAGGCCCTGCTTCCACGCGAGCCGCTACCCGCCGCTCGATCGCCGCCTTAGCAGGGAGGAATTCGAGTCGGCGACACGGTGCGCCAGCCGTCTCGGGCTGACGCGATTCGACTGCGAACGGATGGCACCGGCCCGGTCGTGATCGTCTGCGTCAGTCGCCCCAGGCGCGCTCCAGAACTGCCAGTGCATCCTCGTAGGTGACGTCTACCGGGTTCATGACCACGGTGCCGTCATCCAGCGAGTTTTCGGCGATCTTCGGCAGATCCTCCTTCGGAATCTTGCCCGTCTCGGACAAGGTCCTGGGCAATCCGCAGATAGCATGGGCCGCCTCTTTCATCTCCACGATCCGGGCGATGGCTGCTTCTGCGCGCCGTTCCACCGGCGTGCCTGCGAAATCCTCGGGTCCGGCCAGGTGAAACAACAGGTCGCCTATATCGGCGCGGCTGGCCGGCAGGTTGAACTCCAGGACGTAGGGGAGAAATATGCTGTTGGCGGCACCGTGATGGACCCCGTACATGGCACCAATCGTATGCGCCAGGGCATGTACCAGGCCAACCGGGGAGTTGCTGAAAGCGATACCCGCCATGGCGGCCGCCTGAGCCAGTTCCAGCCGACCACGGGCGTCATCAGGTTTGCGCAGAACCGGCACCAGCCACTCGGAGATACGCCGTATGGCTGCTTCTGCGTAAGCGTCACTCAGTGGGTTCTTCGCCAGGCAGGTAAAGGCCTCTACCGCGTGAGTCATCGCATCCATGGCGGTCGCCGCTGTGATCATCGGCGGCAGCTTCAGGGTCATCCGCGGATCCAGAACCGCCACGTCCGGCATCAGGAACTGGGAGAAGTAGAACGTCTTCATGCCGGCGTCGGTGTCCTTGATGACGCTGATCGCCGTCACTTCGGACCCGGTGCCGGCGGTTGTCGGCACGGCTATGTACGGCTTCAGCCTGTGCTTCAGATTGTTGTATCCGGCATAACGCCTCGGATCGCCGCCACCCTCGGTCGCCATGATGTTCATCGCCTTGGCGGTATCCATGACGGACCCGCCTCCGACCGCGATGATGGCGTCACAGCCGGACTCCAGGTAGCTCGCGGCACCGGCATTAACGGCATCCATCGACGAATCCGGCGGCACGTCGTCGAACACCGGCCCGACCTGACCGCCCTCGGACGTTATCGCCTTTACGACGATGTCCACCAGGCCGGCTGCTACGACACCCTTGTCGCTGACGATCATCGGCCGGACGGACCCGCGTGTATCGAGTTCGAAGGGAATGTGCTCCAGAGCACGGAATCCGGCCACCATCTTCACCGGGCAGACGAACTCGAAATATTCTCTGTTCATGATGGATCTCGCTTGAACAAGTCGATGACCAGCCGGCCGTAGATGCGAGCCGCCAGGCCGAGTTTCTCGACGATACCGATTGGCGGGTACGCCTTCAGAGCCCGCACGGCGATGAAGCGCGGCAGAACCAGCGCCTGCATCCGATTGAGGGATCTCATGATCTTCATGGCGCAGGCAAAATCCCCGTCGACGGCCAGTCGATCATTGGCGAAGGCACGCGGCGTCGACTCCTGAAAAGACATCACGAGGAAAGCGTGGGCGACGTGCTTGAACTCGAAGACCAGGGCGGGCCGCTGTAATGCCGAGGGCTGGACCGCGCGCAGGTCATCGCCCATTTTCCGCATGGCCAATGCCGGCGACCCGGAACGCACCCGCATGGAGAAAGAGAAGTCTTCAGGCAGCCGGTCGATGTCTTTCTTGATGACCGGGTCCACGGCCGAGGCCGCCTGCAACAGGCGGCTTATCAGCCACATCATGAAACCGGCATAGACTCGCTGTATCGCGTAGGACGGACCGCGGCCGGCGGCCGGCGAGAGTTCAGTGTCGATGATATTAGGATTCGGGCTCATCAGAAGATCCTTCTCGGCAGGGGCCTCAACAGACTCGACCGAGCCGGGTTAGACCGATACCCATGTTCATTAATAGCTGATTCTCAAGCGGGCACCAGCCCGGCCCTGCGGCGGTGGGCGCCGACAACCTTATCTTCATGGTGCTGTCGATTGCGGCGCCGGGGTCTGAGCGGTGATCAGGAATGTGCGTCGGACTCTACCGGGCTCGCCGCGACTGACGTAGGCCCGGGGTCGCCAGCGTCAACCGGCGGATGATCCGGTTGGATCGATACGCCGCCATCGACCGCGTTTTGGGTGAACAAGTGTACGTCGCGCTGCGGGAACGGAATGGAGACACCCTCGGCGTCGAAACGCATCTTCACTTCGCGGGTGACATCCCAGTAGACGTCCCAGTAGTCTTCGCTCTTGGTCCACGGCCGGGTGATGAAATCTACCGAGGACTCGCCGAGCGTATGGAGTTTCACGACGGGCTCCGGATCCTCGAGGACCATTTCGTGCGCCCCGAGGATATCTTTCAGAATCGCTTCCGCCTTCGGTATGTCGTCGCTGTAGGAGATCCCGAAGGTCATATCGACGCGACGCACCTTCTGCGCGGTCACGTTCTTGATCACATCCCCCCAGATCTTGTTGTTAGGGATGACCAGCGTCTGGTTGTCGAACGTCAGTATCGTCGTGTTCACCAGGCTCATGTGACTGACCTTGCCGAACACGCCACCGGTCTCGACTACGTCACCCACATCGAATGGGCGGTACAACAGGATCATCATCCCGGAGGCGAAATTGGACAGCGTGTCCTGCAGGGCGAAACCGAGGATGAAGCCTGCCACGCCGAGGCCGGCGAGCAGCGGCCCAACTGCGATACCGAGCTGCGACAGCGCGATCAGGACACCGATGAGCAGGATCAAGTTTCGCGTTGTAGAGATCGCCATCCGCCTTAGCAGCCTGGAAATTCTCAGCCCCGAGGCATCGATTCCCTTCGTTACCAGGCGCTGGGCCAGCCGGCCCAGCAGCAGGAAAATATAGACGATGATCAGGAACGTCGATGCCTTCACCAGGAAAGAGGGCGCAGTCTTGGCGATGGCCTCGCCTGCCGAGTCGATCCAGTCTTTCAGTAATGCGCCAACCACCCGGGTGTCCAGAACATCCGAAGATATCTCTCCGGTCGTCTTCACGACCTGCTGGCGGAAACGGGCAGTATCCATGTCCAGGGCACGCATCATGCGGGCCGTTTCCTCGAGGGACTTGGCGATCATCTGTACCCGACTCTGCACGACGCTGAGGCGATTCTTCAGGTCCTCGTCAGCCGGCAATGCCGTGGACTGGAAGCGCAGTGATGCCGCCGCCTCCGTCGACAGCTCGAGATACACCGACTGCGCCTCCGCCCTTTCGGACAGCATCCCGCGCAGCGCAGCCCCGTCCACCTCTGTCGGCACGCCGAATTTTTCCGCCAGCTGCAGCGCTCTCAGCAGCGTCCCATAGAGCTTATCCCTCTCTTTCGTCGCGCTGAAGAGTTTTGCGTCCAGCGCAAGCTGCTCAGGGGCCGGCATAGTCGGCTTCGGAATGTCATCCACCGAGATCTTGACCTGTCCGATGTTCCTGCGGACTTCGCCGGGGAGCTTGTCCAGAAGCTGCTCAGCCTCTCCCCGGTATGCGGAGACGTCGTAGCCCGCTTCGGCCTGGCCGACGATCCTGTCGGCGAAAGCGATCGCAGATGCGAGCAAATTCGACCAGCTGTCCTTCACCCGTCTCTCGTAGATCGTTTTCGCGACGCCACTTGACTGACCGGCCTTTTCTTCCAGCGTTGCGAGGCGGGCGCGGATGTCATTGACGGTAGCCAGCGCCGTGTCATTCGCCTGTACCTGCTCCTCGGTCAGGACCTTCGCGACCGTCTTCGATTCATCCTTTGCTTCCTGCGACCAGGCAAGCGGTGTGGCGAGCAACACAGACATCAGGATTGCAGTGAATCCGATGCGGGAAACGATAGCTGTCACGAGGCTGTTCTCCGTGGTGAATTCGGGTGGCCGGGCGCACAGTATATGAGGCTGCTTCTTGTCGCGCACCTTTACCAATAATCAATGAGTTACGCTGGGTTTCAGCCTTCTGTGAGCAGCCGTTCCAGCGAGTCGCCGCCGCTCGGTCGATCGGGGAGGAAACCGGCCGGTTTGTCTGCTATACATCCATAAGACACTCCTAATTTATACGAGGTGGCTCACCTCGTATATCTAGCCGGAATTCAGGAGTAGAAGATGGATACATCAGCCGGTACAAGTCACAAGTTCTCTACGCTCTCCGGAGTCGGCCATGTCGCCGCCGGAGCCCTCAAGGCCTTCACATTCGTGTCTTTGGCCACCGTAGTCACGGCCCTGCTGTTCCGTCTCGACAGCATGCTGGTCAGCCAGCCGAGGAACTACGACAAGGCCTATGCCGGTGCGAAGGTTGTCGATTTCGTCCGGGTCGAGCAGGAAGAGTTCACGCGGATGAAGGAGAGGCGGATTCCGAAGAAGCCTCCGCCCCCTGACCGCCCCCCACCACCTCCCAAGATGCAGATGAATAGACCCCAGAACATCCCGGCGTCGGCGCTCAACATGGATCTGCCGGACATCGAGATGAACTTCGGCGCCGGGGGTGGTCCGTATCTCGGACAGTGGTACGGCCGTCGCGATCCCAACGCGCCGGACAGCGACGTGATCCCGATCGTCCGCATCTCGCCGCGTTATCCGCGCCAGGCGTTGCTGCAGGGAACGGAAGGCTGGGTCGAGATCGAATTCACCATCACCGCTGAAGGCCGGGTCATCGATCCCGTCGTCGTCGCGTCAGAACCAAGGAACGTATTCGATCGCAGCGCGATCCAGGCGATCCTGCGATGGAAATTCAAACCGCGGTTCATCGACGGTCAGCCGATCACGCGGCGGGCGATGCAGACAATCGCCTTCGAGCTGGACAGCTGAGCATCGGCTGTCCGGGACGTGACCCGGGACCCACCGGCTGGGGTCCCGGGATCGCGTTCATCCGGCCGCCGGCTGGGGAGCCTGCGACCCGGAAGGCGCGGCCAGCGTGAGAATCCAGCGCCCGTAGAAGAACAAACCTATCGCCGCGCCTACTGCTATCACCGCCATCAGGTACCAGACCACACCGATGTTGTTGGCCTCATAGAGCGTCTGGGTCAAAACCTCCGGCGAGCGGCCGGTGAACTCGACCATACGGGTGAAAGCCTCGCCGGCGGGGATGGCGGAAATCTGCTCCGGCGCCATGCCGTTGCCCGCCAGCCACTCCCTGGCCAGAGTCTCCTTCGCCGCGAACGTGCCGTAGAGCCTGGCGCCGACATAGCCTTCCGTCACCCAGCCGACGGCCAGAGGCAGGTTCGAGAACCCGAGGTACATGGCTTTCTTGTCCTCGGGCGCGAAGTTGCCGATGAACTCGGAGAACTTGGGACTGGAGAACATCTCACCGGCGCTGAAGATCATGATGCCGAACAGGCAGGCCCAGGCACCCGCCGAGAAGCCGATCAGAGTGAAGGCGACGGCGGTCAGCATCGTGCCGAGAATCATGCTGTTCGTGGCGCGCATCTTGCCGCTGAAGTGGGCGAACAGGAAACAGGTGATCATGATCATCCCGGCGTTCACGTTCAACAGCCCCTCGGGCATTATCCGGGTACCCTCCTGATCCATTCCCAGCAGGAAGATCGCCGTAGTACTGGTGGCGCCATCCGGCCCGAACAGAGCGGTGACGATGACGGAGGTATCGACCCAGTCGCGGATGTGCAGCGGCAGGATGTCGAACAGCGCGTTGAACATGAACCAGAAGCCGGACATGATCACCAGGAACACCCAAAGATGAGGCTTGGCCAGTTCCGCCAGCGAATCATGCACGAGACTGCCCTGCTCGATCTCGCCCGCCTTCACCTTACGCTGATGCTCCAGCCGGTCTTCGATGTGCGGCTCCTTGTAGGTCAGCAACAGCAGGAAATTGATGGAGATGATTGCCGCGCAGGCGTAGAACACGTTTGACCAGGCCAGCTGCCGCATCTGGGCCGCCAGCAGCGGACCCATCCAGCCACCGATGTTCACGGTCTGGTAGAAGATCCCCCAGGCCATCGAACTGTTCTGCCGGTTGGTAGCCTTGACCAGCGTCCCCTGGATGCCGGGCTTGAAAATACCGGTACCGATCGCCAGCACGATCGCCCCAATCGTGAACCCCCAGAAGCTGGGGAAGGATGCCATGATCAGGTAGGACACGATCTTGACCACCGTGGACAGGAAGATCGTGCGTTTGTATCCGAGCCGATCCGAGAGGCCGCCCACCAGCGCCGGCACCAGTGACTGGAACAGAGCCCAGATAAAGAAGATCAGACCCAGGTCCTGCGCCGTCACACCAAGTCCGCCCTCGGAAACCGGCGCGGTGACATACAGACCCGAGACGGACCGCACTCCGTAGTAAGCGAGTCGCTCCACCATCTCCATGCCGCCGACGATCCAGAACACATACCCGAGGCTGGCGATGGAGGCGGCCAGACCCAGTTGCTTTACGTCCTGGATGGCCGGGGTGTCTGTCTGATGAGGCTGCGTCATTATTTTTCTCCGCCCAGCCGCCCGGCGGTCCGGACAGCACTGGGCGGACATTGTACGCGAACCGAGTGAGCTGAAATCCAGCCCGGAGAGCTGCGCTAAACTGGCGGCACTCTTGCCAAGGGAGCCCGTCATCCAGTCCAGCTACGCCATCGCACTGACCTTCGTCGTCTATGTTCTCGTGGTCATCGTTATCGGCGTGGTCGCATGGCGTCGCACGCAAGACCTCAAGGACTACATCCTCGGCGGCCGGCGACTCGGCCGCTGGGTGACGGCGCTCAGCGCGCAGGCATCGGACATGAGTGGCTGGTTACTGCTGGGACTGCCGGGCTACGCCTACGCGGCCGGCATGGAGGCCGGCTGGCTGCTCCTGGGGCTGTTTCTCGGCACCTATGCTAACTGGAAATTTACCGCTCAAAGATTGCGCGAGGCTACGGAGGCATACGGCGACTCGCTGACGCTTCCGGACTATCTGGAGCGCCGGTTCGATGACCGCTCCGGCGCACTGAGGCTGCTGTCGGCCCTCTTCATCCTGGTGTTCTTTACGTTCTATACAAGCTCCGGACTGGTGGCCGGCGGGCGGCTCTTCGAGGAGGTCTTCGGACTGGACTATGCCTGGGCGGTGACGGCGGGTGGCCTGATCGTTGTCCTGTATACCTTTGTCGGCGGTTTCCTTGCCGTGAGCTGGACCGACCTGGTCCAGGGCGTGCTCATGTTCGTCGCACTGATCATCGTCTGCGTCATGGGCGTCTCCGCAGCTGGCGGCCTGGACGGAGTGGCAGCGGGGATGACCGACGTTGATCCGGCATTTCTGGACCCGTTTACCGACGCCGGCGGGGATCCGTTGAGCGTCATCGCGATCGCCTCTCTGCTCGGCTGGGGGCTGGGCTATTTCGGCCAACCGCACATCCTGGCGCGGTTCATGGCCGCCAGCAGCGCAGAGCGGATTCCGCAGGCCCGGCGCATCGCCATGGTCTGGGTCAGTGTCGCATTGCTCACCGGCACCCTCATCGGCATGACCGGCATCGGACTGCTGTCTTCGCCGCTTGAAGGTCCGGACGCCGAGAAGGTGTTCATGGTCATGGCCACCCTGTTGCTGCACCCGGTTGTCGCGGGTATCTGCCTGTCGGGCATCCTGGCCGCAGTGATGAGCACCGCGGACTCGCAGCTACTGGTGGCTTCATCAGCCGTCTCGGAGGACCTTTACAAGGGGATGTTCCGCCGCGACGCCGGCCCCGGGGAGTTGCTTTGGGTCGGGCGCCTGGCAGTCGTCGGCATCGCGCTGCTTGCGTTCGTGATGGCAATGGACCCCGACAGCAAGGTGCTGGATCTGGTGGCGTACGCGTGGGCGGGATTCGGCGCAGCCTTCGGGCCCGTGATCCTCCTGTCACTCTATTGGCATGGCATGTCGAGATCCGGCGCGATCGCCGGCGTCCTGACGGGCGGACTGACCGTCATCCTCTGGAAACAGCTCTCGGGTGGCCTGTTCGACCTCTACGAGATCGTCCCCGGGGTCATCGCATCGATCGCCGCGATCGTTATCTTCAATCGCGCGCCGCGGAGATAGGCCTGCCTCAGTCCACGACAAGAGCGACGAGCCAGGAAGAAACCAGCAGGATCAGCGCTGCCGCGGCCGCCGTCGCCTGCAGCCGTGGGCTCCGTAACGCTGCCTCGGGCAAGCGACTACCGATCCACCCGACCAGCAGACCGGCCACGAATCCCGTCAGATGGGCGGCGACGTCGGTACGCTCGCCGCCGGTGCCGGTATAGGCCAACAGCAGGACGCCCCCCACCAGCGGGCTCCAGCGCCGCAAAGCACCGCCTGCCAGCAGGCCCCAGTAGCGCATGGAGTGGGCCACGACGATGGCGAGAGCGGCGAAGACGGCCGTCGAGGCTCCCAGAGAGGTATGGCCGGGCTGCTGGATGACCGCGTTGAGACCATTACCCAGCGCGCCCGCCAGGAGGATGCCGCACCAGGCGAGCCCTCCGCCAAGGGCCTGGGCGGAGAACAGGCCGAATACGATGCCGAAGACCAGGTTGGCGGTCAGATGGCCCGCGTCGCCGTGTAGCGTGAGCGCGGTGATGGTTCGCCACCACTCGCCGGACCTGACTGCCTGAGCCTGCATGACACCTGCATCGAACCAGTCCATCCCGAAGGCATAGCCATTCGCGAGAACAGCCACCGCTACAAGTACCGCGACGTAGGCCAGCAATCCCAGCCGACCGGCAGAGATCACCGGCACCCGGATAGTGGGGCGAGGCTTGCGAGAGAGGTTCTCCTGGCGGTAGGCCGCCAACTCACTCGCAGCCCTGGAAAGTTCCTCTTCGGCCACCATGAGCGCCCACCAGCGGTCGATGAAAACCAGCTGTGACTCGATGCCGATGGCATGCAGCACCAGTCGGCCGTCAGCACAAGGCTCGCGGTTACGGCTGCGCATCACGACGGCGACGTTGACGGGGGAGTTCGTCATGCTGGCTACGATGCGCCACCGCGATGCGTAGAGCAACGCACGCCAACAAGCGAAGGCCGGAGCAGCCTTGCGCCACCCCGGCCTGCGACGGCTGGCCGCAAGATCAGCGGCCTGACGCCGTCGTCGTCACGCGACCTTGAGCACGCGACGTTTCACGCTCTGCACTTTCGGAATGGCGATCTCGAGGACCCCTTCCTTCAGCTGTGCCTTGGCCTTGTCGATCTCAACACCGATCGGGAACATCACGGTCCTCTCGAGGGCACCGTGGGCCAGTTCGCAGCGATAGAAGCGATCGGTCTTCTCGACTTCCTTGAGTTCCCGATCCACCGTAATGGTCAGGCCTTCATCCGTAATGGCAAGCTCGATCTCACTCTTCTTGACACCCGGAAGCTCGGCTCGAACGACCAGTTCGTTGTCTCGATCGATGAGGTCAATGAGCGGATACCGCATTTCGAGCGGACCCTCGAACTCACGCATCATCGGGCGTTTGACATTGAACGGCTCCATCCAGAAGCGATTGAAGAAGTGTTCGAACATATCCTCCACGTTCTGGGTGAGAGGCCAGGTCGTCGAATGCCCGCTCTTGGGGAGTTTCCCGACTTTCTTCGGGATCAGTTCGCGTACAGTCGACATTTGGTCTTCCTCCATGAAATAGCGTCCCTGCCGCCGAAGAAAACTCTCCTCCGGCACCTAAAACATAGGTCCGCGACAGCAGTTACCAATGCGGAGTAATACGTATTGACCGAAGTGGTCCCGTGATCGTCGCCAGGCGGATCACTCGACGATGGTGTGGCGGTAGTTCTCGAGGTCTTCAACGTGCCAGATTACCGGCTCCCATTCATCCTTGCGGGCGCCAGTCAGGCGCGCCCCGATGTAGTAACGCCGCCCCTCCTCGACGAACAGCTCCAGGTTGCCCGGTTGTTGACCGCGGGGCGTGAAGGTGGTGCCGCTCTCCAGTGTGCCGGTTGCGTTGCGAAGATCGGCGACGATGCGGATCTTGTGATCACCGGGGGGCAGCCGGAACGTGTGCTTGCGCGCTGCGAGCCCGCCGACGGCTGCCGTCGTCTGCACGCTGTCGCCGTCAATCACGGCAATGTAGGCGGGATAAATTTTGGCTGGCACATTCGAGGTAAAAGTAGTGACCACGCCATACTGTCTGTCAGAACTGGCCATCTTCGCCTCCATACAGGCGGAGACGAACAACAGGACGACCGCAGCCAGGAAAACCCGGCCCGCGCCGTGCAAACTTGAGTCGATGAATCTCGCCATGTGCTTGGTACTCGCCAGGCCAGCCAACAGACGTCGGCAACCGATCCTCCCGACCATTCTATTGCCTTTGACAAACCGGGCGCGTCCGGGTTCGTGCCCATCCTGCGACAGAACCCACACACAGAATCGATCGGGCAGCGGAGGGATATCTCCCCTCGGGTGGAGGGCGGTCCGCCGGGGGGCCGGTGCGACAACAATACCCCAGGTGACTGCGTTGCATCTGCTTGCCGGCACTGGGGCGTCGGCGACCGGGCGGCTCCCGGTTCGGTAACTCGGTCTCTCCTCCTCCGCCGCCCACGTCGGGTCGCGGTTTGCGGCCCGCTCAACAAATCGGCTTCTACGCTGTCATATCTGTCCCGGCTGGTGCAATTTCAAGTCATCGGCGCGCTGCGAACCGATGTGATGACCGCCCTCAAGTCCCTCGACTGAAGCCTGGTCGATGCCTACTCGGCCCTTGGCGGCGTGCTAAAATGTGCTGCTCTGCGGCGCCCTGCTTGCGCCGGCGCCGGATGCCCGCCTTAACGCGCCATGCCCCGGCCCCGGTGAGCGATAGCCGCCGTCAATCCAGCATGCGGAGAAAAGATCGTGCCATCCAAGCCTAAGGAAGGTTCCGAACGGGGACTCATCATTCCCATAGGCGGAGCAGAAAACAAGCTGCACAATCCGGAAATCCTGGCTCGCTTTCTGGAGATTTGTGGCGGAGAGGATGCCCGCATAGCAATCATCCCGACGGCCTCGGAACTGGAGGATACCGGTCCTCATTATCGGCGCCTGTTCCGCAAGCTCGGGGTTCGCAGGGCAGAAGTGCTGCCGATCTTCGAACGGGAGGACGGCGAGTCGGGCGAATCTCTCACCAAGATCGAGTCCGCCGACGGCGTCTTCCTTACCGGCGGCAATCAGCTGCGCCTGTCGACGACCCTGGGTGGCACCGAGGTCGCTCAGCTCATCCGCCGCCGCAACGCGGACGGCATGCACGTGGCGGGCACCTCGGCCGGGGCAGCATTCCTGCCCGAACACATGATCGCCGGTGGTTACGAGGGCTCGACGCCGAGCCCCGACATGGTCACGCTCGCACCCGGGCTGGGACTGACCAACCATGTCATCGTGGATCAGCACTTCCGTCAGCGCGACCGGCTGGGTCGGCTGCTGACCGCGTTGGCCTATAACCCTTTCGCGGTAGGAGTTGGGCTGGATGAGGATACGGCGGCATTCATCGGCCCTGACAACCGCCTCGAGGTCGTGGGCAGCGGTGGCATCACGATAGTGGACCCGTCCGGGATCTCCTACTCGTCAATGGACAAGGCCCATCGCAGCGACCCGGTCAGCCTGGTCGGCATCACGCTGCACATCCTGGTCTCCGGCGGCCGGTACGATATTAATAAGCGCGAGGCTACGGCCGGCCCCTGAGGGGCAGACGCGACAAGTGGGGGGGGACATATGAAGACTCTGTCGACGAACGTGTACGTCGGACCGAACGTCTACGCGAATTTTCCGGTCATCCGGCATGTGATCGATCTCGGCGAGCTTGAAGAGTGGCCGACGGCGAGGCTCGGAGACCGGTTCATTGACGGACTGGTGGCGGCGCTCCCCGGACTCGGCGAGCACACCTGTTCTTATGACACCGCGGGGGGATTCATGCGCCGCATGCGAGAGGACGAGGGCACCTGGCTCGGTCATGTGCTCGAACACGTCATCCTCGAACTGCAGTGCACGGCCGGTTTCCATGTCAGCTTCGGTCGTACGCGGTCCGTCGAAGATCAGCCCGGACAGTACAACGTTGTGTTCCAGTACCGCGACGCGGAGGTCGGCCGGGAAGCCAGCCGGCTCGGCATCGACCTGCTGCACTATCTGCTGCCGGAAGACCTCAGGCCGGACGATGCGCCCGACGAAGACTGGGACTTCGGCGAGGTCCGGGACGAATTCATCCGCTCCGCGCAAAACCGTGCACTCGGGCCGAGCACCGGATCGATGGTCAAGGCGGCAGAGGAACGTGACATCCCATGGATCCGCCTGAACCGATTCAGCCTGGTCCAGTTCGGTCACGGCCGCTACCAGCATCGGATCCAGGCCACCACCACAGGCACGACGAGCAACATCGCAGTCGAACTGGCGTCGGACAAGGAAGATACCAACGCGCTGCTGCGCGACCTGGGTCTCCCCGTGCCCGACCAGCGACTGGTATACAACACACGCTCCGCCATACGTGCGGCGGAACGCATCGGCTACCCGGTCGTCGTCAAGCCGCTGCGCGGAAACCACGGTCGCGGTGTGTCGATAGGTATGAGAACGCATGGTGAAGTGGAAGTGGCTTTCGAGAAAGCTCGTGAGCACGGCCGGGCGATCGTCGTCGAGAAGTTTGTCGACGGATTCGATCACCGCTTGCTGGTCATCGATGGCGAGCTCATCGCCGCCGCCAAACGGGTGCCCGGGCACGTTGTCGGAGATGGCCGGCATACCATTGAGGAGCTCGTCGAGGAAGTTAACCGGGACCCCCGTCGCGGCGTCGGTCATGAGAAAGTGCTGACCCGGCTGGAGCTCGATCATCAGGCGCTGCGCCTGCTCTCTCAGAAGCATCTCAGCGCCCAGAGCGTGCCGCAGGATGGCGAAGCCATCTATCTGCGATCTACGGGCAACCTCTCTACCGGCGGCACGGCGGTCGACGTTACTGACCTCATCCATCCCGACAACAAGGAGATGGCGATCCGCGCCATCAAGGGCATCGGGCTGGATATCGGCGGCGTGGACTTCCTGACGGCCGATATCAGCAAGTCCTATCGGGAGATCGGCGGCGCCATCTGCGAAATCAACGCCGGTCCGGGCTTCCGCATGCACGTGGCGCCGAGCGAGGGCACACCGCGAGACGTGGCCGGACCGGTCATCGATATGCTGTTCCCGCCGGGCACGCCCAGCCGCGTGCCTATCGCCGCGATCACCGGCACCAACGGCAAGACGACCACGAGCCGCATGCTGGCACATGTCATGAAGATGGCCGGCCATACCGTGGGACTGGCGAGCAGCGACGGCGTCTACATCGACGGCAACCTGACCGTCGAGGGCGACATGACAGGGCCCCGCTCCGCACAAATGATCCTGCGGGATCCGACCATCGACGCGGCGGTCATGGAGACGGCCCGCGGCGGGCTGGTGCGCAGCGGGCTCGGCTTCAGCAGCTGTGACGTGGCGGCATGCATCAACGTCAGCTCCGATCATCTTGGGCTCAAGGGCATCGACACACTCGACGAACTGGCAGACATCAAGCGCATACCTATTGAAACAGCGTCGGACACCGCGGTGCTCAATGCGGACAACACCTATTGCCTGAAGATGGCGTCCCACACGGATGCCCGCAACGTGTGCTACGTGACGATGAATCCGGAACATGCGCTGGTTAAGGAACATGTCAGGTCGGGCGGCCGGGCGGTCGTACTCGAGAAAGCATTCAGCGGCGACATGATCACGATCTACGATGGTGGCAACCACATCCCGCTGCTGTGGACACACCTTATCCCCGCCACGCTTGAAGGGCGTGCCATGCACAATGTACAGAACGCCATGTTCGCGGCCGGGCTCGGTTTCAGCCTCGACATCAGCCTGGAGAACATCCGGCAGGGATTGCGGACATTCGACACCACGTTCTTCCAGGCGCCGGGCCGGATGAACGTCTTCACGGAACTGCCTTTCAAGGTCATCCTCGACTACGCGCACAACCCGGCGGCAGTGAAGACGATGTCGGATCTGGTAGAACGCCTTGGCGAGCCAGGGCGGAAGATCGTCGTACTCGCCGCCCCCGGCGATCGCCGCGACGAGGATGTCCGCGAAATCGCCAGGGCCGCGGCCGGGCACTACGACATTTACATCTGCCGAGAGGACGACCGCCGCCGCGGTCGCGAACCTGGCGAGATCCCGACGATGCTGCATGATGAGTTGATGCAGGCCGGTGTCGATGACGGGCAGATAAAGATCATCCCGGATGAGCAGGAAGCGACTGCCGAGGCACTGAATTCGGGGCGGCCGGGCGATCTGGTCATGGTGTTCGCCGATGCCATCAAACGATCCTGGAAACAGATCATCTATTTCAAGGCCGGCGAAGATGCTCATGCCGAAGCACTGCCCGCTCATCCTTCGGACGAGTACGAGCCACTGGAGATGGAAGGCGAGGCCTTCGAGCCGGCCCCCGGAGTGGAGCTTCTGCGGGACGGACGCGGTGTCATGATCGCGCCCGAGCCAGAAGAGTCCGACTGACTTAGCGGTTGGCAGAGATGGAACTGCTCGACTCGCGGCGCCTGACCGGCCCGAATATCCTCTCCGATCAGCCCGGGGCGATCATCGACGTGCGCCTGGGCCCGGACGAAACTGATCCGCTCGTGTCGGAGTGGAGGGCTGCCGCCAGGGCCATGCTCGACGCTGTGGGCTGGACGGCGTCCGCGCTGCATGTCAGGCGGATGGCAGGTGGTGCCAGCCTCGGATTCGACGCACCCATCGATGCGCTGTACGCGGCCACCGAGATCAATGACTGGGCTTTCGAGGCTGCCCGACGACAGGTCGCGGGCGAACACACGCCACCGTTTAGCGAGGATGCGGACAGGCTCGCGAAACTCATTGAGGAAGAGCTCAACCCGGAGCTGATCGGCCTTCGGGATGCAGCCATCGAACACGACCTGCCCTTCCTCAGCGATGACGATCACGCGTCGGTCGGCTTCGGCTGCTGCAGCAGGACATGGCCGGTCGATTCCCTGCCCGCACCTCAGGATGTGCCCTGGGACGAACTGGGCAAGATTCCCGTCGGCCTGATCACCGGTACGAACGGCAAGACCACGACTGTCCGGCTGGCGGCGGCGATGGTTGCGGCCGCCGGAAAAGTGGTCGGACTAAGTTCCACGGACCGGGTGGTCGTGGGCAAAGACACGGTCGATGTGGGCGACTACGCAGGTCCCGGCGGCGCCCGCGAGGTGCTGCGCCACCGGGACGTGGAGATCGCCGTGCTGGAGACGGCCCGTGGCGGCCTGCTGAGGCGCGGCGCCGCCATGCAGCGGGCGGACGCCGCCGTCCTCACCAATATCGCCGCCGACCACCTGGACGATTTCGGTGTCCAGGATCTTGCGGCGCTGGCCGACGTGAAATGGCTGGTGACCCGGGTCCTCGGAGACACGGGCACGGCGGTTCTCAACGCGGAGGATCCCCGTCTCGTCGAGCGGGCCATGGGACTGCGCTGCCCGATCACGTGGTTTGCCCTGGAAGCGGACGCCGTGAACAACCTGGCCGGCGATCACCCGCTGCGTGCTTTCGTCATGGACGATGGACACATCACGTTGCTGGATGGAGATCGGCGCCAATCGTTGATCCCCGTGACCGAGGTGCCGATCACGCTGGACGGGGCTGCCCGCCACAACGTCGCCAACTGTCTGGCCGCCATGGGGCTGGCCGATGCGCTCGGCATCCCTGTCGAGACCATGCTGGACGCCCTGCGGGAGACCACGCATGCCGCCAACCCCGGCCGCGGCAACCTGTATGAAATCGATGGCGCCCGGGTCCTGGTGGACTTCGCCCACAACCCGCATGGCGTCGGGGCGCTACGGCCGGTCGCGGAACATTTCGGCCAACGCCGCAGGGTGTTGCTAATCGGTCAGGCCGGGGACCGCGGGGACGAAGCCATTCATCAACTCGCGGACGCGGCATGGCAGTTGCGGCCGGACAAAATCATCATCAAGGAGATGGGGCGCTACTCCCGCGGCCGCCAAGAAGGCGAGGTGGCCCGGCTGCTGTACCGGCTATTCGTCGAGGCGGGCGCCGATCCGGATTCAGTCAGCTATCAGGCTGAGGAGATCGACGGCGTAAAGGCCGCCATCGACTGGGCGGAACCGGGCGACCTGGCCATCCTGCTGGTCCACGAAGACATCGCCGGCGTCGTGGAGTTCGTCAGGGCTGCCAGCGAAGACTAGCGGACCCTGAGCCGTACCCCGTCCGTCACATCGTCACTGGGGTGGATGATCACTGCCTCGCCGGCTTCGAGGCCGTCGAGAATCTGGACTGCAAGGCCGCTCCGTCGCCCGGGCGTAACCGACCGGATACCGGCCCGCCCGCCCCCGGCCACGAACACCGCCCAGCCGCCGCCATGGCGGAACAACGCGCTGGTCGGCACCTGCAGAATGTCGCTGCCCTCCCAGAGAACGAAGCTGGCCTCTACCCGGTAGCCATCGCCGAGCCGTTGCCACTCCTGTCGGGGCGAAGTGATGTCGGAGATCACCAGCACTCTCTGCTCCTCCACCCCCAGGGCGGAGATCTTCGTGAAGCCGGTGGGCTCGACGACCCGGACCACGCCCTCCAGCGGTGCCTGGCCGCCCCAGCGCAAGAACCGGACCCGGGTGCCGACAGCGATCTTCACGGCATCCATCGACAAGACGTCCACCTCGACTTCGAGCGCCTCGGGATCACCAATCTCGACCAGCGACTGACCCGCAGTGACGACACCTTCGCTCTCTCGGACGACCGCCAGGACGCGTCCGCTGACCGGCGCGTTGATAGCCACCATTTCCGTCGCCTCCGGATCGCCGGTCGCCGCCGAATACTTGAGCGCGGTGCGCGCGGCCTCCAGCTCATGGCCAGCGACGTCGACGGCAAATTCCGCCGAGCGCAGATTGGCGGCAGCGGCGCGGGCCTGCGAGGCCGCCCGGTCCAGTTCTTCCTCGGAGATCGTCCTGTCATCACGCAGGCGCTCCTTGCGCCGCAGTTCGGAGTCGGCGAATTCGGAGTCCGCCCTGGCCGCCTTGGCTTTCTGCTCCGCCGCCCGCAGGGAGGCCTGTGCCGCGGCGACACGCGCCTCGGCTTCGGCCCGGCTGCGCGGGTCCAGCACGTCCGATCGCAAGGGCTCCAGCGACATCAGGCGGTCGCCCTTGGCGACGATGTCGCCGACATCCAGTTCCACGCGCCGCGCAAATCCCGCCACCGGAGCCGAGACCGCGAATCGATCGATGACCCGCGTCTTGCCCTCCTCCTCGACGGTTACGGTCAGGACATCGCGACGGACCTCGACCACGTCGACCGCGATCGGCCGGGGCATAAACGCCGCCACCACAGCCGCGACGATCACCGCGGCCATTGTCAGCAACACCAGAGTCCGTTTG
Source organism: uncultured Gammaproteobacteria bacterium (assembly GCA_937924335.1). GTDB lineage: Bacteria > Pseudomonadota > Gammaproteobacteria > Steroidobacterales > XN24 > JAHEFR01. The sequence continues at coordinate 52,727 of CALDWW010000022.1, forward strand.
CCTGTCATGTCCCTATCCTATTCCCGTGTCTTGAGCACGGCCACAAGATCCAGTCGATCGATACGGCGCCTGACGATAAGTCCGGACACGGCCGCAGACGCCAGCACGACCGTCGCCGCCAGAGCATAGGTGTCGGGCTCCAGAACGAGCGGTATCCGGAACAGCTCGTGAGGCAGGTTATCGATCATCCACCGGCACAGCCGCCGGCCGAGCAGGAAACCCGGCGGGATGGCGATGACCGTCAGCAGCGCGAGTTCACCCAGCAGGATGTAGGATGCCTCGCCGCGAGTGAATCCGAGGACTCGCAGGCTGGCCAGCTCACGGCTTCGCTCTGCCAGTGCGATGCGGGCACTGTTATAGACAATCCCGAACACGATCGCGCCCGACAACGCGCTGATGAACGACATGTAGGTGAGCAGAAACTCGGCCATGGAATCGTAGAAATTCTGCAGGCGCCCGTCTGCCGCTTCTGTGCCGGCGATACGCGGCATCTCCTTAAACTCGGCATAGAGCCCCTGCCGGTAGCCCTCATCGATGCCGAGGAAAGCGCCGGAGATGGCATCGCCCTCGTGCATCAGCCGGTTGAGGCCGTCCAGTGTCATGTAAGCGCCGATACCGATGTATTGCCGGGCGGTGCCGATCACCGGGGTCCGGCGGACCGGGCGGCCGCCTTCCAGGACCTCCACGATGACCTCATCGCCTGCCTCCACAGCCAGGATCTCCGCGAGCTGGTCGGTAAGCAACAGGCCTTCCTCAGGGAGCTGCAGCGGTTGTTGATTCTCGTCCAGGGTCCGGTGCAGCACCGCGTCGGGAGCGTAGCCAAGGATACTCGTCCGATAGCTGCGATGGCCGGCCCTGAGCCGTGCCGCGACGGCGCGATACGGCTCTACGTGATCCACGCCCTGCAGACCCCTGAGCTCATGGATCGCGCGTCGGGACGTGGGCTCGAAGAAGGCGACCGACAGGTCCTCGCGCTGGGCGATTTCGAATTCGACGGTCACCATATGATCGATGGAGTCAGTGAAGAAGGTGCCAACCATCATGATGGCGCAGGCCATACTCATGCCCAGCACCGTCAGCGCTGACTTCACCGGCCGCCGCTCCAGGTGCCGGAAGATCATCCGGGTCGGTTGATCGAGGAAGCCGACGCCCAGACGTTCGACCAGGGCCTGCCGGAAGACCTCGGGCGATTCCGGTCGCATGGCCTCCGCGGGTGGCAACGAGACTGCCCGGCGGACCGCACCCAACGAACCCAGGACGGCGGCGGCCCCGGTGACAGCCGTCGCCACGGCCACCGTCCAGAGCTGAACACCGAAGTCGAGGAACGGGAAGCGGTAGTAGTCCATGTACAGGTCACTCAGACCGCCACCGAGCCAGGCGCCCAGGGCGGTCCCCGCGACGATGCCTCCGGCCACGATCAGCAACACCAGCGACACGTAGTGCCAACCCACCTGGCGGTTGCTGTAGCCGAATGCCTTAAGAATGGCGATCTGCTCTCGCTGGGTGTTGACCAGCCTCGCGATCACGACGTTGAGCAGGAACGCGGTCACTACCAGGAAGATGAAGGAGAACAATCCAGCCGTCTGGCGGAGCTGCTCGAATTCCTCGTTGAGGAAACGATGTGACAGCTGCTCCTCGCGGTCGTAGGCGCCCAGCCCGCCGAAGGGCTGCAGCAGCAGGTCCAGTCGCTCGATGACAGACTCGGGATCGGCGTCAGCACTCAGGTCCAGCGAGACCGAATTGAAAGCCTCCTCCATCTCGTAAGCGGCAGACAGGGCCCGGTGACCCATCCAGATGACGGCATAGCGCTTGAAGTCGGGCAGGATGCGGCCCGGGGCGATCTGATAGATGTAGTCCGGTGACAGCGCCACGCCGACGATAGTCAGCTGCTTGCGGACGCCCTTGATGACCGCCGACAGTCGATCACCCGGTCCGAACCCGTGAGCCTCGGCGAACGCTTCGCTGACCAGGATCTCGTCGTCCCGCCAGGGCTCGATCATGCGGCCCTGGCGCAGATGCACGCGGTTCAGATTCGGCTGTCCGGACTCCGGCAGCGAGATCAGGCGACCGATCACGGGATCCGGGAAGCCTTCGACGTCTATCTGGGCCGACGCGACCACCCGCGCGTCCGCCACATCCACCCCGGCGATCTCTGCGATACGGATCGCCTGGGTGCGCGGCGCCCGCGTCAGCGTGGCGAACACGTCCGCGAACGCGTACTCCGAGTAATAGCGGTCGCGGGTGTCGCTCAGCGCGTGCAGCGTGCTGACCGACATGAGATAGGTCGCGACCCCGCTGGCGATCACCATGACGATCGCCAGCGCCTGCCCACGCATCTCCAGCAACTCGCGAAACAGCTTGATGTTCAGCGCCTTCAAACTTGGCTACCAGTGCAGGTCGCTGGCTGCGACCTTGTCCGGGTTCACTCGTACCTCGGCGATGTGTCCATCCGCCAGCCGGATGACGCGGTCGGCCATCCGCGCGATATCGGCGTTGTGGGTGATCAGTACGGTGGTCGTGCCGAGATCGCGATTGACCCGCTCCAGCGCCTCGAGCACGACGATGCCCGTCTTCGAGTCCAGCGCACCGGTGGGCTCGTCACACAGCAGGACCGCCGGGTTCTTGGCGATGGCCCGGGCGATCGCGACCCGTTGCTGCTCTCCGCCCGAGAGCTGGGCGGGAAAGTGATCACGTCGTTCGGCCAGCCCGACGATCGCCAGGGCTTCCGCGGGGTCCATGGGGGCGACCGAAATCTCGGTGACGACCGCCACGTTCTCGAGCGCGGTCAGGCTGGGGATGAGGTTGTAAAACTGGAAAACGAACCCGACGTGCTGGCGACGGAACCCGGTCAGCTCCTTGTCGCCCGCCTCAGTCAGATCTTTGCCGTGGTACCAGACGTGACCATCCGTGGGCGTATCCAGCCCCCCCAGGATATTGAGCAGGGTGGACTTGCCACTGCCGGATGGCCCGAGCAGCGCAGTCAGTTCACCGCCGAACAGATCGACGTCCACGCCGCGCAAGGCGTGCACCGGCACCTCGCCCATCTGGTAGACCTTGGTGATGCCGCGGGCCCGGAAAACACTGTTCTCCTTGCTCCCGGCCGACATATCGACGCTTGTCACCTGAATGCCTGCTTCGACAGATCCCGATCCGAGTCTAGCCGATCATGCTGCGCCGCGACGCGGGGAACCGTGGATGCCGCTACGGGTCGGACGAAGCAGGGGACAGGGCGTACACTCGCACAATTCGATTCGGGGGCGGCACGCATGCGCAATTCGAGGACGACCACCAGTGCCCTGCTGTTGCTGTTTCTGGTCGGCGGGGTCGCCAGCGCCGCGGACGGCAGGACCTTCGAGACCGACATCCTTGCGGACACTTTCGGGTTCGGACCGCAAACGAAACGGGCAGTCGATCTCGCCGACCTGCACCAGGGGTGCCCGGCCCGGGATTGCATTCCGTCCATCGATAATCCGGTTTTCGTCGCGGCCGACGCCGCCGGCTTCCTGAGCGACGACGACATCGTCCTGGCCATCGAGCATGGCGGCGAGGCGCGCGCCTACCCCGCGCGGATCCTGAATCTCCACGAGATCGTCAACGACACGATCGGCGCAGACCCGGTGGCCATCACGTTCTGCCCCCTGTGCGGTTCGGGCCTGGCCTTCCGACGGGTCGTCGATGGAGAGGTCACCGAACTGGGCGTCTCTGGCGTGCTCTACAACAGCGACCTGGTTTTCTATGACCGCAATACCGGGACCCTGTGGGACCAGGTCGAGGGCAAGGGCATCGTCGGACCCATGACCGGTGCAACGCTCGACACGCTTCCGCTGACCATGACCCGCTGGGGACGCTGGCGAGCATCCCATCCGCAGACGCGGGTCCTGTCCACAGAGACCGGCTACGACGAGGACTACAGCGTCGACCCCTACGCCGAATACGCCCACAGCGCTCGTATCGTGTTCCCGGTCGCCGGCACCGACGAGCGCCTGCACCCGAAGTCTGTCGTGTTCGGCGCATTCATCGACGACCGCTATGTGGCCTACAGCGAGCGGTTGCTGGAGGCCGAGGGCGAGTTCGAGGACCGTCTCGGTGACCGCGAGCTCGCCGTAGAGCTCCATGCCGACGGCTCTGTGACCATCCAGGATCGGCAATCGGGCGAGTCATTCACGCCGACCCGATTGTTCTGGTTCGCCTGGTTCGCGTTCCATCCCGAGACGGAGATCCGTGACGCGGGCGGAGGCTGAGCGGGCAGCCGGTGGGGCCCGAGGTTACACTCCGGCGGATGGACGAATCCCGCTCATCCGCCACGCAGGCCTGTGACCCGGACAGCATCCGGAGATACTGGTCGCTGGATCCGGCGATCACCTTCCTGAATCACGGCTCCTTCGGCGCCTGCCCCACCCCCGTACTCGAATATCAGGCGAATCTGCGGGCCCGGATGGAACGGCAACCGGTGCAGTTCTTCGTCAGGGACCTGGAGGGCATGCTCGACGACGCGCGCGCCGGTCTCGGCCGATTCATAGGCACACCCGCACAGGACCTGGCCTGGGTGCCGAACGCCACCACCGCGGTCAACTCCGTGCTGCGCTCCTTGCCTCTGCGGCGGGGCGACGAACTGCTGACTACCGATCACGAGTACAACGCCTGTCGCAACGTGTTGGAATTCGTCGCTGGCCAATCGTCTGCGTCGGTCGTTGTCGCGAAGTTGCCGTTCCCGCTCGCGCATCCGCAGGAGGTCGTGGATGCCGTGATGAGCCGGGTCACCGATCGGACCAGGATCGCACTGCTCGATCACGTGACCAGCCAGACCGGGCTGGTCCTGCCGATCGAAGCGCTGGTCGCAGCCTTGCGTGAGCGCGGCGTGGAGACGCTGGTCGACGGGGCCCATGCGCCGGGCATGCTACCCATCGACGTGGCGGCCATCGGCGCCGGCTGGTACACGGGCAACTGTCACAAGTGGATCTGCGCGCCCAAAGGCGCGGGCTTCCTGCACACCCGTCCCGACCTGCAAAGCCAGACCCGGCCTGCGATCATCAGTCATGGCGCCAATTCCCCGAGGACAGACAGATCCCGCTATCTCCTCGAGTTCGACTGGACCGGGACCGACGACCCGACGCCCATGTTGTGTGTCCCGGAGGCCATCCGCTTTATGGGAGGACTGATGGCGGGCGGTTGGGAGGCGATCCGGTCGAACAATCATCAACTGGCTTTGCGCGGGCGCGACGTGCTCTGCAGGGCACTCGACCTGGAACCGCCCTGCCCGGACGAGATGATCGGCTCGCTGGCCTCCCTGCCCCTGCCCGACGGCGGTGGCGAAGTCAGCAACTCACCGCTGTATGCCGACCCGTTGCAGGATGAGTTGCTGGACCAGTTCGATATCGAGGTGCCGGTGATCCCCTGGCCGGCCTCGCCACGACGGCTGATCCGTATCTCCGGTCAGGTGTACAACCGTGACGGTGACTACGAGAAGCTGGGTCGCGCTCTGCGGGTGCTATTGTCCTGATGCGGCTCGCGACGATGTGTGATTGCCGGGGCTGCTTTCAAACCAATCCAGCCCCACTCGCCGTCCAAGCTGAAAACCCGGGGAGCGCAAGTACATGTTCGCAAGACTGAAATCCTCGCGCGGCGGCAACCTGCTGCTGGAGCTATTGATGCTCGTCGTCGGTATCAATATCGCCCTGTGGTTCGAGGGAAAGTTTGAGGATTTCCGCGATACCCGGACAGAAATTGAATATCTCGAGGGTCTCGCGGAAGACCTGCGGTCGGATGTCAGGGATCTTGACATGATTATCCGGCAGAACCGGGAGAAGGTGTCACGTCTAGAGGGAATCCTGCCGCGCCTGCCCGGCCTGGCCGGAGCTTCGGACGAGGAACAGGCGGCGACCATATTCGAGGCCTCCAGCTACGGTTTCTTCGAGCCCTCCGACTTTACCTATACGTCGATGCAGGAGAGCGGCGACTTCCGCCTGCTGTCGGATCCGCGGACCAAGGAAAGCATACTGCGGCTGATCCGGCAGTATCGCCAGATCGACACTCTGCAGGGCAACTTCATCCAGGCGATGGACGACGGCTACATCCCCGTCATGATGAGCAAATTCAACCTGCAGGAGATGCGCATCGATGATCCGACCATCATGGACGATCTCAGCTTCAGGAACTTCTTCGTGTTCACTCTGCAAGACACGGGCAACCGGGTCGCATCCTACGAGGAGGCCAGGAGGCAGGCCGCCGCGCTACTGGTGTTGATCGAGCAACGGCTCGGCGCCCGGTCCGCGTCGGGCTGACCGGAGTCCGGGCCCACGTAAAAAAAGGCCTGCCCGGCTCGATTTCGAGCCGACGGAACCATTGGTAATTCTTAGAACAACTGCCATGGCGATGCTATAACATCCGCTAGCGCACGGATCGCTGCCGTGCATCAGGGGAGTCAGTAGCTTAGATGGGCTCGTTATTCGCGGAGCTTAAACGGCGCAACGTCGTCCGGGTCGCGCTGCTATACGGCGTGGTCGCCTGGGTGCTGATCCAGATCGTCGATATCGTGATGCCGCGTCTCGGCATCCCCGAGTGGGGCGTGACGCTGGTGATCGTGCTGCTGGGTATCGGCTTCCCCGTCGCCCTCATCTTCGCCTGGGCCTTCGAGCTGACCCCCGAGGGCCTCAAGCGCACCGGCGAGGTGGACCCGGACGCCTCCATCACGCCGGTCACCGGCCAGAAGATCAATCACCTGATTATCGGCCTGCTCTGTCTCGCGCTGGTGGTCGTGGTGATCGACAGCTATGTGCTTCGCGACGATGCGGAGCCGGCGGAGGGATCTTCGGTGGACGCCTCCGGTGATCCGGATTCGCCTCCGGTTGTCACGCCGACACAGACGCCTGCGCTCACCTCTATCGCCGTGCTGCCCTTCGTCAACATGAGCTCGGACCCGGAGCAGGAGTACTTCTCGGACGGACTCTCCGAGGAGTTGCTCAACCTGCTCGCCAAGATCGAGGATTTCAAGGTCGCGGGACGCACCTCGTCATTCGCATTCAAGGGCAAGAACGACGACCTGCGCGTCATCGCCGACAAACTCGGCGTCGCCACCATCCTGGAGGGCAGCGTGCGCAAGGACGGCGAGCAGATCCGGGTGACGGCTCAGCTGGTCAAGGCCGACGACGGTTATCACCTGTGGTCGGAGACCTACGACCGCAGGCTGGAGAGTATCTTCGCCATCCAGGACGAGATCGCCGGCGAAGTCGTCACGGCCCTGAAACTGACGCTGCTGGATGAAGGGGAGGCGGATCCCGCCGGGATCACCCCTGCAGCACTTGCCCGGGAGCGGCCGACGGACAACATGGAGGCCTACACCAGTTACCTGCGTGGCCAGCACCTGATCAAGAAGCGCACCGGCGACGACATGTTCAAGGCGCTGCGGGAATTCCGCCACGCGGTGGAGATGGATCCCGATTTCGCCGAGGCTCATGTAGGCGTCGCCAATGGCTACACCCTGCTGGCCAACTACGGGTACCGGAACCTGGAGGAGGTCGGCCCGCTGGCGGATGCGTCGGTCGAGCGGGCGCTGGCACTCAACCCGAACCTGGGTGAGGCCTGGGCCACCCGGGGGCTGCTCGAGGATTTGCGCGGGGCGCCTGCGGAGGACAGGATCGCCCTGCTCGAGAAGGCCGTCTCGCTGAACCCCAACGATGCCCAGTCACTGGCCTGGCTCGCGAACGACTATGGCGACGCGAATCAGTTCGACGACCAGGTCGCCGCCATGCAGAAAGCCTATGCCCTGGACCCCCTGTCGGCGATCATCATCATCAACCTGGCCATGGTCTACAAGCAGCGCGGGCTCGATGGCGAGGCCGCGCGCCTGGCGGACGAACTGGAGTCCCTGATGCCGGACAAGGCACCCCCTTACCGGCTGCGGGCGACCCTGGCCTGGCATGATGCAGATATCATTGCTCAGACCCGCTGGCATCATCGCGCGCTGACGGTCAGCCCGGGCAGCATCCCCTCACTGCTTTCGCTATCGGACAATGCCGCGGACGTCGGCCAGCTGGAGGCGGCGGAACGCTATGCCCGCAAGGCCAGGGAGATCAGTCCCTCGAGCACGGCTGCCATTGAGAGTCTTGCCGTCGCTCTGATCCGTCAGGGCAAGACGGAAGATGCAAGCACCTTGGTGGAACAGACGCTGCAGCTGTATCCGCAGGACACGCTGATGCAGTCCCTCGAGGGCGACCTGGCCTACCTGGCAGGCGATTACGACAAGACCCTCACGATCCTGCGGAACGCATATCCGAGCCTGTTTGCCGACCCGGCGCGACTCGAAGATAGCAACGCGATCTGGTGGGCCCACAACCTGGCCTGGGTCTATCGGGTGCGAGGCGAAGTCGATGAGTCGGACGCCCTGCTGGCCGCCATCCATCGCAACCTGGAGCCGCGGCTGCATGTCTATCCGACCGACGCCCCCGACTGGCTCGGTGCGCGAACCGCCGCCGTGCTGGATGACCGCGAGGCCCTTGAGCGGCATCTGCGCAACATGGCGCGGACAGGGGCCGGATTCGGGAGCTTCCTCCACGACCCGATGTTCCTGCAGTACAGAGA
>CALDWW010000023.1 GCA_937924335.1 uncultured Gammaproteobacteria bacterium
AGTCTCGATACGAGATAGGTGCCTACCGCATAGGGGTCCGCCGGCTCACCCAGGTGATGGACCATCACGGGGATCAATGCAGCGATTTCCGCCTCGACCCGATCGCCGAAGAACTTCATGTTCTCCGCTTCCGCGACTCGCCTTGCGATGGGTAGTTCGTCGAAGCTGCTCTCCCGGACCCCGATTGAGAAGACCGGCAGCGGCTCGCTGCTGTCACGGGCCATCATGGTAGCGATAGTCGTGGAGTCGATGCCACCACTCAAGAATGCGCCGACCGGGACGTCACTCAGCTTGTGCGAACGGACAGTTGTCTTGAGTCGAGACTCGAGCGCATCGACGGCCTCTGCCTCGCCAAAATCGAGCTTGTCACGGAACTGCGGCTGCCAGTAGCGGTCCAGTCGCGTGTGGCCGCTACTCGAGCGGCATAGTGTGGTAGCTGCGGGTAGCTTGCGGACACCCTCGATCAGACTCAGTTGGTCCGGCAGAGAGCGAAGCGACAGATAGTGCCACAGGCCATCCGTATCGAGTTTGCGTTGCACGACTCGACTGGCCAGCAAGGCCTGAATTTCAGATGCGAAAAGAAAGTGCCCGCCAGCTTCGGCAAAGAACAGCGGCTTCTGTCCCATGTGATCCCTGGCCAGCATGATGGATCTGTCGCGTGCGTCCCAGATCGCGAACGCGAACATTCCGCGTAGCTGCCGGACGCACTCAACTCCAAAATCCTCGTAGAGGTGCAGGATGACTTCAACGTCGGTATCGGTCCGGAAGCGATGTCCGGCCGCTTGCAGCTGACGGCGCAGATCCGGGCTGTTGTAGATTTCGCCGTTGCACACGAGGTGGACATCACCGGTCTCGTTGCTGATCGGCTGATTGCCACCCGTCAGATCGATGATGCTCAGGCGGCGGAAGCCCAGAGCGACTCCCTCGGCGCTCATTCCGCCATGATCATCAGGCCCCCGGTGGGTCAGAGCTTCGGTCATCCTGCGGGAGAGTGACTCGGCATTGGGGCCTATCGCACCCGCGATCCCGCACATCAGTCCGTCCCCGGGGCGAGAGACTGGTCGATGTACCGGTTTGGCTCAAAGAGGCGCATGGGACCGATAGTAATCTACCGTGGCACGTATTCCGCCTCTTAGTTCTGTCACTGGCTCGAACCCGAGGACCTCTCTTGCCCGCAATATCTCGAAGGCGGAACTCTCGGTAAAAAACTTCAGGCTGCGTCGTGAGAAGGGCGGTTCACGCTTCACCAGCCCGGCGATCGTCTCAAGGGCAATACAACCGGCGGTAACCACGGGTTTTGGAAACGTCGGCATCCGGTTGCTGACGCCGACCTCGTTGGCGATGACGGCAACCAGTTCTCGCAGACTGACGGCTTGCGGACCCGCGATGTTGAGAGTGGGGAGCCCGGATACATTACAGTTCGCAGCCTTCTCGAATGCGTCTGTCACATCGGTGATGTAGATCGGGTGTCTCAGGTTGGCGGCCTCGCCTACGAAAAAGAAACGCTTGCGGGCGATGGTCCGGATCAGCTTTCGTGTTCGCGGACAGCGTGGGCCGTAGACCCACGCAGGCCGCAGGATGACGGTCGAGAGCCCGACCCTGGACGCCAGTTCGCGAATTGCCGATTCGCCATCCAGTTTGCTTTTCTCGTAGACGATGTCCGGTGCGCAGCGGGTGTCTTCGTTAGCGGGCAGAGTCTCCAGCGGACCATATACGGCGACGCTGCTGCAATGTACAAAGCGGCGCACTCCTGCCGCAGCGGCCATCGCTGCAAGCTCTCTCGTTGCGGTAACGTTCACCTCGTCGTAATAAGAAGCGTCCTTCAATACATCGAGGTGAGCCGCCGCCAGGTGGAAGACGACGTCGACACCTTCCAGCATGCTGCGCATTTCGTCCGATGCCCTCAGATCGGCCCTGATGGCGGTCAACCGGTCTCCTGCAGGATGATCGCGTAGTGCCGTTACATCCACGTCTGTGGCGACCACGTGACGTCCCCGATCGAGTTGATCATCTACCAGGTGGCTACCGATAAAGCCCCCGGCCCCCGTGACCATTACCCGCCCGGGCGCAGCGTTCACGATCGCTGCCGTCCCTCTACCATGACGCAATAACCCTCTGTCAAGAACAGCAGCCAGTCCAGTTTGGAAATAAGCCAGTAGACAGGAAATATCACGGAGTAAATCCTGTAGCTCTTGCCTACGGACTGCAATTGACTGGAAGTCGCCGGTGCGATCTCAGGATGTTCATCCTCGTCCGACTGCTTTCTGGCCAGGATCTTGGTGTAAGCGAAGTTGATCGTCAGTTCGAGGAGTTCTGTGAAAAGGCGGGAGAACGTCAGTGTCCTGGCTGGTTTGATGCCTTGCCCTGTCATCAAGGACTCGATCTCTGCGGCCGTGAGTCCTATCCGCTGATGGCCGTAGGCCTCTTTCGACATTCCGACCGCGTTTTTGATCCGGACTGCCATTTTCCGCTCGTCACCGTTTGGAGTGGTGATGATCAATTGCCCTCCTGACCTCAGAGAGCGACAGATCTCAGCCTGTATCACGGTGGGGTTTTCGACGTGCTCATGCACGTCAATAGTCACGATCCTGTCGAAGCTCGCGTCCGCATAGGGCAACTTGTCTTCTTGTACCTGTACAACCGGTTCCCCCAGGAGTTGACTCATCTCGTCGAGGCAGGTGTCTTCGAGGTCGGCCCAGGTCCAGGTGCCACCGAGTTCGCGAAGGAAGTAGTTCATGGCGCCGTTGTTGTCGCCGCAGGTCAGGAGCAGGCATCGCTCTTCGCGATCTATGCCGCCGAGCAGTTTGCGCAAATATTTCAGACGCAAGCTCTTCTTCAGCCCTTTCCTGAACATATCGAGTTGCCAGGGTGACCCGCCTGAGTGGCTCATGGCACCGGTTTCACGCGTGTTAGCCATGGCGAATCACCAAAGCCAGCGCGGGTCATTGAGGGGCCGGCCGAACCGGCAGACGGAGGAGCCGATATAGAGTGTCATAGACGAGAGCATGAATAGTTGGCCACGTCGCAATATACCCAATCAGACCGCCATCGAAGAATGCAGCGTGTCACATTCTCTGCTTCCCGGGCGACCCGTTGATCCCGGATCGTCGAACAGCAGATGCGAAGTGTCTCACGGAAGACGGCCTGGCGTGATGAGACAATGCATAAGATAAGCTGTCGGATACGGCAGCTGAAATAACAGAGCGAATTCTCCCGCATCGATGCGCAGGATGGAATTGGTATGACGACGGAACTGACCTATCTCGCCTGGGCGGGCATCCTGACTGCCCTGATCCGTATTCCGTGGATGCTCAACAAAGTTGCCGTGCGCGGTTTGGCAGTGGTGTCGCGATATCCCAAGGAGTCGGCACCGCTGTCGGGATGGGCTCATCGGCTGTGGGTGGCCCATGAGGACTCCGTCGACAACCTCGTCGTGTTCGCTACCCTGATCGTTGTTCTGCACTTGGCAGGCGAGACGACGGCTCTTACCGCGGGTGCAGCAGCGGTCTACTTCTGGGCGAGGTTTGTTCACGTCGTCGTTTATGCCTTCGCGATCCCCTGGATCAAGACGGTTGCCCATGTGGCCGGATTTGCCGCGCTTCTGGTCCTCGCCTGGAAAGTGTTGATGGTGACGCTGTAGGTATCACAGTTCGTGTCGTGCAGAGATCCCCTTCACCCGAATGCATCCAAGACGATAGTTACAATTCTGATAAATGAAATTAGTAATCGCGTGTAAAAGATTGTTAAATAAGTATTTAAGTGGAACTTATTCGGCTTGATCAGACCCTGGTCAGACATATTGCGAGATCCATTTTTTTCGGATTGATGAGGTCACTTGTGCACGCCATGCGCGGTCTGACAGCGACGGCGGCCCGCTGCGAGGGACTCCCGTCAACGTATTAATGTGGGTTCAGGCGGCATCCGATCGCTACTAAGAACCTTTCTTCTCAATCCATTGCCAGGCAGGCAATGACTTCGCCTTGTGCCGCCCTGACTGGACTCGAAGAGGACCGAGTAGCGGTTGAAGGGGACAGGAAAAACTCCTGTAAAGCTCCGCGTGGTCTAAAAGCGACACATTCCAGCCACCAATCGCAACTCTGTCCGGCTCTAGCGCAATTCTTGCGGTGGGGCCGTTCCAGCGGACTTCCTAGGATGGAAACCACGATCAAAGGGATCGTTTTCGTTATGGAGGTCAATGGGGATGAGACAGCAAGATCCAGTTCGCGAGGCCGTGCGTTATGCGCTTACGGCCGGAGTTGCGGCATCTTTTGTAGGCGCGCCCGCGGCGACGCTTGCTCAGGATGACGTAGCAGTCCAGGACAAGGTCACGGTGACCGGCTCGCGTATTAAGCGTGTCGACATCGAGGGCCCGTCACCTGTGTCGGTCATTTCCCGTGAGGATATCGACGCAACCGGGGATATCTCGGTTGCCGAGGTTCTGCGCGGCAGTTCGTTCAATACCTTTGGTTCGTTCAAGCAGAGTTCTGGCAGTTCCGCCCAGTCGCAGTCTGTCGTCAGCCTGCGCGGTCTCGGCGGTCAGCGCACCCTGGTATTGCTCGACGGTCGTCGGATCACCGGTTCGCCGACCTTCGGCTCCGGTTCGGCAACCAACCTGAACACGATCCCGCTGGCTGCGGTGGAGCGCATCGAAGTGCTGCGCGACGGCGCCTCGGCCATCTACGGTTCAGACGCGGTCGGTGGTGTGATCAAC
>CALDWW010000024.1 GCA_937924335.1 uncultured Gammaproteobacteria bacterium
ATGGTACCGGGTCACGGCCGACCACGTGGCCTACTCAGTCTGCCGGTGGCTCGCCGTCGGCCCTGGCGTAGGAGTAATACCGGTTCAGATCGTACAGACCGCCGAGGATCGGCTCCTCCTCGAGCAGCTTCTGCTGGAACCAGTCGTAGGTGGGCCAGAATCTTTCGTCCATCCGGTTGACTCCGTACTTGTCGATCTTGGCCCGGTATTCCGGTGTGTCTTCGAAGTTCTGCAGCATGTCGAAGAAGTCCCCAATGTCGCTTGCTTCGACGTCGAGGAAGTAGTTGGGATAGGCGCCGACGCTGCCCGGCAGAAAGTCGAGGGTGTCACGGGCGGGATCGAGTCGTTTGCTCTCGCCGAACAGCGAGTTCACGTTGTCATGCCAGCGGTTGATGACGATGGAGAATGATTCGAACGGCCCGTCCAGGCCCCGGACTCGAACGTAGAGGACATTCGCCTCGCTGCTCGTGACATGCCGGATAAATCCCGTGCCCGGTCCGTTCAGTGCGCGCAAGCCGTCCAGCATGTCCTGCCTCGTCGTGAAGCTTTCCGGCATCGGCGTGACTTCGCCTGCGGCGTGATAATTGACCGGGTCGAAGTCGATCTTCGTGGCGTCGAGCAGATGGTCCTTCACGACCCGTTCAACCAGCTCGCGTTTGGGATCATCCGTCGTGTAGGCGACCCGGGTCGGACGCTTCGAGATCACGTTGTGATCCTGCAGGTCCTCGAAGGCGCCGGCGCCCAGATACCAGGACTGCAGCATCGGCGCGCGCGCCTGCGGGGGCAGGAAGTTGATGAAGTTGACCTCGCCCTCGAGGCGGAGATAGTCCATGTAGCGACGCACGTTCGCCTGATGCGAGACGTTGCCGAAGACATCGAAGCCGGCCACCAGCGCGTAGTAGATACGCTCGAACTGGGAGTAGTCGATGACCCAGAGGGTGCGCGGGAAGTCCCCGACGGCGCCCCGGACCACCGATGCGCTGTCGAAATGGCGGTAGATCGTCAGGAAGGGCGCGTCCCCGGCGACCTCGCCACGCCAGATTGCGTCGAGACCGAGGCCCTCGGGCGCCTCGCGATCGTAGAGTTCGTCCTTGGCCGCATAGAATGCCGCGTAGCGCTTGCGATACTTGTTGCTGAACGTCGCCAGGACCGACATGTCGCTGCCCTTCTCGGTCGGCAGGCGGAGATTGTCGGCCTGCTGGACGAGGAAGTCTGGATGCTCGATGGTCTGGTCCGCTTCGGGGTCCAGGAACATGACCCAGAAGTGGTCATGGATGACGTTGAGCGCGATCTGGCCCTTGCAGACCGGGCCCTGCATGAAGGTCTGGATGATGTACTGGGAGTGGTCCAGCAGAAACTGGTAGCGAACGCGCGGAGGAATCTGGGCATAGGTCAGGAAGGGGTTCGCGCTCTCGCGGTTGCCGTAATCCATCCGCCGCGGCGCTATCAGCCAGGGTGAATCGATGAACAGCTCCCGGTAGCGATCCAGTCGGCTATCGTCGAACTCGACCACCATGTGAGTCTTGAAGACGATGGTCGAATGAATCTTTTCGAACCGGTAGTAGAACTCATCGACGCCGGGGTCGGTATAGGGCCGAACCGTCGCGATCGTGGCGACCGGCTGACCGGGCGGGGTGGTCGAACGAACGAGGCGGAAGAATTGCTTCGTGTCTGCATTCGCATCTGCGTCCGCGAAGTGCAGATGGGCGAGGAAAAAATGCTCGTAGAGATAACGGGCGGTCATCGCATACTTCGGGTCGTCGCGATTCAGGAAGGCTTCCCATTTCGCGATTTCCGCCGCGGCCGCTGCGCTCGGCGCGCTGATTGCTGAGCGTTCCTCCGGACCCGGCCCCTGGGCACCCTGTTCCAGCCAGGTCAGCAGCATCTTGTAATCGTCGTCGCCCAGCGCCGGGAAGCCAAAGGGCATGCCGCGCCCCGGATGCTTGCCCAGAAACTTACGGACTTCCCTGGTATCGGCGGCGCAGGTCAGATCGGTCGCCTCGGCCTGGAAGCGTCCCTCCGGCACAGGGTCCCGATGTTTCGCGTCCAGGAAGTAGGCCATGATCGACTGGTTCTCGAGGCCGTCGCCCGGACTCTGCGTAACGCTGTGGAATCCCTTCTTGCGCCACTCGTCCGTAGTCTGCGCATCGAAGAACAGACGAGTCGGCGCCTGGTCCGTCAGGCGCGCAGAGGAATAAACCGCTTTCTTGCTGCCGCCGCGCTCAACCCCTTCGAACGAGCTCAGCTTCAGCTGGCAGGCCGCGTTGTAGCAGGAGTGACAGACCACACAGCGCGTATCCAGCACCGGTTTTACGTCGTCAAGAAAGCTGATCGGTTCGGCCGGTACGGCGATGACAGGCGGTGGCGGGGACTGGCGGGCACAGCTTGCCAACAGCAGGACCATCGCGATCAGGGGGATGAGCTGGCGTGCCATCAAACTACCTTTCAGTCAGCGGAATCAAGGGGGTTGGGCCGCCGTCGGGCGCCGGCGGGGAACGACATCATACCGTCTCGTCGCCCTGTGGCGCATGATGAAGCGGAATCGGTACTCGACACTGCCGCGACAACAAGTCGGCGATCGATTCGCTGCTGCCCCCCAATAGGCAGGTTTGAACGGCCCGGAGAAAACGCACTGCCACGTCGCAATTGGCTGAATGTCCTCTATGCCATTCCTCTACCATGGCGCGGTCATTCGGAACTCTTGGTATCGCCTGACCATCTGAGTAAACTATTGGACCGCACGCCGAAGCGGGTGTTGTTCAATGGTAGAACCTCAGCTTCCCAAGCTGATGACGTGGGTTCGATTCCCATCACCCGCTCCATTCCCTCGATCGTCGACGATGCCAGTGGCAACAACGTGCCGGAGGTCGCCATCCGCTCCGTCCGCAATTCGGACGGTCGCAACCTGGTCGAGATCAAGAACACCCATGGCCCGACGCAGTCGAATACCTTGTGGTTCTCGGCCGGACACACGGCGCACGGGATGACCGCCGACGCGGATGGGGACGGCAATACGGTGCCCGAGGTCGCGCTACTTGCCCGGCGGGACAGCGACGGCAGTATCCTGGTCGAGGCCAAGAACGCGGCCGGCGCCACTGCACCGATGCAGAAGCGATTCTCGGATGGCTTCTCGCCGTTGCCGGAGTTCTACTTCCTGGATGACGTCGACGGGAATTCGGTACCCGAAGCCTCGGTGATGCTCTACCGGACCACGGATGGGCGCATTGCGATACAGCGGCGCAACATCACTGGCACTTCGAACACAGCGGACACCTGGACTTCGCCGGAGCCCTAGTTTTCGCCCCGGCGTGATATTGCGCCGGGCGTCGTCAGCGGTTGCGGGATAGCCATCGGTGATGGGTCCTGATCGCGCAGGCATCATGGAGTCCATCATTGACGACCCTGCCGTCCATGGAGAATACGCCCCCAGGGGCGGCTCTTTGGCCGGTCATCCCTTCCCGAAACAGGCGACTGACCCTGTCCCCGTTGTTACCATGCGGTGGCATAGATAGTTAAGGCCGACAACCGGGACCCGTGAACTCCAGCATCGCTGCCAAGCTGACCTTGACCACCTTGGCCGGCGTCGTCCTGACAGCCGGTCTGCTGGTGACGATCGGCTCCTCGGTCGGGCGTTCCGCGCTGATGGAAGAGCAGGCGCAGGCGCTGGAGGGAATCCGTTCGTCCCGTCGTACCAGCATCGAGCGTTACTTCGATTTCCTGCGACGGCAGGTGCACAGCTTCGCCCACGACGACATGGTGGTGGATGCCACCGTCAGGTTCCGGAACGCGTACTCGGCACTCGCCTCTGAGCCTGCCGACGAGGAGGAGGGCGCCAAGCTGGCGGCGTTCTATGACGTAGAACTCAAATCCCGCCTGCAGGTCTCCGGTGAGCCCTGGGCCGGCACCGATCACTATCTGCCGCGCAGTCGGGCGGGCCGATTCCTGCAGCGCGTCTACATCGCGGATAACCCGCAGCCGGTGCGCTACAAGTTCCGGCTGGATTCGGCCGGCAACGACACGTCCTATGATCGCCTGCACGGCCGCTACCACCCCCGACTACGGGCATTCGTCGAGTCCTTCGGCTACTACGACCTGTTCCTGCTCGATCTCGACGGCAATCTGGTCTACTCGGTCTACAAGGAGACCGACTTCGCCACCAATCTGCTGTCCGGGCCTTACAAGGACAGCAACCCGGCCCGACTGTTCCGCAGGATCCTGGAGTCGCCCGATCCGGGTCGTGTAGAGATCGCTGACTACGAGGCCTACGAGCCCAGCTACAACGAGCCTGCCGCGTTTATTGGCGCGCTGGTGTATCGCAACGGGACACCGGTCGGCGTGGCGATCCTGCAGGCACCGGCGGCGGAGATCGATCTGATCATGGGCGATCCTGCCGGGCTCGGCGAGACCGGCGAGAGCTTCCTGGTCGGCGCCGACCTGCTGATGCGCTCCAGCAGCCGCTTCGACAGCGAGTCGACCATCATTTCCCGTCGGATCGACACGCAGGCGGCCAGACGCGCTGTCGCCGGTGAGAGCGGTCTGGCGAGTGCGCCCGGACACCGTGGATACGAAGTGCTGTCGTCCTATTCGCCGCTGGACATCGAGGGCCTTAACTGGGGCATCGTCACCGAGATCGGCATGGCGGAGATCACGGCGTCACCACGGCAGCTCCGCAATCGCATGTTGCTGTTCGGTCTGCTGGCCGCACTGGCGGTCGCCGCCGTCAGCGCGGGTGTTCTGAATCGCACCGTGCTCACCCCCGTGCGGCGGCTGGCTCAGGCTGCGCGCTCGGTCGAGTCCGGTGAGTATGGCCACCGGATCAGTCGTCTGTCGGACGATGAGCTCGGCCAGCTCGGTCGTGCCTTCAACGCCATGTCATCGGCGATCGAGCGCGACCGGGCCAGCCTGGAGGAGTCCGCGGTCGAACTGGCCGGCGCGCGGGACGAGGCCGAATGCGCCAACCGCGCCAAGAGTTCTTTCCTGGCCAATATGAGCCATGAACTGCGCACCCCGATGAACGCGATCATCGGCTACAGCGAGATGGTGCAGGAGGAGCTCGGCGACATGGAGGGTGTCGAGGACAGCGAGATGCTCAGGGACGTCGAGCGCATCAATAATGCCGGCAAGCACCTGCTCGGCCTGATCAACGACATCCTCGATCTGTCGAAAATCGAAGCCGGGCGCATGGATCTCTACCTGGAGCGGGTTGACCTGACCGCCATGCTGAACGAGTCGATCGACACCGTGCGGCCGCTAGTTACCGCCAACGATAATGAACTCGTATCCGATCTGGCCGACGACCTGGGCGTCGTCCGCATCGACCTCACCAAGACCCGACAAGCGCTATTCAACCTGTTGAGCAATGCGGCCAAGTTTACCCATGGTGGCAGGATCACGCTATCTGCGAGACGCGTGACCCGCGACGGCGTCGAATGGGTCACGCTGGCGGTGTCAGACAACGGTATCGGCCTGCCGGCGGACCGGCTGGAGCATGTGTTCGATGAGTTTACCCAGGCCGACTCCTCAACCACCCGAAAGTACGGCGGTACCGGTCTCGGCCTGCCCATCAGCCGTCAGTTCTGCCGCATGATGGGTGGCGATATCATGGTGACCAGCACCGCCGGTGAGGGCTCGACTTTCACCATCGAGTTGCCGGCGCGGGTGGACGCGCTCGAGGCCGCCCGCGGTGCAGTTTCCGCCTTGCCCGGGCCGCGGACGAAGACCACCTCAGGAAGCCCTACGGTCCTGGTAATCGATGATGAAACCGACGCGCGAGATCTGCTGAAGCGCGCCCTGGAACGCGACGGCTACCAGGTCATCGCGGCGGCCGATGGCGATACCGGCATGCGTCTGGCAAGAGAGCATCGGCCCGATGCGATCACCCTCGATGTGGTGATGCCGGGCAAGGACGGCTGGGCGGTGCTCAGGGAACTCAAGTCGGACCCCGAAGTGAGCCATATCCCTGTCATCATGGTGTCGATCATCAATGAGAAAGGGCTTGGCTATACGCTCGGCGCTGCCGACTACCTGACAAAACCGGTGGACCGCGAGCTGCTCGCCCATCTGATGCAGCGCCATCTCGATCCCGATCGCGGCGGCCACGTACTGATCGTGGAGGACGACGAGCCGACGCGGTCACTGGTCCGCAGGATTCTCGAGGGCGAGGGATACCAGACCAGCGAGGCGGAGGACGGCATGGCCGGTCTCGCCCGCTTCAGCGAGGATGGCGCCGATCTCATCGTCCTCGATCTGATGATGCCGCGGATGGACGGATTCGAGTTCCTCGATCGGCTGCGTTCTAGCGACGCCGGGCGGGCCGTCCCGGTCGTCATCCTGACCGCGAAAGTACTCTCGCCGGAGGAGGAGAGCCTGCTGCGTTCAGGATCAGCCGGCATCATCCGCAAGGGCAACCATGACATGGACGAATTGCTCGAATCCGTGCGTGGGCAACTCCCGGCCCGCGACTGATGACCTCAACGCCGGGGCCGCACGTTCACGACATCGCGTTCAGCGGCGTCTCCCGATTGAAGGGCGACGTGTTCTTTGTCCAGATCGGCGCGGCAGACGGGAGGCGATTCGATCCCATCTACTATTTCGTCAGGCGCTACGGCTGGAGGGGCGTCCTTGTAGAACCCCTGCCCGACATCTTTGCGATGCTGAGAGCGAACTACGCGGGTCACGAAGGTCTCGCATTCGAGAACGTTGCCATCACCGAGAACGACGAGACCCGCACGATGAGCCGCATCCCTGTTGGCAAGGTGGGATCGGACGGCGTCCCCGGCTGGGCCATAGGCGCTTCGACCCTGACGCCTGAGAAGACCCGGTTCGCCGCCGAGAACAGCCCGGCACCCCTGCATGACGCACTGAGTTCGGCCGTCGTCACGGAGCAGGTCAACTGCATGAGCCTGGCGGCGCTGCTCGATCGCCACGCTGTCGAACAACTGGATGTTCTGCAGCTGGATACGGAAGGTTACGACGCCACCATTCTCCGCCAGCTCGATTTCTCGCGCTATCGACCGGCACTCATCAACATGGAGTGGCAGTGGCTCACAGATACCGAGAAACGGGAGGTCTCTGCGCTGCTCGGCGATCAGGGCTATACGCTGTACTCCTGCGAGGCAGACCTGCTGGCTACGGCCGGATCCATCGAAGACTTTATGATAGCGCCGGCACCTCCGGACACCGCTACCGTGCCCCGCTTCTTCGCCGGGATCCGTGGCTTCACAAGCAAGACACCTGTATCGGGGGTGTCCGGGGCGGCGCAGCCGTT
>CALDWW010000025.1 GCA_937924335.1 uncultured Gammaproteobacteria bacterium
CATCGTGGTCATCGTCGATGAACTGGCCGACATGATGATGATTGTCGGCAAGAAGGTGGAGGAGTTGATTGCCCGGCTTGCGCAGAAAGCCCGTGCATCCGGGATACACCTGATTCTTGCGACGCAACGCCCGTCGGTAGACGTCATCACCGGCCTCATCAAGGCCAATATTCCCGCCCGGATCGCATTCCAGGTTTCTTCCAGAGTGGATTCCCGGACGATCCTGGATCAAATGGGCGCGGAGACCCTTCTTGGCCATGGAGACATGCTTTACCTGCCGCCGGGGACATCTGTTCCACAGCGCGTGCACGGTGCTTTCGTGGCAGACCAGGAAGTGCATCGGGTGGTCGGTCATCTACGCAAGGCCGGCCCACCGGTGTACCTGAACGAGGTGCTGGAGGGCCCTTCGACGCCGGTACCCGGTCTGACGCCCGAGCCGGGGCAGGGCGGATCGGACGGAGAACAGGATCCCCTCTACGACGAGGCCGTGCGGATAGTGACCGAGACCCGGAAAGCATCGATATCAGGAGTGCAGAGACGGCTCAAGATCGGTTACAACCGGGCCGCCCGGATGGTGGAAACGATGGAAGAGGCGGGCATCGTCGGACCGCTCGAATCAAACGGGGCGAGAGAGGTCCTTGTGCCGCCGCCGCCGGAGGATTGACGTGGCACGTAGCGTGTTTGCCGCCATACTCGCGTGGTTTGCGCTGACAGGCGTAACCCTGGCGGAACAGACGGATGCCGGAGAGTCGTTGCGGCTTTTCCTGGGCGACGTCGTTTCGTTGAAGGCGGACTTCACACAATCGCTCTTTACTGCTGACTCCAAGACACCACAGGTGAGCAGTGGCACCTTGCTGATAAAGCGACCCGGTCGTTTTCGCTGGGAGTACGAGCAGCCGGCATCACAATTGGTCATATGCGATGGCGGCAGGATCTGGATGTACGACGAAGATCTTGAGCAGGTCACCGTTCGTCCGGTCGATGAAACGCTGCGCGGAACGCCCGCGATGCTCCTCAGCGGTCAGGCCACCCTGGACGATACCTTCGAGATCCTGAAGAGCTACTCGGATGGTGAGCTGGACTGGGTAGATCTGAAACCGCGCGACGGCAGCCCCGAGTTTGTTTCTCTCTCGATCGCTCTGCGACAAGGGATTCTCCAGCGCATGGAGTTGACGGATTCGTTGGGGCAGGTCACTCAGGTCGAGCTCGATGACATCAAGGTTGACGCGGAGGTGGCCGATGATCTGTTCGTGTTCGAACCGCCGCCCGGTGTCGACGTCATTGGTGTCGGTGGATCCCGCTGACCGATAGACCCGGACGCCGACCGCTGGCCTGGTTTGGTGCGTGGCGCCTGGCCGGCCTCGGGCTTGCATGCCTCATAGTTGCGGCTTCGCTGCTACCGTCGACACAGACGGTGGATTCCGGATCATCGGACAAGGTGTGGCACGCGATATCCTATGGCGCCCTTACCCTCTGGTTCTGTGGCGTATATGCTCGCGATCGCGTTTGGGCGATCGGCATCGCCGCGTTTTGCCTGGGGCTCCTGCTGGAAGTGAGCCAGTCCTTTACCGAGACCCGGTACGCCGAGATCGCAGATTTGATGGCCAACCTTTCCGGCATCATTGCGGCCCTGTTTATGGCGCGGATGGGGGCCGACAGGTGGTGTGCTATGGTCGAGTCTGCCCTGAGGCCCACATCCTGACCTGGACTCCCGGATGGCATCCCGATCGAATTCTAGAGGTGAGGATTCCCGCCCGCTTGCGGATCGCATGCGACCGACCGCGCTCGAGGATTTCTGCGGGCAGCGCCACCTGCTTGAAGAGGGCAAGCCGCTCCGGCTTCTGCTGGAAGGCGGTTCGTTGCATTCCATGGTGCTCTGGGGCCCTCCTGGCACGGGCAAGACGACGCTGGCGAGGATCGTAAGCACACGCTGCGATGCCCGGTTCATTGCCTTGTCAGCGGTCATGGCCGGGGTCAAGGATATCCGGGCCGCGGTCGCGGAGGCACGGCAGAACAGGCAGGCCTATGGCCAGCCAACGGTCCTTTTCCTGGACGAGGTGCACCGATTCAACAAAGCTCAGCAGGATGCGTTCCTGCCTTTCGTCGAGGACGGGACACTGGTATTCATCGGAGCCACCACGGAGAACCCCTCGTTCGAACTGAACAAGGCTCTGCTCTCTCGCGCCCGTGTCTATGTTCTGAAACGGCTGACCGATACAGATCTGGTGAGCCTCCTGGGCAGGTGCCTGGCCGATGACAATCACGGACTCGCCTCTCTCGGGCTCAAGCTGCCGGATGAGCAGATTGAGCTGATTGCGGCGGCGGCAGACGGAGATGCCCGCCGCGCGCTGGGTTGTCTTGAGCTGGCGTCCGAGCTGGCGGTCGAGGGTTCGGCTGGTCTGATGGTCCCGGATCAGGCGCTGATGGAAATCCTGGGGGGCGCCAGGCGGCGATTCGATAAACGCGGCGAGGACTTTTACGATCAGATCTCCGCGCTTCACAAGTCGGTCCGAGGTTCCGACCCGGATGCGGCTTTGTATTGGCTTTGTCGCATGCTCGACAGCGGTTGCGATCCGGTATTCCTGGCCAGACGGATCCTGCGCATGGCCAGTGAGGATATCGGCAACGCAGATCCGAAGGCGGTCGGACTAGCCCTTGACGCCTGGGACGCATTCCTCCGGCTGGGGTCTCCAGAAGGCGAGTTGGCGATCGCGCAGGCTGTGCTCTATTTGGCCTGCGCGCCGAAGAGCAATGCGGCCTACTCTGCTTACAAGGCGGCAATGGCAGATGTCCGGAGACTCGGCTCCCTAGAGGTGCCGCTGCATCTGCGCAACGCTCCCACGCGACTGATGAAAGAGCTCGGCTATGGCAAGGCCTATCGTTACGCGCACGATGAAGCGGACGCATTCGCCGAGGGAGAGTCTTACTTCCCTGAGGACATGGAGCCGGCTACGTACTATCATCCTGTGCCGCGTGGACTCGAGGTCCGTATCGGAGAGAAGCTCGCGCGGCTGCGCAAGCTCAATGCCGATGCGATCTCGCGCCGGCAGGATAAGCCCGCCGCGGGCAAGAGCAAGAACTGAATCCAGTCGGTCCCAAGCCGGTGCGACTGTAATCCATTACGGAAGACGCGATGTTTGATCCCAAGTTGTTGAGAACGGCCGAGGGCCTCGAGAGAGTCAGCAGCAACCTGGCCCGCAGAGGCGTAGTACTCGACGTCGCGCGTTGTCGCTATCTGGAAGAGCAACGCAAGACGCTTCAGGTCGAGGCGGATGACTTGCGCAACCACAGGAATACCCGGTCGAAAGCCATCGGCGTAGCCAAGGCATCGGGCCAGGATATCCAACCCCTCCTGGAGGAGGTTGCCGGACTGAAGTCGGAACTCGAGAATAATGAGACCGAACTCGTCGCCGTGCAGACCGAACTCGAAGATCTTCTGCTCGGTCTTCCCAATCTGCTCGATGACAGCGTCCCTGACGGCGATGACGAAGGCCACAATGTTGAGTTGCGGCGCTGCGGCCAGATCAGGGAGTTCGAGTTCGAGCCACGAGATCACGTAGACCTGGGGCTCCTCGATTTCGAATCGGGCGCGCGACTTTCGGGGTCACGGTTCGTCGTGATGCGAGGGGGAGTAGCCCGTCTGCATCGTGCCCTGATCCAGTTCATGTTGAACGTGCACGTAGAGGAGCACGGGTACACTGAAGTCTATGCGCCATATCTCGTCGGACCTGAGGCTCTGCGAGGCACCGGGCAGCTGCCCAAGTTCAGCGAGGATCTGTTCGCGGTCGAGGGCGACAAGGAACTCTATCTGATCCCCACTGCGGAGGTCCCGGTCACCAACCTGGTCGCGGGGAAACTGCTGGATGCAAGCGACCTGCCGATCAAGATGGCGGCACACACCCCGTGTTTTCGATCAGAGGCGGGTGCGCACGGCAAGGATACTCGCGGGATGATCCGCCAACATCAGTTCGAGAAGGTCGAACTGGTCCACGTCGTCCGCGCCGAGGATTCGTTTGATGCTTTGGAACAATTGACAGGCCATGCGGAGATCGTGCTGCAGCGTCTCGGATTGCCGTACCGGGTCATGGCGCTGTGTAGCGGGGACGTAGGCGCTGCTGCAGCCAAGACTTATGACCTTGAGGTCTGGATGCCGGGTCAGAGCGGGGACCATGATGAAAGCGGCCGGTTGCTCAGGGGCCGTTACCGGGAAATCTCGTCCTGCAGCAACTGCACGGACTATCAGGCACGCAGGATGGGTGCCCGATACCGGCCTGAAGTCGGCAAGAAACAGACCGTCCCGGTTCATACCTTGAACGGCTCGGGTGTGGCCGCCGGTCGTTGCCTGATCGCGATCCTGGAGAACTACCAGCAGGCGGATGGCAGCGTCCTTGTTCCTGAGGTGCTGAAGCCCTATATGGGGATCGATCGAATCCCGCCAGCCGAAGCCTGACTCGAGATCAGGCGGCCTCGGGGTCGCCTTGCGGGAACTCCTTGTTTCGCAAGGCCTTGCCGTATTCCCGGCATGCATCGGTTGCGGTGAAGATGCCGCACAGTTGCCCATGGCGAGTCACGATAGAGGAACCGATCCGCCGCTCTGCCATTGTCATGAGTACGGTCGCAAGCGGCGTCTCCAGATCGACGACGTAGGCCGAGTAAACGCAGATCTCTTTGACCAGCATCGCCTCCCGGGGAGGCAGGCCCAGCTGGTCGTCCATGACGAATTTGACGTCACGATCGGTGATGATACTAACCAGTTCCCCGCCTTCCTTGACGGGCAGATGCCGGACGTGGAACTGCTGCATCATGTCCCGGGCTGTCAGCAGTGGCTCCGAGGAGTCTATCCAGTGTGGGAATGGTGTCATGACCGACTTGATGGGGGTGATCTTGCTCATGGAGGAGATGCCCGGAGGTGTGTGTTCGCAGGTGGCTCGTGTACAGGGACGAACAGAAACGATGCCTTCAACCCATGAAGTGTGTTACGGCAATGCGGACATCATGTCCATCGATCACCATGCCATGGTATCGCTTGGCGAGTTGCTCTGCCTCGTAGGCTGACATCTCCAGCGTAAGGATGGCCTGACGGTCGGCGGTATTCGGATTGGGATCATCCCTGATATCGATCTCCTTCACGAGCCCTTCTCCACCGAATAATTCTCGCAGCCGATCCTCTGTGATCCGGTCGGGCAGATTGCGGATGAT
The DNA here is from genome assembly GCA_937924335.1 of uncultured Gammaproteobacteria bacterium. GTDB lineage: Bacteria > Pseudomonadota > Gammaproteobacteria > Steroidobacterales > XN24 > JAHEFR01. The sequence goes on from CALDWW010000025.1 coordinate 5,200, forward strand.
GATGGTCGCCATGGCTCTTCTCCTCAGGAATCGTTGCCCCTTTTTTCCCTAGCATAGCCTTTGCGTGCCGATCCCCGCTAGCCGATGTCAGGAGTAGAGCGATCCGGCCGATAAGGCGATAAGACTCTGACCGAGATAGTAGCTGCTCAGGATCAACGCCTGGGCCGCTTCGAACGGCTTGCGGAACCGGGCCACGCCGAGCGTGGCATCTGAGATCAAGAAGGCGAGAGCGCCCGCCGCGGCAGCCAGCCGGTAGGCGGACGGCGCTTCGAGGGCCGCCGAGAAGGCAGCCGCGACCATGGCGACAATGGCCGCGACATACAGGGTGACCGGCAGCCACAGTCGACCCAGTCCCGGCCAGAGTAATCGCAACATGATCAACCCCGTTAGCAGCGCGATTGCGCTGGCGATCAAATGCAGGCCCTGGCTCGCGTACGCAAACCCGACCAGGTATGCGAGGTGAGCAAACAGGAATGCGGTCAGTCCCGGGAGGAAGCGCGCCGGTTTGAGCATCAGAAATACGTCACCGACCAGAGACAGGATCAAACCGGTGACGATGGCGAACCGATAGGGGTCAGGCTGGCCGCCCTGTAACGCCAGCCCGAGGATCAGGAGCATCGTCAGGGGCTTGTAGATGTACGTCAGGGCCCATTGGCGCTGGTAGTCGGCGCGAATATGCAGGAGGCCAGAGATTCCCGCGGCAACCAGTAAGGCAGCGCTCACCCATCTCCCTTGTCTGCCGGGGAATCATCCTTCTGATTCGACCCCGATGTCTTATCGATCGTCGCCACCGAGACCGATTTTTCGTCGCCTGGCCAGTACTTGACATGCAGGTCCCTCTGCGGAAACGGGATCGTGATGTCGTTTTCGCGGAATGCCTTGTCGATCGCGAAGTGCAGATCACTGGTAGCGTCAAAGCGTCGTCGGATCTGTTTGATCCAGATGCGCAACTCGAAGTTCAGGGAACTGTCGCCAAAGGCCATGAAGAGGACCTTCGGCTTGGGTGCGCTGATGCCGTCGGTGACCACGTAGTCACTGGAAACGGCGGCCTCCAGCAACACCTCACGCACCTTTTCTACGTCCGAGCCATATGCCACGCCTATATCGAGGGTCAGGCGTCCGACCGGATCGTGCAATACCCAGTTGGTGACCTGCTGAGAAACCAGTTCGGAATTGGGCACAATGACATTCTGACGATCCAGCGTCTCTATTTCCGTCGACCGGATACTGATGGTCTTGACCGTACCTTCCACGGCTCCCACCGTCACAAAGTCGCCACTCTTGATCGGTCGCTCGAACAGCAGGATCAGGCCGGAGACAAAATTGTTGACGATATTCTGCAAACCGAAACCGATACCGACCGAGAGCGCGCCTGCGACGATGGCGAGGCCGGCGAAGCTGATGCCGGTTAACTTAAGGCCGATGAGTGCGGCG
>CALDWW010000026.1 GCA_937924335.1 uncultured Gammaproteobacteria bacterium
GCCTCGGAGGGCGGGCGGAAGACGGGTTCGATGTAGTGCATTACGATCTCACGGGCTGGCGATGATCCGGTACAAGCCACCCGAATAATCGACGATGTAGGCTTCGCTGGCTACATCCTGCGCGAACGCGGAGACCGAAAGCCCGCTGTCCAATACTTCGGTAGCTGCCGCGGAGCCATCTACAGGTAGGGCCCAGACGCGCCCCGAGACGAAGTCGCCGAACAGGTAAAACCCATCGAGCCCGGTGATCGAGCGGCCCCGATACACGATGCCTCCGGTAATCGACTGCCCGAGACTGTGATCGTATTCCCACACCGGGTCCGTCAGTCCTGCCGTGTCGCAGTTGGGCTGGACGTTGTCATTGCAGTGAGCGCCCTCCCGGATCCGCCAGCCGTAGTTGCCGCCTACCTCGATCACATTCACCTCTTCCCAGTCTGCCTGCCCGACATCGCCGAGCCAGAGCTGGCGGGTGAGGCTATCGAAGCTCCAGCGCCAGGGGTTGCGCAAACCATAGGCGAAAATCTCGGGGCATGGGGCGCCACCAAATCCCTGTGTGCAGGGAGCGTTCCCCGCGAAGGGGTTGTCGGCCGGGATGGCATAGGGCGAGCCACCTTTGACGTCGATGCGTAGCATGGCGCCAAGCAGATTGGTCGTGTCCTGGGCCCGGTCGTTCGGGTCGTTGGCAGATCCGCCGTCTCCCAGCCCGGCGTACAGGAATCCGTCGGCGCCGAAGGCGATGTTGCCGCCGTTGTGATTACTGAAATCCTGTATGACCTGCAACAATACTTCCTCGCTAGCGGGATCCAGCGTCAGGCCGCCATCCATGCTTCGATACCTGGCGATAACAGACGTCAGCACCCGGCCCGGGCTGCCCGTGTATGACAGATAGACCTCACCATTTGCTCTGAAGTCAGGATCGAACGCCATCCCGAGTAGTCCCGTCTCACCACCCGAGGTAACAACCGTAGAGACGTCGACGAACACGGATGCCGTGTCAGTTGCCGGATCATTATCGAATGTCCAGACAACGCCCCGCTGCTCGGCCACGAACCAGCGACTGTCATCGCCGGGCGCCTGCAGCAGTGCTACGGGCCGGTCGAAGCTGAGGGCGGAGAAGACGCTCTCGGTCTCGATTGCCGGTGGTTCGGGCGGTGGCGTAACCACCGGCGGCGGTTGTGATGATGAGCTGCCACCACCTCCGCCACAGGCCTGGAGCAGCAGCACGGCTGCAGCGGCGGAGGTTTTTGATGCGGACTGTATTCGCATGATTTCGTATACCTGGGTGTGGGCGGCCGATGACGCCTGGGCCGTCAATATTCTTAGACACGATTAGACTCGATCGGTTGCCCTGAACCAAGGGACCGCGACGCGAGGCAGATGCGCCGATGGTGGATATCTACTGATATTTGGCTCAGTCGGAGATGATCAGGAAGCTGCTGGTGGCCTCGATAACGATGGACAGGATCACCATGTACCCGATGAGGAGGACAAGCGTCTTCAGGCTGGCGCCGAGCCACCCCGAGCCATAGACGCGACGAAGCGCGATCACGAAATAGGCGAGCAGGTATATACCCGCCAGTAGTTGAGTTAACAGCGGCAGCCAGTGTTGTCCTGAGGCTTCCTCCAACGGCAGCATGACGGCCATCGCGACATAGGCGGCGCTGTGCAGGTGCAGGGAGAAGATCAGGTGATCGAAATAGAGGCGCTGACGGTAACCGAGCTTAAGCAGCAGGGCGAAGACCGGCAACAGCACGAACATCAGCTTGGGAAGTTCGTCGCCGAGGAAGCGAGCCTGCTGGGGGGCGTCGGCCAACACTTCCTGACCCTTGTCCAGCAGCAGGCCACGGGACGCCAGCCAGGTGGCTAGCAGGAAGAACGACACGCTGACTATCAGGTAGAGCCGGACCGGGGGCGTGTACCGCCGGCGATGGCCCTGCAGGTATTCGACTGTCAGCACGCCGGGCCTGAGCAGAAGTGCTCGCAGCGTACGGGCCGCCCGGCCGTCTACCTCGAACGTCTCCTCCAGCACCTCTCGAAGGAGTTCGAATATAGGCCGTTGCAGGTCGATATCTTTCTGGCCACAGCGGGGACAGAAGGCGTCCTCCAGTGGTGTGTCACAGTTCTTGCATCGCGTGGACATGATGTCGGCCTGAATTAGCGCGCGAGTACCAGGATGGGGCTTTCTTTGTAGGTCGTGCGCGCGAACTCTCTGTAGCCACATTTGTCGGCGACTCGCAGTGATGCCGCGTTATCCGGGTCGATGATGCAGACCGTGCGCGAGCCGCCGTGGTTTTCGTCCCACCAGGCGATCGCCGTCTGCGCCGCCTCGGTCGCGAAGCCCCTGCCATGTGACCACTGGGACAGTACCCAGCCTATCTCCGGTGTCCCGACAAGAGATGGTTCCATCTCACGCATGAATTCGGCGAGCCCCACTTCGCCGACGAATCTGCCGGTGGCAATCTCCTCGACGGCCCAGAATCCGAATCCCATCAGAGCCCAGTGGCCATGGGCACGCAGCAGGCGCGTCCATGTCTGCTCTCTGGGCGAGGGCGGGATTCCAATGTGCTGGAGGACGACGGGATCCGCCCACATCGCCGCATAATCGTCGAGATCCGTTGCCCGGAAGGAGCGCATACGCAAACGCCCCGTCTCGATGGTCGGCGCTGCTGTCGCCCGGTCGCTGATTGTCGACATCGCTCGCCTCGCTTCGCTGCTGATGGGTCGGAATCTGACCGATCCTTTCTCGCGCAGACCGTGGCATTGTGGGCAATGGCGGATGAGGTGGCAACGACGTAGAAGTGTTGCGACCGTGGTCATCGGGCGCCGTCCTGTGCCAGAATCTCCGGTCCGCTCACCCGTGCGAGGACGCAATAAATGAATATCGAGGAGCTGCTGCCGACAATTCAGGAGTATGGCATCACCTGGACAATCGTCATCGTCAAGGCGATTGCAATCTTCTTCGTCGGCCGCATCGTGGCCCGCATCGTGGTCAGCGTTATCGACAAGCTCATGAAGAGATCGGACATGGACGAGATGCTGCGCAAGTTCTTGCGCAATATTGCTTTCGCCATCCTGATGATCTTCGTCGTCATCGCTACCATAAGCTCGCTGGGTATTCAGACCGCTTCCCTGGTCGCGGTCCTCGGTGCCGCCGGCCTGGCCATCGGGCTGGCGCTGCAGGGTTCGCTGTCGAACTTTGCCGCAGGTGTCCTGATGATCATTTTCCGCCCCTACAAGCTGGGCGATCTGGTCAATGTCGCGGACACCGTCGGCTTCGTCGAAGAGGTCGATGTGTTCACTACGACACTGCGACTGCCGGACAAGACCAAGATCATCATCCCCAATGGCCAGATCATGGATGCGAAGATCACCAACTTCATGGACTCGGAGACCCGGCGACTCGATCTGGAGGTGGGCATCGGCTACGGCGATGATATCGACAAGGCGAAGGAAGTGTTGCTGGCCGCACTGACGAGCAGCGAGTATGTCCTGGAGAATCCTGCACCCAAGGTGACCGTCGCCAGCCTCGGCGACAGCAGTGTCAATCTGGCGGTGCGGCCGTGGATCCGTTCTGCAGACTACGCGCCGGCATCCCATGACGTCACCGAACTCATGAAGAAGACGCTGGACGCGAACGGGATCAATATCCCGTTCCCGCAGCGGGACGTGCACATGTACCGCCACGACGACTGAGATCCTTGCGCGTCTGTCTCGGCCGGGACCGCCATCGACAAGATGTCGTTCCCGGCCGTTTTCTTTAGCCGGCGGCATGAGGCAACGCGCTATCTGCGGCGTAGGTGAACGCGCAGGGGCCCTGCGCCTGACGAAGTGGGTCAGTCTTCCAGGCTGCGGAGCAAATTGTGGTAGCGGGGATCCTCGCGCAGGGATTCGAGGTCCGGGTCGTTCTCGACCC
>CALDWW010000027.1 GCA_937924335.1 uncultured Gammaproteobacteria bacterium
GAGATAAGTGGCCGCTATCTCGTCCAGATCGTGCCGCGTCGCTTGCGTGGCCCCCGCCGGCCAGGCACCGGTGCGCTGCTCCAGCGAAGCGCTGGCGTCGCCCATGGCGGTCAGTTCTCCGGCGCCTCTGACGGAACCGTGACTACAGATGATCTGCTCGACCAGTGACTTGCCTGCTCGCGGCATCCCGACAACGAAGACCGGACACTCCGATTGGCAGCCGGAGCGCGCCAGGTGCGACATCGACGCCCGGGTGAACACCCTCTCGAGGTCTCTTACGGCGGCTGTCATGCTCTCCAGATCGGCGGCGGATTCGCCACCCGGAAGTGACGCTCGCTTGAGCCGATTCGCCTCCTCGACGATGCTCCAGGCGGCGGCGAAGTCGCCGGCCTCATCGCACGCCGCGGCCAGCGAAAAGCGCAACTGCACCTGCGACTCGGCGGGCAGGGCCGGCTGCGCAAGAGCCCTCTCCAGGAGACCCCGCGCCTCTGACGCGCAGTCCAGCTTGCGTAACGCTCGTGCCCGGATCGGCACCAGATCGGGATGTTCCTGCGGCAGGCCGGATCGATCGAGCAGTTCGATCGCCTGCTGCTGGCGCCCCTCGTTGTCGAGCCAGGCCGCCATCCCGGACAGCGCCTGGGGATGTGAGGGATCGGCCTGCAGCACCCGCTGGAAGTGGTCGGCGGCGACGGCTGGCTTGCCCTGCGCCTGCAACAGCTTGCCGAGATTGGCGTGAGCGTCGCTGAAATCCGGGTCGCTCGCCAGCGCAGCGCGATAGTAACGCTCCGCATCGTCGAACAGCCCCCGGAACTGCAATGACGCGCCCATCCAGGTCAGACCGACCGGGTCCTGCGGCGCCCTCTGCAGATAGCGGCTCAGTGCTTCACCCGCTTGCGGATATTCCCCTTGCGCATTAAGGGCGCCGCCGAGATGCAGCCAGGCCGGCGCTACGTCCGGCCTGGCGCGCACGACTTCGGTCAGCAGCGGAACGGCGTCCTGAGGCGCGCCCCCCGCCAGCTTTGCGAGGGCGAGATTGAACCGCGCCAGGTGAAGCCCGGGATTGCGCGCCAGGGCCGCCAGGAAACAAGCCTCCGCTTCCCCGATCAGACCGAGATTACCCAATCCCTCGCCAGCGCGCAGCTGCACCTTCGCGTCTTCGGGCGCTAGTGCCGCGGCCGACCGAAAACCCTCCACTGCGGCATCACGACGACCGGCAACGGCCTCGTCACAGCCACGTTGCAGAGCATCCAGGGCTTGTTGAAGACGTTCTCCGGACACAGCCGTGGCCCTCAATCCGTCAGGCAGGCATTCACCCGCTCAGCGAATCCGCTGTCCTGCCACGCGTCCCAGTCGATGGCATCGACCAGCGACCCCAGCAGCGGCTCGTAGTGACGATAGCGACCGACGGAACCCCGATACATCGGCTGGCGGACCTGGGCATGACTGGCGGTGGCCACGACCCGGTCGAGTTCGTGGAATCTCAGGCAAGCGGGGTCCCACTCAAGGCCGATGAAGGCGAGCAGATCCCGGGTCGTCTGCTCCTGTTCGGACACCAGCTCCTCGTAGACGATCTCGTGCATCGCCAGGTCTGAATGTTGTCGCCAATGCGCCATCACGCGCAGGTAATCGTTGTAGTACAACGCGATGTCGGCGAGATCGTATGAGAACGGAATTCCCTGTCCGGCGAAATTCTGGAAGTAATTCGACAACGCTGTGTCGAGAGGATGGCGGACACAGTGGACGATCCGTGCCTTCGGGAACAGATTCTGAATGAAACCGACAAACAGATGATTGGCCGGCGTCTTGTCGACCACCCGCAGCGCCGATTCCGAAATCGACGCGAGCCGCCGCAGGTAAGCCGCCGCCGCGCTCTCGAGTTGCTCGGTGGTGGCTGTGCGCATGCTGTCCGGGAACCGCCTCGCCGACGAATGCCCCAGGTCGATAGCGGACTGGGAGAGATCGGTCAGCTCCCCGGCGCCCGCCACCTGCGGATGACATGCGAGTATCTGCTCCACCAGCGAGGTGCCGGAGCGCGGCATGCCCAGGACGAACACCGGTCGTTCCGAAGGATTGCCGATCCTGGGTAACTGACTCCAGCCGTCGGCGGAGAACACTTCCAGAAGTCGTCCGACGTCGTCGCGGTACTCGCGCCGATCGAATCGGACCGGTTTCGCCTCGTTGGCAGCCCGGTAATGGGAGAACGCCTCCGTGTAGCGGCCGAGGTCGTCGTAGGCGTCGGCCAGATTGAAATCCAGGCGCTGGCGGGTGCCGGCATCGAGATCAGGTTGCTCGAGACCGCGCTCCAGCAACGCTGCCGCGTCCTCACTGCGCCTCATATGACACAGAATCTGGGCGGCGGTGAGGGATAACTCGACGTTGCCGGTCTCGAGCCTGCCACGCAGCAGGTCGTAGCCTTCCTGGTACAGGCCGCGCCGATCAAAGCTGGCGGCCAAACCGGCGAGCGCGACGTCATGTTCCGGGTCGATCTCGAGCGCCCTGCGGAAGCTCGCATCGGCCTGGTCTGCGTGCCTCAAGCCCTGGTAAACGGTGCCCAGGTTACTGTGCGCGTCCGCAAAACCGGGCGCCAGTTCAACCGCCGTCTCGTAACAGGCGCGGGCTGTCTCGAGGTCCCCGAGCATCTGGCATGCGGCCCCCAGGCTGGTATGGGTCGCGGGGTCCCGTGGGCGCAGGGCCGTCAGTCTTCGGAAGCAATCGATGGCCGCCGGGTACCTGCCTGACGCGTGCAGCAGCGTCCCGAGCGCATGCAATGCTTCCGGGAATGCGGGTTGCGACTCCACGGCGCGTTGCAGCACCCCCATTGCGTCCTCTCGACGTCCCAGCGCGCGCAGCGCGAGGCCAAGATTGTAGTGAGCCGGAGCGAAATCTCCGTTGGCCCTTACGGCACGCGCGAAGGCCTCGGCGGCCTCTGGCACCTGTCCGAGGTTCCCGAGTGCCTCGCCGGCGCTGTTCCACGCCTGGGCACTGTCTGGTCTCAAAGAGACGGCCTGGCGCAGAAAGGGAAGGGATTCCCGAAACCGGCCCAGGCGATTGAGCGCCACCCCGAGCCCTTCGAAGGCCTCGGCGGTGGCTGCCTTGTCCAACGCCCGCCGGAAGCAGTCCTCGGCCTCGATCAGCCTGCCGGCGTCGAGTTCGATGCGGCCCAGCCGCAAGAGCAGCCCGGCATCGTCGGGTGCATCAGCGAGTGCCCGCTCCAGCTCCGATCGCTCATCGCTTACGACGCGCCCACCTTCCGACATCAGACGGTACCCGGCCGCAGCCTGAACCGGTGCTTGTACGGCACGCCTCTGCCGATCTCCCGGTCATCCACCGGCTCGCGGAGAACGGGTGCGCTACGCAGGGTTGGGCGACCGGTATGGGCGTAATCGGCGCAGGCCTCGTCCCACGCCAGATCCATGAAGCCCAGCACCCGCTCGACGCTATCCCTGGGCTGTCTCACCAGCTCCTCGTAGTGGATCTCCAGGATTTCCATCGGCACGGTCTCACGCCAGTGCCCCATGATCCGATCCATGCCGTCGAGATACACCCCTATACCTTCCGGCGTACTGGCGAACGCCAGACCCCGGTCGGCGAATCGCCGACTATAGCAGGCCCATGCAGTGTCCACCGGATCCCGCCGGCACAGGACCACTCGGACGGCCGGCGCCACCAGCGCCGCCAGACCGATATGGAGAAAATTGGTCGGCTGGGTGTCGATCAGCCATGCGGCGTCGCCGGCGATCGACTGCAGCGCCGACCCGTATTCAGCCCCGAGCTCTCCGAGATCCGCTTGAGAGAGATCCCTTACACAGGCGGGATAGGCCTGTGATCCTCCGGTCAGCCTCCTGACGTTGTCGGTCATGGCGCCCAGGTAGCGGAGTTCTCCGCCACCGTTCACCGCGGGATGACAGGCCAGCATCTGCTCGAGGATGCTCTTGCCGGAACGCGGAGATCCGACGATCAGGAGGGGCCTTGGCTGCATCGCAACCGTCTCTCTCCGCTGGCCGGCGAAGAGCTCGACAGTATAGACAGCCTGCAGCGCATCGATGGCGGCGGAGAAGTGGCGCCCGTCGAATCTCGTGACCTCATCGCGGTGGGAGGCCGCCCAGGCATCCCACGCCTCGTCGAAACGCCCGAGCCGGTCGAGCGCCTGGCCCCTGACGCTCTGCAGCACGGCCTGCGTTACGGTCGCCAACCCGGCCTGACCCAGCCAGGTCTCTATTCTTTCTATCGCCGCCTCAGGATCATCCGCGGCCAGCATCAGGCGCGCGCCCGCTAACAATGACCTCGGCGGCGGGCTGGCGCTTGTGAGCAGCGGCCGCAAGAGGTCGAGCCCACGCCCGGCCTGCCCGCGTGCACGCTCGAGTTCTGCCCGACCGATCAGTGCATCCAGGTCTCCCGGCTTGTGCTCAAGAGCCTGGTCGAACGCCGCCTGCGCCTCGTCGAACCTCCCCAGGCTCCGCTGCAGGTTGCCGAGCAGCACTTTCGGCACCGGGTCGCCCGGGGCCATCCGGATGGCGTCCCTGAACGCCTGCGAAGCCCGATCCGGAAGGTTGGCCGCCGCGAGCGCGCGACCCAGGCCGATGCGCGCCGGCAGATTGCCTGCGTCTCTATCCACGACCAGCCGGAAGCTTCTCGCGGCTGCGTCCGGGTCGTCTGTCTCGAGCAGTGCCACCCCCAGGTTGTAGTGCCCGGGCAGATGATCAGGCCACCGGCTCACAACTTCGCGTAGTGTCCGCACGGCCTCATCCGGCCTCCCGGATCTCGCCTGTGCCAGCGACAGTTGCAGGCGCAACTCCGGATGATCCGGCGCAAGGGACACGGCGGCGGCGATCGGCTGCACCGCCTCCGACGCCCGACCCTGCATCATCAGGCTGGTGCCCAGGCCAATATGTGCCTGCGCATGGCCTCCGGCCACTTCGATGGCTCGCCCGAATGCCTCTCCCGCATCTGCGTGCCGCCCGCGATTACCCTCGAGACTCCCAAGCAGGCACCAGGCCTCGGGATCGCCGGGCTGGAGATCCAGGTACTCGCGGTAGAGGCAGTGCGCGTCTTCGAACTCGCCTGCCTGATGCCGCTCCATGGCACGGCGCAGGACCTCGGGCGCTGACTGCGGATCAGTTGCCAATGAAACCGCCCTTCCTCAGCGCATCAGCGAGCGGTTGCACATGCGCCTCGTAATTTCTCCAGCGCCCGATTGACGAACTATAGACCGGGCGTTTGACCTGGGCGTGGCTGGCGGTGCGCACCAGTCGCGGATTCTCGTAGAACTTCAGACACGCCTGCTCCCAGTCCAGATCAAGAAAGGAGATCAGGCGCCTGCTCTCGGACTCGAGGTCGGCCACCATATCCTCGTACGCGACGTCGATCATCTGCAGGCCGCTGACTTCCTTCCAGTGATCCATGAGTCGCCGATACTGCCCATAGTAATGCCCGATATCGGCGAGGTCGTAGGCGAATGGCGGACCCGCAGTCCCGAAACTCTGCTGGTAACACGACAGGCCTGTATCCATCGGATCACGCACGCAGTGGATGACCCGGGAGCGCGGATACAGGAGTTCGATGAGGCCCAGGTGTTCGAAGTTCTGCCACATCTTATCGGTCACCCGATACGCGGACCCCGCCCGCCTGGCCAGGCGGGAGAGATAAGGCCCGGAACACTCACGCATCTGCCTGATCTTCATGCCGCGGACGCATTCCGGATAGAGAATATTGTCGTCGTTGATGCCGAGCCGGATCGCCAGCAGTCCGATATCGCGAAGCTCGCCTGCGCCATGAACCATGGAGTGGCTGGCCAGGACCTGTTCCACCAGCGAGGTCCCCGAGCGCGGCATGCCGACGATGAAAACCGGCGTATCAGTCTCACGCTCCGACCTGGGCATCGAATCCAGACCGGCCCGGCTGAAGGTCTCCATCAGGCGGGTGACCTCCCGCTCCCGTGCCGACCTCGAGTACCGGGCGCGCCTGAGTTGATTAGCCTGCCGATAAGCGACAAAGGCCCGGTCGAACTCTTTCATCTCGTCAAGCAGATCGCCGATCGTGAACATGATGGCAGTACGTTCCGGGTCGGCCAGTTCTGCGTCCCTGGCCAGCGGAGCAATGTGCCGCAGCGCTTCCCGTCCCCGGTCCATACTTCTCAGCAGGCGGGAATAGGCCACATGCATCGTCGGCGTCGCGGTACCTCGCTTGAGGTGCGGCGCGAGCAACGCCACGCCCTGGTCCGGGTTGCCCGCAAGCTCCAGCAACCCGGCGAGCCCCGCCAGGGACGGGCCGTGATCGGGCTTTAGCTGCAGCGCCGTCTCGAAACCGGACACCGCGCCTTCCAGGTCGCCCATGGCCTGCAGCGCCGACGACAGATTGCTGTATGCGTCCGGGTCCGTCGAACCGGCGGCGATCACCTGGCGGTAGGTGTATACGGCCTCGTCGAAACGACCGACCTGATGATAGGCAAGCCCGAGATTATAGCGGCCCACGACGTTGGCCATGTCTTCCTTGAGGCCGCGCTCCAGAAGACGGATCGCCTTTTCAGGCTGCTTCTGCTCGAACATCGCCGCGCCCAGATTCAGATTCGCGCCACTGTGCTCCGGGCTCCTCGCCAGCGCCTTGCGGAAACACTGCTCCGCAGCCTCGGCGAAACCCTTTCGTCTGAGGACATGGCCAAGATTGTTGTAGGCATCCGCGAAGTTGGGGTCCAGCTCGAGGGCATGGCGGAAATCCTCTTCTGCGGTATCCAGCTGTCCCCGATTGTTCCTCAGGCGCCCTCGTTGATTGAACAGTTTCGGGTCTTGTTCATCGAGCTCCATCGCCGCATAGATGTACTGCTGGGCCTCGTCCAGCTCGCGATGTCGGAGCCGGATCTCGCCCATGATTCGCAGCGCCCGGACGTGGTCCGGTCTATCGGCCAACACCGACAGGCAGATATCCTCCGCTTCCTGGACACGACGATCGTCCATGTAGCGTTCGGCTTTCTGAAGATCCATCTGGAACATATTGCCCCCCGCACAGGGGATTATCGGCCTACAGGCTGCTGCGGGCCAGCGCCGACCGGCTCCGGGCGATAAATGCGGTGCCCCGGGGGCCAGGCGGAATCTGCCGGTCTCTTCTCCAGGAAGGCCTGTAGCCGCCCTGTCTGCCACTCGAGCAAGGGGTCGCTACGCGCGCGGTACTGCTCGACCAGTCGGGTCTGGATGTCGACTGCACGCTGCCAATCGCCCACGCCCGCAGATGCGATCGCCAGCGTCTCCGCATGCGCCTCATCCGGCCGCGCCCGGAACAGAGCCGTCGCCAGTTCGACCGACTCTCGCCGCTGCTCCAGAGAGACTTCGGGACAGGTCGACCAGGCCCTCGCCAGGGCCTGGAACACCTCGCCGCTGTCCTTCTTGATCGCCCTGGCGCTCTCCAGGGCGGTGATCGCTTCGCCACAGCGTCCATCCGCAAGATAAGCGAGGCCCTCCCTGTAAAGGAACAGGGCGCGTTGTTCACCCGGGACCTCGACCCGGCCGTAGGCATCCGCCGCCTCCGGGTAACGGCCCAGGCGCATCAGCGCATCGGCCAGGCGGACGCGGGCCTGTGTGTAGCCCGGATCTACCTTCAGGGCCGCCTGGTAGTCGGATGCCGCCGCCCGATCATCGCCGTCACCCTCGTAGAGCGTGCCGCGGCGATAGTGTGCAACCGGGTGATCGGGATCGAGGGCCAGCGCGCGCTCGAACTGCTCCATCGCCTCGGCATCCTGCCCGAGCAGCGACAGTCCCTGGCCGAGACTGACCAAGGCGGCTACGTCCTCCGGGTTGAACTCCACCGCCTTGCGGAATGATTCCACTGCCGCATCGATACGGCCCGCTCTCGATGCGGCATAGCCCTGCTCCAGGTACAGCTGGGAACTGCGGGTCATCCGCGCCATGTCCGCCAGGAGGGGATCCGCGACCACTGGCTCCGTCTTGCCATAGGCATCCAGGTTGGCACGCGCACGGGCATCCTGCCCGGTCTCGCGGTAGGCGATGCCCAACGGATAGCGGAGACGATCTGCACGCGGATCGGCGCGCAATGCGGCCTCGAGAAAGCGGATCCCGTCCTCGAAGCGGCGCGCCCGCAGAGCGACCTGTCCGAGACCCGCCAGGGCGGCCGCATTGGCCGGCTGCGCCTTGCGGACGGCCTCGAAATCTTCTTCCGCCCCTGCCAGTTCCAGCTGTGCCAGCCTGACCTGACCACGCCTGAGCCGGGCCAGCAGATCCGTCTCATCAATCTTCAGCGCCGTGTCATATCTGGCCTCGGCAGCCTCATATCGACCCTGTTCCTGGAGCCCGTAGCCGAGGTAGTACTGCCAGCGGAAATCGTCGCGATCGAGCTCGCTGGCCTCGAGGTAACAGCGCTCGGCCGCACCCTGCAGGTGATGCGCCTGGTAAAGCATTCCGAGCCGGCCCCAGGCGCTGGCCCTGGCACGGTCATCGGCCGCAGATGCGAGCTGCTGCGAAAACTGCGCCTGCCCCTCTCCCAGGGCAGTCTGTACGCCCGGCTCGAACACGGAGAGATCCGGTGACGGAGGCTCGGCTGCGCGGGCGTGGGCGGATGCTGCCAGCAGTGCCGCGAACAGGCAGCCGCCTATCGTCCCGAGGCACCTGCTTCCCGCGGGCGAGATCACGGATCCGGGCTCTGTCGCAGCGCGTGATAGCGCCCCACGGCCAGATCCGGGAATCGCTCTTCCCTACCGTCCGGCCAGATGACCCTGACCGACACCTTGTCGGTCGTCACTTCACCGAGTCCGAACAACACCCGCGGGTCGTTCGACGACGCATAACTGCCGTCTGCCCGGGATCGCCGCCACAGTGGCCGATCGCCCTCCAGCACCACGCGTGCCCCGTAGGCATCGCGCACGCCATCCGCGGTCAGCAAGCGCAGGCCTACCCAGCTCGAAGAGTCGCCCGTCATGTTCAACAACAATTGCGCTGGTCCGGCGTTGTTCGCGATAACGACGTCCGAGTCCCCGTCCATGTCCAGGTCACCGAAGGCCGCACCCCGGCTGACCAGCGATAGTGCGAATGCCGGCCCCGCCTCGGCGGTGACTTCCCGGTAACGCCCGTCTCCGTCGTTCCTGAACAGCTGGTTGGGCTGACGGAGGGGATAGGGCTCCTTCGCCATAAGCTGATCCTCGATGCGGGTGACGGCGCCATTGGCCACCAGCAGATCCAGCCAGCCGTCATTGTCGTAGTCGAACCAGGCAGTGCCGAAACCGGTGTGGGCAAAGCTCGGGTTGGCCAGCCCCATGGCGACGGTCCGGTCCTCGAACCAGCCTTTGCCGTCGTTGATAAACAGCGTGTTCGTCTCGCGGGAGAGGTGGGTCATGAACAGGTCTTCATCACCATCGCCGTCGAAGTCCGCCGCATCCACGCCCATGCTGGCCTCGGGACTGCCGTCCATGTTGACTGCGACTCCGGCCATGACGGCCTCGTCGCTGAAGGTCCCGCCCGCGCCGTTGATCCACAGCTGATTAGCCACGCCGTCGTTGGCCACGTAGATGTCCGGCCAGCGGTCTCCGTCGAAGTCCGCCGCCACTACGCCGAGCGCTCCCCCGTAGGCTTTGCGGATGCCCGACGACTCGCTCACATCCTCGAAACTGCCGTCCCCACGGTTACGAAACAGGCTGTCCACCTGCGGCTCGTAGACCAGGGGCGAACAATAGTCGCGGGCGCTGGTAGAAGATCGGCAGGGCTTGGAGTTCGTGAAGGAGTAATCGACGTAGTTGCCCACATACAGGTCCAGCCAGCCGTCCCGGTCGTAGTCCACCCACGCCGCGCTCACGCTCCAACGGTCATCATCCACTCCCGCCTGGCCGGTCACTTCCTCGAACTTCCCATCCCCGAGGTTGCGCCACAACTGGTTGGAACCGTAATTCGTCACATAGACATCGACGTCTCCGTCGTTGTCATAGTCCGCCGCCGCCACGCCCATGCCATAACCTTCGGCACGCAAGCCCGAGTCCCGGGTCACGTCCGTGAAACTCAGTACACCGTCCTCCAGGTCGTTACGGTACAAGCGGTCGGTCAGCGGCAGCGGGTAGCGCGGCGCAAACGTGGCCTCCGAGACCGGCTTATCGCCCAGCATCTGACCCTGCACCAGGTAGACATCCAGGTCCCCGTCTCCGTCATAGTCGAGCAGCGCCACGCC
>CALDWW010000028.1 GCA_937924335.1 uncultured Gammaproteobacteria bacterium
TCGAGTTCTGCATCGCTCATGAGAGGCTGATTCCCATCGAATACATGACCAGATAGCGTCGGCCACAAGTGCCTGACGGCTCCCGGCCGGGAGACGACCGTGAGCCTGGACGCCCCATACATCCCATCCTAGCAGCCGATCTCACCGTGTGCCCGTCCCGCTGAAATTGCGATGCCGCGGTGGTGGCGCGCACAATTCCAGCCCATGGCAGCAGGCCGGCAGGCGCTAGTCTCCGGACGACACGCTTGAGCCGGAGTCGTCATGCCGCGACAATCGCGCCGGAGCGATCCGAATGTAGCGCCAGGTTAACCATGAGCCTTGTCAGATTCGATCAGATTTCCCTGTCGTTTGGTGATCAGGTCATCCTCCGGGATGCGGATCTGCTCATCGAGCCGGGCGAGCGTGTCTGCCTGATTGGTCGAAACGGGGCAGGAAAGACCTCGTTGTTGCGCCTGATCTCGGGGCAGTATGAAGCTGACAGCGGCGAGATCCAGTTCCGCTCCGATCTGCGCGTCAGCCAGCTGTCGCAGACCCTGCCGGAGGCCATGGACAAGACCGTACGAGAGGCGGTGACCGATGGCCTGTCCGACCTGCGGGACCTTTGCGACGACTATCACCGGCGCTCCCAGGAGAGTCTGGACACCCGCGGCCTGAGAGAACTGGAGGACCTGCAGCACAAGATCGACGCCCTCGATGGCTGGCATACCGAGCAGCGTGTCGACGCCATCATGACCGAGATGCGGCTGCCGGCAAGTGAGAAGATGTCGGCGCTGTCCGGGGGCTGGCGCAGACGGGTGGGGCTGGCCACCGCGCTGGTTGGCAAACCGGATCTCTTGCTGCTCGACGAGCCGACCAACCATCTGGATCTTGCGTCCATCACATGGCTTGAGGACAGGGTGCGTTCGTTCCCGGGCAGCGTGCTGTTCATCACCCATGACCGCGCTTTCCTGCAGCGTCTGGCCACCCGCATCGTTGAGATCGATCGTGGCAGGCTATTGAGCTGGCCGGGCGATTACCGGGCCTACCTGCGGCGTAAGCGAGCGGCTGACGAAGAAGAAGATCGCCGCAACGCGGAGTTCGACAAGAGACTCGCGGAAGAAGAGGCGTGGATCCGACAGGGCATCAAGGCCAGGCGTACTCGCAATGAAGGCAGGGTCCGTGCGTTATTAAGCATGCGTGAGGAGCGTGCCGAGCGGGTCCCAAGGCCGCGAGACGCCCGGATCCGCATCGGGCAGGCGGAATCCTCCGGGCGCAAGGTCATCCTGGCGCATCGCATCGTCCATGGCTTCGGCGACAAGACGCTGATCGACGGGTTGTCGCTGAAAATCGCCCGTGGTGACCGGATCGGACTGGTCGGCAACAACGGTGTCGGCAAGAGCACGCTGTTGCGTATCCTGCTCGGTGAGATCGAGCCGTGGTCCGGCACGCTAAAGCATGGCACCAATCTGGAAGTCGGCTATTTCGATCAGTTGCGGGGTGAGCTGGAACTCGACAAGAGTGTCGCTGACAACGTCGGCGATGGCCGGGATTACATTACGATCAATGGCCGGCAGCAGCATGTCGTCGGCTACCTGACCGGCTTCCTGTTCAGCGCCAAACGAGCGCTCACTCCGGTCAAGGCATTGTCCGGCGGCGAGCGCAACAGGGTCATACTCGCAAAGCTGTTCACCCGGGCGACGAATCTGCTGGTACTGGACGAGCCCACCAATGACCTGGATGTAGAGACGCTCGAGGTGCTGGAGGCGCAGCTGGCCGACTACGCCGGCACCCTGATCGTCGTCAGCCACGATCGCAGGTTCCTGGACAACGTCGTCGACAAGATCCTCGTGTTCGAGGACGCTGGCGGCATCGTGGAGTACGCCGGTGGTTACAGTGACTGGGCTCGTCGTGGGCACCGTTTGGCAGAAGTGGACGATCCGGATCCCGGACACCGGTCCGAGCGGTCTCAGCGCCACGTCAAACCGGCGTCACGGCCGACCAAGCTCAGTTACAAGCAGCAGCGGGAGCTGGACCAGCTACCGGCAGATATTGCAGCTCTGGAAGCCGAGATCAGTGCCCTGCAGGAGCAGATCGGAGATGCCGATTTCTACCGGCGACCCTACGAGGAAACACAGCCGGTGCTGACGACTCTGCAGCACAAGAACGAGGCTCTCGAGGAGGCCACCGAGCGCTGGCTTCATCTCGAGCAAAAGCAGGATGAGTTCTTAACCTCGCGAACCGAGGGGCGCTAGTCGGCGCCCGCTCAGTAGTGAGGCGGTGTCTCGTCATCCGTTGGCGCCTCGGGCAGTGTCTCGAGCAATTCGCCGATACGTTCGGTCACGACCCCGAGACGCGCCTGGAGATGCTCCAGCGCTTTCTCCTGGCGATAGACGACGTCGCTGAGGTCCTGCAAAGCCTGATCCTGATAAGCAAGCTTGATCTCGATCTGTTCCAGACGGTTCTCATCCATGGCTGGTCCCTCCCAGGATCGAATTCAGGTCGCCCGCAGCAGTCCGATAGCGATGAGAATCCACATCGATAACAGGACGATCCAGCTGAAGATGAAGACCCTGAAACGCCACAGCACGGTATTGCGTGTCAGATGGATGAAGCTGTGGGTCGCGCGGGCGGCCACGTAGATCCAGGCGAGCGCAGTGATCAGGACGCCGGTCTGCCCGGACAGATAGGCCACGATCACCCCAACGTAGAAAAGCACCGGGGTTTCGAAAAGGTTGACAACGTGACGCGAGACAACGGCGATTGCTTCCGGCTCCCCCTCGCCCTGATAAGTGCGGTAGAAGCGAGGATCCACCTGCCTGTTGCGGACACCATTGAATCGTAGGTAGCCGAGCCTGAAGATTGCCACGGCCGTCAAGGCAACCATCGCAACGACGGGATAGAAGATGTGCATGAGTGTCCCTGCTAGTTCCCGCGATCCGGAAACAGACGGCTCTTGATAAGAGCGATTTCTTGTTCCAGCACGGCAATTCGCGCTTCCAGGTCCGCCGTCCGGTCGGATTCCGGCTCAGTGGCCCTTGTCGGCCTAGCGACGGCCTCGGGCACTGTGGAGGGTGGCGGATCTTGCTCTGCGTCCTCCCGTTCGGCGCCAAACAGCTGATCATAGCGCGACTCTCGCCGACCGGCTTCGCGCGGCAGTTTCGTCACGAAAGGCCCGTCGGACCGCCGTGCGAGTTCGCCAAGTACCGACTCGACTTCACCGACGTCCTGGAACTGGCAGAGCCGGTGGGTGTGGCTACGCAATTGTCCTGGTGTCTGCGGTCCGCGCAGCAGCAGGACACAGATGATGCCCAGTTCCTGTGGCGAGAATTGCAGCCCGGCGAACTCCGTATTGCAAAAGCGCTGTTTGTACTTCGGAACGCGGCTGCCAAACCCGGAACGCTCCATCACGAGGTGCTTCCTGGCCAGTTCGTCGAGGACCGACTGTACTTCGGACTCGGACATATCCATGACCGGCTCCCTGCTGCTCTTCTGGTTGCACGCGTTCTTGAGTGCGTTGAGGGACAGGGGGTACTGATCGGGGGTTGCGATCTGCTTCTCGATGAGAGCGCCGATCACACGCGCTTCTTGTAGCGTCAGTCTGGTTTCGAGATTCATGGATAGTTCTTCAGGTGTCAGACCGGGCGATCTTACACCGAAGCCATGGCCGATCGGTCGCCAGATGTCGGCGAGGGGCGTCCCCGTCCACGCGCGGAGATGGTGTGATCGGACTAGAGCGCGCTCAACCACGTGTATCGCCATGAGTTTCACGGGCGGGGCTGCGTCTGCCCGTTTGCGCCGCCACCCTCGGTTAGAATGACCCCCGCATGAGATCACTTATCCCCGATAATTGGCGCCGGCCGGAGATGCTGCTGCTGCTCATGGCAGCAGGCGTCCCGCTCAGCTTCGCTACCTGGCAGGCGCTGCTGAATAATTTCGCTATCGAGTCGGCCGCGTTCACCGGTGCGGAGATCGGGGTACTGCAGAGTCTGCGGGAGGTGCCGGGCTTCCTGGCGTTCGCGGTTGTTTTTGTCCTGTTGATCATGCGCGAGCAGACCCTCGCCCTGATTTCGCTATCGCTGCTCGGCATCGGCGTCGCCTTGACGGGTTTCTTCCCCACGGTCATCGGCCTGTACTGCACGACGGTGCTCATGTCCGTGGGTTTTCACTATTACGAGACCATCCAGAGCTCCCTTGCGCTGCAGTGGATCGACAAAGAGCGGGCGCCGCAGACTTTCGGCAGGCTGATCGCGGTCGGGTCGTTTACCGGGCTGGTGGCCTACGGCATGGTCTGGCTCGCCTTCGAGTTCCTCGATCTGGAATATCGGACGACCTACCTGGTTGCGGGCGGGCTGACGACTGCGATCGCTCTGGTCGCGTGGCTGGCATTTCCGCGCTATCCAGAGAAAGTCCTCCAGCATCGCAAGATCATCCTGCGGCGCCGATACTGGCTCTACTATGGATTGACGTTCCTTTCCGGCGCACGGCGACAGATCTTCATGGTATTTGCCGGTTTCCTGCTGGTGGAACGCTTTGGTTTCGGGGTCGATGAGATCGCGCTGCTCTTCCTGGCAAACGGGGTCATCAGCGTATTTCTCGCGCCCAAGATCGGTCGACTGATCCATCGCTGGGGTGAGCGGCGGGCGCTGGTTTTCGAGTACGTGGGGCTTTGCACGGTCTTCACAGCCTATGCATTCGTCTCCTCCGCAGAGGTTGCGGCCGTGCTTTACGTTATTGATCACATGTTTTTTGCGTTGGCCATCGCCATAAAGACCTATTTCCAGAAGATCGCCGACCCGGCCGACATCGCCTCCACCGCGGCCGTCGGCTTTACAATCAATCACATCGCCGCCGTGATCATCCCGGTCAGTTTCGGGTTGCTCTGGCTGGTGTCCCCCGCGGCCGTGTTTCTGGCGGGCGCGGCCATGTCCTGCGCATCTGCCGCGCTGGCGATGCTGGTACCGCTCAAGCCTGCACCCGGATCAGAGACCGTGCTGGTGCCGGCGGTGGAGCCCGTCTGAGTCCGCTGTTCCGCCCGCCCTGTTGGCGGGAACCCGGATCCACCGGTAGATCCTCCCGGGACCGGGCGTCAGGCGTTGCGTGGCCGGCGTGCCTTCCAGCCGTAAGTCACATACTCCCATCCGATCTGTCCGTCACTCAGCGTCACGACGGCGAAGCCTGCGTCCGTCCCGTGCCATGGGCCGCGCCACCATCTTCCACTCAATGCTCCGCCGGTGATGAAGCGGGTAGAGCCCCAATGGAGCATCTCCGAGACATGCAGGTGTCCCTGCAAAACGAGCTGAAGGTTGTGATTCTCGAACAGCTGAATGACGTCCCGGTTGTTAACGACCACCCGTCCGGCAGGCGCTGCCTCGGTAGCACCTTCGGTCATCTGGTAGAGGCCCGTGACGAGCGGGATGTGAAGCGCCACGACGATGGGGCGTTCGGCAGGAACCGCAGCCAGGTCCTCGCGGATCCACGCCAGCTGCTGTGCGTCAACCAGGCCTTGATACTTGTGTCTCCCACCCAGCACCTGGATGGAGTCCAGGATCATAAAGTGGTAGCCGTGCGTGTCGAAGGCGTAGTAGGTGCGGTCCACTCCGAGGCGTTTTCGGTACTCGGCCCTGGGGTCCTCGGCGGGTGCTGACCCGTCTTCCGGGATGGCCGCCACCAGATCATGATTGCCTATGGCGGTGTGGACCTCGCCGCGGAGTGCATTGTGGAAGCTCATGTAGGTGTCCCACCTGGACGCCACTGAAGCCGCAGACGACTGGAACCCGTCCGTGATCAGGTCGCCGCCGCCGATGATGATGTCCGCACCCTGAGCGTTGATCGCATCGGCCGCCATGGCGAGGGCCTCGGGGGTGTCCCACTCTTCGCGCGCGTGGACGTCCGTATAGAAGACCAGTCGCAGTGGGTCTGCCGATGCCAGGTCGGCCGTCCCGCTGGCTCGTGCCAGTGGGATGCCGGTTCCGGCGATTACGCTGGCGCCCAGGCCGCGCAAGAATTCGCGACGAGATATTTGCTGACTCAATCGAGGTCTCTCCGTTGTCTCGTTCCGGGGTTCCCGGTATCGAACCGTCTACCGATCATACCGGCCAGCAGGACCACCACGACGGCGAGTGTGAATCCGCCGGTCACCTGGGCCCGGCTGAATCGGGTGATCAGGTTGCGGCTCACCGGGCTGCGATACTCGTACCAGGCGTCCGCATTGGCTTCGACTTCGCGACGAGTCTCGTCCGTCCAACGATGAGATGAGGCATTGATCGCCTGGGGAAAGAATTGCTCGAGGATGCGATTCTCCTTTTGCGCAACGAAATACCACTCAGGCCGCTTCCGTTTTGGCTGCTCCTTGTCGCGAGCCATATCTAAGAGCCGGTTTCGTCGAAACAGATGGATACCGACTTCGTGCACATACGGGTCCCGGGGCACCGTAAAGGCGGTTCTGAATGACTGCCAGTCTTCGTCTGAATGGATGTCACTCAGAATCTGTGCAGCAGCAGTGCCCCGGTCCATGTCAAGCCTTAGGAGAGCATCGCGATCGAATCTTGACTGGAAGGTCCCGATTCCCGGGTCTTCATAATGATGTCCGTACTCGGCCATCATGCTCTGGTTATCGAGCAGGAAGACCATGGCCGGGACGCGCGCCGCGATACGGGCGATCCGGTCCGGTGTATTCGTGTAGCTGAGACCGAGCATGGCGAGGCCGACAGCAAGCAGACAGGAGACACGAAAGAGGCTGCGGCCCGTCGGCCATCCAGAAACGATACGCGGACGCAGGCCCGCAGCGAGGGCGCACTGGGTCAACGTGGCGGCCAGGAAGTCGATGCCCACGTCCCGGATCCCCCAGAAGCGGCCGGGGACCATCCACTGCAGCCATTCGTCCAGGATGCCGACAATACCGGCGAGTAGTGCGCTGGAGGCGTAGACGCTGTAGTCGCTGATGCCGTGAACCAACGCCCGGTAGAACAACAGCGAAAGGATGCCGTACTGGACGACATGGAAGGCCTCGACCGGGTTGCCGCGTAACCGCCAGGCAATCCAGAGCAAGGCCCCGCCGAATGACGCCAGCCAGAGATAGGCCGATACAGGCAGGCCTCTGCTCAGCAGCGCGCGCACGGCTACGATGAGCCCCGCAACGACGAAGCCGGCGGTCAGCCACAGGAAGGACTGGGTCCCGAGAGACTCCGAAACGTAGTCGGCAATGATCCTGGCGAGGGGAACGGTCGCGAGTATGGTCGCAGACCACAGGAGCGCATACAGCCATGACAGCCAGGGCGGCTCCTTGGGATGCTGGTCGAGCATCAGACTCTTC
Organism: uncultured Gammaproteobacteria bacterium; assembly: GCA_937924335.1. GTDB lineage: Bacteria > Pseudomonadota > Gammaproteobacteria > Steroidobacterales > XN24 > JAHEFR01. The sequence continues at coordinate 7,292 of CALDWW010000028.1, forward strand.
GCCCCTCCAGGACACGGCTCATGAGTTCGCCGGGCACAGCCCGGCCGTTGCTACGGCCCATTATCAGACCACCGGCGAGCCACAGCCAATATGGCAAGCCAAGCTACACGGTGTACTGTCAAGGTTCCATTTGCTGCGATGACGGACCCGTAATCCTGAATCCGTGCGCCCGGCCGGGTCGTACTCATTGATCGATGGCGCTTGAGAAATCCAGGCGCCCGAACTAGAGATCTGTAATAAAACCCCCATAGAAACGGTCGAATAACACGACAGTCGCTCCCAAAGGCAGCCGGAGTCGTTGATGATTATCAAGCGTCCTAATGACATCAAGCCGTCAGAGATCACGGCCGAGTCTATCTACCTGAATCGCCGCCAGTTTCTGCGCGCCGCCGGATTCGCCGCCCTGGGCGCAGCGGCTGCCGTATCCGGCCCGACGTGGGCCGCCCGGGAAAGATCGCTGGCCGAGTTCACTGAACTGAAGAAGAGCCCGCTCAGTACCGATGAAGAGCCGAATTCATGGGAAGACGTCACAACATATAACAATTTCTATGAGTTCGGGACCGGCAAGGACGAGCCGCATCGTCGTGCCCGGGACTTCCAGCCGAAACCCTGGGAGGTCGAGGTCGTTGGAGAGTGTGACAAACCTGGAACCTATGGCTATGAAGACTTCGTTGGCCCGCATGCCCCCGAGGAGCGCATCTATCGTCTCCGATGCGTGGAGGCCTGGTCGATGGTGGTGCCTTGGGTCGGTATCCCGATGGGCGACGTGCTCAAGCGTTTTGCGCCCAATTCGAAGGCCAAGTATGTGCAGTTCACGACCCTGCTGGATCCGGAGCAGATGCCCGGGCAACGGTGGCGCGTGCTGGACTGGCCGTATGTGGAGGGCCTGAGGATCGACGAGGCGATGCATCCCCTGACCATATTTGGCATAGGGCTCTATGGACGTGAACTCCCCAATCAGAACGGTGCACCGCTGCGGCTGATCGTCCCCTGGAAGTACGGCTTCAAGAGCATCAAGTCGATCGTCCGGATCGAATTCACAAGTCGGCAGCCGGTGAGCAGCTGGGAGGGGGCGTTGCCCCGGGAGTATGGTTTCTATGCCAACGTGAATCCGGAAGTTGATCATCCACGCTGGAGTCAGGCGAGTGAACGGCGCATCGGAGCCAACGTGTTTGCAGCCAGACAGCCGACCCTGATGTTCAACGGTTACGGCGAGCAGGTGGCGGGTCTCTACAAGAACCTGGATCTGCGCAGGAATTACTGAACCGTGATTTTCCCTGCCACGATCAGTCGGGCGCGCCTCAGCGGCATGAAAACAGCGGTGTTCTGCGCATGCCTGTTGCCGTTCATCGTAATCCTGCTGTCCATATTCGGAATCGCGGGCCTCGGCCTGGGCGCCAACCCGGTCGAGGCGCTGATCCATCAGACCGGTCTGTGGGGCCTGCGTTTTCTGCTGATCACGCTTGCGGTGACGCCCGCGCGCCGCCTGACCGGATGGCACTGGCTGGTGAGGTTCCGTCGCATGCTGGGGCTGTTCGCCTTTTTCTACCTGATCCTGCATTTCCTGTCATATGCCGTCGTGGACAAGCGTCTCGATCTGCCGACTATCTTTGAAGACATCCTGGAGCGCCCGTTCATCACGCTGGGTGTCACGGGTCTGACTCTGCTTGTTCCACTGGCGATCACCTCGACGAACGGCATGATGCGGCGGCTCGGCCGCCGTTGGCAGCAGTTGCACAGACTCGTCTATCTCGTGGCGATTCTCGGGGTCTGGCACTTCTGGTGGCAGGTCAAACAGGACATCCGGGAACCGCTGGTCTACGCTGCCATCCTGGCAGCGCTCTTCGCGTTCCGGTTGTGGCGCCGATACCGAAAGCCGCGGATACTTCCGGAGCCGGTCGGCAGTTCCGGCTGAGCGCGGGACCCGACCGGGCGCGCCGGGAATCCACGGGTGGGCGTCGTTAGCATATTGCTCGATGGCCCACCGACGAGACAGTTATGCGTAACCTGATCATGCTGGCAGCGATGACCCTGATGTTCGGCTGTGCGGTCGTCGAGCCCAACTATGTCTATGTCGACTCCGTGGCCTCGAGTTCCGCGGCAGGCCTGAAGAAATACTACCTGCTGGCTGAGCCTCGCCCCTACTACGGTGTGATCGATTCCGGTAACGACACGGCCTATGGGCGCCGGCGACACCAGAAATTTGTCGTTCTGACCGATCAGATCCTGCAGGCGCAGGGCTTCGAGAAAGTCGAGTCGCCCGAGCAAGCCGAGCTGATCGTCGTGCTTGAATACGGCGTCGAGGCGATGCGCGTCGGATCCCGCACCGAACGGACCTCTACAGTTCAGGTCACCGCGTTTGACTGGGAGGCCGTGCGGGACACCGATCGCCGCAACGCTCTGTGGCGGACTCACGCCTACATGGACGGGAGCTCCGGTGGCCTGAGTCGCGTCATCCCGACGCTGCTGGAGGCGGCTCAGCCCTACGTCGGTACCTCGACTGACGGGGTGGCGGAAGTGCTTGTGGAGTGATCGTCGTGCCGGATAGTTCAGCCCGTGTCGTGTCTCCCTGTCGCGCAGATTTCGATATTGGCGTGAACGATCCGCAAGTCACCCGGAATCCTGGAACGGTAGTCTTCTGTAGGGCGCGGCTCGTCCGTCGCCAGCGCGATAACGAGACTGTAAATACCCGGACCGATGCACCACAGGTGAAGATCGGTCACCCGGGTGATGCCGTCGGCCTCGAGGCTCTCCCTGATCCTTTCCCGCGCGGCTCGTGGGCCCTGCCGATCGAGCAGGATTTCGGAGGTGCTGCGTAACAGGCCCAGAGACCAGCGGGCCACCAGTACCGCGCCGACGATACCCATCAGAGGATCCATCCAGACCTGCCCGAGGTACTTTGCCACCAGGAGCGCGAAGATGGCCAGCAGCGATGTGAGTGCATCGGCGAGCACGTGGAGATATGCCGCACGGAGATTGTGATCATGTCCATGAGCGTGGTGGTGATCATGCTCATGATGATCGTGGTCATGATCCTGATGGCCCAGGATGAACATGGAGGCACCGTTAACCGCCAGACCGACGATGGCCACCAGGATTGCGCGGTCGAAAACGATCGGCACCGGGAACATGAGCCGGGCGACGCTCTCCCAGGCCATCATCACAGAGAACAGCGCCAGCAGGATCGCGCCGCTGAAGCCTCCCAATGCATTGACCTTGCCGGTTCCGAAGCTGAACTCCTCGTCGTGCGCGCGGCGGCGCGCGTAGACATAGGCGAAGGCGTTGATGCTCAACGCGACGGCGTGAGAAGCCATGTGGAGGCCGTCGGCCAGCAGCGCCATCGATCCGTAGACGATGCCAGCCGTGACTTCGACCACCATCATGGCCGCGGTGATCGCGATGACCACCAGCGTGCGGCTTTCCCCCGGTCGCGCCCGATCCTGGCCGAAGACATGCGAGTGCCGTCCGCTAAGGCGGTTCATTTCGCCGACCTCTGACTCGGATGGCCGTCGCGCTGGCGACCCGGCGAGCGTGTGATCCGGGAGCGTGGCGGACACATGGCAATCTGGCTCATCGACACTCAGTCCGCCATGCCCGGTTGGGCTGCGAAGAATTCGGCAAGCAGACGCGCAACCGACTCGGACTCCTCCATTGGGAACCAATGGCCGGATTGCGCGAAAGTATGTGTCTTGCGAGCGCCGAAGCGGTCGGCGTAGGCAGGATCTACGTAAGGATCTCGCCCGCCCCAAAGGATCATCGTCGGCACCTGTCGAACCAGTTGCTGCAGGCCGGTTTGCCAGTCGCCGAAGTTGCCGGGATCTGTCGCCCGGTAAAGCTTGAGGATCGTCTTCTTCATGGCGAGGGAGAGTCGTGCGAAGCTGTCACTGACATGAGACCGGGAGAGTCCCGGACCACCCCGCCGCATCTCCCGCGAGAACAGCCATCTGTTCATACACCGCATGCTCAACTCACCCAGCACAGGAGTCCTCCAGACCCTGCCCCAGAAGTGCCAATGGTAGTCGGGGAAGAAGGGGAAACCGCCGGCTGCGATCCGGCGGACTCGTTGTGGACGGCTGATCGCCCACGCCAGCCCGAAGATGGCGCCGAAATCGTGTGCGGCAAGGAAAACGGGTCTGTCGATACCGGCCGCTGATAGCAGTTCATCGGTCCAGGCTGCCATTGCCTCGAGAGAGCAATCAAAGGTCTCGACTGCCTCGGACTGGCCGAAACCGGGAAGATCGGGTGCCAGGCAGCGGTATTGCGATGACAAACGCTCCATCACGGGTCGCCACAATGCCGACGAGTCCGGATTGCCGTGCAGCAGGAGTACTTCGGGGCCCTGTCCGCACTCGCTCAGATGCACGCGTCCGCCGTTTACCGTGATGTTCATGGACAGGGGTTTCTCTTCCATTGGCCTTGTCCGAGAGTATCTAACGCGCCCATTTCCTCAAAGCGCGATCGTTCTGGCGAGCAGCCCGGCGACCGTCGTATAACCAAAGTCTCTCCCGCGGATCCTGCCGTCGGCGTCGACAATGTAGTACATCGGATACCCAGGGACGCGAAACTCCCTGGCCATGACGGCGTCGCCCAGCAGGATGGGGGCCTCGAGATCGTGCCGATCGCGATAGGCCCGCAGATCGTCGAGGGTGTCCCACTCCATCGCTACCAGGACAAGGTTGACGCTGTTGCCGAACCAGGAGTCGAACCAGCGGAGCTGATGTGCGCTGGCGTTGCAGACGTGACACCAGGGGGCGAAGAAGTAGACGACGGTGGTGTTACCGGCGAGCTCGGCCTGTGACCAGATCGTGCCGTCCAGCATCTGCAGCTCGAAGTGCGGAGCATCGATCGCTTGGCCGGTGGGCAGCAGGTCGCGGGTCCGCCACCAGTAGACGCTATACAGGATCGCCGCGGCCAGCGCGATTTCAAAGATGATCAATAGCCAGCGCGACCTGGTTTTGGTCCGACCTTCCATGATGTCCGCCATGGTACCGGATAGCGGTTACGTATCGGGGCGCAGGCATTGGTGCGGGACGGGCCGGTGGCAGCGGTCGGTGGGTCTGGGTCGTCGTTCTGAATATGCGTCGTATACTGATCGTCGGTTCTACGGGGAGATTTAGATGAGGCTCTTCTGGTGTCCACGCACACGGGCGTCGCGGGCCGTATGGATGCTCGAAGAAGCCGGCATCGACTACGAGCGCGTTTGTATCGACATTCGTGATGCGGAGTCGAAGAGCGATGCGGGATTCCGCGCCGCCAGCCCGATGGGGAAAGTCCCGGCCCTCGAGGACGGGGACATTGCGCTCGCGGACTCCGCCGCCATCTGCCTGTATATCGCGGATCGATACGCGTCCGGGTCTCTGGCGCCGCCCGTGGACGATGCGGATCGCGGTCGATTCCTCTACTGGATGTTTTTCTCGCCCGGCACCATGGAACCCGCCATGGCAGAGAAGATAGGAGGCTGGACATCGCGCCGCGGGCAACACGGCTGGGGCGATTTCGACAGCATGATCGTGACTCTGGAGGAGGGATTGTCTCAGGGGCCCTGGCTGCTCGGGCAGCGCTTCTCGGCCGCCGATGTCATGGTCGGGTCGACGGCGGCTTTCATGCGGATGTTCGACCTGTTGCCGGACTCTCCGTTGATCGACAGCTACGTGGATCGCTGTCTTGCGCGCCCCGCCTATCAGCGGGCGCAGGCCATGGAGTCGGCTGACTGAATCTACCCGCCGGGCTCAATCGCTGATTCGCGACTGCGACGGGGGAGACGAGCGCCTGTCCGCTAGAAGATGCCGCCGCCCGTCGGGGCGAGCGGCGGCGTGCATCCTGCAGATGGCTAGAAGTTGAACTGGCCGCTGAAGATAATCTGATTGGCATCGGGCTCTTCGCCGTTCTTCACTTCGCTCTCGAAGTGGGCGATCTCGACCCCGAACCGGACTGGCGTGCCGCCGAGCAGCTTGCTCTTGAGCTTGCGGTGCACGCCGGCAAACATCATCCAGGTGTCCTCGGTCGTGCCGGACGCGATTTCGTCCAGGCTCTCGAAGGCGCCACCTGCCCACCAGTCGTAGTCACTGCCGGTGTAGGTGAGTTCAGCCCAGCCTGACACGGCCTCTTCCTCGTCCGCAGTCACCGTGTTGACCTTCGAACGGCTCAGGAACACGGACATGTTCTCGCCGGTCGCGATTTCGCCCTTCAGAGCGTAACTGTCGTTGATCGGCCAGACGACATCGCCACTGATTCCCCAGATATCGGCGTCGTCGCTGGGCAGGGACTCGTCGTCCTGTCCGAAAGCACCGGAGACGCCGAGTTTTACGTTGGCCAGGGTGAATCCCACGCGGCCTTCGAAGATCGGCGAGTCGGTCTCAGCAGATTCGCCGCTCATGCTCGGGTCGTTGATACTGCCGGCGTACTCGAAGAAGTCACCCTTGTAGGTGTAGCGGGCCTGGGCGCGCCGGAAGCCGAGATTACCGGTTTGCCACAGGTAGCCGTTGGTCATCAGCGTCGTCGGACCCAGCGGGGAGAAGATGTCCCAGTGCTGGCCGACCAGAACGCTGTGTCGGTCCTTTGACAGAGTGAACGCGGCGAGCCGGTTGCGCAGTTTCATCTGGTTCTGTGAGCCGCCGTCGAACAGGTCGAATTCGAATACGGCGTCAGCTTTCCAGCCGTTGTCCAGCGCCGGTCCGCCCCACTTCAGGCCGAAGCGGCTGTGCATGGCGGTCAGGTTGGTACCGTTGTCGCCGTCGCTCACGGCGAATCGCGGCGCCACCTTGTCGTTCATGTCGTCGTCCTGGTAGGTGGCGTCACCCTTGATCCAGCCGTAGAGGCTGAGTTTGTTGACGTCGGTGTCTACCAGCTTGATGTCCGCCAGTGCCGTACCGCTCAGGCCGGTCAGCAAGACCGCGGCAAGCAAGGCTGCTAAATGTGCCTTCTTCACTACATTGTCCTCCACAATAGTAAAGCGTCTTGCGAAGTTTGAACTTTTAAATATTGATTTGCAATAACTTATTTCTATTGAGGGCGTCATATTGTTGCGAAGTATCTGTTGTAATTGCGCAACGAACCCCAGGCTTGCGGCCGGGACAGATGAGATGGCCGGGTAACCCGGCCTGGACCGGGCAGCTAGGCGGGCCGTGCGCCTAGTCCTCGATCCGGCGTCTCAGGGACTTGGTCTTGCTTCGGCGGGTCTTCTCTTCCA
>CALDWW010000029.1 GCA_937924335.1 uncultured Gammaproteobacteria bacterium
TGTGGGACAAGCCGCAGGCGACCTTTGTGTCGGGACTCGAAGTCGACGCGGACCGGGTCAAGGCGGTGCGTGAAGTGGACGCCGGCCTGGAGACCGTCGAGATCACGCTGCCCGCCGTGGTCACCGTAGATCTGAGGCTCAATGAACCGAGGTTCGTGAAGATGCCTGACATCATGAAGGCCAAACGCAAACCACTGGAGACGATAGCCTTCGGTGAACTCGGGATCGATATGCCCCCGAGGCTGGAAAGCCTGGGCTGCGAACCGCCCCCATCCAGGAGCGGCGGCGTCAAGGTGGATTCGGTCGACGCGCTTGTGGCGGCCCTGAAAGAAAAGGGGGTGCTCTGATGGCCAAGGTACTGCTGCTCGCCGAACACGACGGCGATGCCCTGAACGTCTCCACGTGCAGAGCCCTGCGCTGCGCGGCGGCACTGGGGGAAGTTGACATCGTGGTTTTCGGATCGGGCGCCAGCAAGGCCGCCGAGGCGGCGGCCGCCCTGCAGGGAGCCAGCCGTATCCTGCATGTGGATCGTCCCGAGAATGCCAACCCGATTGCGGCCGTGATCGCACCGCAGTTCGCAGCCCTGGCCGCCGACTACGACGTCGTACTGGCCCCATCCTCGACCTTCGGCAAGGACGTGCTCCCGCGGGCAGCCGCCCTGCTCGGCGCACCGCAGATCAGCGACATCATGGAGATCGTCGACGAACGCACGTTCAAACGGCCGGTCTATGCAGGCAACGTGATCACGACGGTCAGGGTCCCGGCAGAGTGCAAGATCGTCGGGACCGTGCGGATCGCTTCATTCACTGCGGTCGAGGCCGCTGCGGCACAAGCGCCGGTGGAGACCATCGCCACACACGCAGCGCTGCCTGATCACACCCAATGGGTCAGCCTGCAGGCCTCTGGCAGCGACCGGCCGGACCTGCAATCGGCGACCAGGGTGGTGGCCGGCGGTCGCGGATTGGGGGGCGAAGAAAACTTCGCGATGATCTTTCGGCTGGCCGACTGCCTCGGGGCTGCGGTCGGCGCATCGCGAGCCGCTGTAGATGCGGGCTACGTGCCTAATGATATGCAGGTCGGACAGACCGGCAAGATCATCGCGCCGGATCTCTATCTCGCCATCGGCATCTCGGGCGCAATTCAGCACATGACAGGGATCAAGGACGCCGGCGTCATCGTAGCGATCAACAAGGACGGCGATGCGCCTATCTTCGAGGCTGCCGATATCGGCCTCGTCGGCGACCTCTTCCAGATCGTGCCCGAGCTGGAGAAGGCATTGAGCGGCGGCTGAGGGGCCGACATGAACGACGCGCCGCTCTGGACGCCTTCCACCGAACGGATCGCCGGCACCCGGCTGGCGAGTTTCATGGAGTTCGCAGGGCGACGGGCAGATCGGCAATTCGGCGATTACGATGCCCTCTATCAATGGAGCATCACCGAACGAGAGGCATTCTGGCGGGCCGTCTGGGATTTCTTCCAGATCCAGGGCATACGCCCCGACAGATCGGTCACACTCGATAGCAACGCCATGCCGGGAGCGCGCTGGTTTCCCGATGCCAGGCTGAACTTCGCCGAGAACCTGCTGCGCCGACGCGACGACCATCCTGCTCTCGTCTTCCGCGGTGAGGACGGTCACCGCGAACTGGTCACCTATGCCCAGCTCTACGCGTCGGTCGCTCGTCTCGCCGGCGCACTGAGAACCGCAGGGGTAGCGCCCGGAGACCGTGTTGCCGGATTCATGCCCAATCGCCCGGAGACCGTCATCGCGATGCTGGCGACCGTCAGCATCGGCGCGATCTGGTCGTCCTGCTCTCCCGACTTCGGCACCAACGGTGTTCTCGACCGGTTCGGGCAGATACGGCCGAAAGTGTTGTTCACCGCCGATGGCTATTATTACAACGGCAAAACTATCGATTCGCTGGCGCCGATCGCCGGTGTCCTGGAACATCTCGACAGCATCGAACACGTCATCGTAGTGCCTTTCATTACGGCGGCGCCCGCGATCTCGACGATCGACAAGGCGGTACTTTGGAAGGCGTTCCTGGGGGACGACACGGAAGTGACTTTCGAGGCCATGCCGTTCAACCACCCCCTCTACGTCATGTACTCCTCAGGCACGACCGGCGTGCCGAAGTGTATCGTCCATGGCGCCGGTGGCACCCTCCTGCAGCACGTCAAGGAACACGGATTGCATACCGACCTTGGCCCCGACGATGTACTGTTCTACTTCACGACCTGCGGCTGGATGATGTGGAACTGGCTGGTCTCCGGGCTGGCCCAGGGCGCCACCCTCGTGCTCTACGACGGTTCGCCGTTCGCTCCCGACCCCGGTAGTCTGTGGCGGATGGCCGAACAGGAAGGCGTCACGGTCTTCGGCACATCGGCAAAATACCTGGAGGCCCTGGAGAAGGCCGGCGAGCGACCTGCTCAAAGTTTCGATCTGTCGAAGCTGCGAGCGCTCCTGTCGACGGGCTCACCGCTGGCACCGACCTCCTTCGACTATGTCTATCGGGAAATCAAGGCTGATCTGCAGCTGTCCTCGATCTCAGGAGGCACCGACATCATCTCCTGTTTCACGCTGGGCTGTCCGATCCTGCCCGTCTATCGGGGCGAACTGCAGTGCCGCGGCCTCGGCATGGCGGTAGAGATCTGGGACGACAGCGGAAACCCGGTCGTCGGCGAGAAGGGCGAACTGGTCTGTACGCACCCCTTCCCGTCCATGCCGACAGGATTCTGGGACGACCCCGACAACGAGCGATACCGCCAGGCCTATTTCGAACGGTTCGAGGGAGTCTGGTGCCATGGCGACTACGCCGAGCTGACCGACCACGGGGGGCTGATCATCCACGGCCGCTCGGACGCAGTCCTCAATCCGGGCGGAGTACGCATCGGCACGGCAGAGATCTACAGGCAGGTGGAGCAGCTGCGCGAAGTCGTCGAGTCGCTGGCGATCGGCCAGGAGTGGCAAGGAGATGTACGCGTCGTACTCTTCGTCAGGCTACGCGAAGGGCTGCAGTTAACCGAGGCATATCGGCAACGGATCCGCGAGCAGATCCGCAAGAATACGACGCCGCGCCACGTGCCCGCGAAGATCGTCCAGGTAGATGACATTCCGCGCACCATCAGCGGAAAGATCGTGGAACTGGCGGTGCGCAATGTCGTCAACGGATTGCCGGTCCGCAATACGGATGCCCTGGCAAACCCGGAAGCCCTGGAGTTGTTCCGCGGTCTCGCGGAACTGGCCGGCGATTAGAGGCATGAGTCCTTCGCCGCAACCCGTTGACATCCTCAGCCTCTATCGCACGGAGTTGCGACGCTCGGATTTCAGCTCAGATCCTGCGCAATCGAGAGTTGCGGAGATGCTCAACGATCTGCAGGGGCGCCTGATCTCGGCAGGACACAACCGCAGCGGTGGCCTGCGGTCTCTGTTCCGGCGCCCGGAGTCGGAACCTCAGCAGGGGCTGTACGTCTGGGGGGATACCGGTCGTGGCAAGACATGGCTCGTGGACCTGTTCTTCGAGGCCTTGCCCTTCCCCGACAAGATGAGGAAACACTTCCATCGTTTCATGGCCGATGTGCACGAGGAACTGGCCGACCTGGGCGATCGCCAGGATCCACTGGACATCGTCGCGGAGAAACTCGCAGAGACAACACGGATATTGTGCTTTGACGAGTTCTTCGTCGCCGACATCGCCGATGCGATGATCCTCGGCAACCTTCTCGACGGACTGTTTCGCCGCGGCGTCAGCCTGGTGGCAACCTCCAACATTCCGCCAACGCAGCTGTATCGGGACGGCCTGCAGCGGGCCAGATTCCTGCCCGCGATCGAGCTGATCGAAAAGCATACCAGGACCGTGCATCTGGACGGACAGGAAGACTATCGACTGCGGACACTGGAACGCGCGGAGATCTACCATAGCCCGTTGGACAAGGCGGCCCGCGACGGCCTGACCCGGAGCTTCGAGGGCATCGCCCCGGAAGCCTGCTGGCGCAAGGAGGAGCTGGTGATCAAGGGTCGCATGATCCCGTCCGTGCGGCGGGCAGACGGTGTGGCCTGGTTCGAGTTCACGGATATCTGCGACGGCCCGCGCAGTCAGGCCGACTACATCGAGATCGCCAGGAGTTTCCACAGCGTCCTGGTCTCGGGTGTACCCCGACTCGATGAGACGCTGGAGAACCAGGCCAGGCGCTTCATCGCCCTGGTCGATGAATTCTATGATCGGAACGTCACGCTGATCCTGTCGGCGGCCGTTCCGCTCGAGGATCTCTACGACGGTAAACGGCTTCAGTTCGAATTTCGCCGGACTCGAAGTCGTCTGGAAGAGATGCAGTCACGTGACTACCTGGCAAGAGCCCATCTGCCCTGATTGAGCTCGATGCGGGGCGCGTGGACGAAAACAATTAACACAGGAGGATCACTATGATCGGATACGTGACGCTGGGAACCAACGACATCGATCGGGCTGCACAATTCTACGATGCGCTGCTGGCCGACATGGGCGCTGCTCGTTTCATGGAGTTTGAAACCTTCATCGCCTGGACCGCCGGCCCCGATAAACCTGGATTGGCGCTCACCAGGCCCTTCGACGGCAATCCAGCCACCGTCGGCAACGGCGTCATGGTGGCACTGATCGTGGACTCCCGTGACAAAGTCGACGCTATGCATGCCAAGGCACTCTCCCTGGGCGGCAAGGACGAAGGCGCACCCGGCCCGCGCGGTGACGGCGGGTTCTACGCCGGCTATTTCCGCGATCCGGACGGTAACAAACTCAACGTCTTCTGCATGGACTGAGACGCACTGCGCTTGGGGCGCCCGTGCCATCACGACGGCATGGGCGCCAGTTACCAACGGATAGTCCGGGATACCGTGTAGATATCCGCGGGTAGCGAATCGTCAGGGAAATCCTGCAATCGATCCAAGCGCAGCGCCTTCCCAAAGGAGCTTCCCATGTCCAAATCAAAAGTACACGGCTCCTGCCTTTGCGGCAGCGTGGTGTATGCAGTCGAACCTGCTGGTGGAAACTTTCAGTACTGTCATTGTTCCCGCTGCCGCAAGACCGGCGGCGCAGCGCATGCCGCCAATCTGATCGTGCCCTCCGGGCAGTTCAGTTGGGTAGAGGGCGAGCAGCACGTACGTCAGTACGAACACGCCAGCGCAAAGCGCTATTGCAACGCATTCTGTACGACCTGCGGCTCTAAACTGCCTTGGCG
>CALDWW010000030.1 GCA_937924335.1 uncultured Gammaproteobacteria bacterium
CGGATCGAATGAGAACACCAATGCGTTGCTCAGACAGTACTTCCCCAAGGGCACTGATCTATCGGCGCACTCACAGGCGAAACTCAATGCGGTGGCTCGGCAACTCAACGAACGACCGAGGAAAACACTAGAGTATGAAACACCGGCAGAGCGATTTGCCGCATGTGTTGCATCGACCGGTTGAATCGGCAGCCGAAAGCAGACATTTCGAATCCGGCTTGTTTTGGCTTGGCGGTTGTCGCTGAACCGCCCCTAACTGCCTGATTGACTGATCCATACTTCGGAAATGTTGTAGTTTAGACGAAACGTGGGCAGGCGGCGGTAGTACTCAGCGAGTCTCCAACCTTGGAGGGGGTATGCCCCTTTTGTTTTTCAGCGGTATGAGGTGATGACGACTTCGGATGAGGCTGATTTTCCCCCCCGGCACCCTCCTGGATGGGGCCCATACGGATTTGTCCCAAATTTGTCCCACGGCCTACTCAAAGCCGCACAAAACGACGCAGCGCCAGACCAAATAGGTTCAGGAACTTATCTTGTGTGGGTTGGTGTCGCTTTGTCTGATTAAGCGCAAATCTAGGACTGAAAATCCGCTATCCGAAAGGGTGTGTGGGTTCGACTCCCGCCCCGGGCACCAATCAGGATCTTTCGCATCGCGATCGCCCGAAATCCGCAGTTCGCGGGCCTCCGTCGGGTTGCATCAAAACTTCGTCAGACGCTCCTGGACTGACAACGCTTTGAGATTCAGCGCAGGCAAGGCAGGAACTCCCAGTGGACAGACCGTTCGCGGAGTTTCCCCGGTCACGCAGGTCCGGTGCCGCGAAGCCGCCGCTTACTTCCGGGCGTAGCGCCTAATACAGGTTCCTGTGGCGTGATAAGAGATAAAAGAAAATGGTTTGAAAATAAATAGATAGACACCACTTCTTGAAAGAATCTAGAAAATCAGGCCGTAAGTGCACCGTCTTCTTCTGGACGCCGGATGGATTCCGACTTTCCTGTCGGGCCACAAAATTCAGGGGTTTCAGATACTTGATCGCGACTTCTCAAAAACTTTTATTTGATCCCGTCCGAAGACGTGTGCTTAGATCGTTTTACATAAAGTGTGAGTTACACCTCATAACTCATCGATAAATATAAGTTAACTTCGGCCCAAGATTAGTGCGGGAGAGGAAAGATGGAAATCGAAGGCCCAGTGGAAGCTGTCGTTCTGGTGAAGCCGGACGGTCATCGCTTCATCAGACCCTTCGCCAATTGCGGTACTGGGCCCGCCGAGCATGTCGGCTTCCACACCTGCAAAGGTAAGCTTCGTCTCGCCGGATACGAGGTGGAGTACATCGGTCCCATGTCGGAAGCGGTCGCCCGACTGCTCGGTGACCGGTCGTCAGAAGAACCCGTTGTACGCTCAGTACCCGCCTCAATAGCCCTCTCCTGATTCAGCACGTCTGCTTTCGTCAATAGCCCGGGCCCGGGGTAGGCCGGCATTGACGATGATTCTCGCCGGTGAGGCCATCCCTGGACTGACATTCTCTTTCGCTGGCGACCGGGCCTCGGATCGGGCCGGACACATTCTGTCAAATTAAATCAGACCGGTTCCCGATCTGCGCTAATCTCAAAGCTCATCGAAGCTTACGTGGACAAGCTTGAGCTATCTGGAAGCTAATTCGGATAGCAGGCTTCGATGGACGGTGCGCCGGTTGATCTTGCCCGATCTCAGAGGACCATGGGCATCGGTCGTCCGGTACCCGGGGGGAAAGACGGATGCGTCTGTCACTGCAACGATCCTAGTCGCCCTTTATCGTTGAGCAGACGCGAAACAACAAGAAAAACATTCCGAAAAAATAGATTGCCCCGCCGGATCGGCGGGGTTTCTTTTTGCGGTGGCCGATTTCCATCCCGGGACAATCGGTTTTTCATCAACTCAAAGGCTGGATTTCAAAACAGGAAATTGGTCCGCAGGCTGAATGCCCACAAGCCCGGGTCCTCGACTCTCCTGAGTCGATCTTCAACGTACTGCAGATCGAAGGTCACGCTCGCGCGACCGGAGACGTCCCATCGCGCGAAGGACTCGACCGCCAGTGTGTTCCTGATATCTCCGGTTTCATCTCCAAGGCCGGCCAGATGAGCGAAAGCAAATCCGCAGGAGAGGGTCTGGGCGTTTCGAAGCGCCAGGTCGTAGGACAGGCCAGCCGAGATGAGACCCCTGTGGACCGCCGCGCTCTCGTCATCGCGCAACAAGGCTGTCCGTGCGAAGACTCCCAGGGCGTCACCGAGCGACTGGCTGATCGACAATGCGGCGCCAGGCACCCGGGAGTTTCCGCCACGCCCGAAAGAGCGGCTGGTCGTCTGCAGATCCACATTGAGTTCACCGGGTCCCAGGGCGCTCTCGTAATCCATACTGATACCGGCTGCATAGAAATCGAAACCGACGGACTGGCCGGTCGGATTCTGCCGGCGGCTGTCAAGCCAGACCAGGTCCGCCTGCCAGGTGTCTCCGGAAAACCCGATGCGTAGACCGGGATCGTAGGAAGGGATGAAGAGGCGGTTGACGAAAGCCTCGTTCATGAACTGGGTTACTTCATCGTTGGCGTAGTCGTTGAGGTCGAGATAACGGGTAGGATCGATCAGCCCGCCCGTGAGTTCCAGATCGAGTCCATTGGACAGCTCGAATCGCTGTTGATACCAGGCCTCGAGGAGATAGTCCCGGTTGTGCCCGTTGATTCCCTTGACGTCGCTCTCCAGATCATCGGCATTGATCGACAGGCTGACGCCGCCAGCGCCATTGAGTCCGTTCCCCTCCGCGAAGCTGCCGCTGATCAGCCCGGAGCCGCCCGCCGGATTCGTGAAACCGGCCTCGAGGTCGATAGCCAACGATCCGCGGCCGGTGTCGCTGACCTCGCCCCCGGAATCGGACACGGCGTTCTCGTACACGCCGTACTGCCCCACGGCCGTCGCGCTGCCGCCCGCCGAAAACGTCCAGACGTCGGACGGGTCTGAGGCGAGCCCGATGACTGCCCACATTGCGAGGCTCACGCCGTTGCACAAACGTACGATCGCAAGCCATGAGGCACGCACTCGATTCACGCTCGTCGGACAGATTGGCACAGTCGAAAGAGTCGGCCACGAAGCCGGTGACAGTCGCCAGGGCTGGCCCGGGCAGCGCAAGCCGGTTTGCTCACGGACTTGCTACGGCCCGAACCAGATCAAGTCCTTCTTTCGACTTGAATCGATCCGCCTCTGAGAATCCAAGCTGTCTATATAGCGCCAGGGCGGGCAGATTCGCGGCGGCTGTCTCCACGATCACCGGTACGTCCGCGTCCGCCATGACGTGACGTACGAGCCGGCTCGCGAAGCCTCGCCGTGTGTGGTCGGGAGAGACACACAGCCGGCTGATGAGGACCTGTCCCGGTGAAGCCTCCACAGCGACCAACGCCATGAGCCCGGAAGGGGTCCTGATTCCAAAGAAGCGCTCGGTGCTCTGCATCAGCTCGGCTGGTGACTCCCGCAATGGAGGCAGATCAGGGAATCCGATCAGGTCAGCCTCGGCACGATACGATCGCCGCTGCAGAGCAATGATCGCCTGAGCAATCATGGGCTCCTTGTTTCGTAGTGGAATGACGGGTGCCAGTGTGCTGATCATTACGCGTCTAGTGCGGTAGGCGTGCAGAGGGCATGAGGCATTTGAACAAGTCGCGGTGTTTCGTGCAAAGCCAGAGGCGTGTCCACGCCGGACCTAGAGTTGATCACGGAAGCTTTGCAGTGTCTCTTTCTGATCACGCTCCCAGGCCTGATACCGGCCCACTGCAAGCTGGCGACGGCTGAAAGCCTGGTTAGCTTTGACGACCGCGTTGGAATAGCTGCTCATGTCTTCTTCGGTCTTGAAGGCAAAACCGAACGCGTCGGCGGAGTCAGCTTTCGTCTCGACGAAGTCGACGAAGGCGAGGTGTAGTGTGATCAGATCTCGCTCCGCCTCGTAGAACTCCTGCAGGAGCGACAAGCGCTCGGGCGCTGAGTCGCGATAGTTCTCGATCAGCGGTGCCTTGTAAGGCTCGCGGGTGGCGACCGCGCTCATCCGATCGGGCAGGGACTCTACAGCAAAAAAGTGGTCCGCACGCTGACTCTCGAGCCAGAGCAGGTAGCGATTAAGCTGGCCGCGTACGGCTGACGGCTGCTGATCCTCGAGATAGATGCCGGGGTCGTATACGTCGGGCAGCTGATCAGAGCGGTTCTGGACTCTGTCCAGGCGGGAATACGAATCGACCTCCGTCCGCATGGCTACGTCCAGCAGCGGCGTGCGCTGGCTGAGTGCAGGCTCGTCGGCGCCGGCCGTGGACATGAAGAAGAGGATTGCGACGCTGGCAAGGCTGCGAGAGATCACTCCGCGCTTGGCGGATTGGTCAAAGATGACGGGCATGCCGCCTGCCGCATCGGGGATCTCCGCTTTGGATCCGGGGGCTTTGTGCTTGCTTGTGGTTCGCATGGGTCGCGTCGGCAGGATGGATCGGCACAAGACAAGAAGCTAACCGATACAAGGCAGTCGATGCCAGTGCCCCGGACGCCCCCCCGCGGGACACACCGCTCGATTGATCGTGCTCGAGCCGTGAGCGAGATGCAGGACCTGCAATCCTTTGTCGAGGGAGTAACGCTTAAGCCGCAAGTGCGTGGTAAACTAGGTGGTCTTGTCACTGGCCGCCCGCATGCGTTGGCAATATTGCTGCAGGCGCGCGATGACCATCCGGATTTCCCTGCAGGCGACCTGCCGGGGTCGCTGGTTTGGCGGGCGACGGCAGTGGCGACAGCAAGCTCGATTCAATACAACCCGGGTCTTCCTTGGAACCGGATCTATCTCTCATCGAAGCAGGAGGAGAATATGCGTTCTGTGAAACGCCTGATTACACTGGTCGGCATCGCCGCCCTGACTCTGATGTCGGCGACCACGGCAAGTGCCGATTCGTCACCGGTACTCGATCGGATCATGAAAAACGGCGAGATCCGTGTCGGTATGTCCGGCAGTCAGCCGCCTTTCAATGCCCGTAGCCGCAACGGCGGGCTGATCGGTCTTGAAGTCGACCTCGCCAAGCAACTGTCGGCGGCGATGGGCGTCAGTCTGAAGATCGTGGACAAGCCATTCGGTGACCTTCTCGCGTCGCTGGACAAGGGTGATGTTGATGTGGTGATGTCCGGTGTGGGCATCACTGCGAAGCGCAGTTCCAAGTTCGTTTTCGCCGGACCGTACATGATGTCCGGAAAGTCGATCCTGACCACCTCGGACAGCCTGGCGGCAGCCGGTGGCGCGGATGACATCAACCAGGCCAACTTCAGCTTTGCGGCGCTGGAGAACTCAACCAGCCAGGAATTCGTGGAGAAGTACCTGGGTGATGCCAAGCTGGTAAAGATCAAGGACTATGATGAGGGCGTCAAGATGGTCATCGACGGCAAGGTCGATGCCATGGTGGCGGATATGCCCATCTGCGTTCTTACTGTCATGCGGAATCCCGATGCCGGTCTCGCGACACTAAAAAATCCGATGACCGTCGAGCCGGTCGGTATCGCACTGCCCGCCGGTGACGCACAGCTCCTGAATCTCCTCGACAATTATCTGGAGGCCCTGGAGGGCATGGGTTACATGGGTGAGCTGCGTAAGAAGTGGCTGCAGGACGGCTCCTGGATCGCGGCCCTGCCGTAGGGCGCTATCTCAGTGCTTACGATGCGCCCGGGCCGGTTCGCCGTCCCGGGCGCTCTTGGTAACCCGCCGGCGACGGCGGCAGGCGCGCCGGTAGTGACAGACTCTGGCACGGCCCCGGGGGCCGTTTCATAGTCTGCACGTATACATGGTTCAGGGGAGGCGAAGATGCGACGCTGGCAGGAGATCGCAGAGGCGATAAGGGAGCTATCCGACGACGGCGAGCTCGAGATTTTTCTGGGCGATCATGCAGTAGGCTTTGAGGTCAGCACCGACGAAGAGGGTGTCTATATCACGCTCTGTTCGGACTGTCTCGGCGAGGCTATCGGAGATGCGCTGGGTGGAGTGCCTGATACCGCACCGTTACACCGGGAACTGCACTGATCCAGGTCAAAATGGTCCGATACCAGCAGTGTATACTTGCCCCTGCCTTGGGGCTGAAAGTCATGGCGATGGCTTATGCAGTCCAAGTGATGAGTTAAAAAGGCCATCTAACTTCCGGTAAGAAAATGAAATACAGGCCGGCGGCAATGTCCGTCGGGCGCTGAACTATCGCTCGAAATCAGTAGTGGAAAACACAACACGCGAAGATACTGGAGCCCCGTTGCTGGAGGCTCGCGACCTGGAACTCTGGCGGGGTGACCGCCGCCTGTTCAAGGGCATTAGTCTCGCCGTGCATGAGAGCGAATTGCTGCACATCACCGGACCCAATGGTTGCGGCAAGACCAGTCTGTTGCGGGTGCTGTGCGGGCTGACATTACCGGAGACGGGGACGGTGACCTGGAAGGGCCGCCAGGTAGCCCGCAGCCGTACGGATTACCATTCGGAAATGTGTTACGTCGGCCATCGGGAAAGCCTCAAGGCCGACCTCAGCGCCTTTGAGAACCTCGGCTTCGATCTCGGTCTCAGGCGGGAGGCCGGTCCCGAAGTGGTCCGATCCGTGCTTGAGGAGGTCGGCCTGGCTCGGGCAGCCGACGTACCCTCACGCAGCTTGTCGGCTGGCCAGAAGCGCCGCGTGTCTATCGCGCGCTGTCTGGCGAGCAAGGCGCGCCTCTGGGTCCTCGATGAGCCCTATACCAATCTCGACGTCGCTGGCCGCGAATTCGTCGATGAGATGATGACCCGGCACCTTCAGAATAAGGGCCTTGTGCTGCTGGTGGCCCACCAGAGTCATGGCGTCGCCGGTCAGACCGTCCGTCAGATGGAGATGGCATGATGGACATCCCCGGCCTCGGCACGGCGTTTGTCCTGCAGGTAAAGAGGGACCTGCAACTGGCCTTCCGCCATGTGGGGCAGCTGGCCAACCCGTTGATGTTCTTCATCATGGTGACCACGTTGTTTCCGCTGGCTCTCAATCCAATGCCGCGTCTGCTGGAAGCGATCGCACCGGGCGTACTGTGGGTGGCGGCCCTGCTGGCTTCTCTGCTAGCCGCCGAGGGGCTGTTTCGACAGGACGTCGACGACGGAACCATGGAACAACTCGCGTTGTCTCCACAACCATTGGCATTGATGCTGCTGGCGAAGACAATCGCGCACTGGCTTATCACCGGTTTACCGCTGGTGATCATGTCGCCGGTGGTGGGTTATGCGCTATTTCTGCCGCGGGACGCGGTGCCGACGACGATGATCGCCCTGGCGCTGGCTACTCCGATTCTCAATCTCGTCGGTGGCAGCATGGCGGCGCTGACGGTGGGGCTTCGACGCGGAGGCGGCCTGTTGTCACTCCTGATACTGCCCATCGTCATGCCGGTGTTGATATTCGGAGCCCGCGCGACGGACATGGCGATGACTGGTGTCGATCCCGCCGGGGCCCTGTATCTGCTGGCGGCATTGCTGCTTCTGGCCGTCAGTCTGACGCCTTTTGCCATGGCGGCGGCAATGCGAATTAGTCTCGATTGAGACGGCAGGGAAGCTGGTGTTAAATAGGTAGGATATATGTGGACTTGGATTCATAAACTGGGCTCGCCGCCGCACTTCTATCGGATCGCCACGCGGCTGACCCCGTGGTTCGGATGGGCAGCGCTGTTGCTGATCGTCGCCGGGATCTATGGTGGTCTCTACGTGGCGCCTACCGACTACCAGCAATTGGACGGCTTCCGCATCATTTATGTCCACGTCCCCAGCGCCTCCCTGTCTCTCTTTATCTACGTCAATATGGCCCTGGCGGCCGCGGTCGGCCTGGTCTGGCGGATCAAATTGGCGCACGCAATCGCTGCCGCCTGCGCACCGATCGGAGCCTCATTCACATTTCTTGCGCTGGCGACCGGCTCGATCTGGGCGAAACCCATGTGGGGGACCTGGTGGGTGTGGGACGCCCGGCTGACGTCTGAACTCGTCCTGCTGTTTCTTTACTTCGGTTACATGGCATTGCGGGCGGCGATAGACGACGAGAACCGGGCTGACAGGGCGAGCGCCTTGCTGGCCATCATCGGCGTTATCAACGTTCCGATCATCAAGTACTCGGTAGACTGGTGGAACACGCTGCATCAGCCGGCCACGCTTTCGAAACTCGGCAAGCCCTCGATGGACCCTGACATGCTCATCTGGTTGCTGATGATGCTGGCCGGTTTCATGTGCTTCTTCGCCGCGGTCGTCCTGACGCGGGCCCGGGCAGAGGTGCTGCTGCGTGCCAGGGATCAAAGGTGGGTCCGACAAGCTCTGGAGGGTCGATGACATGCCGGAATTTCTCGAGTTCGGCAAACACACCACTTACGTTGTGAGTTCGTTCTCACTGACGCTGGTGGTGCTCATTCTTAACGTCGTATCGGCCCGGCTCAGGCTGGCCACGCGCATCAAGCGAGCGCGGCAGAGATTGGCTTTGGAGGAAAATTCATGAAGGCAAGACATCAGAGATTGATGGCGATCGGATTGGTGTTGGTCGGGCTGGGTCTCGGAACGACATTTCTGCTGCGGGCCATGAACGAGAACATCCTGTTCTACTACAGCCCCAGCCAGGTCGCCGCCGGTGAGCCACCGGAGGGGCGCCGCTTCCGGGTGGGTGGTCTGGTAGTCAACGGCAGCGTCGATAGGGTACCGGGTGACCTGGAAGTGCACTTCGTGTTGACAGATAACGCCAAGACAGTTCCGGTGGTCTACTCAGGCATCCTCCCTGATCTGTTCCGCGAGGGGCAGGGCATCATCGCCCATGGCGAGATGACACAAGACGGCAGCTTCCGTGCCGACGAGGTGCTCGCCAAGCATGATGAGAACTACATGCCTCCCGAGGTTGAGGACTCCCTTAAGCAAGTTCACGGCGGATCGGAGACCTGATACATGATCCCTGAAATCGGTCACTTCTGTCTGATCCTCGCGTTGTGTCTTGCTATCGCTCAGGCGTTTTTCGGGTTGGCAGGACCACTCAGCGGTCGCCATGCCTGGACCGCCATCGCGAGACCAGCGGCGACAGGTCAGTTCGTATTCGTCGCCGTCGCCTTTGGTTTCCTGGTTCACGCGTTCGTCGTCAACGACTTCTCCGTGACCTATGTGGCGTCCAATTCCAATACCGAATTGCCGTTGCTGTACCGGATCAGCGCGGTGTGGGGCGCACACGAGGGCTCTCTGCTCCTGTGGACTCTGATGTTGTCTATCTGGACCGTGGCGGTCGCCTTCTTCAGTCGACGTCTACCAGAGAAACTGGCCAGCAAGGTT
This sequence comes from uncultured Gammaproteobacteria bacterium, assembly GCA_937924335.1. Classification (GTDB taxonomy): domain Bacteria; phylum Pseudomonadota; class Gammaproteobacteria; order Steroidobacterales; family XN24; genus JAHEFR01. Next base: position 9,326 of record CALDWW010000030.1, read on the forward strand.
CTCGGCGTACTCGGCCTGGTGACCATCGGATTCCTCTGGTTCACGCTCGCCACATCGAATCCGTTCGATCGTCTGATCCCCGCGGCGCTGGAAGGACGGGACCTGAATCCGCTCCTGCAGGATCCGGCGCTGGCGATACATCCGCCCATGTTGTACATGGGTTACGTCGGCTTCTCCGTTGCATTCGCATTCGCGGTGGCCGCCATGCTCGAAGGCAAGCTGGATGCAAAATGGGCCCGCTGGACCCGGCCGTGGACCACAGCGGCCTGGATCTTCCTGACCATCGGCATCACGCTGGGTAGCTGGTGGGCTTACTACGAACTCGGCTGGGGTGGCTGGTGGTTCTGGGATCCCGTGGAGAACGCTTCCTTCATGCCGTGGCTGGTCGGCACCGCCCTGATGCATTCGCTGGCCGTCACCGAGAAACGCGGTCTCTTCCGTAGCTGGACACTGCTGCTCGCCGTCGCCGCGTTTTCGCTCAGCCTGCTCGGGACTTTCCTGGTCAGGTCCGGCGTGCTGGTGTCAGTGCATGCCTTCGCCACCGACCCGACGCGTGGGGTCTTTATCCTGATGCTGTTGGCTTTTTTCATTGGCGGATCCCTGATCCTGTATGCGTGGAGAGCCCCGGCGATGGCCCAGTCCGGTGGCTTTCACACGGTTTCCCGTGAGTCGTTCGTGCTGATCAACAATATGCTGCTGGTGGTCTCGACCCTGCTGATCCTGCTGGGGACTTTGTACCCGCTGTTTCTGGATGCATTAGGGCTGGGCAAGATTTCTGTAGGACCGCCGTATTTCTCAACCGTGTTCCTGATTCCGACTCTGCCGATGATCTTCATGATGGCGATCGGGATGCATGCGGCGTGGAAAAAGTCTTCGTTGTCCGACCTGTGGAGCAAACTGCGGACCCCGGCGATCGCCGCTCTCGTGCTTGCGCTCGTCATTCCGTTTGCCTTCTACGGGAGCAGCGGTGTCGTCCTCACCGCGGGTCTCTTCGCAAGTATCTGGCTGGTGGCTTCCAGTCTGTATGAGCCGGTCAGGTGGGTGATCCGGCGGCGGAGTCTGCGTGGCTATCCGCGCAGCATGCTCGGTATGAGCGTAGCTCACTTCGGGGTGGCCGTATTCGCCATCGGGGTCGGCGTGACCTCCGCATTCAGCATCGAGCGTGACGTCAGCATGCTGCCGGGAGAGACATCCGAGATCGCGGGATACGAGTTCGAGTTCCGCGGTACCCGGAGTGTCGAAGGGCCGAACTACTCTGCTGTAGAGGGTGAGGTTGTAATCTCCCGTGGCGGCGATGAGGTGGCAACTCTGGCACCGCAGAAACGAGTCTATCGGGTACAGAGAAGTCCGATGACCGAGTCCGGCATCCACCCGAGGCTGTCGCGCGATCTGTATGCTGCCCTCGGTGAGCCTCTGGGCGGCGAAGCCTGGAGCCTCCGGATGCAGTACAAACCGCTGATCCGGCTTGTCTGGCTCGGTGCGTTGTTGATGGCGTTCGGAGGATTGATCGCGATGTCAGACCGACGCTACCGGGTCCGCGAGCAGGCCGAAGACATGGTGCAGACCGGTGCGGAGGCGACCACCTGATGCGTTACATCATTCCAGCGGCGGTTTTCGCCGTGCTAGTCGGGTTCTTCTGGATCGGTCTTTCCAAGGATCCTTCGGAAGTGCCCTCGCCATTCATCGGCAAGCCGGCGCCGGTTTTCCAACTGACCGAACTCAGAGACCCGGAGAAGTTGGTTAGCCAGGCAGATCTCAGCGGCCGGCCGACCGTGCTCAATGTCTGGGCGACCTGGTGCGTGGGTTGTCGTCAGGAACACGAGGCCCTGATGCAGCTGGCGGCCATGGACATCGTGCCTATCTACGGCCTCAATTACAGAGATAACAGGGAACAGGCACTGCAGTGGCTGGCGCGACTCGGTGATCCCTATATCGCGACGGGATACGATCCGGACGGAGCGGCGGGCCTCGACTGGGGCGTGTACGGGGCACCGGAGACCTTCCTGATAGATCCGCAAGGCACGGTTGTATACAAACATCTGGGACCGATGACCTTGCGTATCTGGCAGGATGAGTTCATGCCCAGGATCAACTCCATGGCCGGAGACCAGGGATGAAGATGCGCATTGTCGGCCTGCTGTTGAGTGCGTTGATCCCGTTGGTGTCGTTTGCAATCGACTCCGACGGGCCGTTACCCACTCCGGAACTGCAGGCGCGCTACGATCGACTCACAGACGAGCTCAGATGTGTCGTTTGTCAGAATCAGACGGTCGCCGATTCCAATTCCGATCTGGCCAAGGATCTCCGCGAGCGGACCCGTGAGATGCTGCTGGCCGGCGCCTCTGATCCGGAGATACTCGAGTTCATGACAGACAGATATGGCGATTTCGTCCTTTACAGACCGCCGGTGGCAGGTCGGACGGTCTTGTTGTGGGCCGCGCCGGTTCTTCTCCTGCTGATAGGTAGCGCCAGCGCGTTCCTGGTCATCCGCGGACGGAGTCAGGCTGGAGGCCTTCCCGAAGAAGGCGAAGATCCTTTCAATTCCCACGAGACAGACCGTCACGTATGACAACATTCTTTATTATTGCGCTGGTCATTGCACTGACCGGATCGGCCATCGTGCTTGCGCCGCTGTTGAAGGATTTCTTCAAAGGTGGACATGAGGAGAGCCGACCCGGGTTGACGCTGAGCACCGGCATCCTGGTGGCCTTGTTGTTGCCATTGATGTCTCTCTTCCTCTACTCGCGCTGGTCCACCTGGGACTGGACCGCCACACCGGGGACCCGGTCGGCCGAGACGGCGGAGCAGACGCACTCCATGGAAGAGGCGATTGCGACCCTTGAACAGCGCCTTGAGCAGCAGCCGGATGATGTCCAGGGCTGGCAGATGCTGGGCCGCTCGTACATGAACCTGCGCCGTTTTTCGGACGCGGCACGCGCTTTCCAACATGTCGCGGCACTCAGTGGCCCAGACGACACCGCAGCGCAGGCAGATTACGGCGAGGCTTTGTTCCTGAGTGATCCCCGCGGCATGCAGGGCGAGGCAGGAGAGCTGTTTCGCGATCTCGTGATCCGCGCGCCGGATAATCCGAAGGTCATGTGGTACGGGGGACTCGTTGCATTCGAGACCGGAGACGATGCCGAGGGACGTCGCCTGTGGAGTCAGCTACGGGGCATGGATCTGCCGCCGGAGATGCAACGGATTATCGAGGAGCGACTCGGGCCTGCCGATGCCGGGACGGCCGTACCAGCCGTTGCCAGCGCCCCTGCAACCAACTCGGAAACCAAGCCAGTGGCTGCCGGTGGCATCCGCGTCAGTATTGAGCTGGATCCTGCACTTCGCGACCGGATCGCGGGACCTGTGCCGTTGTTCATATTCGCGCGCCGCCCCGCGGGCGGGCCACCATTGGCCGCTGTTCGGCGCAGTTCATCCGAGCTTCCGTTGTCCATCGACCTGTCGGACGAGAACGCGATGATGCAAGGCATCAGGATATCGGATCAGGAACAACTTAAACTCGTGGCGCGCGTGTCGATGAGCGGCTCGCCCAGGGAGCAGTCGGGCGACCTCTTCGGGGAAGTAGAGTATTCGAGGGACGGTAACCCCGAAGTGACCATACGTATCGATCAGGTCGTGCCCTGAGCCGTTAGAATGTCCCACTGGGGCGACAACAAGAGACGGGGGAGAGATCATGTCTGAAGACCTCAAGACACAGTTCGAGCAGGCTGGAAAGGACGTCAAGGGCCTGTCATCCAGACCCAGCGATGATGATTTGCTGGAGCTTTACGCACTCTTCAAGCAGGCGACAGACGGAGATGCGGCTGGCGAAAAGCCCGGTTTCTTCGACTTTGTCGCCCGAGCTAAGTTCGAAGCCTGGGAAGCGCTGGCCGGCACGTCTGC
>CALDWW010000031.1 GCA_937924335.1 uncultured Gammaproteobacteria bacterium
CGCCGGAGGTGGAGCAGTCATGGGACCATAGTCGATCGGCCTCCCCGTGACCATTCCGTTGCCCCCGTCTCTCGCCTTCAGGCGAATACAACATGTCCGGAGGCATGGCGCGCCGAGGCACCCGTCGATCACAGGATGATCAGGCGACTCTTCTGACCTCATCGCCGGCGAACAGCGTCTCCAGTTCCCGCATCGCCGCGGCCTCGTTGTCCTGGGCCGTACCCGGGTCGATGCCCTGCCCTTCGGCGTGGATGAAACGCACGTCATCGATCCCGAGGAAGCCGAAGTAACCGCGCAGGAAAGACTCCTGGAAGTCCATCTGGCCCTCGGGAGAACCGTTGGTATAGAAACCGCCGCGGGCGGTCAGCACGAAGACCTGCCGGCCGCCGAGCAGGCCGCGCGGTCCGTCGGGGCCATAATCGAAGGTCCGCCCTGCACGGCCGACCATGTCGATCCAGGCCTTGAAACCGGACGTCACGGTGAAGTTATACATGGGCGAGCCGATGACGATGTGGTGCGCTGCGATCAGCTCGTCCACCAGCGTGTCGGAGAGGGTCATCAGCTGGCGCTCCCCTGCCGTCAGTGCCTCGTCCGGCTTGGCGAAGGCCGTGAGCATTCGCTCGTCCGGGTGCGGTGGCGGCGCGGCGCCGAGGTCGCGCGGGATCACCCGGCCACCGGGGAAACGTTCACGCCACATGGACACGAAAGTCTCCACCAGACGGCGGGTCACCGCCGTCCGTGTCATCGGACTCGTGTTGATGGCGAGCAATGTGGACATAAATGGCTCCGCGTCAGCCGCGCATTATACGGGCACCTGGATGACGGGTCCGAAGGACCGCCTCCAGTCGTGCACCGGGAAGACCGTATGCCGGTTGCGCCGCAGACAGGGGTGGATTCGCCCGCTTTCTACCGCCGGTTTCTACCCGGGGCCCTTCCCGGCAGACGGACACGATCCTGGCCGCCGGCGCGGCGACAGGGGATTCAGGTGCAACAGGACAGGCGACGGACCCGGCGCTCAGAGGACCTTCAGAACGCGAGCCTCATTGCGGCCACCGAACAACACGCGTACCCGCTCACCGGCGCGAAACCCCACATCGGAAGACTGCACGATCACAAGGGAGTCACCCCGATCCATGTCCAGCGTAATCTCGAGACCCGCCTCGGTCGTTGCGACTTTCTCCACCTCGCGGCCCGCCACGGCGCCGGCGACGCCGCCCACGGCGCCCGCCACCCGCGAGCCGTCGCCGTCGCCGATGACCCGCCCCAGGCTGTATCCCACCGTTCCCCCGCCCAGTGTGCCGAGATTCGTGTATTCGCCCTCGATCTTAACGGGCCGCGTTGCGACCACCGCGCCGTACTGGACCCGGTATGCCTGGCGGGCGTCGCGGCGGCTGTAATCTCCGCCGCCCAGCCCCCGGGCACAACCGCTGACAGCGATCAACAGCGCGAGGCCGGCGATCAGTCTTGCTGTCGACGTCGTGTTCATGGTCGATTCTCGATTGCTGCAGATCACTAACCATAGAACGCACCGGCGACGGTCCGGTTGACACACCGTCTTCCATCGTCCGTTATCATCTGGCCCCATCGCTGTGGACGTGGGGAGGCGCCATGCAGCAGATTGAAGAACAACAGGCCTGGTCGTCGAGACTGGTTTTCCTGATGGCGGCCGTCGGCGCAGCCGTGGGCCTGGGCAATCTGTGGCGATTCCCGTACACGGCCGGTATCAGCGGCGGAGCCGCATTCGTCATCGTCTATCTGGGCGCCGTCGTCCTGGTCGCCATCCCGATCGTCATGGGGGAATTGCTCATCGGGCGTCGCGGCCGCATGAGCCCGCCAGGCAGTTTCCAGAAGCTGGCCGCGTCTGCCTCGGCCAGCCCGGCCTGGCGTTGGCTCGGCATCCTCAATGTCACCGCGGTGTTCATCATCCTGTCCTTCTACAGCGTCATCGCCGGCTGGGCGCTCGCCTATGTGCCGAAGATCGCAACGGGCGTCTTCACCGGCGCCAGCGGAGAACAGGTCAGCGCAATCTACGAGGCCCTGCTCGCCTCTCCGGTAAAGCTCGCCGTCTGGCACGGCATCTTCATCCTGGTGACCCTGTTTATCGTGGCCAGGGGTCTCCAGAGCGGCATCGAACGCGCGGTCAAATTCCTGATGCCTACGCTTTTCTTCATGCTCGTCCTGCTGGTCATTTATGCAGGAGTCGCGGGCGACATGGCGAAAGCGCTGGATTTCCTCTTCCAGGCGGACTTCTCCAAGATCACCTCGGGCGTCGTGCTCGACGCGGTGGGGCAGGCATTCTTCTCCGTGAGCGTGGCCATGGCGATCCTGATCACCTACGGATCCTACCTGTCCAAAGACGTCTCGATCCCTGGCGCGGCGGTCATCATCGCCGGCGCCGACACCCTGGTCGCCCTGCTGGCTGGCCTGGCGATCTTCCCATTGGTGTTCGCCAACGGCCTGGACCCGGCCGCCGGTCCCGGGTTGATCTTCGTCACGCTGCCGCTGGCCTTCGGCGGCATGCCGGGAGGCGCTCTGTTCGGCACCATGTTCTTCCTGTTGTTCATCGTCTCGGCCCTGACGTCTTCCATCGCCGTCATGGAACCCATCGTCGCGTGGGCGGACGAGCATAGAGGCATGCGGCGATCGATCACGACGCCGATCGTCGGCCTGCTGGCCTGGCTTCTCGGACTGACGACCGTGTTCTCTTTCAACATCTGGAGCGATGTCTACCCGCTGGCCGCCTTCGAAACGTTTGCCCAGGTCAATCTGTTCGGCCTGCAGGAATACCTGGCCGTCAACATCATGCTGCCCCTCGGTGGCCTGCTGATCGCTGTGTTCATCGGCTGGGTCATGCCACGGACCGACTCGATTGACGAACTCGGCATGGGCGACTCACGGCTATACCGGGTCTGGCGGTTCCTGGTGCGCTACGTCTGTCCCGTCGCGGTCGCCGGAATCCTCCTGTCCAACTGGCTGTAGCAGCGGGCCCCGGCCTGCGCTCAAGGCAGTCATCGTCGTGGCCAGGCTCTCCGTGGCGAATTAATCCTGGACTCAGGCGGAGGATACGTCGGGCAACCCGATCGGGCAGGCGACGCCGGTACCTCCGAGGCCACAGTATCCGTCGGGGTTCTTGGCCAGGTATTGCTGGTGGTATTCCTCGGCGAAGTAGAAGTCGGATCGCTCCGCGATCTCGGTGGTGATCGCGCCGTACCCGCGAGCGGCCAGGGCACCCTGATATTGCTCGCGCGACTGCTCTGCAAGCGCGTATTGGTCGTGACTCTGAACATAGACCACGGATCGATACTGGGTACCGACATCGTTGCCCTGGCGCATGCCCTGTGTCGGGTCATGGGTCTCCCAGAAGACCGCCATCAGATCCTGAAGACTGAGTTCGTCAGGCAAATAGACAACCCGGACAACCTCGGTGTGTCCGGTTCGTCCTGAGCACACTTCTTCATAGGTGGGGTTCGGGGTCGTGCCGCCGCTGTAACCAGCAGCCGTCACCCAGACGCCCGGAGTCTCCCAGAAGCGACGCTCGGCGCCCCAGAAGCAACCCAGGCCGAAAGTGACGCTGGCCGATTGACCCGGATATGGCCCACCCATCGGCCGGCCGTTGACGAAGTGGGCACCCGGGACCATGACAGGGTCCGTCCTGCCGGGGAGAGTTTCCTCGGCCGCCGGGATTCGTGTGGATTTCAGCCAGCTCATGTCTACTCCGATCGTTTCGGTCTCTATCAGTTCGCCTCCGGTTCCGAGCCGGATGTGTCGACAGGCCGCTTGAGCAGGAATAATTGTCGATCAACGCATCATAGCCCACCAGCCTGATAGACTTCGCGAGCGCGATCGCGCGTGAGGAGCGTCATGATCCGGTTCATCAGCTGCCTACGACGGAAAACCGAAATCTCGCAAGCAGAGTTCCAGCGGTTCTGGGAATCGGACGAACTCGACTCGCTGGTCATGCGCATGGCCGAAGCCATCGGCGCCGATCATTACACGAAGAAGCGAACCCTGGTCGTCGATGCGAATGCCCAGATACAGAGGATCAGAGGTGGCGCTGATCCGTTCGACGGCATCATCGAATACTGGTTCTCGGGTCCGGTCGCCGGGCTCGAAGAGATCTTCGCGATCGACGCCAACCGGGAACTGATGGAGCAGATGAACGCCTGCCAGTCACGGTTTGCAGACCTGAGCCGCTCCTGCGGTTTTTTCACCGAGGGATAGGTGATCCCGGAGAAGCAAACCTGCCTGCGCCCCCGGTGCCGCACAGCAGGTCGATGAACCGCGCCGGGCGGTCGTGTCGGCGCGCGACGGTTGCGGCCGCATCAGGAGACCTCGAAACGTGACGGACACACCGAATCGCCGCAGGTCACGCGTGCCGACCACGCGGATCGGCCGGATGTTGCGGCTCGGCCTGACGGCCGGCGAACTCGCGGCGGGGGGCGTCATGGAGGGCCTGCGCAGATTGGCGACTTCGGATCGCGAGGAGGCGGTCAGCGCGCTCCTGACCGGCGCCAACGCCAAGCGGCTGGCCAAACGCCTCTCGCACATGCGGGGCGCTGCGATGAAACTGGGCCAGTTATTGTCCCTGGAGAGCGAACACGTTTTGCCCTGGGAGTTCGCCCAGGCCCTGGCAGTACTGGGGGACTCCGCCGACACCATGCCTGTCGCCCAGCTCAACAGGCTGCTGGGACGGGAGTACGGCAAGGGCTGGCAGGACCGGTTCGAAGTCTTCGAATACGAGCCGGTGGCGGCGGCCTCCATCGGACAGGTCCACCATGTCCGCTCCGTGGACGGCCGGGAGCTGGCGCTCAAAATCCAGTATCCCGGGGTCGCCAGGAGTATCGACAGCGACGTCAACAACATGGCGACGCTATTGCGCCTGTCACGCATCCTTCCGGTGGAGATGGATGTCTCGGGTATCGTCGCCGAGGCCAAGCGCCAGCTGCGGCAAGAGGCTGACTATCTGCAGGAAGCTGACTACCTGGAAAGATATCGTGAGCTCGTCGCAGACGAACCACGCTTCCGGGTGCCGCGGGTACACCGCGACCTGACCACGCGGCGAATACTCGCGATGGACTACGTCCACGGGCAGCCGCTGACTGCCCTCGCGGGCCCCGAGGTCCCGCAGCGCCGTCGCGATCGTGTTGGCGCTTCCCTGTATCACCTGCTGTTCAGGGAGTTGTTCGAATTCCGGGTGATGCAGACTGACCCGAATTTCGCCAACTACCTGGTTGACGGCGAGACCGCCGACATCGACCTCCTCGACTTCGGATCTACCGTTGACTTTAGCGAGGTATTCGCTGACCGGTACCGGCGCATCTGCACGGCCATGCTGGCCGATGATATGGACTCGGTACGAGCAGTTGCGCAGGAGATAGGCTACCTGCATCCGGATGATCCGCCGGAACACGTCGCCCGGATTATCGAGTTGCTGCTAATGGTCTGCGAGCCGCTGCGGCATCGGGGCACCTATGACTTCGGCGGGTCCGACCTGACCGCGCGTGCCCGTGACGCGGGCATGGACCTGGTCTTCCGCAGCGGGCATTTCCGGGCACCCCCGCCGGAGACGATCTTCCTGCACCGCAAGCTGGTCGGCTCATTTCTGCTGTGTGCACGAATCCGGGCCCACGCGGACGTACGTAGCCTCGTCGAGCCTTTCCTCGCCTGATCCGCCGCGTTGAATCGAGCGGATGCTTCTGTTTGCTCTACAGTCAAGAAAACGCAACACGAGGACCTTACTCTTGCATCTCGCAGCCTTTCTGTCGGATTTATTGATGTCAAAGTCAGTCAAGATCGACCCGTCCAGAATCCTCGCTCATTGGCGACAGACCCGACCGCTCGCTTGGCGCGTCCGCTCCATGATCAACCAGCGGCGGCGATCACGGGGCATCTCGCGCAACTGAAGGCGCGGCCTTTCAGTGCCCGGCGTCCAGACTGACCCTGACCCTGATCCTGTCTCCCGGATCAAAGCGGAGGACTCGGGTGTAGTTCGCACCTGCGTAGCTGTAGTGCACCCGATAGCCTGTGGTCCGGGCGTGCTCTCCAGCTTTGCACTGGCCGCGCGCTGCCTCATCTAGCGCCTGCCCGATGGCGGCCGCCAGGCCGGCGACGTCGTCGCCGCGCAGCGGCACGCCGGCCGCTGCACCGTCGTCATGGCAGCGGGAACCGGCGTCACCGGCCTCCCCGTATGAGTCGTCCTTCAGTTCTTCGACGGCGGATACGACCGCGTAGTCGTAAAAGACTTCTTCGCCCGCAGCCATGCCGCACAAGGCCAGGCCGAGGATCGTCAGAATGCGGCTCCACATGCTCGTCATGGTCTCCTCCCCGCCAGCGGGAATCCGGCCGTGGTCAGGCGCCTCAGCCCGGAGTCGTACTCCTCGCTACTATCGAAGAGCATCACCACCCGGAACCGACCGACATCCTGGCGAAACCAGTCGAGCCTCAGCTCGGGTACACGCGCCTGCAGTGCCGCGACGAATGACTCGGCCCGGTAGGGCGCATTGAACAACGCGATCTCTATCTGCCCGTCTGTGGCCGGCGATCGCGCCGGCCGCGACGCCCGCCCATCGCCCAATACGTAACGGAGGTGCCGATAGATGTAGGCGCTGTACCACCGGGCACCATCCGGTATCGGGCCGCCGTCTGTGCCGATCCGGCCGGGCCCGTAATTGTAGGCGGCCAGCGCGCGGTGCAGATCGCCGTCGTATCGCTGCAGCAATTCCTTCAGGTAGCGGGCGCCCGCCTCTACGTTCCGGCACGGCTCGTGAAGCTCCCGCACCTGGCTGAAGCCAAGATGCCGACCCGTTCCCGGCCACAGTATCTGCATCAAACCGCGGGCGTTCGCAGAGGACACGGCGTCCGGGTCGAAGTTACTCTCTCCCCTGGCGACTGCGGCGAGCAGGCTGGTCGGCAAGTCGTGCGCAGCCGCCGCGCGGCGGAAACAGCGCTCGAAAGGCAGTGACACCGCAGGCTCCATCTGTGTTTCGCTGGCGAGAAAGTCTCGCCACGCCGATCCCGCATCCTCGGGCCCGATCGCCCGGCCCCAGGCCGCTAAGGCCGCGACCCACAGCAGCATGCATCCGAGCGCTTGCGCGAGAATACCCCTCACAGGTCTCCTCCCTTCAGACGCAGACCGCTGATGGACTCTATCTCCGATATTCGCCGTGCCCGGTCTTCATCGGCAGAGATACGGAAAGAGACGAGGTATTGCCCCGGCCCGGCCTTGTGCACTCTGAATTCCCTGCCAGTGGCAGACTGCAGGTGACGAGCGAATCCGCCGGCCGAAGCCTGACTGCGAAACGCGGTGAAGAAGGTTTCCCACTCGGAATCCCCCGCAGCCGACCCTGCCTGGCTGGCCCGCGAGAGCGCCGCGTCAGAATCAGGTGACGACGGCTGCGGGACCTCCTGTTCGGCGGATTGCCAGCCTGACGTCGCCAGATCTCCCGTCTCGCCGACGGACTCTGCGTCGATCACCCGCTCAGCTGGCGCACCATCCTCAGGCGGACCGGACTGCGGGATCGGGTCAGCTGCCGGCAGCCCGGGGGCGGCCATGCCTCCCCCGGGTTCGGGTCGAGCCCGCGCCGCGCGCAGAGATGATCCGATCGCCGCCGTATCAGCCGGAGCGGGGTACTCGATAACCGGGCCGCCGCTCGTGAGATATACAACGATGCCGGTGAGTACCGTTCCTGTCAGAAACCCTAACAATCGCATGCTCTACTCCCTATGCGCATCACGGGCTGCCGGCCATGCGGATGTCGTCCGGCGATGGCGTGCGCAGGCCCCGCCAGACGATCTGGTCAGCGAAGTCGTCCAGATCGCGTTGCAGCGCCCTGAGACGGGCCCGCGCCGCAGCGTCCTGCAGCCGCATGGGATCGCAGTTCGCAGGGACTGTGGCGATCCCCGCCGCGAGGGCGTCTGCGGCTCGCGTTGTCTTTGCTCCGATCGCGAAAACCATTAACCGCTCATCGCCGGGGGTTGACGGCAGCGGCACGTGGACGAGGTTTCCATCGGCGGCGACCGGTCCGGGCCCGCAGCGTTGCGAGTCCAGCCGCTGCAAGCGGCCATCGCCGAGCACCATCAGGATCTCCAGCCGCTGGATCCCGACATTGCGGACCTGCAGGGCCGGTTGCAGTGGCGACTCGCAGGAACCGCCTGCACAACGCCTCTTGAGCAACACGAACCGGACCTCGCCCAGCGCGGCCGGCCCGGGCTGTATCGGACTCGGTGCCGGAGACCGGTCTGACGGCGAAGTGGTGGCGTACGCCGACGCCCGGATGCTCGGCATCTCGTCGACGGATTGACCGGGTGCGAGACCAATCCATACCTGAGCGAGACCCTCACCGAGAACGTGCCGCTCGCCGTTCATCACCAGGTCGGCCTTGGCTTCGCTTGTTGCGCGACGCACAAGTCCGAGTCGACTCAGGTATTGCGATACGAGGGTGGCGACGGACTGCACCCCGGACTCCATCTTGTGCGCGCCGACCCAAAGGCTCGGCCTGTCCGCCGGATGAGCCAGCAAGGCGCAGGCCACGTTGCGGGCGAGCCCGGCTGCCAGCAGATCCTCCTGGCCGGCGGTGAACGGCAGGCCACGCTGGCCTCTCAGGTCATCACGGACACCGCTCGTCTCGAGCCGGCCGTTCTCCCGGGCTTGCAGCGGGCCGCTCCACTGACGTGTCGCCCCGCTTACCCAGCTTCGTTCTCCGAGGTCGAGGACCCGCACCCTGACACGCACCTGTTGCCCCCGGATCCGCGTCGTGTCGACGACAATGAGGTAGCTTTCCTCCGGAGGCCGGCAGTGCAGTTCCGAAGCGGTTGAACCAGGTCGGAAGTCCGGCGGAGCCGGTTTCCACGCCACCCTCAGCCCCGACTGACCGCTTAGCGCCGTCTCGAGGCCAGCGGCCAGATCGGCCGACAGCAGGTCTGGCCTGGGGTGCTCATCCTCGCCGTCGAATACCGTCACCCGGACAGTCTCGCCCTTGAAGCGGGGATGGGTGGCCAAGGTCTCGGTCAACCAGGGCGTCAGGTCGCCATCGAACCATCGGTCGAGATCGCTGGCGGCCAGCGCCGGGCCGGTCATCAACATCAGGGCCACGGCCAGAAGACGACCGGCAAGCAGACTCAGCGGGCGTGCTCTACTCATCGATAACCTCCCGGGCCACGCCGCCGGTGGCGTCGATCACCAGAACACCGCCACCGCCCTGCGCCACATGTTGGCGTAGCGCCGTGACCGTGTTGCCGGGAAGTGTGACCCCCCAGAATGCGTCGTCAGGGCCCGGATAGCTGGCACGGAGTAGCGCCGGGATCGTCTCCGGGGCCATCTTGTAGAAGGACTCGGGTGCTGACGAGACGACAAAGTCGACTCCGCGCCGGAGGTCCAGCCGGCGGGTCCCTGCTGCAGTGACAACGAAGACCGCAGCGTCGCCGCGGGAGACCATGCGCAGCAGCGCGGCATCGGAAGCGAAGCGCAGCAGCAATCCTTGATCCGACGGCTCCTGCTGAGCCCTTTCGGCGGGCTCGATCCGTTGTGGCACGACTGCGGGCCGGGTCTCGGCAGGTTCCCTGGCCGGCACCGGTGCCGCGTGACTGTGCGCAGGCGCGCTGATCCGCTCGGGCGATGGCGAAACAGCCGGCTCGGCCGGTACGTCTGGCGGAGCGACGAACTGTTCGAGGACCGGCGTCGGCTCGACAGCAGTTGGCTCGACTGGCTGTCGTGACTGCTCCACCAGTGTCGATATCGCGACCAGACAGAGAGCCAGTATGGCCACGAAACGCATCACGTCGGCCTGCAGTTCCGTGTCCGGGAGACTCGCCGAACCGCCACTGCCGTAGGGGGGCCGGGATTGCATCAGCCCTCACCCGTCCCGCTGCGCGGCGGCTGCAGGCGGCGCTCGATGCCTGATACGCTGGCCCGCAGCGCGGCCAGGTCCCTGTTCTGCTCTCGCTCGTAGTAACGAGCGAGCTCCGCACCGGTGCTTAGTGCCTTCCAGGCACGCATCAGGTAGCCACCAACGCCACCGACGATGGTCGTGGAGAGCGCCAGCAGGATGCCACCGTCGACCATGCGCTCGAGCACCTGGACACCGCCGGACGCATTGTCTGAGAGGGCCTCGACCAGGGCGCCGCGCATCCCGATCGCTGTGAAGATGACACCCACACCGAAGAACAGGCTGGTCCAGATATCCGACAGATGATCGGCTTGTCTCACTTTCTCTGCTGCGGCCCCGTTGGCGATCGCCTGGCGGAGATTCGCCAGGCTGACCGCGAACAAGAGCAACAACAACAGGAACGCCGGAATCGAGTAGCCCAGGTTGTGCCAGAGCCAGAAGACCGCGTGTCCGATTGCTTCCTGCAGAGCGGGCATGTGGCCCTCGGCTGGCGAACCGCCCGATGCAGTTGCGACCAGTAATGCGACGACAGCGGACGTCACCACACCGGCCGACGCACCGATCAGAAAGTCGCGTGGTCGACTCGCCATCCCGGGCTCCTATCGGCCGCCAGCAGCGCAGGCGCGGCAGGTGGCCTCGAGGACCAGTTCGGTCTCCTTCAGCAATCTGTCGGCCCGGTAGTAACTGTCCTGGTCGAGGGCCGCCTGCAGCAGTCCTCGTTCCTTGTCCGCCAGCTCGCTCTGCATGTCCGCCATGACGCGGCCTTTGACGGGGCAGGTCTGGGCGCAGTTGTTGTAGTCGCCGCGCAGCGAAACGAACTTGACGTTGAAGTATCGGTTCCAGGTCTCCTGGGCCTGTCGCCGGCTGAGCAACCCCTCGTCGCTGGTCCAGAGCAAAAAGTCGCTGAACGCCTGCTTGTTGTCGGCGGTCGGATCCCCGGCAGCCACGTCGATCAGCTGATCCACATAGCGATCGAAGTGTGCAACGCAGCCATCTCCGAGACGGGACTTGGCGGAGGCTATCGATGCCCCCAGATCCCGCGTCCCGGAAAGCTCGCACTGCGGGGCAGGAGTGGTCGCGCATCCGGAGACAGCGAAGAGGGCTGTCAGCAGAGCCGCGATCGCGGCAACGGATCTTGCAGTATTCCTCATGACATTCACCTCTTTGTCACCATTCCAGCGGACTTTGATAGGCCACTTCCCCAGAGCCCGGGGGCGGTCCTGCAAGCTCGACGACCTGCCCTGCCTCACCGAACAGGATCGACTTCACGCCGTCCACGACGGCCTGCATCTCGGGCGTAATGACGCCGAAAGACTGATTGAGCTCCTCCAGCAGGGTCGCGCGGCCTATCTCTTCGCGTGTCTGGGCGATCAGTACCGACGCTTCCTCCATGTCCAGGTAGATGTCCGAGGCAACGACCGCGAGTGAGTGCTCGGTGTTCCGGCCAGACTGGGCGACAAGCTGGTAGTACTGGCGGAAACGCTGGGAGAGCCGCAGCCCGGACCTGCCGCGCAGTTTTGGCTCGACGCTCGGCGACCCTTCCGGCTGCTGGCCGAGCAAGGTCTCCTGCAGCGTCCATGGCGTCATCTTCAGTCCCAGTTCGGCGCGCAGGCGCGTCTCCAGGCTATCGCGAGTACTGTTGACCGCGCGCTCCATATCCGGCAGCCGCTGCGACATGGTCTCCAGCATCTCCATGTAGGTCGAACCGAGCTGTCTCGAGATCTGAGCGCAGCCCGGATCGTCCGCGGCGCCCTCGCATTTGCTCTGCACGAATAGCTGTTGTTGTCGGTCCAGACGGGCGATGGTGTCCTGCAGGCCACTCTCCATCTCCTCCGCCACCTGGCCCGTTTCCTTGATGTCCTCCAGCACAGTCGTCGGAAACAGCTGGAGGGAGGGCCCACGGGCCGCGCCCGTCAGCAGGGGTACGGTCGCGATGATGCACGCGATGGCCAGAGCCGGCGCGACGTCGCGGCCGCTCCTGCATCGATCTTTCGGTTTCATCTAAGCCTCCCATGGCCCGGCGGGCCTTTCCTGTCGGCGAGATACGAAGTTAGCCCCACCAACCTGAACGGACGCTGAACAGCCGCGGCAGTTGATTGGCCGGGAACAGGGATTGCGCCTCGCCCGCGTGAGATCGCCTCCGCGTTCAGCTTCGGTTCAGGCCACGTGCGTAATCTGGGAATCGCGAGGCGGGAAGTCCCGGCTCAACAGATAACTGAAGAGGAGCATGAAGATGATCCGCAAGACTCTCGTCCTGATGACGGCCGCCGCGGCGGTCGCGTTACCGTCAATGGCCTTGGCCGGCCACGACGGCTATCAATACGCCAAGGTGGTGGACGTCGAACCGGTCTACCGCTACGTGAGCTACCAGGTCCCACAGAGAGAGTGCTGGACAGAGGTTGAATACGAACCCGAGCCGCGCTACAGGCACCGGACAAGCTCCACTCTGCCGACCATCGCGGGCGGTGTCGTCGGCGGCGTCGTCGGCCGGCAGTTCGGCAGCGGCAGAGGCCGTGACGCGATGACCGTGATTGGCACGTTAATCGGTGCGGCCGTGGCACACGACGCCAGTCATCGTAATAGCGTGAGACATGCCGGCTACACCTCTGGCCGCGCCCGCGGCTACGAGGTTGAACGCTGCGAGACCCGTTACGTCACCCAGGAGGACAAGGAGATCGATGGCTACTACGTCACCTACCGATATGCGGGCCGTGAATACACAACCAGGACTCAGGAGCATCCTGGCAAGCGAATCCGCGTCCGCGTAGACGTGACGCCGGCCGTCGCGTAGTTGGTCGGGTCGCCAGCTCGCTGTCGCAGGCAGGGACGAAATTGCGTTGCCCCCACGCATGTCTGACAATGCCATGCATGTCCCGATCCCTGCTGATAGCAGCGCTGCTGGCGACCCTGATCGCTGCCCCTCCCGCCTGGGGCGCGGTACGACTGCAGTCGTCCGTCCAGCACGCCCAGGCGTCGACTCTGCGTGCCGCCGCAGACGACGTCTCGCTGGATGAGGCCATTCGCACCGTTCGGGATGCCTACGGCGAAGTTACGATCCTCAAGGCAGAGACCCGCGGTCGCAACGGCCAGCGGGTCCACCGGATCAAATTCCTCACTGATTCCGGACGGGTGAAGACCGTCGAGGTCGACGCCAGCACCGGCGACCTGCGTTGAGACGATGCGAGTCCTTGTCGTAGAGGATGAAGAAGCGCTGCGCGCCGGCATCGCGGCCGAGCTTCGCGGCCATGGCTATACCGTCGATGAAGCCTCTGACGGCGAGGAGGGCCACTACTTCGGCTCCGAGTTCCATCCCGACGTCGCTATCGTGGATCTCGGCCTGCCCCGGCTCCCGGGCCTCGATCTCATTCGCCGCCTGCGCAGCGAAGGTCATGATTTCCCCATCCTGATACTGACCGCCAGGGGCCGCTGGGAGGAGAAAGTTGACGGGCTCGGAGCGGGTGCTGACGACTATGTCGTCAAGCCATTCCACATGGAGGAACTGCTGGCGAGGGTCAACGCACTAATGCGACGCGCAGGCGGATGGGCCAGCCCGCGGCTGTCCAGCGGTCCGGTCAGTATCGATACTCGCGCCCAGACGGTCGCCGTTGCCGAGCAGCCAGTAGAGTTGACCGCCTTCGAGTACCGGCTGCTCGAATGCCTGCTGATGCGGACCGGCGAGGTCGTTTCGAAGGCCGAGTTGACCGAGCGCCTCTACGAGCAGGACTTCGACCGCGACTCGAACGTCATCGAAGTGTTTGTCGGACGGCTGCGCCGAAAACTGGACCCGGACGGCGCTCTGCAGCCTATCGAAACGCTCCGCGGCAGGGGCTATCGATGGAGGCTCCCCAGAGAAGGGGCATGAAGCTTGGCGGATCACTGAGCACCCGGGTGCTGGCCGCGGCCACCGTGCTGCTGATCGTCTTCTTCGGGCTCGCTTTCGCGGCCCTCGATGTCGCATTCCGGCGTGCCGCGGAGCGCGCGCTGGAGGACGTGCTCGAATCACAGGTGCTCGGTCTTCTCGCCGCTGCGGACCCGGGTCAGTCGGACATGCTCAATCTGCCCCCGGACCTGCCGGAGCCGAAGTTTTCCCGCCCGGGGTCGGGCCTCTATGGCCGGCTCATCGATGGCCAGGAGGAAACCGTCTGGATCTCGCGATCTGCGATCGGCATGCGTCTGCCGGCATTCATCCCCGGCGCGCCGGGCCGCACCGAGTTCCGGCGTTTTCCCTTAGCCGACGGCACGGAGTTGATGAGCGCAGCCCTCAGGATCGAGTGGGAATTCGAAGACGGTAACGCCGCGCCCTTCGTGTTCAATGTCTCCAGCAGCCTGGACAGCCTGAACGCACAGATTGGACGTTATCGGAACCGGCTGAGCGGCGGCTTCGCGGCTCTCGTGCTGATCCTGATAGGCGCTCAGATTCTGGTCCTGCGATTCCTGTTGCGGCCCCTGAAACAGGCGGAACAGGAAGTCCGGGAAATAGACGCCGGAGCCAGACAGCGTTTGAGTGATGGTTACCCGACTGAGATCGAGGCGCTCTCGAGTAGTGTGAATGTGCTTATCGACAGCGAACGCGCCCGCAGCGAGCGATACCGTGAATCGCTGGATAATCTGGCTCACAGTCTGAAGACGCCGCTGGCGGTCATTCGAACCCAGGCGGAGGCACCGGACCGGATCGATACAGACGTGGTCGAAGAACAAGTCGTGACCATGCAGGGCATCGTCGACTATCAACTGCGGAGGGCGACCACGGGAGGTGCTCTCCTCGGCCGCGAACGCACACAAGCCGTGCCTGTCGCCCAGTCGCTGCTGGACGCATTGACGAAGGTCTACCGTGAGAAACCTGTGCGGGTTGAGCGGGATCTCGAGCCGGATGCTGTGTTTCCCGGCGGCCGCGGCGACCTGACCGAGATCCTCGGCAATCTTCTGGACAACGCCTTCAAATTCAGCCGTCAGAGGGTTCGTCTGACCATCACCACGGGATCTGCGGTGGCCGGAACCGGCGATGGCATCGAGATCCTGGTCGAGGATGATGGGCCGGGACTGCCGCGTACGGACTCACCGAGAGTCCTCGAACGAGGCGTGCGCGGAACTCACCTGGCGCCCGGTCAGGGCATCGGGCTGGCGGTAGTCCGGGATATCATCGAGGCTTATGGAGGCAAGATCACGCTGGCGGAATCCACACTCGGCGGCGCTGCGATCCGCGTGAGGATCGCCACCGGAGAGCCGACCTGACAGATCAGAACGTACGTCTGACGGATCGCGGCGGATCAGCCCGGCAAGCGCGCTCCAGCTGGAAAGCGATAAGCTCCTGACGCTTCCGGTCGAGCACTGACGAGCCTTGCAGCAATTTGGCCGCCTCTTTGGGATTGACCACCGAGACAGAACCGTCGCCCCGTCTGTCGACGTACCAGCCCGGCAGCGCGAGTACCGGCTTCACCGGCACATCCTCACCCAACTTGGTGCGTAGCCAGTGGCTTAGCCACTTCGCCTGCCGGCCGGCCTGGTCCAGATAGCCAGTGTCTGAATGACCGGGAAAACTCAGCCGATGACCGTCGAACAGTACGGTGGCATCCTCCGCTCCGCGGCCCCGATCTGACCGTAACTTCGCCTTCGTCTCCACGGCGAGGACGCCGGTGGGACCGATGACGACGTGATCGATGTTGGATCCGGCGGCGGGGACATCGTGGAAGATCCGGCAACCGTGACGCATCAGTCTGTCCAGCTCCTGTCCGGTCGCCAGTTCGCCATCCAGACCCGCGCGGATACTACGTAAGGACCTGTAGTTGTGGAGCGTCCGGCTCAGAAGGAACAGGAATCCTCCGGCGCCCGCAACCGTATAGAAGGCTGCCAGACCCGGGTTGGCGGCATCCGGGCTCCAGTTCTGTACTGAAAGCCACATGCTGTAGAACCACATGGGCACGAACAGGCCGAAGCCGAAAGACAGGGCAAGCTCGAGCTGCAGCTCTTCGAGACGCCGCTGCAGGCTGAACCCGGCAGGCCGCAGGAAATCCCGGTTGAATGGTGAATTGCCACGGCGCAGGCCTTCGGTATGGCGGACCGCTGCGATGAGCGCGAAGATGATGAGCATCGGCAATATTGCCGTCGCTGCCGGAACCAGTATCGACGAATCCATGCGGCCGCCTTCTCGTTTCTTGGCCACGACGAAATGCAACGCCGTCGCACACTTTCAAGCCGAGAGTCTAGCCGCTGTACATAATGCGGGTCTGTGCGCCAGATCACACGACGCGAGAACCGTGTCGAAGCTCAGGTTGCTTCGGTCCGGGACTCTTCGGTCGAACACTCGGCCGGCAGCCGGATGGTAAAGGTCGATCCCTTGCCGGCTTCGCTGTCGACAAACAGATCGCCGCCGAGCAAGCGGCAGAACCTCCGGCTGATGGCCAGCCCCAGGCCAGTGCCGCCGTATTTCCTGCTGGTCGAATTGTCGGCCTGGGTGAATGCGTTGAACAGCTTCTGCGCCTGCTCTTGCGATATGCCGATGCCGGTGTCGGAGACCGCCAGGCTGATCCACTCCCGGCCGTCCTGCTCCGATCTGCTGGCGGTGATGCCGACAGTGCCATTCTCCGTAAACTTGGCAGCATTGCTGAGCAGATTGAACAAGGCCTGGCGCACCTTGATCAGGTCGACATAGGCGGTCCCGACGTCCGGGTCGCACTTGACGGCCAGATCGTTGCCGTTCTTCTCCACCAATGGCTGAATCGTGCCGACGACGCCCTCCACCAGATCGGCGATGTCGACGTCCTCGCGGAAAACCGTCATCCGGCCAGCCTCGATCTTGGACAGGTCGAGCACGTCGTTGATAAGCGCCAGCAGGTGCTCGCCCGCCTGGTGGATCTTCTTCAAATCCGGTATGAGGTCCTCCTGCTCTAGATCCTCCAACTCCTCCTGCACCATCTCGCTGTAGCCGAGGATCGCGTTGAGGGGCGTCCTCAGCTCATGGCTCATGTTGGCAAGGAATGAGCTTTTGGCCTTGTTGGCTTCCTCCGCAGACTCCCGTGCCTCCTCGAGCTCCGCGGTGCGGTGCGCCACCGTCTCCTCGAGTTCCTCGCGGTGGCGGCGCAGTTCCGCATTGGCGCCCTGGATCTCCTCCATGAGTTCGTCACGATTTTTACGGCCCATGATGCCGAGAAGAGTCTCGCGGACCTCGGGAGTCAGGCTCATACTGGACAGCGGCGTGCGGCGCACTGCCCTGATGGTGTAGCTGCCGTCGCCATCGGCGCCGGCGTGAAACTGGTCGAAAAGACCGTTCGATTGGGGGATGTTTCTCGGCGAGGCCGTCGCCGAGAAGACGATCTCGAGATCGACTTCCGACTGCTCCGCCAGTACCGCGATCCGCAATGACGATTTTGGTGTCTCGTTGACGAGGACCCGGGCGATCTCGGAGGTGACCATCTGCAGGCGCGCGGTCGTGATCGCGTCCACCCCGAGGGTCCGCGCCACGTCACGCAGCTTGTGCCTCGCCCAGTGGACGCTCTCCGGACTGATGAGCCTGACGTCACCGAGCCTCATTGTCGATCCACCTTCACGGCGATACAGGCGGCATCGTCGTAATCCTTGCCGAACAATTCCACGATATTGCGGGCGATCGAGGCAGGTGTATCACTGATCAGGTGCTTGTAATCCGACAACTCGAAACGATCCTTGACGCCATCGGTGTAGAACAGCAGCGTGTCGCCAGGATCCAGCTGCAGGACCTGGGGCATGCTGCGACGCAGGTGCGCCCCCACCGTGCCGTCTTTGGAGACGAGTCTGGTGGCTCGCCGCCAGACTCTCCTCGCTGCCGTATTGCCGATGCCGATATACACCATCTCCTCTTTGTCGGGAACGATAAGAGCCAGCCCGACCGCGGCGCCCCTGCCCCCCTTTAGCCGGGAGTGCAGTATCTCGATGATCGTCTGCAGATCCGTCTCTTCCGTCTCGCCGAGAAACTCCGCAATACCCTTGGCAACGACGTTGGCCTCCTCGCCGTGGCCCAGGACATCCACGATGGCCACAAGCATGGCCTCGCCCAGGTCCCTGACCACCGCCAGATCGCCACCCGACGGTTCGCCGAACATCGGCCGGACCCAGGTGCCGAACTGGAGCTTCAAAGCCACTTCCTGATCGTGACACGGGTACCGGCGCCCGCCTCGGTCTTGATATCGAATTCGTCCATCAGCCTACGCACCCCTGGAAGGCCCAACCCCAGCGACCGTCCCGTGCTGTAGCGATCCTCCATGGCCCTCTCGAGATCGGATATTCCGGGGCCCTGGTCCTGGGCCCGGATCTCGATTCCGGAAGTTCCGGGGGCCGTCACCCGACGCAGGATGATCTCTCCCTGGCCGGCATACTTGATGATGTTGCGTGCCAGCTCGGAGACCGCGGTGGCGATCCTGCAGCTGGTGCTGACATCGAAACCGGCCTCCTGGGATTGTTGCCTGGCCCGCATGATGGCGACCGCCACATCACCCTCCTGGCCGATCGGGATGTGTCTCGGCCTGTCAGGCATCCTTCTGACCCTCTGGCTGCTCCACTTGCTGCGGTTGCTCCGCGTCGTTCGCGTCGTCCGCGTCAGCCATATCCTCCTCATCCTCCGTGTCTTCGAGCTCGGGGACCGCCTCCTCTTTCTCGTGCACCCGCAATCGTCTGACCGCCTGTTCTACGCTGATCGCCGTCTCGAGGCCCTCGACATCTGCATCCATCTCTACCAGCGCCGCCACGATCCCGGGCTGGAGACCCACGAGGATCGGGCGGCCGCCCATCAGGGCGGTCATATTCAGGATGCGGCGCAGCTGGGCGAACTCCTGGACATCCATGAACGGTACCGCGCTCACGTCGATAATGACGCCCATGGGCCGGGTACGCTGTACCGCTTCCAGCAGGTGCTCTCTGAAATTGTCCAGAACGGATTCGGTAAGCTCAACCTGAACCGATCCGACGAGGTGACCCTCGAACTCGTTGACATAGGCGCTGGCAGCTTTCTCGGACATCGGCGACCCCTGTCATTGTCCGGACAGGACGATGCCTGTCTGCCGGAACGCCTGCGTGAGAGCATCCTGGAGGGTGGCAGTCGTCTTGACGTTGCCCACGTCGATACCCAGTTCCACCATGGTCTGGGCGATCGCCGGCGACACGCCCGAGATGATGCACTCACAACCCATCAGGCTGGTCGCCTTGGTGATCTTGATAAGATGGTTGGCGACGGCGGTATCTACGACGGCGACGCCGCTGATGTCCAGGATGATCACGGTGGAACGGGTCTCTGCGATCCGGGACAACATGGCCGTCATCACGTCCTGGGCACGCCGCGAATCGATGATCCCCACCACCGGCAACATGAGGATCTCGTTCCACAACGCGGTCACGGGCGTCGACATCTCCATCATCGCCCGGCTTTGCTCGGTGAGCTGACGGTTCATCGCCACGGAAAAACTTTCCACCGCCAGCGAGGTATCCAGGTGCACCATCTTGGTCACGGAATTGACCGTCGCACCGTGCTCGTCGCCGGACTGGCTGCCGTCGTAATAGGTATCGTTGATCATCATCAGGAAATGGTTGACGGCGGCGAAGTAGCTCTGCAGAGATAGCCCGATGCGGGCATGAGCTTCCCCGACTGAGCGACGGCCGCGGATGTAATCGTCATCGACCTTCGCCTCGAAGAAGAGTCGCCAGAAGTCCTGCTGGAGCTTGCGGACAGCGGCCTCCTTGTCGGGATCCGAGAAGAACCGCGTGTATTCAGGCTGCCGTCTCAGCCAGGCGTAGAACTCCTCTATCAACTCTCCCAGCCTGGGTTCGATAATCCTGCCGTGCTCTCTGATCCGCTGGAGATCGTCCTCGTCGACCCGATAGAGCGCCATCAGCTCATCGGCTGTCAGGCCACTGCTCATGTTCGTGCGATCGATAGCCGACTCCATAGAGGTCACTCCACTGGCTTTGTCCCGGGCTGGCCAGTCTCGCAAAAATCCGGCTGGCTTGCAGCACAATCGCTACGGTGTCGTGAGTCGGGATCGCGGAAACGACGCGGCCCTGACTGTGACTGGCGGGCGGGGCCTCAGGTGTCACCGGACCTCGGGCACCGGCGCATCGCCTGCTCGCTCAGGCACCCGCCACGTATTATTCTTACACCTCCGACGGGTTCCTCAGACGATGGGGCGTCGCCACCCGGCACACAGTCCGGTCGTGGCATCCGATACACCACAGCGCCAGAGATCACGGAGCAACAGGGTGCAGCGACCGCATACCAATACCTATTGGCTGGAGCCGAGCCGGATACTGGCCGGGGAGTACCCGGGGGACGAGGACGAGGCCTTCTGCGTGCGCAGACTCGAGACCTACCTTGATTGCGGGATCAGTGACTTCCTCGACCTGACAACACCCGGAGAACTGCAGCCCTACGATGGGCTGCTCGCACGCCTGGGCGAAAGATCGGGGACTGAAATCGGTTACGCGAGATTCCCGATCGTGGATCGTAGCGTGCCGGACTCCCTGGAGCAGATGCGGGAGATCCTCGACGAGGTCGACCGTCGTGTTGATGCCGGCGGCACCGTCTACGTGCACTGCTGGGGCGGAGTCGGAAGGACGGGCACCGTCCTGGGCTGTTACCTGGTCCGACAAGGCCTGACCGGGGATGCAGCAATAGCACAGCTCGCCAGGCTGTGGCCGCAGATGGAGAAGTCGTCCTGGCATCTCACGACCCCCGAGACCCCCCAGCAGTTCGCCTACATCCGTGACTGGCGCGAGCGATGATGGCCGTCTGGTCGTTCCCGCATCCCGGGGCCGGACAGAGACGATAAATCGCACGTCACACTCCGGCCGCTACCTATGGCGGGCGTCTCCAAGCTGGGCTATACAAAGAGTAAGAAGGGACGGCGGAAGACCCCGATCCGGGGTCCGGAAACGTCAGTCGTTTTGATCCCGGGTCGGTGGGTACGCCATCCGTACGGGAGTCTTTGTTGTGAAATCCCACGATGTCCGCCAGCCGTTCCAGACAACCGATCGGGTGCTGCTCGGCAGCGTCTTCGACCGGCATGGACGGCCGGACTCCGAGACAGGGATCAGGTGACCGACCATGTTCCACCATACGCCCTATCGTCCGTCCCCGAATCTGCCTCCGATGGTTCATCTGCTCGTCTGGGTCGCATTCATCCTCTTCCTGGTGATGCTTGCACTGGGGCCCAACAAGGCGAATGGCGTCGACGAAAGACTGGACGCGGTCAGCTTCAGCATTGACTGCCCGCAAGGGGGAGACTGGGAGGTCTTTCGTGAGCCCGACCGGATCTTCCTCAAGCGCCAGCGATTTGCCGAAGGGGAACGGACAGGCACCACTGCGCTATTGGTGATGAGGACTCGGCCGGTAGCCGAGAAGTGCGGCCTCCCGGCCAGGGAAACCGCTCAGAACTACTGCGATGATGAGGAATTTGAATTGTGGCTGAACGGACAGGTGACGGGTCTGTTCGGAATATCGGCTGTCGCTCGCGATGAGATCGACATGGAGGGCAAGCACGTCTACGCAATGCGTTACCTGCAGGAGTTTGCGCCGGACTACGGAGGCGCGAGCACCGACAATCACCTGTACGTCTACTTCCCGCCCGAATTCGTGTCGGACAACTATTTCTTCGTCTTCCTGCAGACCGAGGCCTGTCTGCGACACCATTGCCCAGAAACGCAGGGCCACATGGACGAGTCCCCGATCAGGACCGCCCTCCGCTCACTGAGGATCGCATCCGCGGCCAGCCCGCCCTGACCCGGGACCGTGGAATTTGATCTTCGGATGTCTGCCGTGGGCGTGCACCGCCCAGACCCAATTGGCGATTCGATGGCGCAACCGGCCCGCGTGAGCTTTATTTAAGGGAGAGCGTCACGGGACCAGAGCGTTGAAACTCGACGGGCGATCGACGACGGCCGGGATCGATCCCGGGGACGAGACGGAGCATGAGCTACCGTCCGGCGGATGGCACACGGCCGAAATTGATAAGGTCCTCCGCGATGTCGATGGGAGTCGGGGCGGCCTGACCGAGGCGGCAGCGGAGGCGCGCCTGCGCGACGTCGGCGCCAACCGGCTGCCGCGCGCGCCGGCCCCCACGGTACTGGAAATATTCCTGCGCCAGTTTCGCAGCCCGCTGATCTATGTCCTTGCTGCAGCCGCCGTAGTCTCTCTGTTGCTTGGAGAAGTCAAAGACGCGGCCTTCATCTTCGGCGTGCTTCTGATCAACGCGATCATCGGCACCATCCAGGAAAATAGGGCGGAGCACGCCAGCCGTGCCCTCCAGCAGTTACTGAAGATCAGAGCGACAGTCCGGCGCGACGCCCAGGTAAGGGAGATCGATGCAGAAAACCTCGTACCCGGGGACGTGATCTATCTGGAGTCCGGAAATCGTGTGCCGGCCGATTCCCGCATCATCACTGCCCACGGCCTGGAAGCAGACGAGTCCCTGCTGACCGGCGAATCGGTGCCCGTACTCAAACAAGCCGACTGGATCGGGGATACGGACTCACCACTCGCGGACCGACTCAACATGGTCCATGCCGGCTCCATGATCTCCCGTGGCCGATGCCAGGCACTCGTCGTCGGAACCGGGACGCGCAGCGCGATCGGCCGCCTGGCACTCGATGTGCTGGCACCGGAGTCCGGTAAACCACCACTGGTCTACCGGATGGAGCAGTTCACACGCTGGATCGCGATCGCTGTCCTGACGGCGGCCGCCGTCGTCGCCGTGCTGGGGACGGTCCTGGGCGGATACTCCGTTACCGAGATGTTCATGTTCGGGGTTGCGCTCGCCGTGTCGGCCATCCCGGAAGGCCTGCCTGTAGCGCTCACGGTGGCGCTCGCGATTGGTACGACCCGGATGGCTCGCCGCGGCGTGATCGTTCGTCGACTGACGGCGGTGGAAGGGCTGGGGAGCTGCACTTTGATCGCCAGTGACAAGACCGGGACCCTGACCTGCAACGAACTGACCGTGCGCCAGGTCCGGCTACCGAACGGCGCTGACTTCGAAGTGCTCGGACAGGGCTTCGTGCCCGAGGGCCACTTCCTGCAAGACGGCGTGCCTATCGAGCCGGACGAGAGCCTCGCGCTCGCAGATCTCGCCCGCGCAGTCGTCCTGTGCAATGAAGCAGATCTTCACCACGCGGACGGCGGCTGGACATGGCGTGGCGACCCGACCGACGTGGCCCTCCTCACGATGGCTTACAAGATCGGCTGGCGGCGAGAGACGTCACTCGAGCACCATCCACAGATCAACGAGATCCCTTTCGAGGCAGAGCACCAGTTCGCCGCGACCTTCCATCGCGTGGACGGCAGCCTGCAGGCCATGGTCAAGGGAGCCCCGGAGCGGGTTCTGGAGATGTGCGGGGGCGATCCGGACACCCTCGATCGTCTACGCGAGATGGCTCATGGGATGGCGCACGAGGGCTATCGCGTACTGGCAGTCGCGGACGGCCCGGCCGAGGGTGTCGACGATACCCATGCGCCGCCCGCTCCCGAAGGTCTGCGCCCGCTCGGACTCGTCGGGATGATCGATCCGCTGCGCCAGGGAGTGAGTGAAGCCGTCGCTCTGGCACGGAGCGCGGGCGTCGGGACCATCATGGTGACCGGTGATCATCCAGTGACGGCACTGGCGATCTCGAAGGACCTGGGTCTGACCGACGACGCTGATACGGTTGTGACCGGTAGCCAACTGATCGAGGCAGGCGATGAGGGGTTGGTTGAGGTAGTCAGCAGGGGGTGTGTGTTCGCAAGAGTCGCGCCACACCAGAAACTGGAGATCGTCAATGCTGCCCGAGAGGCCGGTCACTTCGTCGCGGTCACCGGTGACGGTGCCAATGATGCTCCCGCGTTGAAGGCAGCCAACATCGGTGTCGCCATGGGCAAGAGTGGCACCGATGTCGCGCGGGAGGCCGCGGAACTTGTGCTCAGCGACGATCATTTCGCCACGATAACCGCCGGGATCGAGGAAGGCAGGATCGCCTATGACAACATTCGCAACGTCATCTACCTGCTGATCTCGACCGGCTTCGCCGAAGTCGTACTGGTAGCGCTGGCGATCGCGAACGGGATGCCGCTACCGCTGCTGCCTGTCCAGCTCCTGTGGCTCAATCTGGTCACCAATGGCATCCAGGACGTTGCGCTCGCCTTCGAGCCGGGTCATCACGATGTACTCGAGCGTGGACCCCGACCACCGGGCGAATCGATCTTCAACAGGCTGATGATCGAACGCACCGTCATCGGTGCTCTGCTGATGGGTCTTGTAGGCTTCGGTCTGTTCTCATGGGCAATCGACTCGGGCTGGAGCGAGTCATCCGCCCGCAATGGCCTGCTGCTCCTGATGGTTCTGTTCGAGAACGTCCATCTGTTCAACTGCCGCTCCGAGACCCGCTCCGCGTTCGGCCTCTCGCCCCTCAAGAGCCCGGTGCTTCTCATCGGCATGGTCGTCGCCTTTTCCGTTCATGTGTCAATGCTGTATCTGCCCTGGGGCAACCTGCTGCTCTCGACAGAGCCGGTCGGCGCCCGGGAGTGGATGATGCTGGCAGGTCTCAGCCTGTCCATCCTGTTCGTAATGGAACTGCACAAGCTCTCGTGGGCATGGCGTCAAGGATCGTTCCGGCCGCGCGTCGATTGATTGGCGCAGCCTGCACTATGTCGATCGGTTGTCGGCCCGCCAGTGTTACTGAGACCGGCGCCGACGCAGCGCTTCGCGCAGGCCGCCGCGGAGATTCGGCGACCACTCTGGGATCAACAGGACCATCGCGACTTCTTCAAGCACGGCAGCCACGCTGAACAAGACAGAGACATAGAACAGCCAGGCATTGAATCCCCACAAGAACAATACGACGACAAAAATCGCGAAGATCAGTACCGCCCATCGCACCAGCCCGGTATGGAAACTCGCCAGCCGGCGATAGCGGAACAAGGCCAGCAGGTGCTGCAGTCCCCACAGCACGAGCACCGTCCAGATCACCACACCGTAGTCTGCGTATACCTGGTGGTGAAACACCCAGACGCCGTAGGCCGCAGCCAGCATCAGCGCGGCGTCCGCGATCGAGTCCAGCAGTGACCCGAGCCGCGAAGTCCATTCAAATGCGCGAGCCAGCAGCCCATCCAGTCCGTCACTCGCAAGCGCGATGATCAGAAGCCAGGCAAACAGGCGCTCTTTCTGGGACCAGGCCAACCAGATCAGCAACGGCGTAGACAGCAGGCGCGCCATGGAAATCGCGTTGGGCAGATGGCGAAGTACAGTTTTCGGGTTGTCTTGTCCCACTATCTGTCATGCCCCAGATCGCTGTGTCCGGTGCACCCTGGAGCCGGCGGTGGCATCCAGGGTCCACATGCGCGATTCGCAGATTTATGATGGTCTAGAGTAAGTATGGCATCGACTCCGGCCCAGGTGGCCGCCCGCAACGGCAATAATTGGAATCGAGGGAACAGACAGGATGAACGATCGCGAGTCACTGCGTGCGAAAACATTCAGGGCACTGGAGGTCGGTCTGGCGGGGCGCGGGCCCATCCGGCTGATTCACGCCTTCATCATCCTACTGATCCTGGCCAACGTCGCGGCGGTCGTACTCGAGTCCTATCCACCTTACGCGAACCGATTCGGCAAGGCGTTCTGGATTTTCGAACTGGTTTCTGTCGCCATCTTCTCACTCGAGTACGCGTTACGGCTGTGGTGCATCGTCGAAGCACCGAGATACCGGAGCGTATCGCCAATGCGGGCCCGGCTCCGGTACATGTGGTCACCCGTCGCTCTCGTCGACCTGCTCGCGATCCTGCCTTTTTACCTGGGCTTTCTGTTCAAGGCCGACCTGCGCTTCCTGCGTGTACTGCGACTACTGCGACTGCTCAAGCTGGGCCACTACTTCCCTGGCATCGACGTGTTCCTGTATGTCCTGCGTGTACAGCTGCCGGCACTGGCGGCGGCATCCCTCGTGATGGTCGTCCTGATCCTGTTCTCGGCCTGCCTGATGTTCATGCTGGAGGGTAGCGCCCAGCCAGATGCCTTCGGCACGGTCGGTTCAGCGATATGGTGGGCAGTGGTCACGCTCACCACGGTGGGATACGGAGATATCACGCCGGTGACCACCCTCGGCAAGGCCCTGGGGACAGTCATCATGCTCCTCGGCGTCGGTACGGTCGCCCTGCCGGCGGCCATGCTGGCGGGGCGCTTCTCAGAAGAGATCCAGGCCCGCCGTGGTCAACTGGAGACGCTGATTGCCCGCTACATAGGAGACGGGCAACTGGACGCAGAGGAGCAAGAGGAGATCCGCAGGCTCGGCAGGGACCTGGGGATGCCGGAAGAGGCCGTGGACCAGATCGTCGCCGGTCAACGTGCCAGGGCCGGAAGAGTCATCAACTGTCCGCACTGCGGGCGGGGCTTCTCCTCTCCGGCCTGAGGCTCGGCTACCCGATTTCGTCGGCCACATTCGTCTTGCCGCATCATCGGACGCTCATTGCCAGCGGTGGGGTATTTACCCCATGGGAAGGGCCGGTGCCGCCTTATATATTAGATGCACGTGATGGACGCCCGTGCGCGTCCTGGAACCGGCAAGGAGGTGGCGACCATGAAGCGGTTCTCGATCCTGATTGCGTGCTTAATCTTGCTCGGCGCAGCCGCAACCGATCCGGTTCTGCAACGCGCGCGCGCAACATTCAGCCCGATCCCCGCCGGCTTGCCGGAGATCGAGGGCAATGTCATAACCGACGCAAAAGTCGAGTTGGGCAAGATGCTGTTTTTCGATCCGCGTCTCTCAGCCAGTCACCTGCTGTCTTGCAACACCTGCCACAATCTCGGACTGGCCGGCGCAGATCTGCAGGAGACCTCGACGGGGCACGGCTGGCAGCGGGGCCCGCGCAACGCACCGACGGTCCTCAACGCTGCCTACAACACGGCCCAGTTCTGGGATGGCCGGGCACCGGATCTGCGCGAGCAGGCGAAGGGTCCGATCCAGGCCGCCGTCGAGATGAACAACTCGCCCGATCATGTGCTCGCAACGCTCAGATCGATACCGGAGTACGAGCAGCGTTTCGAGGCCGCGTTCGCTGAAGACCGCGATCCGCTGAGCTTCGACAACGTCGCCAAGGCCATCGAGGCGTTCGAAGCGACACTGCAGACCCCGGGCGCCGCGTTCGACCGCTATCTGGCAGGTGACCTGGAAGCCCTCGGCAAGGCGCAGATGACAGGGCTCAGCCTGTTCATGAACAAAGGTTGTGCCAGCTGTCATGGCGGCATCAACCTGGGCGGCAACGCATACTTCCCGTTCGGCCTGGTGAAGACGCCCGCCAAGGCGATCCGGCCGGAGTCTGACAAGGGTCGCTTCGCGATTACGAGGACGGCGGCGGACGAGTACGTATTCCGTACACCGCCGCTGCGGAATGTTGAACTGACCTATCCGTACTTCCACTCCGGGAAGGTCTGGACGCTACGGGAGGCCGTCTCGGTCATGGGCGCCTCACAGCTGGGCATCGAGCTCGACGACGATCAGGCACGTAGCATCACCGTTTTTCTTGCTTCACTGACCGGCAATCAACCGGAGGTCGAGTATCCGGTTCTGCCCGCATCCACGGAGGAAACGCCAAGGCCGCGACTCGACTATGGCGGCGAGGCCGATCACTGAAACAGCCCTCGTCCGAAACAGACGGCGGTATCGCCACACTCGGTCATCTCCCCTTCCGAGCAGTCCAGCCGTCACTTCGGACTTATGCCGGCGGCGCAACGCCGCCGGCTTCTTCCCTCAGATACTGCCCCGGTGACTGCCCTGTCCAGCGCCTGAACGCCCGAGTGAAGGTGCTCTGATCGGAGTATCCCAGCAGGAAAGCCACCTGGCCGATCGAGCGACCTTCGCCACTGAGTAAGCTCTCGGCCAGGCGGTGCCGGGTTTCCTGCAGCAGGCTCCTGAAATTCGTGCCTTCCTTGCGCAGATCCCTCTGCAGGCTGCTGACGCTCCGATTCAATCGACCGGCGATCTCCCTTTCTGTTGCGTGCCCGGAAGACAGCAACTGGGTAAGCAACTCACGCACCTGGCCGACCACCTCGGCTTCATCCACCTGCGCCAGCATCCTGGCCAGCCACTTGTCGGCCTCGCCAGCCAGCTCCGGATTGCCGGCGGGCAGCGGCTGCCTGATGTCCGCTATCTGAAGCGCAATAGCGTTCTCCTCCGCTCCGAACTCGACCGGCGCCTGGAACCATTCCTCATACCTCGTCCGCTGACCGGGGTCCTGCCTCCTGAGATGGACCCAGAGGGGAGAAAAATCGTCCGTCGATGCCCGGCGGCACATGGCGACCAACGCGGCCAGGCTTGCCTCTCCGAGCATGACCGGCAGCGGTCTGACACCACTTGCGGCGTCGAAGCTGTAGACGGCAAGGTCGTTCTCCAGCCGTCGCCGGAAGACGGCAGCCGTACTGGCGACCCGGTGATAGCGAAGCCACCGATCCAGCGCCTCCTCAAGGGTGCTGCTTGCCAACCACGCGAAACCGAGGACCTGTGTGTTGCCTGGCCGGAGATGTCGGCCTACCACCAACCCAAGACAAGGGTCACCGGTGGTTTCCGCCGCCTCTTGCCAGAGCTTGCGGAGTGCGGAGAACGGATAACGGGCCCCGGCCTTGCCGATCATGCCCGGATTCAGCCCGGCCCGGACGTAGAGCGGGCGCGGATCGACCCCATAGTGTCGCTCAAGGGTCTCCGCCAGCGCACCGGACATGCTGGCAAGGGAAGTCGGCTCGTTGCGCGGACCGGAGGTCATCTTGTCACTAAGTGCACATCGTCTTTCGGCGAAGCGCAAGGGCTTTGTGGGGTCGGGCCATACGGACGAGTGTCTGCAGCATCCACCCCGTGCCCCCCAAATGCCGGCGGGGCCGGACGAGCATCACCCGTTCGTCACGACGCGCGTCTGCCGTCACGAAGCTCCTTCGGATGCTCGCCTCCTTATCAGACCGTCCGGGTCGCAATAGCCGGTGAGATCGCGGACGCCCTGCGCGCCGGCCCTGCCACTCCCAGCAGACCGAGCAACCAAAGTGCAAGGATGCCCACGGGAACGTACAGGGGGTCCAGACGTTCCAGCTCGAAGCTCACGACCATCCAGTAATTCACCGCGATCGTCAGCACGGAGCCCACAGCCACACCGATCGTGGTGATCATCCAGTTCTCGACCATGAAATAGCGGACGATGTCGCGCCTTCGGGCACCCACGGCACGGCGCGTGCCTATCTGCTTGACGCGCTGGCGGACGGCGAAGCTCGCGAGGCCAACGATGCCGACACCGGTGACCATCGCCATGAGTCCGACGACGACAGCCAGCACCACTGCCATGCCACGATCCCCCTCGTAGCTGGAGTCCCTGATATCGCTGTGGGTACGCAGTGACTTGACGACCCGCCGATCGTTGATTGCCAGCAGCGTCTCCTCGACCTGAGGCATGACGCGATCACGCTCTCCGGGTTCGGCACGGACAATGTAGTAGTTGAATTCGACCGGCATGACGCGGGGCACGAGCATGACGTTGTCGAGCTTGTCCCAACCGACCCACGCCCCGTGCATCCTGTCCAGGACGCCGATCACCGTCACGGGATTGCCGAGGTTGTCGTAGACGGTGGCGCCGGCCTGGGCACCACCCTCCGGGAACAGCGCGTCCAGATACGCCCGCGTCATAATGACCCGGCTTAGGGGGACACCAAAATTCTCGGGGTATTCAACATCCTCCGGAGTAAACGCCCGGCCCGACTCGAGCGCCACGCCAAACGCATTGACGGCGTCTGCGTTGACGAAGTATTGAGCGCCATTTACCCGTGGGGCACCGTCTTCCGAGGAACCGGCGAGCTCGGTCCCCCAGCCACTCCCTGACAACGGAACGTGCTGGGAGCTCGTCACCGCAAGTACGCCGGGGATCGACTCAAGCGCCGCAAGGTCCTCGGGGACGCTCTCCTGGAGGTCAAAGTCATCGCCGAATCCGAAGCTCTGTACGGTGACGATGTTCTCCACATCCATGCCCGTGGGTCGGGTGATATTGTCGATCCTTTGCTTGATTATGAACACTGCATTGACGATCACCGCCAGCGTGAGGGCGATCTGCAGCGCCATCAGGACGGGGCCAGTCTTGTTACGGAGAGATGCTCTCCAGATAGGTCCGAATTCCATGAACTTTCTCCTCTGAGGGGCCCCTTATTGCAGGCGCAGGTAAGCTCCGGGAGGCACCCGGCAGACACGCCATGCCGGATAGAGACCGGCGATGATGGTCGTCACAACGGCACTGGCGATCGCTATTCCGACCAGGGTCAGATCGAGTCTGGCCAGGTGTTCGAAGCCCGGGAACAGCTGCTGGATACCCTTTAGGGACAGCCAGGCGAATCCCAGGCCGGCAAGCCCGCCCGCGGCACCCAGCGCGCCGACCTCGATAAGCTGCTGACGGAACACGGCTCCACGGCTGGCACCCAGGGCACGACGGATGCCGATCTGGGGCGCTTTGCCGAGAAACTTCGTCAGCATCAAACCGACGATGTTGAACAGACAGACGACCAGGAACAGGAATGCGATGCCGATCAGCACCTTGTTGTCATCGCGAACAACCTGACGGACTTCGAGCCATTCCTCCACCGCCGTTATGCGGTTGTTGAGCGGCCGGGCGAACCTGCCGAGCTCTTTCTGCTCTTTTACGTAGGCGTCTATGAAAGCCTGGTAGGCATCGCGATCCACCGCCGAAGGCAACTCCACCCAGTACTGCCACCAAACGCACTCAGCGCCGAGGAATTCCTCGAATGAGTTGATGTCCTCGTCTTTCCAGCAGTTGGTATTACCCGAGGAAAACAACTCGAGTTCACGACCGACCCCGGACGGGATGAAGATCTGTTCCGGCTCGTCGAATGCGCCGTTGTTGACGTCGTAATATTTCGGCACCGGATTCCAGTCTTCCGAGACGCCGACAACGGTAAACTCCCGATCGTTGATACGCAGGGTCTTACCCGTACTGTCCTCGCCACCGAACAACTCGTCATTGCGCGACTCGCTTATGACCACCAGGAGCTGGCCTGCATCATCGGCATCCCGGCCCCAGGCAGCACCGTAGACGAAGGGGATGTCGAACAGAGCGAAGAAATCGCCGTCGGTAAGCCGGGCTTCGGTCTGGAATGGCTTGAGATCCTCGCGGGTCGGCTGGACGACGAGCGACACCTTGTGCATGGCCGCATGCCGGCGCGGGATGTCCGATTCACGCAGCGCCATCGCATCAGTGTATGTGAGCTCCCAGGGTGCCTGCTCAGGGCGACCCTCCCGATACGACTGGGCCGGATCCCAGCTGTCCAGCTGCACCGCATGGAGCATGTCGCTCTTGTGCGGGATGGGGTTGTTGGCCATCAGATAGTAGACGGTCACGGCAGCCATGAAGATGCCGATGCCCAGAGCGATCGTGGCCACCATCAGCGACGTCGCCGCCGGCGTAGCGAGCAAACTTCGGCTCGCGAGTTTCAGGTAATAACGGAACACGGTCGTTTCTCCTAGGAGCCTACAACGGCGAGTTCGGCCGGAGCGCGATTCGCGACAGGAGGCTCGATGGCTTCCGCCGTTTCCTGCACCCATCCGTCGAGGACCTGAACATTGCGCGGCGCCCGACCGGCCAGGTCCGCGTCGTGGGTGACCATGACGATCGTCGTGCCGGCTGCGTTGATGTCCTCCAGAAGGGCCATGACGCCATCGGCCATCTCGGAATCGAGGTTACCCGTGGGCTCATCTGCGAGCAGGAATCTCGGCGCACCTGCCAGCGCCCGGGCGATAGCGACGCGTTGCTGCTGGCCGCCGGACAGTTGCGAGGGCAGGTGGCGCATGCGCGAGGTGAGTCCTACCAGCTCTACGGCTTCGTCGATCCTGCGGCGTCGCTCGGCCCCGCTGAAGCCACGGTAGCGCAGCGGCACATCGACATTGTCGAATACGTTCAGATCGGGAATCAGATTGAAACTCTGGAAGATGAAACCGATCTTCTCGTTGCGGATCCGCGATCGGGCATCGTCCCCGAGATCGCTCACATCTTCGGCGTCCAGCCGGTACGTCCCCGCGGTGAAATCCTCCAGCATCCCGGCGATATTCAGGAACGTCGTCTTGCCGGACCCCGAAGGCCCCGTGACGGCCACGAACTCGCCCTCGTCCACGCGCAGGCTGAAGTCCCGGAGCGCATGCGTCTCGACTGTGCCTGTCCTGTATACCTTGCTGATATGGTGCATCTCGAGCATGTTTCTTCCCTCAGTCTTGGAGTAATACGGTCCCGGCTCCCTCGAACTGCGCCAGGTCGGAGATGATGATGGTCTGGCCCTCCTCCAGACCGGTGAGGACTTCCACCTCGCCGATGCTGGTGGCGCCGACCTGGATTTCGCGTCGATGGGCCAACCCGCCCTCGACGACGTACGCGACACGCCCGCTACCGCTATCGAGGAATGGTCCGCGCTGCACGGTGAGCGTGTCTTGTTTCGACTCGAGCAATATCCGGGCCGACACGCGCTGGTTCTGCCTCAGGCCGGCGGGTGGATCGCCATCGAAACGCACGCGGCCAGATACCTGGTTCTCCCGCACCTCTGGTGATATCGCGGTGATCTCGCCGGCGTAGGTCGCTCCGCTGAAGCTGATCTGGGCGGGCATGCCGAGCCCGAGGTCGTCGCCGTACTCCTGCGGCACCTGGATGTCGATCTCGAAGGCGGTCAGATCTACGACAGTCATCAGCGGCTGGTTCTCTGCCACCTGTGCCTTCTGATCTACCGACAGTGATCCGACGATACCGGCCACCGGCGAGCGCACCTCCAGCTCTGCAACGCGTCGTTCCAGTTCGCTGACCAGCAGTCGCTGACGGTCCCTCTCAAACGCACGCGTCGCTATCTCGAATCCCAGACTTTCACTCTCCAGACGCGCGTTCGCTTCCGCGTGATCGAACTCGAGCCGGGACCGGGCAAGATCGTCCCTGGCTTTCTCGAAATCCTGCAGACTGATGATCTGTTCGTCCCAGGACGCCTGGGCTCTGCGCAACTCCCGCTCTGCCGCGGTCACGGCGACCCTCGCCATGTCGGTCGTCTGCTGATTGCGCAGTTCGCGTTTCTTCTTTTCGATCCCCTGCCGCGTCAGTTCCGTCTCGATACGCTGCAGCGTCGCGAGTTCCTGATCGAGTTCGTTCGCCAGGCGCGGACTCTTCACGCCGGCCAGTACCTGCGACTCGCTGACCGTGTCCCCCGCCTCGACCATCAGCGTCACCACCCCTTCCGCCGGGGCATACACCGTAGGCTTCACGGCCGCGACGACGCGCCCCCTGACCGCGACATCGCGGACGAAATCACTGCGCGCCACGGTTGCCAGCCTGAGCCGGTCAAGGGGGACGGATCGGTCGGCGGATGCGAATCTCTGTACAGCGGGTGAAACTGCTGCCGAGGTCGCGGCCAGGGCCAGGATGAACAGCCCGATCATCCAGCGCCGTCGACCCGACATGGAAGGCCGCTGGATGACCCGGTCCTGGGCCGCCGTATCACGGATCGCCCCTCGTGCGGTGGTACCCACCCCTCGCTGCGGAATGGCTGAACTCATGACAGTGCCTGTCGCTCCCCTGTTACTTAAGATGCCCGGCCACGACGCTCGGTCGCAGCGGCCCTGTTCTGCTTATGACGCACGAACTGCAACGCGGGTTTGAATCGGGACGGAACTCGGAGCTGACGCGAGTGCTGGCCAGCATGTCTGCTGCGCGGCCGGCTCGCGGTTTCGTGGGATACTCTGCCGCTCGAGTGCAAGACCAGGAACGATTTGCGGGTACGTCTTATGAAATTGATCGGCTTGTTGCTAGCCTCCTTCACCCTGCTCTGCGGCTGCCAGAAGCAGGAGCCCCCGACTCCGGCAGCCGGCGAGACGGAGGCGATCGCGCCTTCGACGGCAGCGGTCACCGCTACGGATTCCGCGGACGCGGCGAACGCGACCTACCTGGGCATCTACGATGAGCCCGTGACGCTGCGCGACGGAGTTTTCGAGGGACGGCCTTTTGTCGAGGGCGGAGCGTCCCGACCACGGGTTGAACTGGTCCCCGGGTTCACCGTGACCGGTGACCTCACTGGCGACGGGTCGGAACAGACCGTCGTTCTACTTGAGGAAAACTCGGGCGGGTCGGGGAGCTTCGGCTATCTGGCGATACTGGCGGGCGTCGGTACTGACCGCGCGGGCGTGGCGACCGCGTCGCTCGGGGACCGGGTACAGATCCGCTCTGCGGTCATCGAGGACCAGGAGTTGCGCATCCAGGTTGTAGAAACCGGAGAAGATGATGCCGCTTGCTGTCCGTCGGTCAAGGCGCTGAGGCGCTGGACCCTGGAGGAGTCCCGCCTGGTCGAAGGCGAAGCGGAGATCGTAGGCACCCTGTCGATCGCTGATCTCGAAGGGCTGGAATGGCGTCTCGAACAGATGGAAGGTGTCACAGAACTGTCGGGTGACAGCGCGGTCACGCTGGTATTCGATGCCGGCCGGATTGCAGGACAAAGCGGCTGCAATCGCTACATGGGCGCGGCAGAAGCCGGAGGCATGCCCGGCGAAGTCTCTTTCGGTCAGACGGCAGGCACGATGATGGCCTGCCCCGACCCTCTGATGCAGCTCGAGCGGACCTATCTCGACGCGCTCGGCCAGGTGACCCGATATGGGTTCCGGGCTGGCCGGCTGGTATTGACGAGCATCGACGGGGCTGGTGACGTCGGCCACCTTGTCTTCTCGCCTCATCCGCTGGCCGAATAGGCCGGCTGCTCTGCGGGCGCACTGTCGGACGGACCCAGCAGGGCCCCGTTTGCCGCTTGCTAGCGCTTCGCGTATCGTCCGGGACCGCTTGCAACGCGTGTCTTGTCTCCGGCGATACGGCCCACCGCTCACGATCTGGACGGCCCGCATCCTGTTGGCGAGCCGCAGTTGTTGCGCTTCGGGCCTGCGCGTCCGGGAGAGTCAAGCCCAGGGAGTAGATACATGCAGCACAGATTCGTACTTGGTGTCTTCGCCTGTTGGCTGGCGATGACGTCTTCCAGCGTTTATGCCCAGGACGAGCAGACAGCCGTCGAGGAGAACCCCGTGATAGCAGACGGCCGCAGTGTCGCAATCGAATACACCCTCAAACTCGAAGACGGCACCGTCGCCGATACTAACGTTGATGGGGAGCCGCTGGTCTACACCCACGGCAGCGGACAACTGTTGCCGGCCCTGGAGAAGGAACTCGAGGGCATGGCTGCCGCGGACACACGCAGCGTCCAGATCCCGGTAGCCGACGGGTATGGCGAAGTTGATCCGGGGCTGTTCCGTGAGGTACCACAGGAGCAGGTGCCGGAAGAAGCACGGCAGGTCGGGCAGGTACTCTACGCGGAGAGCCCGAACGGACAGCCCTTTCAGGTCAAGGTGCATGAGATCAGGGAAGAGGTCATCGTTCTCGATCTGAATCATCCGCTCGCGGGCGAGGCATTGACCTTCGACATCAGAATCGTTTCCGTCGAGTGACACGACTCTCGGGATCCGACTGCGGCATCAAGCCGGTTCTGATCATGTCCACTCCGATCATTGATCGGGGATCGCCCCTTCCTTGGTCACATCCGGGATAGACGGCATAATGACCCCGGAAGGGGAAGGTCGTCGTCTGCTCCCGCCATGCAAAATGAATCCCGGGAGCCCGCCAGAGCGAAGTCTCTGCTGAACGGTATTGCCGCGTAACGGGGCATTGAAGTGCAGTTCGTTCGGCGTCCGAGGCAGCGGTCGCCTCTCCGTATTTCGGTAGCCAGAGGAAGTTATTGTGACCGATCTAGACATGGTCCTGCTGGCGCGACTCCAGTTCGCGTTCACCATAAGCTTCCACATCATATTTCCGGCCTTCACAATTGGACTCGCCAGCTATCTGGCGATGCTAGAGGGTCTGTGGCTGAAGACAGGACGGGAGGTCTATCTCCAGCTCTATCGCTTCTGGGTAAAGATATTCGCCGTCTCCTTCGGCATGGGGGTCGTATCCGGCCTGGTGATGAGCTATCAGTTCGGCACTAACTGGAGCCTCTTCTCCGAGATTACCGGTAACGTCCTGGGACCGCTGCTCGGCTACGAAGTGCTGACGGCTTTCTTCCTCGAGGCATCCTTCCTCGGCATCATGCTGTTCGGCTGGAATCGCGTCGGCCCGCGACTGCATTTCATCTCGACGCTCGTCGTAGCCATAGGGACGCTGTTCTCGGCCTTCTGGATTCTGGCAGCCAACAGCTGGATGCAGACACCCGCCGGGTATGAGATCCGTGACGGGATCTTCCACGCGACTGACTGGATCGAAGTCATCTTCAACCCCTCATTCCCATACCGATTCAGCCACATGGTGCTTGGAGCCTATTGCACGACCGGCCTGGTGGTCGGAGCGGTCGGTGCATTCCATCTGCTGCGCGGGACCAATCCGGAACCGGCACGGGTCATGACGCATATGGCGCTAGGATTCCTTGCGATCGTCGTTCCGGCACAGATGATCGCCGGACACGAACACGGTGCAAACGTCTATGAGCACCAGCCCGTGAAGCTCGCTGCCATGGAAGGGCACTGGGAGACCTATGACGACAACGCTCCGCTGGTCCTGATCGGATTTCCGAATGAACAGACGGAGAGCAACGACTATGCGCTGTCGATGCCGAAGGTGGGCAGCCTGATTGTGACCGGCTCGTTCGACGGGAAGATTCGCGGGCTGAAGGAGTGGCCGGCCAGCGAACGGCCGCCTGTCGGATGGGTGTTCTGGAGTTTCCGGGTTATGGTCGGCCTCGGCATGATCATGTTGTTTGTCGGCCTGGTTGGCGCTGTGCTCGTCTGGCGACGCAAGGTCGAAAAGCAACGCTGGTTCCTGCACCTGTGTGTCGCGGCGGGACCAGCAGGATTCATCGCGGTCATCGCCGGATGGTTTACCGCCGAGATCGGCCGGCAGCCGTATACGGTCTACGGCCTGTTGCGAACCGTTGACTCGGTGTCGCCGGTCACCGCAGGCGCGGTGGGCACATCGCTGATCGTCTTCATCTTCGCCTACAGCATCGTGTTCGCGGCCGGGATGTACTACATACTGAAACTTGCACAGCGCGGACCGGAGGGCCCGGCCCGCCCGCCAAGCGCAAAACCGGACGAACCCGTGCTGGGCGTGCCGCTGGCGCTCGGCCGGGACGACTCGGCAGAAGCGGCCGGCTAGACCAGCACGAGTAACACGAGGGTCAGGCTATGGACTGGATCGATCTGCCCACGACATGGGCCGCGCTCCTGGGGATTGCGGTCTTCATGTATATCCTGCTCGACGGGATGGACCTGGGTGTCGGCATATTGTTCCCGTTCGCCAATACAGACGAAGACCGGGACATCATGATGAATTCCATCGCGCCGGTCTGGGACGGGAACGAGACCTGGCTGGTCCTCGGCGGCGGCGGCCTGTTCGCCGCATTCCCCAAGGCATACGCGGCGCTGATGCCCGCAGTCTACATGCCCATCGGATTCATGCTCACCGCCTTGATCTTCCGCGGCGTGGCTTTCGAATTCCGCTTCAAGGCCAGTGGTTCAGGACAGCGGGTCTGGGATCAGGCATTCCACTGGGGATCCGTGATCGCAACATTTTCTCAAGGCCTGGTGCTCGGAGCGATCGTCCAGGGGGTGACGCTGGACGACGGCCGCTTCGTGGGTGGCATGTTCGAGTGGCTGACGCCATTCAGCTTCGTGGTCGGCTGCGCCATGGTCTGGGGCTATGTGCTCCTGGGCAGCACCTGGATGATTATCAAGACCGAGGGTGAACTCCTGGAGTGGGCACGGCGCGTCGGCATGATCTCGGCTGCTGTGGTGCTGCTGATGATGGCCGTGGTGAGTTTTTGGGTGCCGGCACTGGATGCTGCCGCGGCGGATCGTTGGGGCCTTCGCTATCCGGACGTGGACTGGGCCAAGCTGCTGCCGCTGACACCCATACCGCTACTGGTGGTGGTCGCCTTCTGGAAGCTGGTAACGAGCCTGCGCAAGGACACTACC
Source organism: uncultured Gammaproteobacteria bacterium (assembly GCA_937924335.1). GTDB lineage: Bacteria > Pseudomonadota > Gammaproteobacteria > Steroidobacterales > XN24 > JAHEFR01. The sequence continues at coordinate 37,863 of CALDWW010000031.1, forward strand.
TATGCGCCGCATATCTGGGCCTCGTCGTTGTTCCTTCTCGGATTCATCGGACTGATGGTCGGTATCAATCCGTATCTGGTCCCGTACGGCTTGACCATCCACGAGGCGGCTGCTGCACCCAAGTCGCAGAGTCTCCTGCTGGTGGGTGCAGTCATCATGTTACCGATCATTCTTGGTTACACCGCGTATGTGTACTGGATATTCCGTGGCAAGGTGAAGGCAGATGCCGGCTATCACGCCTGACAACAGTCCGTACGCGGGTACGCCACCCAGTCGCCTGCGTCGCCTGGCATGGTTCGCGCTGCTCTACACCGCCAGCCTTGCTGCCTGGGGTGCTCTCGCCTATCTTATCCGCGTGATGATCGTCCCTTAGGATATCCCCGGCTTGCCGGATTGCCGTGCCGCGGTGATACTCTGATCGCAGCCGACCCGGGAGGGATACGCTGCGCAAGCCTCTCCACATCTGCCTGCTGGCCATGGTGCTCATCGCGATCGGCTGTGGCAGGCAGCCGCCCACGGAGACGGAAGCCCGATCCGAGGAGATCGGCTCGGTGTCTCCCCTGTCTCATCGACCCGAAGACGTCGAAGGACTGCAGGTCCCGGAACAGCTGGAGGGGGTCGTAGAGCCCTGGCACGGCGATCTGTCCGAGATGGTCGAACGCAGAATGGTACGGGTCGCCGTCGCGCGCGGTGGGTTCTTCTACTACATCCGCGACGGCAAGCAGCACGGGCTCACCTCGGAAGCGGTGCGCCTCTTCGAGAAGTTCCTCAACGGGAAACTCGGCCTGTCCGGCACAAGTCGGGTGCACGTTATCGCTCTACCGCTGACCAGAGACCAACTCCTGGGGGCAGTAGTCGATGGTCACGCGGACATCGCGGCGGGCGGGCTGACCGTGACTGCCGACCGCCGGCAACTGGTGGACTTCTCCTCTCCCTGGCTGACCGATGTCAGGGAACTGGTAGTCACCGGACCGGTCGCGGTGCCGATTGCGAGTCTGGACGATCTGTCTGGCAGAGAAGTCGTAGTGAGGGTATCCAGTTCGTACTACGAGAGCCTGCTCGCATTGAGCGAAGGTTTCGTCGCTTCGGGCAGGCCGGCGATAGACATATTGCCGGCCCACGAGATCTTCGAAGACGAGGACCTGCTGGAGATGGCCTCGGCTGGCATGATCAGCATCACGGTGGCGGACGACTTTGTGGCGCGATTCTGGTCGCAGGTATTTGCGGATCTGACCCTGCACGAGGATCTGGCTGTGAGGGAAGCGGGCGCCATCGCCTGGGGCTTCCGCAAGAAGAGTCCGGAGCTAAAGGCGGCAATCAATGAATTTATCGACAGCAACCGGCTCGGTACAAAGACGGGCAACATCGTCCGCAATCGTTACCTCAACGATCCGGATCGCGTCGTCAACGCGCTGTCCGGCGACCGGCTCGAACAGCTCTCGAAAGAGGCGCCGTTCTTCCGGGAATACGCGGAGCGTTTCGGTCTTGACTGGCTCCAGCTGGCCGCCCAGGGATTCCAGGAGTCGAGGCTGGACAACAGTAGACACAGCGCCGCCGGCGCCGTCGGCATCATGCAGGTCATGCCCCAGACGGCACGCATGATGAAGGTCCGCGATTACAGATCGATGGAGGGCAGTATCCACGCCGGCGCCAAGTATATGCGTCATCTGATCGACGAATATTTCCATGACGAGAGCATCGATCCGATGAATCGATGGCTGTTCGCGCTCGCCGGGTACAACGCCGGTGGTGCAAGAATCAACCGCTACCGGGAGAAGGCGGCAACGGATGGTCTGGATCCCGATCGCTGGTTTGGCGAAGTGGAACAAGTAGCCGCCGACGGAGTCGGATCGGAAACCGTCAACTACGTGCGCAACGTGATGAAATATTATCTGGCGTACAGGATGACCTTCGAACGTGAGGAACTTCGACGCGATGTGCTCGCGCGTCTGGCGCGTGCGGATTGAATCGCGGCCTGAGCGAACAACCCGGCCTTACACGCCAAGCTCCCTGCAGGCTGCCTCCACGACCAGTTTGTCGTCTTCAAATCCGATCAATGACTCACGGTCGTCCTCCGCGTCTGACTCCATCACGAAGTACAACACGGCCGCCTGGACCATGCGCCGATGCTGCTCGCCTGAGTCAACGGTCAGAGTGTCGATTAGTCGATGACAGCGATTGGCGATCGCCTGCGCTGTGTCCACGTCCATGTGATCCACATCCCTGGACGAAACCTCCACGCTGACAAGATAGGTGGCCACACGGCGGCGCAACTCCTCGCGCGACAGGCGCGGACCCGACATCAGCCTCTGGAACAGGGCAGCGATGGCCTCGGGTAGTGACTCCACTACCCTGGCAACTGAAAATGCGCGATCGGGATTGCGATCACTGTTCAAGCTCGACTCCTCTGCGACCTGCTCCGCTCGCGCGCCTCTTGGGCTACCGGCCACGAATACACCGACCAGCAGGCGAAACCGTACGCCAGCTCAGGGTTGGCCCGCACCGGCCTCCCATTCGCGGATGTACTCGATCTGCTGATCCGTCTCAGGAATCTGTGGCTCCCACGCGCTCTTCTCCATCGAACTGTAGAGGATCGCGAGCTTACGGATCGCGCGGTCGCCGTTCAGGCCGCACTCCACGAGATAACAACCGATCGCCACGCCGGTGCGGCCGACGCCACGATTCGCATGGATATAGGTCGTCTGTCCGCGACTGATAGCGTCACTGATCTCGCGGAAGATGGCAGCCATTTGCACCGGGCTGCGCGGGATCCCCTTGTCGCGAATAGGGTGGTGGCTATACTGGACATCGACACCGAGCATCTCGGCTTCCCGTTGCAGTGCCTCATCGTAGGCAGGACATTCCTTCCTCTCGGACAGGTCGATGAACTGCCCGACTCCCGACACCAGGAACCGGCGGATACGCCGGGTCGCGTCGTCAGGGCCTTCCACGCCCGGATGCTCCCCGGCGAGGAGTACGTCCGGAATCACCCAGAAAGAGTTGTCGATGGGTTTCGTCATGCTGTCTCAGTCAACCCCCCGCTCCGGGCGCTGAAGACTGACCTGAGTGTGGAACCGGCCGCCGCGTACGACAGCTTCAAGCTGGCGAAAGTTGGCCACATCCTGCGACGGGTCCGCCCCCAGCACGAGCAGGTCTGCAATCTTGCCGGCCTCCACGGTGCCGATTTCGCTCTCGCGCTGCATCGCTCGGGCACCGTTCAGAGTCGCCGCTGCGATGACGTCCATAGCAGGCATCCCGGCCGCTTGCATGGCTTCCATTTCAGCATGGATCGATGGTCCGGTCACTGTCAGAGGATTGCCCGCGTCTGTGCCCATCGCGATCGTAGCACCGGCTTCATGAACGGCCATCAGGTTGCCGACCATCAATTCATAGGCCTTCGCCGCGCGGTCTGCGTAGGCATCAAGCCTCTCACGGTCGAACCGCCCGAACTGGCCGGATTCCGCTGACTGCGCAATCTTCGCCAGCGTGTCCTGATCGACACAGCGGTTGGGATCATCCACCTCCGGTGGCGGCTCGCCGGTCAGCACCGATTCGTACATTTTTACGTACCCGCTCCTCACGACCAGAGTCGGCATGTATATCACCTCCCGTGCCGGGTCGGTCAGCAGGCCGATGAATTCCTCGTCCACCGCCTCGTCCTGCACGCTGTGCACGAGCACACGCGCTCCGGCGCGCAACGCGACTTTGGCTTCCCGAAGCGTTGTTGCGTGTACGAGCATCTGCACACCGTAGGTTCGGGCCTCGTCGCCGACTGCATACAGGCGCGCATCGAGTTGTTCGCGCATCTCCGCGGAGGGCTTCAGAAACCAGACCTTCACGGCATCGGTGTGGTTCGCCGCCAGATACCGAACGCCGGCCCGACCAGACTCTTCGTCGTTCAGTTCGATGACTCTTCGCTCCGCCGGAAGCACCCACTTGGGCGGACTCACGTGACTGATGAACGGCCCCGCGACCGCGACATGGGGCGCGAAGGTATCACCACGAACCCGTTCCCTCAGGGTCCACGTCCAGGGGAAGCCGCCGACGTCGAAAGTCGCGGTGACGCCGGAGCAAAGATAGGCTCTGAAATACCTCTCCGGCATCGTCCGCTGCCGGAACTCGACGGCCTCGAAGGGATAGAGGGATCGAACGTCCAGGGCGTCCGGGCGGCCATCACCCCACGCTGTCTGGTCATAGTGCACATGAGCGTCGACGATGCCGGGCGTAATCCATCTTCCGGAGACATCGATCAGGCGAGCTGAGTCCGCAACGCCGCAGTCTGACGAAGAGCCTGCGCACTGGATCCGGTCTCCATCGATCAGCACGACGGCATCATTGACAGGTGCGCCGCCGGTGCCATCGATCAGTGTCCCGCCGACCAGCGCCACCAGCGTCGACGCGACCGGGGACTGGTCTCGATCAGCAGGCACCGGACGGTCTGAACACGCGGCTAACAGGCATGCCGTCGAGATAGCTATGGCGAATCGTGTGGGCAGCCCAGTCAATCTACGCATGGGGGCGTAGTGTACTTATGCTGGGTTGCGGGTAAAGCACTGGGCACCAGCCAGGTCCGGCAGTCCCCTTGCCGGCCGTCGAGAGGAACTGTCAGCGAGCTACGCCTGCACCCAACTACGCTGGACGATCGCGAGGTGGACAGCTATCCCTGACCCGCGAGGCGGTCCGCCCAGCGGGTAGTCTCGGGCAGTCGGTAGCGAGTCAGGCAGGCAAGCGTGTAATGGATCGCCGTCTCGAGAGAGACACGATGACCCGTTGAGACGAAGAGCGGCCGCACTCCCGCCCGGGTCCGCAGCACGGCACCGATCCTCTCCTCGCCGTCCATCAACGGGGTCCAGTCGCCCTTGTGTTCCGGGACATCTGAGTGGCAGCCGATCAGTCGACTCTTGGCCACGCCGATGGTGGGCAACCCCGTCAGCACCCCAAGGTGACAGGCCAGTCCGAATCTCCGCGGGTGGGCGTATCCCTGCCCGTCGCAGAGGACGATATCCGGGGCTCTCTGCAATCGGCCCATGGCCTCGAGCAACACCGGTATCTCGCGGAATGAGAGTAGCCCCGGCACGTAGGGAAACGTCGTTGGCCGACGCGCAATGGCGTGCTCCTCGAGCACGAGATCCGGGAAACTGAGGACTGCTACCGCCCCCCGGGTGGTGTTGAGGCCATCCTCGAATGCCACGTCGGTTCCCGCGACATACCTGACTGCCCCCAGGTCGTCCTCTCGCACGACCAGTCGTCGCAGATCCTGCTGGATATCCCGGGCCTCGGCCGGAGTGACTTCCCAGGAGTGAGCCGTCACGCTTGCATCCGGCCGCAAACGCGCACCGGCCACGTCCCTTGTCGACGCGGTCCAGCCATCAGGGGAGGCCTGTTGCGACCGACGGGGCAGGCACCCGGAACACCGGGGTCAAGACACATACCAGGCGAGTCTAGCATCGGACGATCATGTGCGACGGTACGTTGATTGGACCGGTAGTGACGTTTGTAACACGGACATCGACCCCTATACTGGCCTCGCCGGACGCCCATAACCACAACAGCAACGCGACGGGACCCAATGGAAAGAGACCACGCCAGCCGACCGAAGTCTGGCAGCTCGGTACAGATACCCAGCCTTCGAGATGCGATAACGCCCGTCGTCGTACTGGTGCTGCTGTTATCGCTCTCGGTTTACCTGTTCGGCGATGACTCGTCCTACGGCGCCAATCAGGTGGCCCTGATCATCGCATCAGTCGTGGCCAGCTTCATCGCGATCAAGAACGGTCATCGCTGGCAGGATCTCCACGGTGCCATCTCTTCCGGCATCTCGGTGGCGATCGGCGCCATGCTCATCCTGCTCTCGGTTGGCGCGTTGATCGGCAGCTGGATGCTGGCCGGCACTGTGCCGGCGATGGTCTTTTACGGACTCGAGGTCCTTCATCCTTCAATCTTCTATGCAGCCACCTGTCTTATCTGCGCGTTGGTCGCCGTCTCTATCGGTAGCTCCTGGACCGTGGCCGGAACCATCGGCATCGGCCTGATGGGCGTCGCCATCGGTCTCGGTCTGAGGCCGGAGATCACCGCCGGTGCGATCATCTCCGGAGCCTACTTCGGGGACAAGATGTCGCCCCTGTCGGACACCACGAACCTTGCGCCTGCTGTCGCCGGCACCGAACTGTTCACCCACATCCGGCACATGGCCTGGACCACGGGCCCGTCCTTCCTGATCGCGCTGTTCCTGTTCACCACGATCGGCGTATTTTCCACACCGCAGGGAGACAGCCTGCAGCTCGGGGGCCTGTCCGAGGTGCTGCGGCGCGAATTCAAGCTCGGGCCGCTTAACCTGCTGCCCGTCGCACTGATCGTCTGGATGGCGATCAAGCGCATACACGCGCTGCCGACGATCCTGGCCGGCGCCGCAGCGGGCGCGGTGCTCGCCGCGATCCTGCAACCCGGCCAGGCGATAGCTCTGGCCGCTTCTCCCGAACTCCCGGACTGGCTGGCCGTCATCAAGGGTGTGTGGATCTCCCTGTTCGACGGTTACGTGTCAGACACGGGCGACGCGACCATAGACGACCTGCTGACTCGGGGCGGGATGATCAGTTTCCTCAATACGATCTTCCTGATCCTGACGGCCCTTTCGTTCGGCGCCGTGATGGAGCACACGGGCCTGCTCGAACGGATGATCGCGGCCCTCGTCCGGGCCGCACGTGGCACCGGGTCGCTCATCTCGGCCGTCGTCGGAACCACGATCCTCTCGAATGTCGTCACCGCGGATCAGTACATGTCCATCGTCGTCCCGGGCCGGATGTTCAGGGAGGAGTTCCGTCGACGCCGACTCAAGGCACGCAACCTCTCACGCACGATCGAGGATGCAGGGACGCTAACCTCGCCTTTGATCCCCTGGAATACCTGCGGCGCCTACATGGCTGCGACCCTCGGGGTAGCAACGGTAGCCTACCTGCCATTCTGCTTCCTGAATCTGATCAATCCGCTGGTGGCCATCTTCTACGGAATGCGCGATATCAAGATCGAAAGATATGGCGACGACGAGCAGATTCCGGCCATCGACCATGCCTGATTATCATCGCCCGGAGGACGGCGACTGATCGCTGTTTGCGGGCCGGCTAAAGACTGCCCAGGTACTGCGGATCCTGCGCGTCTTTCGGGAGCGGCCTGTTCACCAGGCGGAAGTCACTGAAGAACATCATGAAGCGCTCGTCACTCCCGGGCGAGAATACTCCAACCCGGCGTATCTTGTGCAGGCGGAGCTGCCGGCCATCCGGTCCATTACGGATCGCCTCCATCGGGATCTGGTACAGGTTGTAGCCGGGTTTCACGACCATGGTCAGGTCCGTGCGGTCGCCTGCGGCCTTCTCCCTGCGCTTGTCGTCGACCCGCAGGACAATCTCCCGCGGCAGGTCGAGTTCCGAATAGACCTCGATCTGCAGGGCGTTGTACCCGCGCCAGTCCGTATAGGGCTCGTGCACCATGACCCCGGCGCCCGGCACGGCGTCGAACAAGACCATTGCGGTGATGCGCTCATTCCTGGACTTCCACTGTGTCGGCGGCATGCCGATGAACAGCAATGAATCACGCACCTCTATGAACCTCTGCTGCCACCCGTCGGTCATGTCGACCACGCGCGGATATGCGCCGTTCCGGCCCGCGTATGACAAGGCCACCGGGAACAGCGTCTGCATGACGATCACCAGGATCAGAACGGAGCTCCAACCGATGATCTGACGCGGCCGACCCCGCAGACGGTCATGCTCCCGGCGCAACGGACGATCCAGTGCGGCGCTGAGAGTGACAAATGCGAGGCCGCCGAGAATGTTGCGCAGAAGCCGATCCTCGGCAGCGGGGGAATTGTCGGGAAAGAACAGCTGTAACGCGAGGCTCAGGATGATCACCGCTACGCCAGCCACAGCGTAGTAGAGCGACCGTTTGCGTATCCAGCGTCGCCCGATCAGCGCGGTCAATTCCAGCACGATCAGCCCGCCGATGCCGAAGAACAGCACATGGCGCAGTCGGTAGAGCTCGAAGAGGAAGAGATTGCTGCTGGGCGGATCATCCGCGATCAGCACGATGCTGGCCAGCAGGAATGCGGCAACATACAGAACGACCAGACGGGCAGCAGGCCCCTTTGCCCGCATAGTCCCCGCCCGGATTTCGTGAAACGGCTCGGTCGCGTTGTTATGTGCCATGCGACTCCGGTGTTACGTCACCGCGCGAACGGACGCGGTCATCTCCCCCTGGAGCGCATCGCCCGCCCGGACCAAACTACTCCGCGGATCGCTTGACAGCAATCCTGCGGTACACGGCTAGTCCTTCGCCTTGCCAAGTTCATCGAAGAATCTGCGGGCGTCCGCGGAATGTCGCTCACGGTACGCCGCACAGATCGCGACGGTCTCCTCCGTCTGCCGGAGCACTGTCTCGAGCCCCGGAACATCATCGCCGAATCGGCCAAGCACAGCCCGCAATCGGTCACTGTCGCCCGGAGCGCAAAATCCCTTGAAGTAGGCTGGCAGGTAGAAACGGTAGGCGGCGGGGAAGCGCTGCACCAGCGCGGGCGCATTACCCTCGAACCAGGTCCAGGTGCCTTCCAGCCGGGACGGATGAGTCAGGGCCGCAAGCAGTGGCGAGGTCTCGCTACTGCGTACCGACTCGTCGAGCAGCAAGTTCCTTGCCCGGGCCAGCAGCAGCGGGTCCTCGGCGTGACCCAGAGCCTCCAGAATCTGGCTGCGCAGCAAGCTGTCATCCGACTCGCGCAACAGGGCCGCAAGGTGATCGAAGAGCTCGGGAGGACTGTCCTGTACCGCGACGACCAACGCTGTCCCCACCAGATCGGGAGCGAGCGTCGTTCCTTCATCGCCCTGCACGGACGTGTAGCCGACATGGGCGCGCCCCGCTTCTGCAAGCGCCTCGCGGAGCTCCGGATCCCGCGCATAGGCAGCCAGGAATTCCGTCACGGCACTGGACAGAAGGGCCGCCTCTTCCTTCGATTCCGCGCCATCCGGGAGTCCCAGAAGTTCTATCCTCCGGCCGTAGATCGCGCTTGCGTAGGCCGCCGCCAAATCCCTCTGCTGTGGCCCGAGGAGATGATCGAATACTCTCTCGAAGGCACTGATCGACGCCACGACCACGGAACGCTCGCGGGCCCCGGCCTGGGTCGGCAGAGACAGGAGATAGTCCTCTATCCGGATGGTCCCCGCCGCCAGACCCGCAGTCAGGCTGTCCGCGAGTGACATCCGCTCGCGAGGACCGATGTCGGAACCGGCACCGGCGATCAGAACGCTGGTCTGATCGTCCGGCAATCGCCATCGATAGTAGCCAGCCGCCGCGCGATTGGGCATCACCCAGCCGGGACAATGATCCCCGACTCTGAAGTCTGCCGATTTTTCGTCGAGCAACAGGCAAGGCTCCCCTGTCTCGGCATCCTGGTCACCGTCCCAGGACAGACACACGGGTACGACCCACGCCTCGTCGGGCGAGAACCAGGCGCCGTCGGGAAGGAAGCGCTGCTGCGACAGTGCCACCCTGGCGCCTTGCGAATCGCACTGCAGCTCAACCGAGAGGTACGGGACGCCTGGCTGGAACAGGAAACTGCGGAAAGCATCCTCGAGCTCTACGTCACTCCCTGCCGCCTCCTCCAGTGATTCGATCAGATCAAAAACAGTGGCGGTCCCGTAAGCGAAGCGCCGCATGTGAAGCCGGACGCCCTCGCGAAAGACGTCACCGCCCAGATAGCTCTCGAACATGGCCAGGACGCTCGAGCCCTTCTCGTAGGTGATACTGTCGAAAGCCGCGTACATGCCTTCGGCATCGGCGACAGGCTCACGTATCTGCCGCGCCGCAGACAGGCTGTCTTCGTCCATCGTCGCAAGGCCGCGGGCCAACAGGCTGCGATCAAAATTGAACCCCGGACGCCAGGCTTCCATGCCGCGGGCCTCGATCCAGGTGGCAAACGCCTCGTTCAGCCACAGATCGTCCCACCACGGCATGGTGACGAGATTCCCGAACCACTGGTGCGCCAACTCGTGAATGTGGCTCGCGCCGAAAGATCTTTGCTGCGCGACAGGCGGGTCGTCATCCAGGAGGATCATGCCCTCCTCGTACATGATCAGGCCGGCGTTCTCCATCGCGCCCAGACGGTCGCTCACGGCGACGATATCCAGTTTGTCGAACGGGTAGGCGATGCCGAAATAGTCCTCGAGATGCGCCACCATCGAGCCGGTATTGTCCAGCGCGTAACGAAGCTTGTCGCCTTTCCCGCGAGCCGCGATCCCTCGCAGCGGGATGGACTCCTCACGCCATTCGTTGGCGGGAATGCTGTCCCACTCGACGACATCCAACGGGCCGACAGCCAGCGCGAACAAGTACGTGGGCAAGGGTCGGGTCGTGGCGTAGCGGACCCGCTTCTTGCCATCATCCAGCATCTCTACCCCGATCTCTGCGCTATTGAAAAACGCCAGATGCTCCTTGCGAGTGATGACGGCAACGTCGAAGGGCGTCTTGAAAGCCGGCTCATCGAAACCCGGAAATATCTTGCGGGCCTCGATCGGCTGGAGGTCGGTGAACGCGTAGTAGTCGCCCTGCTCCTCTGTGCGGTAAAGGCCGACGAGGCCGCCGGAGAACTCACGGCTGTACTCGAACACGAGGCGAGCGCGCTGCGGCTCGATCGCCTGATCCAGGCTCAACAGGACGATCCCGTCGGTATGCACCTGCTCATAAGTCGCCTCGACTCTCGAGCCGTCATCGAGAAGCACTTCTGCCAGCGTGACCTCGAGACCGTTGCCGTGCAGCCAGATCCTGCTCAGAGGGATCGTGATGTCGACCTGGATCTCGGCACGGGCGTGGAACTGCGGCTCGTCGGGGATGACAGTCAACTCGAGTCCGTAGGCCACGGGGACGACATCGCGTGGCAGCGGGCCAACCGGGACAAGCTCTTCCGCCTGGCCGTCCGGGCCGGCGATGGCGACATTGCCCGGTGCGTCCTGATGGCCGCAAGCGGCCAACAACAACGTCAGCGCCGGCAGTAGAGTGCTCGGTAATTTCATCGACTGTGACCGCTTGCAGGTCATGCTACGGAGGGCGCGGAGTATACGCGCCGACGCAATGCAGCAACCAGCCGTACTGCTGGTGTGGCGCCGCAGAACACCCTAGAATCCGCTGTCGCCACGGGGAACCTGTGCCGGACCCGGCACTCTACAGCGTAACGACGCTCAACTTTTCGACGGAAGACATCCATGTTGCGATTGAATTCAGCTGTTGTTGCAGGGGCTCTGATGCTGGCGCTGTCAGCCTGCGACCGGGATACCGGCGGCGACGGCCGGGCGGCTGCACCGCCAGGCGCCCCGGAAACTACCGAGCAGGCCCACGCCGCTCCAGCAGGAGAACCGTCGATCGACTGGTTCGACGGCGATGTCGATGCGGCGTTTGCTCTCGCCAAATCTGAAGACAAGCCTCTGTTCCTATATTGGGGCGCGGAGTGGTGTCCGCCCTGCCATCAGATCAAAGATCAGATCTTCAGCAAGCTGGAGTTCATCGAGAAGTCCAGGCTGTTCGTGCCGGTATATCTGGACGGGGACACAGAACGAGCACAGAAGCTCGGCGACCAGTTTGGCGTGGTCGGCTATCCGACGATTATTGTCTTTAGTGCGGACGGCAAGGAGCTGACGCGCATCCCCGGGGGGCTCGACATCGGGCTCTACGCCGAAGTGCTTGATCTCACCCTGCAGGGCGTCCGCCCCGTTGCGGAGATCGTCACGGCTGTAGTGGCCGGGGAGAGTGTCAGCGACGACGACTACCGGCTGCTCGGGTTTTATTCGTGGAGCCAGGACAACGACCGCGCATTGGCGGGGATGGACAAAGTTCAGGCATTCGACGCCATGGCGACGTCCTGCCCTGCCAGCCTGGCGGCCGCTTCTGCGCGGCTTTATGCAGAATACCTGCGGGCGGCGCTTGAGGCGGAGAAAGATGAAGAGGATCCACGGCCGATGTCTGCGGCGCAGAGGACGTTGGCGCTGGAACGCGTCCATGTGATTCTCGCCGACGATGATCTGTCCGCGGCCAGCTTTCCGCTGCTCATCGGCTACGCTGACGATATCGTCCCGGGCCTGACGGAGGCTGGCTCGGCGGAGCGTGACGGCCTTGTGAGCGCCTGGAACGCCAGGCTGGACGAGATCGCTGCCGATCCCGACACGTCGCCGGCCGATATGCTCTGGACACGATACGTGGTGCTGCAGTTCGCGAAGCTGGACTCTGACGATGAGGGCTTGCCGGATACCGATGTGACAGCCGCGAAGGATGCCGTCGACCAGGCCAACGTCGAGGCTACGACGACCTATCAGAGACAGGCGTTCATGAATGCCGCCTGGTACGTGCTGACAGAGTCCGGGCAGCAGGAATACGTCAAGACACTCCTGCTCGAGGAATTGGAGAAGTCGAAGCAGCCGTATTACTTCATGCCCAGTCTCGCCCGTCTGGCCGAGGACGATGGCGATACCGAAAAGGCGCTGTACTGGCTCAGGAAAGGCTACGACACCTCCAGCGGATCGGCGACCAGGTTCCAATGGGGCTACTACTACGTCGACGGCCTGATCCGCATGACCCCGGAGGAACCGGAGGCGATCGCGCAGGCGTCTACCCAGCTTCTGTCCGAGCTGGACGGGCAGCCCGATGCCATCTACAACCGGACCGGCCGGATCATGAAACGACTCGGCACGAAACTGGCCGAATGGAATTTTGACGGCCGCTACGACGAGCAAATTGCGGCGATCCAGCTGAAGGTCGACGCGCTTTGCGCACAGATACCGGACGGCGATGCTTCGCTGTCGACCTGCCAGATATTCATGGAAGAAGCCTGAGGCCACAGTGCCGGAGTGACATGCGCGGCGCCGGAGTCGAACTCGCGCGTATTACTCCAGCCAGATGTCACTGATGTGCAGCTCCAGTGGCTCTTCCGGGCGACTGGTAAACAGGATCAGCTGCCAGACCTGAGACAGGTCCATCTCACGCCCAACCGGCGCGTCACGGATGTCCTTTAGCGGAATGCTGACGTCGTTCAGCCCGGGCTCGATGCTCAAGGTCCGATTGAACCGATCATTGTGCCGTTGATTGTGGAGCGCATCTTCGATCCGGATCGTCAGGTGCACCGAGTGGTCCTGAGTGGAGAATACCTGCATCCGGTAGGCCTTCATCCGGGTCCAGTCCGGATACACTTCGCGGATGGTGACGCCGGGCCAGGGGTTCTGCGGAAAGCTGATGACCGAAACCCGATGACCGGACTTCTCTTTCCAGCCCGCCGGTGCCGGCACCAGGCCGATATCAGCTCGCTGGGCGCTGATGAACGGCTGTTGCCAGCCGCTGTCCAGGTCAACGATCCTCGGGAACGCGGCGCTGCGCATGCCGTAGTGCCATGCCAGTTCGATCAGCGTCCAGGAGGCGACGAACAGCGCGAGGCTTGCCGCAACCAGCAGCAGCCCCCTTGGCGCGCGCGAATCCGAGTCCCACAACAGCGGGTCGAATGCAGACCGGATCACCAGAAAACAGATGGCCCCGAGGAGATTGTGTACCGCATCCTGCACTTCGACCTGGCGGCTCGCCATATTGATCTGGGCGATCTCGGAAACGAGGCTGATGAGCGCCACGACCACGAAGGCCAGCAGGTAGTGTCTCAGCGGTCGCCCTGGCCCGGCCGGCAGGAAGGCGCGCGCGGCCACCAGAGCCAGCAGGGCCACCATCCCGAACAGCGGGATATGACCGAGATTGAAAATCTCTTTCCACAGCAGAGTCGGCTGCGGCGGTCGGCCCGCCACCAGAACCCAGAGCAATGCAGCGATGCCCGCAAGCGCCGCCATCCCGCGGACCCAATCCCGCCGGGGCAACTCGAGGCTCACCGGCTATCCCGAGGCCGCGCATGCCGCGCCGACCAGACGTGCCCTGGCACAGAATGAGCCGGCGTAGCGCCGCCGGAGGCGTCGCCAGGTCCTATGGCATGAAAAGCGTGTCGGTAGATCATTCCTGCTCGCAATACTTCGCCGCGCTGCCCCTGACCTTGTTGGCAGGATACTTGCGCTCGTTCTCGACAAGCTTGGCCTGCACCGCATCGGGCAGATCGACATCCAGCTTGTCAGCCAGTCGCACAAGGTAGATCAGGACATCCGCCATCTCCGCTTCGATCCTCTGTCGTCTGTCCGGTTCCGGATCATGGCTCTCCTCCACCGTCTGCCACTGGAACTCCTCCAGCAACTCGGCCGCTTCCACGATCAAGGCCATCGCCAGGTTCTTGGGCGAGTGGAATTGTTGCCAATCGCGTCTGTCGGCAAAGTCGCGAAGCTGGACGGAGAGCTTGGTGAAGTACTCGGTATCCATGGCACCGCATTATGGACCGAGTGGATAGAAAAGGGGCGCCGAAGGGCGCCCCTATTGACTCGCCCACAGCAAGCTATCAGAGGTCCTGACTAGCGGGGCACACGGATAGTCAATTGTGCGCCGACGCCGGCATGGTCGGAGGGCCACAGACCGGTCGGCGATTTGTCGGACGCGTCATCCCCGAGGACTTCAGCGCGGACACCCCTGACGATCGGGCCGCCGTAATGGTCTGACGGGGGCCGTACCCAGATCAGGTCGATCCTCTCGTCGAGCTCCGAGAACTCATTGTCCAGCAGATCGGACTGGCAACAGGTGTCGCCCGCATCCCAGGGTCCGCCGCGCGCATCCCAGCTGTCCACGTAACCTGAGAGCCTCAGTATTTCGTAAGGCGTCGGACAGTCGAAAAACAAGGGGTTGTCGGGGGTGGGATTGGGGACCGCACATTGAACGAAGGCACCATCCTCGGCAGATGAGTTGAAGTCCCCCACCGCGACGATGGTCTCGTCGATGCCACCGAGGATGGTGGCCATCTCTGTTGCCTGGGCTGCCTGCACAGCCCTGGCGAATGGATTGCCGCTGACCTCCAGGTGGGTGTTGAAGAACACGAAGCTCCGCCCATTGACGGCCGCCTGCACAGCGGTCCAGCCTCGAGTGAATTCAAACGCCCCGCCTGCGGTCGGCACGGTCAGATTTGTTGAGTAATTCATCGCCAGCGCACCGGAATAATCAACATCGGACCGGGCGAGAATGACGTCACGGTCAATCAGGCGTATATCGAAGAACGGGAACGAAAAATCCGGTGTACAACCTGGCAGCACCGGCTGCGGCGGACTGCCCGCATACGCCAGGGCCGGTAGTTCCACCTCGGCGTTAATGACTTCCGCAGCGACCTCGTACTCCAGCCCTCTCGCCTCCAGCGCCGCCAGCAGAATATCCAGGTAATCTGCAAACTCATCGGTGGCCGGCTGGCTGCCGCCGATGGCGGCATCCCCCGGACACTGGGTCAACAGATCCGAGACCTCCTGCAGGCCTATTAGGTGCGGCTGCTGCGTCTCGATCAGGTCAGCGAGTGCTTCTGCCCGGTCAGGGAAGTCGGTGGCCAGGATGTCCTGGAATATCTCGGTGACCTTCCCAGGCACCTCCGCGGGCGTCTGTGCCTCCAGGATCTTGAACAGATCAGCACCGACGTAGATGTTCTGAGTCATTACGTTGGCCTGTCCGGCGCGGAATCCTCGCTGCTCGCCAGCCGCTGCCGCGGTGGCAAACATGACCAGGCACACGCCCGTCACCATCAAGCCCCGTGTGTTGTTTGTTTTTCTCACGTCGAGCCTCCTCCCCAGGAATGATCACTCGGCTCCAGTATAGACGTGAGTGAATGCCATCATGGTATTGAGGGACTTATGTAAAACTTAAGCCATTCCGACAGTTACATCGCGAGCTCGGCGCCGCAGGGCGAACCCCTTAAGCTCCGCAAGAGACAGCACGAAAAGTCCCAGGGCGCCCAGCAGCCACTGCCCGGCGCCGGTCAGGACGTCAGGCCGGAGGATCAGTACCCCGGCGGTACAGGTCACCCAGGCCAGGTCCGCGGCAACGATGCCCCGGGCCTCGAGAGCCGTGACTCGCCCCTTCCAGGCGAGGTAGCCGAGACGGGCAGCAAACAGCACCAGCGCCGTTCCCACGCCAGCGGCGACCGCCGATGCCATTGGCCCCGGCACCTCCGGGCGAGACCATCCCGGCCAATCTGCGATGTAGGCGGGCGTTAACAGCGCCACGAATCCTGTGCTGGCAGAGAACCCGGCATTGATAGCAAAGCCTTTGAAAAGCCAATCATTTTCGGCGCGTTCAATAATTGTGTTCATATCTTGATTTTTAGCTTGATAAATATATAGTACTTTCATAACATATAGTTTAGATGCTCGGTTCGTCAGGTTTCCCCCGAGAAATTCCGTGGCCAGACGTAGCTACAAGCAGGCCTGCTCCCTCGCACGTGCTCTCGATGCCGTTGGCGATCGCTGGACACTACTCATCATCCGCGATCTTCTCCTGGGCCCTCGCCGCTATGGAGAACTGCAGACCTGCCTGCCGGGAATCGGCACGAATCTGCTCGCGGACCGGCTGAAGTCGATGGAGAAGATAGGGCTCGTGCGGCGGCTACCGGTGGACGCCGGCCACCGGTGGGAGCTGACTGAGACTGGCTTAGGTCTGCAGCCGGCGCTGATGGAGATGATTCGCTGGGCGATGACCACCCGATTACCGGCTCATGGTGACGAGACCAGCCGTCCGGAATGGGACTTCGTTGCCATGAAGGCCCTGTTCGACCCGCAGCGTTACACCGGCGCCCGTGGCCGGTTCCGCCTTGTCCTGAATGGCTTGCCGGCCGTACTCGAAGTCGTTGGCGAGGCGCTGGAGCTCAGACAGGAAGATGGCGGGACCGCGGCTGCCACGATCGAGATGGATGCTACCACCGGCTGGCAGCTGGCTACGGGAAAGGTCGGCTTCCAGGACGCCCTGGCCGACGGTCGACTCAAGATATCCGGAGACAAGGATGCGGCACGCCAGCTACTTGCGGCATTTACGCTTGGTGGATAACCGGACTAGCGGGTCTCCAGGTGCTTGAACTTCTGCTCTAAGGGTTGGGCAAACATGGAATCGCCGCCGGGCATCAACGCTTGCTCCCAGGTACCGTAGATCGGGTTCGGCAAAAGGAACCAGACCATCCCCCAACGCCCGCTGTAGGATTCGGCCAGCTTTACCCGATCCTCATCGGTCGCCCCTGCCGGGATACTGACGAAGTCCCTCAGATCGTCCCCGACAAGCTGGATTACCGCGTAACTCCGGGCGACGAATTCGCGTCGGGTGGTCTTGTCCCGAGTCCATTCCGGGCGCTCCCCTCTGGTCAGCAAAACATCGATATCGGATCTGATCGGGCATCCCAGGGTGGCCAGATTCCGGCGGGTCGCTTCCTCCAGGTCATGTTCACGATTGGTGACGTAGAAAATCGTTATATCCATGGCCGCCGCTGCCTGGAGGTATCCTATCGCGCCGGGAACCGGAGGCGCCGCCGACTCCTGCACCCACACCCTCCAGGATTCCCGGCTGTACCCTTTTCTCGCCAGGATCCCTCTGGCCGTATGCCCCGAGTTCTCCAGTATCGTCTCATCCACATCGACGATGATCGCCAGTGGCCGCACATCGTCGGTGGTCCCGAGCGCGAGCTCGGTGTTCGGAAAATCAGCAACGGACTGCCTGAGCCTCTCGGTCGCGAGCGAATAAACCTGGTGAGCCGATACCCGATACTCGGCGCTCGTCTGGACCCACAGGGTACTGTGCAGGCGTTCGTCGGGTGGAACGGCGGCACAGCCGGCCAGCAGGGCGGAAACGACGAGGACCACCAGGAAAGCGGAACCTCCCTCGCCCGTCCATGTCGGTCGGAGATCATTGGCGTCATCTGTAGCGTGGTCGACGCGGGTCATCCCGGCTCCCGGCAAACAGTGGAGCCCCGATTATAGGGACCGCCGATCGGTCAGGCAGCTGATGCTTTCAACCCCTGGCCGCGTGGTGGCCTGCCCCACCCCTTGCGAGGCAAGCCGGCACGTCTTACCGTCGTCAATCGCGCGCGCGTCGTTGGAGCGTGCGCCAACGGATTCCGACACCCTGGGCGGCCCGGGCTCCCGCGACCGCACCCGGGTCTCAGTACCGGTGAACAACTGCCATGAATAGTTTCAAATTCCTTGTCCTGACGAGCCTCGTGTTGCTGTCTCTGGCCTGCGGCCGCGAGGATGCCGCGGATGCACCACCCGCCGAACCCGGCGTTGCAGATCAAGCCACGCGGTCGCGGGCCATCGAGCCTGCGGAGGGCATCAGTGAAGTCGCCAGCCGGTATTCGAAGCGCTGCGACTCGGCCGCCGAAACGATCGCCGGCCTTCTCGCAGAACTCGAAGCCAGCGGGTCAGATCCGTCACTCGCGAGCGTGTTCGAGCCATTCAACGAACTGACGCGGCTGATCGACAACAACATGTACGAAGCACAGCTCTTCTTCTACGTGCATCCGGATGCCGACGTACGGCGGATTGCGGGCGAGTGCGATCAGAAGTTCCAGGGGATCAATACACGGCTGTTTCTCTCCAGACCCATCTTCGAGGCATTCGCCGCGGTTGACGTCAGCCAGGAAGACGCGGAAACGCGCTATTTCGCCGAGAAGCAGCTGACGCTGTTCAAGCAGAACGGCGTCGGCCAGGACGATGAGACCAGGGCGCGCATCCAGGCCCTCAAGGGAGAGATCGTCGGCCTGGAAAACGAGTTCGCAGCCAACGTGGCCGGCGACCTGCGCTCGATCACGGTCGACTCCGTGGACAAGCTGGCCGGCCTGCCGGATGACTGGATCGAGGCCCATCCGCCGAACGAGGACGGCGAGATCGTCATCACGACCCAGCACCCGGATTACTCGCCCTTCATGCGCTACGCGCAGGATGAGAGCCTGCGCAAACGACTGTATTTCGAATACAACAACCGCGCCTATCCGGCAAACAAGGAGGTACTGCGAAAACTGGTCGAAAAGCGCAATGAAATGGCGCAGCTGACCGGTTTCGCGAGCTGGGCGGACAACCAGAACGCCACGAAGATGTCCGGCAATGCGGCCACGGTACGGGAGTTCATCGACAAGGCCGCCAGCGCGTCTGAGGATCGGGCGCGCGGCGACTATGCGCTGTACCAGGACAGACTTCGGAAGGACGTTCCGGACGCGCAAGCCGTCATGCCCTGGCAGGGATCCTTCATCGGCAACAAACTGCGCCAGGAACTCTTCTCGCTTGACGTCGCAGAGCTGCGGCCCTATTTCGAGTTTCAGCGGGTCCGGGACGGCATCTTCGAGCTTACCTATGACCTCTTCGGGTACACCGTCAGACCCGTCGAAGCGGAGGTATGGCATGAGAGCGTGAGCGCCTACGAGATGTGGGACGGCGAAGAACTGCTCGGGTCTTTCTACCTCGACATGCACCCCAGAGAGAACAAGTTCAATCATGCCGCCATGTTCCAGATGGACATGGGCGAGCGGGGCAGGCACCTGCCATCCGCGGCGCTGGTCACGAACTTCCCCGGCGAGACCGGCAAGGGCTACATGGAGCAGCGGCAGGTCGAGACCTTCCTGCACGAATTCGGCCACCTGGTGCACTGGCTGACGATGAACCGCCAGCGCTGGGTCAGGAACACCGATCCGGAGTGGGATTTCATCGAGGCACCGTCGCAGATGCTGGAGAACTGGCTCTACGACGTCGATACCGTGCAGCGATTCGCCATCAATGACGCCGGCGAGCCGATCCCTGCCGACATGGTCGCCAAAACCAAGGCGTCGCAAGACTTTGGCCAGGGGATGCACGTCTTCGGGCAGATGGCGCTCGCCGACCTGTCTCTCAGCCTGCATGACCGCGACCCGGCCAACTTCGAGATCGACGAACTGGCCGAGGCCATAAACGACCGTTATCGATTGTTCGGCAAGACTGACGGCGCCCATGGCTTCGCGGCCTTCACGCATCTGTCGAACGCCCCCTACGCGGCGTCCTACTATCTCTACATGTGGTCGCTGGTCATCGCCGATGACATGTTCAGCCGCTTCCAGGCCGAGGGACTACGCAACAGGGAGACGTCTTTCGCGTACCGGGACCGGGTACTGGCCAAGGGCGGTTCCAGGCCGGCTGCTGACTCGGTCGCCGACTTCCTCGGCCGACCATACAATTTTGACGCCTTCGAGAGCCGGCTGACGAGCCGCGACTAGAGACACAGGGCTGCGCGCGGAGCACTCTTTGTCTGTGCCGGATGGCGGCGTTACCCTTGACTGCCCGCCCGGATAGGAGAGCCGCCGTGAATGCAGATGCCGACACCATCACCACCGATGTCCGGTCCCATGTCTCGGACGAAGAGTGGCGTATCCGGGTCGATCTTGCTGCGGCCTACCGACTGGTGGCCCATTACGGATGGGATGACCTGGTGTTCACCCATATCTCCGCAAGAATCCCGGGGCCGGAACATCACTTCCTGGTCAACCCGTACGGCATGCTGTTCGATGAGATCACCGCCTCCAGCCTCGTGAAAGTGGACCTGCAGGGCAACAAGGTGCTGGACTCCGCATACCCGGTAAACCCGGCCG
The DNA here is from genome assembly GCA_937924335.1 of uncultured Gammaproteobacteria bacterium. Taxonomy (GTDB): domain Bacteria; phylum Pseudomonadota; class Gammaproteobacteria; order Steroidobacterales; family XN24; genus JAHEFR01. Next base: position 58,372 of record CALDWW010000031.1, read on the forward strand.
GATTCACGATCCACAGCACCGTCCACGAGGCCCGGGCAGACGCTCACTGCGTGATGCATCTGCACACCAATGCCGGCATCGCCGTTTCCATCCAGGAGTACGGGCTGCGCGCCCTGTCGCAGACGGCGTTGTTTGCCGTGGCCGACCTGGGCTATCACGAATACGAGGGCGTCGCCCTGAATGAAGAAGAGAAGCCACGGCTGGTCGCCGATCTCGGAGATCACAACTTCCTTATCCTTCGCAATCACGGCACCCTGACAGTGGGCGGCTCCGTGGGTGAGGCTTTTCTGGCCATGTACATCCTCCAGCGGGCCTGCGAAATCCAGGTGATGGCGGCGTCGAGCGGCGGCGGTCTCACGCCGATTCCCGACGCCATACTCCAGGGCATCCTGAAACAGGCCGACCAGGTCACGCTTGGCCAGGGTGGCGCGCTGGTGTGGCCGGCGCTGCTGCGCAAGGCGGAGCGACTCGACCCTTCATTCCGGCACTGACGCCGGGGCACCAACGTGGCGACCCCGCACCTGGTCATCGGCAATCGCAATTACTCGACCTGGTCATTACGCGCCTGGCTGTTCCTCAGGCATCACGGGATCGAGTTCGATGAGACCCGGCTGGCGCTGGACACGGAGGCGTTCCGGCAGGCAATTGGACACTATTCGCCGAGCGGCAGGGTTCCGGTACTGATCCATGGGCCCGTGCGGGTCTGGGATTCACTGGCCATCTGCGAATATGTTTCTGACGTCTTCGACGGCGTGCACGGTTGGCCGGAAGATCCTGCAGCGCGCGCCGAGGCGAGGTCCGCCGTTTGTGAGATGCACTCCGGATTTGCTGCGCTCCGCGACGAGTTACCGATGAACTGCCGTGCACGTGACCGTCGGGTCGACCCCAGCCTGCAAGCCAGCCACGACATCGGCAGGATCCAGGCTATCTGGAGTGAGATGCGAAGCCGTTTCGGGAGCGGCGGACCGTGGCTGTTCGGCCGGTTCTCCATCGCGGACTCCATGTTCGCGCCGGTGGCGATGCGCTTTCTGACTTATGGCGTACCGCTACAGGACGCCGCGCAAGTATGGATGACGGAGATGCTGGCACATCCGGCCATGCGAGAGTGGATCGCGGCGGCGGAACAGGAACCGGAGATTGTTGCGGCCGACGAGAAAGGCTGAACACCCGGCTCAGTTCTTACCCTTTCCTTTCTTCCCGTCACCACCGGGGCTCTTGCGGTCCGGGTCCTTGCCGGCACGCCCCTGAGAGTCTGGGTCGGCATCGTAGTCTCTCTGCCAGGGCTTCTTGCCGGAGTGCTTCTCGCCCTCCTCCCTGTACTGCTCTTTGATTTCCGCACTCTCTTCCCGCTGGCGGCGCATTTGTTCGCTGATTTCCTGTCCCTGTCCTTCCTCGCCGGCCCACTCAGGCTTGCCCTGGGCAGCGCGCTCCCGAGATCGCTCCTCCGCCTGGGCACGATCCCGATCGCGCGGCTCGGATTCTGACTCCTGGCGCAGTTCATTGCGCTCCTCGACACGCTCTTCTGCCGCGTCACCGACATCGCCTGCCTGACGGCTGCGCTCTTCAATGCGTTGCTCGGCACGTTGCTGTTCCCGGATGCGCTCGACAGACTCTTCCTCGGGTTCCGGTTGAGTCCGGACCTGCGCGACGGTCAGTTCCTGTGGCGCGGCGCTGACGGAACCGACGCTGACCCAGAGGGCGAAGCCGACGATCGCGATCAGGAATCTTGGACTATTCCACATTAGCTCGTCCTCCGGGATGATGGTTCTTGTCACCCTGTACATAGTCACCGGTCACGCTCAAAGCAATACAAGATATTAGCCACGTGTGCCGCGTGAACCGGAATGCCGATCAGCGCGTACACTAACTGAGCCATGGTCGGCGGCGCCGACCTTCTTATGGAGCGCCCCAATTGAATAGCTCAAACGACTCTCCCGGATCCGGCTCCACGCTGCTGGCGCCAGGCCCGCTTTGCATAGCCAACGTTGCCGATCGATGTGCGGTCGAGGAGGTCAATTGCGTCCTAATAAGGACGGAGGCCGCGGTCAGTGTGTGGGGCGTCCTCGGGCGGCGTCGGGAGCAGACATGAAACAGGTCATCATAGCTCGGCATGGCGACGCCTCCCGAATGTCAGTCCGCGATGTGGCGTCTCCGGAACCCGCACCGGGCCAGCTACGGATTGCCGTCCGGGCGGCCGGCGTCAATTTCGCCGATATCCTTATCCGCCGGGGGCTCTACCCCGGCGCACCCCGGCTTCCCTGCGTCGTCGGTCACGAAGTCTCTGGTGTCGTGGATGCAGTCGGCGAGAACGTGGACCCGATCTGGGTCGGGCGCGAGGTTCTGGCCCTGACGGACTACGGTGGATACTCCGAGCACCACATTATCGACGCCCATCGTGTGCTCCCGAAACCGGACGGGCTGAGCCATGAACAGGCCGCGGCGCTACCGCTCAACTACGTGACTGCATGGATTTTGCTGGTGGTCATGGGATCGCTGCGCGGAGATCAAACCGTACTGATACACAACGCGGGTGGCGGAGTCGGACTCGCTGCCATCGATGTCGCTCGCCATCTCGGTGCCCGGACCATCGGAACTGCCAGCCCCGGCAAGCACCCGTTCCTGCTGTCGCGAGGTCTGGAGCATGCGGTCGACTATCGGCGGGGCGGCTGGCAGGCAGAAGTTTCTGAGGTGACGCGTGGGCGCGGCGTGGACCTCGTTCTCGACCCCCTGGGGCCGGCCAGTTGGCAAGAGAGCCTGAAGCTGCTGGGCCCGGCGGGGCGGCTCGGCATGTTCGGCATCTCGCAGCTTGCCGTCCCCGGTCTGCGTGGCAAGCTCCGTCTCGCGGCTGCGATGCTCACAGCCCGGCGTTTTCATCCAGCGAAGCTGATACGTGGCAATCGCGGAGTCTTCGGCTGCAATATCCACCAGATGTACGATGCGCGTATCCGCCTCAATACCTGGCTGGGCCAGATCCTTCGTGGAGTCGGGGAGGGTTGGGTGCGTCCTCACGTGGACCGGAGCTTCGATCTGGCGGCAGCATCCGATGCGCATACCTACATCGAAGAACGCCGCAACACCGGAAAGGTCATCCTCTCGATAGATCCCCGGGACCCGTGACAACGGGTCGGCGACGATCCGTGATCCATTCGCTCCAGGAACCCGCGTAGAGACGCGCGCCGCCCAGTCCCGCGACCTCCATCGCCAGCAGACTGAGACAAGCGGTGACGCCGGACCCGCACATGCAGGCCACGGAGTCCGGTGGGCGGTCGCCCAGAATCTCCTGCCAGCGACTTCTGATATCACCGGACTCCCGCAAGAAGCGGTCTGAGTCCAGGTCATCCAGATAACAATGATTGACCGCGCCGGGGATCCGTCCGGCAATCGAGTCGATGGGCTCGGACACCCCGAGGAAACGATCCCGCTCACGAACGTCGATCAACAGGATATCGCTGCGGCCACCGGACTCGATTTCCCTGGTCTCGAGGATCATGCCGGGCTGCGTACGTGGCACAAACGAACCGCTGGAACTTACCGCCTCCCCGGCGCATATCGGATAGCCTGCATTGACCCACGCCTGATAGCCGCCGTTCATGACCGCCACATTGTCGTGACCCAGCCAGCGCATCAGCCACCAGAGGCGCGCTGCGATGGCTCCCCCCGCGTCGTCGTAGACCACGACCTGCGAGCCGTTCTCGACCCCGGCTCTCGCCAGGCGGTCAGCGAGCAGATCAGGCTCCGGCAAGGGATGCCGTCCGTTGCCGGCGCCGACCGGACCAGAGAGATGTTCTTCCAGATGCAGGTACGCGGCTCCCGGCACATGGCCGGCACGGTACATCTGCCAGCCGGCATCGGGTGCAAGGAGGCGGAAGCGCACATCTATCACGCGCCAATCGGCCTCGCGCGAACCCGCGTAGGCCTGCGCGGCCGATACGACAGTCGAACACCTGTCCATGACGAGCCCTCCAGAGCTGTTGTCGATCAGGCCCTTCATCCCGACCTGTATTCGACGAAATCGTCACCGGTATGGCGCCAGCGACCAGCGCCTCGCTATCCTAGTCCGACCTCCGACCCGAGCGATAGTCGTCCACAGGAGCAGAACATGCAGTTCAGTTCGCAGCGCAAACTGGAACATCGCCTGAAGCCTGTGCTCGAACTCCTGCGGCGTCAGGACCTGGTCCAGCAACTCGTGGCCCGCAGCGAGGAGAGTTCCGACATTGCGACTGACCTCGTCCACCGGAGGCATTTTCAGGAGTTGTCGGCGGTCCTGGCCCGGCTGCATCCCGCGGACATTGCGCATCTGGTGGAGATGCTGCCACCCGAGGAGAGGGATTCCGTCTGGAGATGCGTGCCTGATTCGACCGGCGGCAACGTTCTGGTCGAGGTAAGCGACTCTGTAGCGGAAGGTCTCATCGACGATACACCGGCAGGCCGGCTGCTCACCATGGGCGGGTGCCTGAGCGCCGAAGACCTGGGCGTCATCGAGGACCTGCTGCCGGGAGACATCCGGGACCGGCTGGTGTCCGGCCTCCAGGAAGGCGACCGCAGCTGGCTGGAGACCACGGTCATCTACCCCGAGGACACGGTAGGTCACCTGATGACCCGGGACGTCCTGGTGATCGACTCGGGTGCCACCATAAAAGACGTCCTGCGCTACTTCAGGCGGTTGGAGGACTTTCCCGATCACACCGACAAGATCTTCGTGGTGGACGGGCGTCACCGCCTGGAAGGAATACTGCCTCTGAAGGCCCTGTTCCTGAATCCTCCGAAGCAGCCGGTGACGGAGGTCATGGTCACCGACATCGTGGCGTTCACGCCGGATGAAGACGCGGATGACGCGGGCCTGGCGTTCGAGCGATACGACCTGGTCTCAGCTCCTGTCATCGACAGTCGCGATCGGCTGCTGGGACGCCTGACCGTGGATGTCGTGATGGACTTCCTGCGGGAACAGGCCGAGGAAGACGCCTTCCTGAGAGAAGGCCTCAAGGGTGACGAAGACCTATTCGGCCCCGTGGTTGAGAGCGCCCGGAACCGCTGGTTGTGGCTGTTCCTGAATCTCCTGACGGCCCTTGTCGCATCCCGGGTCATAGGCATTTTCGAAGGGTCGATCGAGAAACTCGTCGCGCTGGCAACGCTGATGCCGATCGTCGCCTCCATCGGCGGTAACACTGGCAACCAGACCGTGGCGCTGGTCATCCGTGGACTGGCGCTGGACCAGATCCACCGCGGCAATGTCCGCTATCTTGCGTTCAAGGAACTCGGGGTAGCGCTGCTCAACGGCCTGATATGGGGCTCCGTGATGGGCTTTGTCGCTTTCCTGTTGTATGGCAATCAGAGCCTCGGCCTGGTCATGGCGGGCGCCACTCTTCTGAACCTGCTGGTCGCCGCGGCAACCGGCATCGCGGTGCCGCTGGTGATGGAGCGAATAGGACGCGACCCGGCGCTCGGCTCCAGTGTCATGCTGACCTTCGTTACAGACAGCATGGGTTTCATGATATTTCTTGGCATGGCAACACTGTTCCTTCTGCCGTGACGATGATTGACGATGATTGACAGTGACAGACAGGAGGAGAGGACGAAATTGGCAACGGCGCCGGCGACAGGATCCTGGATTGTGCTGCTGGCGGCAGGCGTGACATTGTTGTTGCCCCGGCCGGTGTTCTCGGCGGGGGCATCCGGCACGGGCTCCCGCCCGATCCTGATGGCCCGTATCTACACATCGGAAGTACCGCCGACGACCGGAGATGAGGCCAACTTCATCCGCATGGCCGTGATCATTCCACCGGGCAGCAAAGTCGCGAAAGTCGAAGCATTCATGGACCTCGAGGATTTCGGACGATCCACGGATAGCTGGAGGCCCTGCGACGTGGAGAGTGGGGCGTGCGAGTTACCAGACGGCAGAGTGGATGGCCTGCGCCGGATACGTTACCCCGATCGGGAAGAGGTGCTGCTGGACTTCTGGAACGAGCATCCGGACGTCTCCCGATTCGGCAAACTCCGCGTGACTTTCCTGCCCCTCGGAAACCTGAGGAAGATCTACGTTCCCAGGGAGTGCTGGCTTCAGGTCGAGTGCGGGTATGCCGGGTGGATGGACGAGATTGGCGCCGGCAGCGAGGGAGACATGGCGGATGAGTAATCGCGGTCAGCCGGTCGGGCGGCGCGGGCGCGGCGCCGTTTCGAATCCGCGCAATCGCTTCGACAAGTTTGACATCGAAGCCGTCCACGACGGCTGGGACGGCGATGAACAGACCGCTGGGACGCTGACGACCGAGTTGATAAAGGATGACAGCAGGTCCGTCATATCAAGGAATTCATCGCCGGATGTTCCGTTCGACCAGTCCGTCAATCCTTACCGGGGCTGCGAACATGGCTGTGTCTACTGCTACGCCCGACCTACCCATGCCTGGCTCGGGCTGTCACCGGGCCTCGACTTCGAGACCAAGATCCTGTTCAAGCCCGGCGCAGCCCGTCTGCTCGAGGAAGAACTCAGCCGCCCGGGTTACACGTGCTCGACGATCGCTTTGGGCACCAATACCGACCCCTACCAGCCGGCGGAGAGCACTCTCGGGCTGACTCGCTCTGTTCTGGAGGTGCTGTCGGACTGCCGGCATCCGGTCAGCATCGTCACCAAGAGCGCGCTGATCGAGAGGGACATGGACCTCCTCGCTCCGATGGCCAGCCTCGGCCTGGCCTCGGTGATGGTGAGCGTCACCACCCTGGACAACGACCTGAAGCGGCGCCTGGAACCCCGGACCGCGTCTCCAGCGCGGCGGCTCAAGATCATCAGCGCTCTGTCCGCGGCCGGCATCCCTGTGGGCGTTCTCGTAGCGCCCGTAGTCCCCGCGATCAATGACCATGAGATTGAAGCGATCCTGGCGGCTGCGAGCGATGCGGGTGCCGGCAACGCGGCTCACATACTGCTGCGTCTCCCCCGCGAGGTCGCGCCGCTCTTCGAAGAATGGCTGCGGCTTCACTATCCACAGCGGGCGGACAAAGTCATGAGCCTGCTAAGCCAGGCCAGAGGGGGACAAATCAACGACCCCCGTTTCGGCCATCGGATGACTGGGCACGGCCCGTGGGCCGAGATGATGGGCCAGCGATTCCGCAAGAGCTGCCGCCGTCTGGGAATCTCCATCGGGGAGCGTCGTGAGCTCGACACTACTGCGTTCTGCCGGCCACCGGGGAGCGGCGGCCAGCTGGATCTTATCTGACGGTCTGCCGCTATGCCCGGCCGGGCGGCCCAACGGAACCAGCATGCGACGCCAGGGTCGAAAAACAGTGAATCCGGACCTGCCCGCCGAGCGGCCCGTGACTCGTTGATGCGATTCCTGGAATGACCTTGAGCAAGAAACAGTGATCTGGAAATTGACCCTGGGAGGACTCATCGCCGCCTCAGTCGCGTGGGCCTCACTGCGCATGGTTCCGCAGGAAACGGGCGCGCCGAGGGACGAGTCTCCGGTCTCAGCCATGGCGCGTGCCGACAGCACCGATCGTAACGAACTGCCGGTCTACGACACAGAGATCGACGCCCTTGCCGGGTTGTTGGACAGAGAGGTCGAGGAACGACTGCGTCTGCAACAACAGGTAGACGAACTTCAGGACCGGCTTGACCGACTCGATGGTGCCGGCGATACGTTGCCGACCGGACCTTCCGATCCGCCGCCATCAGACCCTGGCCGCCGGGCCGACCGCCAGAACGAGAGGGGCGCGGTCTCCGAGGGCGCGCTCACCGCCGCCGGCTTTTCAGCGTCGGAAGCCGCCAATTTGCGACGTTTGCATGACGAGGCCGCGATGGCACGGCTGTACCTTCGTGACCAGGCGGAGCGAGAGGGATGGATGGGAACTCCGCGTTACTTCGAGTCACTGCAGACGATCCGGTCTGACCTGCAATCGATCAGGGATGGCATGGATGACGAGACCTTGTCGCGTTATCTCTACGCCCTCGGTCAGCCCAACCAGGTCACGGTACAGCGCGTCCTGACAGGCTCCGCCGCCGCGAACGCCGGCCTGGAACCGGGCGACGTGCTGGTCAGCTATGAGGGAAGCCGCGTATTCGCCGTCTCGGATGTGCGCCGCGCAACCCGCAGCGGTCAGGCGGGTGACACGGTTGCGGTAGAGATTCTTCGGGATAGCCAGCGAATCCAGGCCTACCTGCCACGGGGTCCGCTGGGAGTGACCATGAGTTCCGCCAGCATTCTGCCGGGCGACGACAGCTAGCCGGACGGCCGTCCGCCGTCACCTCGCAGAAACCGGCCTGGCAAGTCGTCAGGCAAAAAAAGGCGCGCCCGGGCAGATCAATGCCCGGGCGCCAGTTTTCAGGAGTGACTTGGAGCAGCGTGGCGCGAAAGAATCGCTGCTCTCATCGATAAAGACGTGCCCGGCCCGCAAATGGTTGCAATGCCGGTCAAATGGACGATCGGAAGACACCGGGAAAGGTCAGCAGTCCCCTTTGGCTCTGACGTCTTCTACGGCGGTCTGGATAGATTCCCGGGTGGGCACCGACGACGCCGCCATCACTAGGACGAGGAACAGCAGGATGGCCAGAGGCCGGAACCAATCGGCCAACCCACGCAGATAGTGCGAACTCTTCATGCTTCCTCCCGGCTTTCGGCAGACTCATGGACAAGCCCCCGGGCGGACGGGATAATCCTCTACCCGTCTTCGTGATTCGACCCCGCAGAAGGGGGATGATTCCGTGGAAATCCTGACGAGCTCTCTATTCCCCAGCATGGTCTGGACCGTGCTGTTCGACGACCGGCAGGCCTTCAATGCCAGAGTCCTGGCATTGGCCTATGAGATGCGCGAAAGCGATCCGGAAGGGGTCGCCAACACCAACATCATGGGCTGGCAGAGCAAGAACATACTCCAGCAGCTCGAGGGCTTTCGCGAGGTCAACGATCGGATACTCGCTGTCTGCCGGCAGATAGGCGAATCGCAGAACTTCGCGCCGGACATGCAGTACAGGCACCAGGCCTGGATCAACATCAGCCCACCCGGCGCATCCAACCGTATCCACATACACCCGAACTCGCACCTCAGCGGGGTTTATTACGTGAGCCTCGACGCCACCAAGTGCGGCAGCATCTTTTTTCGTGATCCGCGTGCCGCGGCCACAATGATGCGACCGCCGATCACCAAGGAGACACACTTCACCGCCAGCGAAGTCAGGATGCGACCCGAAGAGGGCCGCATGTATGTGTTCCCGTCCTGGCTGGAACACGGAGTGGAGCCCAACCAGAGTGAGCGCGATCGCATCAGTCTGAGCTTCAACGTCCAGGTCACCGACCGTTCCACCGGAGACGGCACGACCGCCTGACCTGCCGTCAGTCCTTGAGCATGTCGCGGGTCACCAGGACTACGCCCCTCTTGGTCACGAAGAAGCGCTTGGCGTCTTCCTCGTGATTCTCGCCGATCACCGAACCCGCCGGTATATGGCAATCATTATCGATCACCACGCGGCGCAAGCGGCAGCCGGGGCCGATGCGGGTATCGGGCAGGACGACCGCACCGTCCAGATCGCTGTCATCCTCGACGACCACGTTGGAGAACAGCAGCGAGTTGCGCACGACTGACCCCTGCAGAATACATCCGCCTGAAATCATCGAGCCGATCGCCAGACCATTGCTGCCCTCGTGATTCGGCACGAACTTGGCGGGGGGCAGTTGCTCCTGATAAGTCCAGATCGGCCAACCAGCGTCGTAGAGATTCAACTCGGGCATCGGCGCCACGAGTTCCATGTTGGCTTCGTAGAAAGCATCCACGTTCCCGACATCGCGCCAATATGGCTGGACACCGGTAGCGGCGTCCTGGAATACGTACGCTATCACCCGGTCCCGGGCGATGCAGCGCGGAAGCACGTTGCCACCGAAATCGTGAGCCGATGAAGGATCGGACGCATCCTCTGCCAGCACCTCCTTCAGGTAGTCGTAACTGAAGATGTAGATACCCATAGAGGCCAGCACCACGCCGTCGCGTCCCGGCATCGGCTCCGGGTTCTCAGGTTTTTCCGCGAATCTCAGGATCCTTCTTTCTTCATCGACCGCGAGGACACCGAACTCGCGTGCCCGATCGACCGGCACTTCCACCGTCCCTACCGTAATGTCCGCCTCCGTCTCCTCATGCTGGGCCAGCATCAGGCCGTAATCCATCTTGTAAACATGATCGCCCGCAAGGATCAGCAAGTAGGCAGGGCCATGCCGGGACATGTAGTCGAGATTCTGATAGACGGCATCCGCCGTGCCCTTGTACCAGGAAGAATCGATCTGCTGCTGCGCCGGCAATATCTCTACGTGCTCTCCGAACTCACCGCGGAAATAACCCCATGCCCGTTGCAGATGGATCAGAAGATCGTGCGACTTGTATTGCGTCATCACGCCGATTCGGCGGATCCCCGAATTCACACAGTTGGAGAGAGGGAAGTCGATGATCCGATACTTGCCGCCGAAGGGAGTCGCCGGTTTGGCGCGGGCGAGGGACAGGTGCTTCAGGCGCGACCCCCGCCCCCCGGCGAGAATCACGGCCAGGGTGTCGCGGGTCAGGTTGCTTACGTAGCGGCCGGATTTGGCTGTGGACATTGGCGATTCCCTGATAGCTGCGGCAACAGTCGCTGATACGAACTTGTGAGGCTAGACTAACCAGAATATAGGGCAAGCGCTGCGGCGCTGTTAAGTGCGGGTTAGCGGCACGTGCTTGTCTGGCGAACGACAGACCTGAAGCACCGCGTACGGAGGTAATGGGATGCCCGTTGATCTGAAGGTCCTGCTGGCGACCGCTGAGGTGATGCCTCTGGCCAAGACAGGTGGGCTGGCTGACGTCTGTGCCTCGCTGCCGTCTGCCCTGCGCGACCTGAACACAGATGCCCGCATCCTGACCCCGGCTTACCGCGGCTCAACCACGGGGCTGGCAACTGAACCAGTCGGCAAGCCATTTCAGCCCATGGCCGGCGCGCAGAATGTCCGGCTGTTGAAGGGCACACTGCCGGACACGCAGGTGCCGGTCTACCTGATCCATTGCCCGGAACTCTACGATCGCCCCGGCGACCCCTATACCGATCAATACGGAAACGATCACCCGGACAACGCCATCCGATTCGGCGTACTTTCGAAGGTCGCGGCGCTCTTCGGCAGCGGGGCTGGCCAGGCAGACTGGAAAGCTGACGTCATACACGGCCACGACTGGCATTGCGGACTGGCATCCGCTTACCTGAAATTCGACGACCGGTCGACGGCCGCAAGCGTGTTCACAATCCACAACCTGGCCTATCAGGGCAACTTCGACCGCAAGGTCAGGCGTGCTCTCGGTATCGACTCGCTGGCGTTCCATATGGACGGGCTGGAGTTCTACGGCCACCTGAGCTTCATGAAGTCCGGCATTTTCTATGCCGACGAAGTGACAACGGTTAGTCCGCGCTATGCCAGCGAAATCCAGGACAGCGCTTTCGGATTCGGGATGGATGGTGTACTGCGCCGCCGCTCTGAGAACCTGACGGGGGTGCTAAACGGAATCGATACCGACGGCTGGAATCCCGCAACAGATTCCACAATCGCCGCCAATTTCTCGGCGGACGATCTTGAGCCCAGGAACGAGTGTCGACGGGCCCTGTTACAGCAATTCGGCATGGATGCGGCATCGGATCAGATGGTGATCGGCATGCTCGGTCGTATGTCTGCACAGAAAGGCTGGGAACTCCTGCTCGGGGCAGCCCCGGTCTTGCTCGGGGAAGGTCTGCGCTTGATGTTGGTCGGTCACGGCAATCAGGCCTACGTGGATAAGATCAAGACGCTGCAGTCGGAATATCCGGGCCAGGTCGGTTACTTTGAAGGATTCGATGAGGCGGTCGCGCACCGCGTGGTGAGTGGTGTCGATGTACTCGCGATCCCGTCTGTATTCGAGCCATGTGGCCTTGTGCAGATGTACGCGCAGCGTTTTGGTGCCCTGCCTGTCGCCCACAGGACCGGCGGATTGGCCGACAGTATCCGGGACTCTGCCGGACCCGCCGACGGGCCGGCCACCGGATTCCTGTTCGACGCTCCCACGGAGACTGCATTGCTGAAATCGCTGCGTCGAGCCGCCCGGCTGCGGACACAGGACCCGGACAAATGGCGCCGCATGCAGCGCGCTGCCATGGACACGGATTTCGACTGGCAGACCTCGGCGTCGCGATATGCCGATCTGTACCAGACCGCCTTCGATACGAGGCTGGCTCGGGGCGCCGTTTTGTGACCATGGATTACGGAAAAACCTGATTGCCCGATACTTGACAAAGGGCTAATATTAGGCGGGTTTGGATCGTCACTTCATGGCACCTGCGATTTCTGTCGATACCTTCACGAGCACTGCTGTAACAACAGTGCTGCGCGAATTGATGGTCACTTATCAGGTCGTCCTCTCGTTCGATACGGGAGAGCTGAAGCGCTTCGACGTCACCCCATCCCAGGCGGACGTCATCCTCTCTCTCGGACGCACGCCCGGACAGAGCTGCAGGGATCTTTCCGAGGCAACACTGCTTACCCGGGGCAGTCTTTCGAGCATCCTCGAAAGACTGGAGGCCCGCCAGCTTGTCAGCCGTTCGCCTTCCCGTACGGACAGGCGCAAGACCATGATCCGGCTGACCCCCGCAGGATTGGCGCTGTTCAAGCGACTGGCCCCGGAGAGGGCCGCACATATCGCCAGCAGGCTGGAGCGTCTCGACGCCCGCAAGCAGGGCACCATCGTCGACTCGCTGCGCGCTTTACAGAGAGTTTTCCAGTAGGGATCCCACAGGCACCGCCGATTGTGGCCGGACGATAGTCGCGGATCGGCCACCGGGCACCAGGAACACGGAGACGAGAAACCTGTTCTGCCACCGCACCATGGCGATGACGGGAGGCGCTCACCCCACAAGAACCCCTTCTTGCCCGGCGCGACCGATGACCGATCCGCTGAGAATGGTCGCCTGACGTCGCCTGCAATCCGGCACTTCTGACCGGCCTGACGAAATCTGGCGGGTCGAGTAGCATAGCCGTTTTTTGCACGTGGTGCCTAGTTCCAGCAGATCGGAAGAAAAAACCGCAGTCTATTCAATTAGCTAAGGAATTCTGCAACACCCCGGGGTCGGCGATCGTGAGGATTGTGCATTGCAACATCCTAGCCTTGGTGACGCCGCGCGCCGTTGACAAAAGGCCCCGCCCGTCTACCCTCGGTCAGGGCGGGCTCTGCTCCGAATCTCAGTCAGGCAGGCTCCCGAACACCCACCCCAGCGCCGGTACCGAGAGAGGTCTCAGTGAGCGTCCGAAGCGTCATCCTCCTTGTCACAGCGACCGTCATGGCGTGCGCAGAGCCGCAGCCCGGCGTCGCGGCGAGCATGCCTGATCACCTTCCGGAGAGCGACCTGTTCATCGAGACTGCCGATGGTCGCCGGCATGCCTTCCGGGTTCGCGTTGCGGCCTCACGGCGGGATCGCGGGCGCGGCCTCATGCGAGTCACCGATCTGCCCGAAGATGCGGGCATGCTTTTCGACTTCAAAGACCAGGCGATGGTCAGCATGTGGATGAAGAACACCCCGCTGTCACTGGACATGATCTTTGTCCTCGATGATGGCCGCATAAGCAGCATCGCCGGGGCAACCACCCCGTTCTCGCGGCGCCATATCCGGTCAGAGGAACCCGTCCGGGCGGTGCTCGAAATTGGCGGCGGGCTATCCGACCGGCTGAATATTCGCGCGGGTGATCAGGTCGTCCATGCCCTGTTTGCGGTCAAACCCGGTGATGACGGTGACGATGCTATGTCAGGAGACTAGCAGCCAGGGCGCGTGATGGCGGGCGGTCAGGACTATCCAGGCAAAAACAGCCAGCGCCGCGAAGAACGCCATGCCTCGCTGCAACAGGGTGCGGCCCCTCTTCAGGGCGATCGTGCCCAGAACGATGTAGACAAGCAGCCCGACAACTTTTGCGGTCAGCCAGCCCTGAACGAACGGGTATTGCCGGATGATCAGCATGAGCCCGATCGCGCTGGCCAGCAGGATCGTGTCGATGACATGTGGAACGACCCGCGCGAAGCGGGCTTCGAGCAGGGGTGAACCGGAGAACATCCAGGCGCCTCGAAGCATGAACAGGCCCAGGCTGAGCCCCGCGCAAGCAATGTGGATGTGCTTCAGCGCAAAATACACGGACGGCAGGTCAGATCACCTTTGAGAATCGTCCCGGCTGCCGCTCCGCCGGCAGATAGGCATCGAAAGCCATGGCGATCGGCCGTAACAGGAACCGGCCCCGAGCTGAAACCCGGATCTCGTCTTCGGTGACTTCGACGAGGCCGTCGGCCTGCAGGGGCCTGAGAGCGTCAAGTTCCGCCGCGAAATGGCTCCCGAAGTCGATATCGAATCTCTGACCGAGGGCGGCCATGTTGACGACATCCTGACACATGAGCCCCTGGATCACCTGGCGCCGGAGTACGTCTTCTGGCCCCAGTTCCACGCCGCGAAAGACGGGCAGCCGACCCTCGTCCAGCGAGGCATAGTAGTCTTTGCGTAACTTGAGATTCTGGCTGTAACAGGTGTCCAGTCTGCCGATGGAACTGACGCCAAGAGCGATCAGATCGCAGTCGGCGTAGGTCGAGTATCCCTGGAAATTTCTCTGCAGAGTCCCTTCGTTCCTCGCCGTGACGAGTTCGTCTCCTGGCAACGCAAAGTGATCCATACCGATGTACTCGTACCCCTTGTCGGTCAGGTACTCGACGATATGCCTCAGCAGGGCCAGTTTGGTCTGGGCCGATGGCAGGTTCTCCTCCCGGATCAGTCTTTGCGCCTTGAACATCCTGGGCAAGTGGGCGTAGTTGTAGGTCGCTATCCTGTCCGGGCGTGCCTCTACGACCAGGTCGAGGGTCTTCTCGAACCGCTCCAGATCCTGATGGGGCAGACCGTAAATCAAGTCGACCGAGACCGACACGAAGCCCACTTCCCTGGCCTGTCGGATGAGGCCGAGGGTGTGATCCACCTCCTGTACCCGGTTCACAGCCCGCTGAACCTGCGGATCGAAATCCTGGATACCCATGCTGAGCCTGTTGAAGCCGAGCTCGGCGAGCAAAGGGAGCATCTCGGGCCCGGTGGTCCGGGGATCGATCTCCAGGGAATATTCACGGTCGCCGGAAGCGCGTAAAGGGTAGTAGCGTGACAGCCCCTCCATCAGGGCTCGCATCTCAACGTCCGACAGGTAGGTCGGCGTTCCGCCGCCAAGATGGAGCTGCAGCACAGGCCGGTCCTGGTCGTATAGCTCTGCGTGCAGGGACGCTTCCTTGAACACGTAGTCCAGATATTCTGCGGCCACGCCTGGGGTACGGGTCACGATCTTGTGGCATCCGCAGTAATAACAGAGCGAATGACAGAAGGGGATGTGCACGTAGAGGGACAGCTGCCTCATGTCGCGCTTGGCGTTGCTCAGACGGGCCAGGCGGGCATAGTCGTCTGCGGCAAAACCCTCATGAAACTGGACGGCCGTCGGATATGACGTGTAGCGCGGCCCCGGGCCGTCGTACCGCTTTACCAGTTCCGTATCGAAGACGATCTTTTCCATAGATTGCTTACCTGTGCCCACGCGGGGACAACCTCAAGGCCTGCGCGCCGCCGTCATTGGTACGCGGCCCGCCCGGTCAGGGCCGCGACGGCCGGTCCGGATCTGATGCCGGCCACATTTTACTCTACGGACGGCAGGGCACGTTGATCTCGGTCAGGTCGTCTTGCTGCCGGGACCCGACCGTTACTGAGCAGGGGCCGGCGGCGGCGCCGATGCACAACGCAGCAGATACCGCAGATCCATGTCGTGGAAGTTGGGCTGCCCCGGTGCGATCGGCTCGCGATCCACGATCTCGTAGCCGTCCGGACAGAGTCCCTGGCGATCCAGCCAGTCCTGCAACCAGCTCATTCGCAGCGTCTCGGCGGTTTCGCTGTCTTCGGGATAAGCCGCGCCGGCGCGAGCTTCGAACACGAGCATGGAGGAATCCTGATATGAGGTCCGCAGGATACTACTCTGGTGCCGCTCGAAGTCGGCCCGTGACTTTTCCTCGAATGCGCAACCGGATAGCAGACTCAGGGCAACGGCCGTCGCGCAGATGACAGACGATCTCATCGGGATTCTCCTCATCCCGACCGGCGCCGGGATCCGGGCGCAATGATAAACCACGATCGGGCCCCGGGTCCCGCCATGCTCACCGGGCGCTACGTGGTCGTATCGACGCGATCCGGCGGAACACTGGCCGAGCGACCGCTGGTCGCCTACAGTTACCCTGCGCTTTCTGACGGCAGGGGGAGGCCGCCCATGAAGCTTGATTCGACGCGACTGCGATTTTTCCTGTACGTATTGCTGTGGCTGCTGTTGCTCGGCCCGGGATCGGCGACTGCAGAACAGTGGCGCTGGACCGGCGTAGAGCGCATCGTCGCCGTAGGTGATGTGCACGGCGCCTTCGACGAGCTGACCAACACGCTGAAGAAAGCGGGCATCATCGATGCGAATCTGAGCTGGTCGGGCGGCGCCGCTCACCTCGTCAGCATGGGCGACCTGGTGGACCGAAGCGCGCGGTCCAGAGAGGTTCTTGACCTGATCATGCGCCTGCAGAGTGAAGCGTCCGCGGCCGGGGGCGCCGTCCACGTCCTGCTCGGTAATCACGAAGCCATGCGTGTCACCGGCGAGATGGAGTATGTCACCGACGCGGAGTACGCGGCCTTTCGCCAGGAAGAGGATCCCGCGACCCGGCAGTCGGCATACCAACGATTTCTGCAGCGGCAGTCCAAACCGGACGATGACGCGGCCCAGGCCGCTTTCCTGGAGTCCTATCCGCCGGGATTTTTTGGCTTGCAGGCGGCCTTCTCTCCAACCGGGCGTTACGGTGCCTGGATCCTCGAGCGGCCGGTAGTGATCGTTATCAACGAAACGCTATTCGTCCATGGTGGCCTGACGGACGCCATGGCGGAAGGCGACCTGGAAGCGGTCAATAGCCGGTACCGAAGTGATCTAGGCATCTATGCAGCGTCTCTGCAGGCGCTGCTGGAAGCCGGCGCACTGGACATGAGCGTCCCCTTCCCCGAGCGCGCCGGAGACGCCGCGGCCGCGGCCGCGGCAAACCCTTCGCTTGTCGAGTGGGCGGACGGCCTGAAGCTGTCCGGGCGATCACCACTGTTTGTCGCCGACGGCCCACTCTGGTACCGCGGTACCGCCTGGTGCAACCCGAACAGCGAGGTAAACCGGACCGATCGCGTGCTCACGCACTTCGGCGCCAAGCGCGCCGTGTTAGGCCATACGCCGACGGCCGACTCGCGCATCATTCAACGCATGGATGACCGGGTGTACATGATCGACACCGGCATGCTGACGGAAGTCTACAAAGGCCGGCCTGCGGCATTTGTGCAGAGTGCCGGCAGCATTTCGGCGCTGTACCTCGATGAGGCCGGCGCCGTCCCGGTCAAAGCAGAGCCGCGCAGAGTCGGACCGCGTCCGAGCCGGCTTACCGATGACCAGATCGAGGACATCCTGACCAACGGCAAGGTCGTGTCGATCGTGGATGTGGGTCAGGGAGTTACCAAACCGCAGAAGGTTGAGATCACCAAGGATGGCCATCAGATCGAGGCAATTTTCAAGACCGAGTCCACACCTATTCAGGGCTCCAGTCGCCGTCAGACCCAGAAACTGATCAACCTCTCCGACCGGTGGGAGCATGAAGTCGCCGCCTACCGCCTTGACCGGCTCATCGGCCTGGACCTCGTGCCGGTGACCGTGGAACGTACGATCAACGGCAAGACGGGCTCCCTGTCATTCTGGGTCGACGGCCTCATCAGCGAACTCGATCGGGAGACCAAGGATCTACCCGCCAGCGGCTGGTGCTCTTTGTCCGAGCAGTGGCCACTCATGTTCGTGTTCGACGCCCTTATCTACAACGAGGACCGGACAAAGCAGAACATGGTGTACGGCGAAGCTGACTGGATGATGTACCTGATAGATCACTCGAGGAGTTTCCGTACCCAGAAAGGGAGACCGAAGGACATCCGTAACGTGGAACTCAAGCTCTCCCCGCTACTCGCCAGCCGGCTCGAGAAGCTTGAATTCACCGACCTCAACCAGGCCATGAGCGGGCTACTCGAGAAATCCCAGACCCAGGCGCTGATCAGACGCAAGGATGAGATCCTCAAAGACTGGAGAAAAGGCCGCTGATCCAGCACCCCAGGACTCATATGACGGCTCGTTTGTCGATTTGCCTGCTATGATGATTACTGTAGTATTCAAGGAGATTCGGACGGGCCACTGCGGCCGCCCGAAAAGTCCCGACGCGGGGACCGAAAGAAGCAACGATCAAAAGGGCCCGCGAACACAACCCGGGAGGTGGGCGTCATGAGAAAATCCCTGCTTGCGCTGGCTGTCTGCGCAATTTCTGTCTGTTCAGGTGCACAAGCCGCGGAAGCCCCCGGCCAGTGGTATGTGGCTCCGATGGCCTCCGCCTTCTGGGGCGACTCGAGTCGCTTCACGGATGATGACTTTGGTGGTCACCTGGCTCTGGGTCACGCTTTTGAGAAATGGAACCTCGAGTTCGGGGGTTTCTACTACGACCTCGACGGCAACAACTCGACGGAGTTGTGGGGAGCGGGCGTGGACGCCCTCGGCGTCTGGTATCGGGACCGCCGTATCACTCCCTTCATGCTGGCCGGCTTCGGCTATACCGAGAGCAACAACCAGGAGATCCGTAGCGATAGCCAGAACATGTACGTCAACGGCGGTCTCGGGCTGCTGATCGACCTGACAAAGGAGCGCGGCCTGGCGCTGCGGACGGAGTTGCGCTACCGCCTCGACTTTCAGAGCCCGACCCAGAATGACTGGGTCGGTAATATCGGGCTGCAGATCCCCTTCGGCGGCAAGGAAGAACCCAAGGTCGCGATGGTGGATCCGGACAGCGATGGCGATGGAGTCCCCGATAGCCGCGACAAGTGTCCCGGGACACCTGCCGGAGTCAGGGTCGACAACAACGGCTGCCCACTGGACTCCGATGGTGACGGCGTGCCGGATTACCTGGACAAGTGCCCGGGAACCCCATCCGGGACCCCGGTCGACGACAAGGGTTGCCCGCTCGACTCCGACGGCGATGGCGTCCTCGACGTGGACGATGAATGCCCGGGCACGCCCCCCGGCACCCGAGTGGACAGCAAGGGCTGTCCCATCCAGGCCGTCACGACACTGGAGGGGGTCGAGTTCGGGAGTGATTCCGCAGATCTGACGCCCGCATCCGAGGTCATCCTCGACGCCACGGCTGCAGAACTGGCGCGACATCCGGACATGAAGGTCGAGATTGCGGGTCACACGTCGAGCACCGGACCGGCTGAGTACAACCAGGCGCTGTCCGAACGGAGAGCGCAGGCGGTCGCCGATTACCTGATCTCGAAAGGACTGAGTGCGGACAGATTCACGGTGACCGGGTATGGCGAATCCGATCCTGTCGCGGACAACTCCAGCCGCGAAGGACGCGCTCGCAACCGGCGTGTCGAGATGCGCATAGAGCCGACCCCGGCGTTCGAGGGCGGGAAAGGCGTCATCCGCAACGACTAGGCCGCACTGAGTGGAAATAGCATGGTTCTGAGCCACGCCATGACGGCGACAGAACTGACCTGACCTGATCTCCCGAGAAGACCCGGCAGCACGCCTGCCGGGTCTTTCTTTTGCATCGCGCCGATCAGCCATCCTCATTCCGGATCGATATGAAACGTGTCGCCGTCCTGACAAGTTCACGCGCCGACTTCGGGCATCTTCACTGGCCCCTGCGCAGGATGCTCGATCATCCTGCTCTCGATCCGCGACTGATCATTGCCGGCGCCCATCTGTCCGCCGAGTTCGGCGTCACGGTGCGCGAGATCGAGAGCGCAGGCTTCCGGCCCGACGAGACGATCGAGTGCCTCATCAGTTCAGACACGGATGTCGGCATGGCCAAGACGATCGGCGTCGCGACTCTGTCACTGGCCGATCTGCTCGGCAGGATGCGTCCGGACATCCTCCTGTTGATCGCGGATCGTTACGAGATGCTGGCGCCGGCGTCCGTCGCCCTTGCCCTCAGGATCCCCATCGCTCATATCGAGGGCGGCGAGATCAGCGAGGGCGCGATCGATGATGCCGTCAGGAACGCACTGACCAAGATGGCCCATCTGCACTTCACGCCAACCGAGGACGCCAGTCGCAGAGTCATGGCCATGGGCGAGGAGTCCTGGCGGGTGCACAGGGTGGGCGCACCATCTCTGGATCACCTGGCTCAGGATGTGCTGCCTGACAGCGGAGAACTTGCGGGCGCGCTGGGTTTCGTGCCGGACGAAAACACCTGCGTCGCGGTCATCCATCCGGTTACCTTGCAGGATGATCCGACAGCAGATGCCGAAGCGATGATCGAAGCATTGGCAGCCTGCTCACGGATCGCTTTCTGCTTTCCGAATGCTGACGCTGGCAGCCGATCGCTCATACGCAGGGTCAGGACTGTCTGCGAGTCTCGCCGCGATGCTCATCTCTACGTAAATCTTGAACCGCGTCTGTACTGGGGTCTGCTTGGCCAGGCTGGGGTGCTGGTCGGGAACTCCTCCAGCGGCATCATGGAGACCGCGTCCATCGGTCTGCCCACGGTCAATGTGGGCGAGCGACAACGCGGACGCACACGGCCAGGCAATGTGATCGATACGCCAGCAGAGGCCTCAGCGATCAGATCCGCCATCGAACATGCCAGGTCGCCCGGCTTCCGAAGCAGTCTCCAGGGCCTGGAGAACCCCTATGGCGACGGCCACGCGGGAGAACGGATAGCGCGGATCCTGGCCGAGGCGCCGGAGCGCGGTGTCCTCTTGCACAAACGTGCTCTGCCCCTCTCGGCCACCGGATTCGATCATGACTGAGGTCGTTCCCCTCGCCCGCCCGTCGATCACGCAGGAAGATCGCGAAGCCGTGATGCGGGTACTGACGAGCGGACGACTGAGTGGAGGACCGAGCACTCTCGGATTCGAACGGCGCCTGGCATCGGCCTGCGGGGTAGCGGGAGCGGTGGCCGTGAGTTCCGGAACAGCAGGCCTGATGCTGGCCCTGCAAGCCTGCGAAGTGGGCCCGGGTGACGAGGTCATCACGACGCCATTTACCTTCGTTGCCACGGCCAGCGCCATACGCCACCTGGGCGCCACGGCCGTACTGGCGGACATCGATCCGGTTAGTTGGAACATCGATCCCGCCCGCATCGCCGCAGCCGTCACCCGCCGGACGCGCGCGGTCCTGCCGGTGCACGTTTTTGGTCGACCGGCGGAGATGACTCCTATCCGTGAAATCGCCCGTGCGCATGACCTTAGGATCGTCGAGGACGCCTGCGAGGCGCTGGGCAGCCACATCGGTGGGATGGCATGCGGCAGCATGGGCGACGCCGCCGTGTTCGGTTTCTATCCAAACAAGGTGGTGACGTCTGGCGAAGGCGGCGCTGTGACCAGTAACGACCCCGCCATCCTCGAATGGTGCCGCCGGCAAAGGAATCATGGTCGCCTGCCCGGATCGGCGTACGGCAGCCCGGTCCCGGGTCACAATTTCCGTATCAGCGAACTGCAGGCTGCACTCGCTGCAAGCCAGCTAAGAAGGCTGCCCTCGCTCATCAGGAGACGCCAGCGTCTCGCCAGCGAGTACGACCGCCGCCTGTCGGGGCACGAGGAAATCGTGCTGCCGGACGCTGAACAGAACGATATGACCATGGCATGGTTCGCCTACGTGGTCCGCCTCGCCGACCGCTTCGATGTACAGGCCAGGGACCGTGTCCGCGCGCGAATGTCGGACCTGGGCGTGGAGACGGGCCATTACTTTCCGGCGGTGCACCGATTGCCGTCAGCCGATGGGCCCGGCATGAGGGTGCATGACAGTGCTGCTCACGCAGAGGCCCTGTCGGACCGCGTGATCGCGCTGCCCTTCTTTCACGATCTCGACGGCGACCAGATGGACCGGGTGTGTGAAGCCCTGATCAGCTGCGTCGGGCGGCAAAGGCCGGCCTAGTCCGGATCGCGGAGAGCCCGCTGCAGAGGTCCCAGCCAGCGCCGATAACGCTGGTGCTTGCCGATCGATGTCTTGTACATGGGCCGCCGCACCTGTTCGAAACTGGCGGTCCGCACAACACGCTCGGTCTCGAAGAACCTGAGACAGGCCGGTTGCCAGTCCAGTCCCACGAATTCCAGCAGGCGCCTCATGCTCTGCTCCGGCGCCTCGACCAGCGCTTCATAGGACACGTCAAGGATCGGCACCTGCAGGACCGCCTTCCAGTGTTCCATGATCCGGCAATACTGCCGGTAGTAGGCACCGATGTTCCCGAGATCGTAGGAGAACGACACTCCGGAACCGAAGAAGTGCTGAAAGAAACAGGACAGGCCTGTGTCCAGCGGGTCGCGGGTGCAGTGGATCACCCTGCTGTCCGGGAACAACAGCGCTATGAATCCCAGGAACTCGAAGTTCTGCCACATCTTGTCGGTCACCCGCATGGCCCCGGGAGCGAGTGCGTCCAGCCTCGCCTGGTAGTTTGCCGCCAATGCGGCGACGTCGCTGCTGGTCAGACGACGCACGGACTCAGGGTAATCGACCCCGCCACCGCCGGTGGACAGGGCCAGCAAGCCCATATCGCCCAACTCACCGGCTCCGAACGCATGGCTATGGCTCGCGATCACCTGCTCGACCAGCGAAGTCCCGGAGCGCGGCATGCCGACGATAAAAACGGGCCGCCGGTCCCCGTGGTCGGCCGTGGGCATGCTCCGCATCGAATCGGCGTCGAAACTCGCCAGAAGCCGGTCCACCAGGCCTTCGTAGTGGAGCGGGTCGAAGCGCGCCTTCTTCAGGCTGTTGGCGGCCAGAAAGTGGTCCATCGCCGCATCGGGGTCGTCAGCGGTGTCGAACAGTTCACCAAGCCGGAAATGTATCTCCATGCGGCCCTCACGGTCGGTGATCCCGGCCAGGCGCGACTCGAGCAGCGTGACGGCCTCGTCCCTGCGATCGGCCGCCGCCAGGAGCCCGGCCGCTTCCGCCAGAAGGCCGCCGTTGTCCAGCCTGACAATGCGGGGTATCAGGGTGTCGATCACGTCCGCCGAGTCTTTCCGGCGCCGCGCCAGTCGCGTCAATCCCCGCAGAGCCGCGACGTGTTCGGGATTACGCTGCAGCGCCGCGCGATAATCGGCCTCCGCTGCGTCCAGATCGCCCTGCGCCTGGAAAGCCAAGCCCCGATCCGCGAACAGGTCGGCGTAATCGCCACCGGCGGCAGTAGCCCGCCCCAACCATGCCATGGCGCCGTCGACCAGCCCCTGCTCCAGATGCAGGACGCCCATCATGTGGGGACCGCGTGGGTCGGCAGGGTCCAGACGGCAGGCCGCCTCCAGCTGTTCGACGGCCTGGTCATTCTGTCCCGCGGCTCGCAGGACGCGAGCCAGGTCGAAGCGGAAACGTGCGTTGCGGGGCTCTCTGCGGATGGCGCCGCGCAGCACGCCCAGCGCCGTCTCTATGTCGCCCGCGTCGAAGAACAGACAACCCAGCCGGTGCCAGCCGGCCGCCGTAGAATCCGGGTGGAGCTCCAGCTGCGGTACCACGGCCCGGGCGTCCTCGAGGCGCCCGGAACCGATCGCGGCGACGGCGGACTCGAACAGAGATGCGGATGTGTCTGGCAAGGGCGCCTGGATCTCCTGGTGACGACTGCTCGGCCGGCATCTCCGTGGATGCCTCGCTTTGGATATATGTCGGGCCGACATATATTATCGCCGCTCTCCGTGGAGTGCGCCCGCCGATGACCGATCGAAAAAGCCTGGACGATAGCTGGAACAAGTATTGGGAGCACGGCTTCCTGACTTCCTGCAGGAACGCCTTCAGCGGTAACTACGACGGCTCGATCAAGGTCCGCTGGGAGAACCTGTTCGCCTCGCTCGACCCCGGCAGCAGAGTTCTGGATATATGTACCGGCAACGGGGCCATCGCCATGATCGCCAACGAAGTCTCCCGCAACAACGACCTGAAGCTGGAGATTCACGGCATTGATGCCGCAGCGATCCGGCCACACCAGACCGTGACGGAGGGTCGTGAACTGCTGGAAGGCATACGATTCAAGGGCCGCACGGCGGCAGAAGACACCGGCTTCGAGGACGGCTACTTTGATGCCGTCGTCGGACAGTACGCGCTGGAGTACACGGATGAGCAGGCCTGCGCCCGCGAGCTGGCACGGATATCGGCACCCGGAGCCCGCCTGCAGTTCATCATCCACCACGATCGCTCGATCGTCATGGAGACGTCGCGGGAAGAATTGCGCAACGCCGGGATCCTTTTTGAGGAAACCCGGATATTCGAGCACGCCGCGCGCCTGATCGGGCATGCGGGCGCCGCAACGACGCCCGCAGAGCGTGAGGCGCTTCGCCATAACCCGGCGGCGGAAGCCGCCCGGGAGGCCCTCAATTCCGCCGCCGCGATGGTCAGCGAAGCCCTTCAGGCATCGCCGCACCCCCAATTGCTGCAGATGGCCCTGGACAACGTGGCGCAGGCCTATCGACTCCTCGGACCCGACGGTAAGGACGCTGCCCTGTCCCATCTGGAGGAAACCCGGCAACGCATAATGGCCAACGTTGACCGTCTGAAAGACCTCATGGCGGCCGGCCGTACAGAGACTCAGATCGATGCAATTAGGCGCTATTTCGCCGACGAAGGCTTCAAAATAAGGCCAGCTGACGTGATCCATCACGAGGGCGGCCCGCTGATGGGATGGCTCATCTGTGCCA
>CALDWW010000032.1 GCA_937924335.1 uncultured Gammaproteobacteria bacterium
CAGATAGCTTGGTTCATCTGGCTCGGCGTGGTGATTCTGCGCTCGGACGCTGAGGTTAATCCTGAATAGCTGGAGCGATCGCTTGTCGCCATCCCACCGGCCATGGCCAGAGATGTGGCGCGGCATAAGCCTTTGTTGCTATGGCTCAACTTCCGCTTCTGGCCGAAAGCGGACCTTCGGCTCCATCTCTGATCGATCTTACCCAAGACCACTTCTGAGGGGCTGCTTTCGACCCAAAGCGGACCTTGCAGAGGGTAGGTCTTACTCCAACGGCAGGAGAGAAGCCCCCGCCGAGCTTCCGGCAGGGGCTTCTTCATTAGGGGAGAACAGAGAGACCCCGCTTACTACGGATTCTGTTGTCTCTCTAGTCGCTCTGGCTTCCTGCTCTCGCCCGGAAGGGCCCTTGAGTTCTCTATTGGATGCTCATCGGGGGAAGATCTGACCGCGGACCTCGCCTTCAGGATAGTTGAGGGAGGTCACGATACAGTAGACGCGACCGTCTCGAACCGCCTGATAGAGAGACGCGATATTGGTGACAGAGTCTACCTTCACCACCTCAGTCGAGTTGATGACCTCCGCGATGGTGAAGGTCCGGGTCATGACCTCGGGATCTAAAACCTCGATGACGGCCACTTCTTCACCATTCTTCCCCGCCTCGCCCAGATACAGAGAGACACCCGTCACACCGAAAAAATTGTTCCTGACCTTCATGAACACCTTAGCGAATCTCATGCCTTCATCGAAGGTAAAGCGGGCCTCGGCGGTCATGTTCGAGAACACCTCAGGCAGTACCTGGTCTCCATTTAACTTGACCTCGAAGGCCAGTTGAGGCGTGTGAGCCGCCTGTGCGAATGCATTGCCCGTGTATCCCACCGCTAGAACCGACAAGATCAACAGACTGGCCCATCTCATGATTACGTCGTTTCTCATCTCAATTACCCCCAACAGGATGCAAACGAACCACTTCCAGCTTAGTACACATGTCTGGTGGGGGGGCTTTGTTTGACATATTCCTCCGACGGCGCTCTCTGCCGGTTGGCGATCTAGCCTGCTAAATGCTGGATGTCTGCTTTTGGCCGAAAGCAGCCGTTCGCCTGAGCCCACGACCGGGTCTCCCGGAAGCCCCTTTTTGAGCGTCCGCTAACGACCCAAGGCAGACGTCAGTCTTCGCCTCAGATGCGCGTTACCAAGATTACGTATTGCAGCAGGGCGGAATCACAGCCATACCTTTGACAGACGTTCCATGACTATGCCCTGAGGGGATAGATTCGATCATGGCGAAGGAGGCGGACGTGAAGACGTGGACTGTAGCAATTATCACTCTCTCTGCGGGGCTGGTGGCCTCCCTCAGCCGGGCAGAGACGGCGACTGATATCGATTGTGTCCAGTGTGTGGACGGGCGTGAAATCGAGTATCAGACAATAGGATCGTCGAGGATCAGGCAAGGTGCCGTCCAAACCAGTAATGTGGCGGAAGGCGCGATCACCAAGAAAAAGATCGCCCTGGATGCCGTGGACTCGCCGAGGATAATGAAGGGTGCCGTGCAAACCATGAACCTGGCAGAAGGCGCAGTCACAAAGAAGAAGATCGCGCCGGATGCGGTGGCTGGAGAGGCGATAAGAGCCGGAGCGGTTGACTGGAAGAAACTGGCGCAGTCGCTACAGCAACGGATACTCGACCTCGAGGCGCGAGTGGCCCAGCTGGAGGCCAACTCTGTCATGGCGCTGGACGGTTACCTTGAACTCGATACCAGCGACTCATCCCGACCCACCGTGAGATTCGCAGGGGTGAATCTGCAGGTGATCAATGGCGCGGGCCCGGATTCCCTGGAGCCGAACGGCCTCGGCAACGTGATCGTTGGCTACGACCTGCCTTACACGCCCAGGGACGCAGATGACTTCGTCTGCGCCTCAGGCTACTTCCAGGACAGAGAGTCTTGCGAGGCCGAAGGGTTCCTGTGGGCACAGCAACACAAATCCGGTTCCCACAATGTGATCATCGGCCCGGAACACCGTTACTCCTGGATGAATGCGCTGGCGGTTGGCAGGAACAACACGATCAACAACTTCGGCGCCAGCGTAGTAGGTGGTCAGGGTGGCTATGCCATGGGGCAGTATTCCATCGTACTCGGAGGCGGCGGCAACCGGGCGACAGCCACATCATCGGCAGTGCTGGGCGGCTGGAACAATTGGGCCACGAACCGGGCGGCCCATGTGAGCGGTGGCGTCCACAACAGAGCGGAGGGCCAGGCTTCCACCGTCAGCGGCGGTACAACGAATACCGCCAGCGGTGATGGTTCGACAGTAGGCGGCGGACACGACAATACCGCGTCCGGCGAATTCTCGACTATCAACGGTGGCTACCTGAATACTGCCGAGGGCCAATACTCGACGCTGGGCGGAGGTCAGGAACGAAACGTCAGCGGTCAGTCCGACTGGGCCGCGGGTTCGTTGTGGGAAGACCAGTAAACCGACCCGGCACCGTTTGAGATCGGCCCCGCTTCACGGCGGGGCCGGTTTGTCGAAGTCCGTGTTCCGCACAAACTGGAAGGATGGCCCCGAGCCCCGCGCGGAGAGTCGGACGCGGCACTGGCACAGTGGGTCGAAAAGTACGAAGAGCACGGTTCGTTCAACATAGCGGCCATCCACGCCTATCACGACAAACTGGAAGAGGTCTTCGCCTGGCAGAGAAGGCGCATGCCTGTAATGACGGCGGCCTGGCCGAGTTCGCGCTTAACAAAGGAACCTACCCGGCAATAACCAGGCCCGGTCATGCGCCGGGTTTCTCTTGCCTGGCTGATGGCTGCTTCTGGCCGAAAGCAGACCCTCAAGAGACTGCTTCAGCAACCTGTCAGGCTGATGCAACCCGTCTGATGCCGACAGGTTTCGCAGGCGCTCGGCCGGTGGCTGCAGGCCCAAGCAACAGTGCAATGTAATGTGATACTCCGGCGTCTCGACATCCGAAAGACCGGCCGCCGACATCAATGCTCATCCGAATATCCCGCGCCGGACCAGATTCGCCCCAGCGACGACCAGTACTACGAGTGTCGCGTTACGAAACACATCCGGATCCAACCGATCACCCAGCCAGAAACCCACCTGCATACCCAGATAGGCCGGGATCATCAGTACTGCGGACAACCCCACCGTCTCCGCGTTGAGTACACCGGAGTGCAGATGCCCCAGCAACAGGCTGACGGAGCCAAGGCCGTAGACGACCCCCTGAACCAGCATCTGCCGTGCCTTCGGTGTCTCCAGCGCGACCAGATACAGGACCGTCGGCGGCCCCCAGGTACCCGTCAGCCCGCCGAGTCCACCGGCCAGCGCCCCGACGCCCCACTCGGCCAGCCGCCGGCGGCTTGGGGGAATGTGGAATCGAACGCCGGTCAGCTGGATCAACGAAAGGAGCACCACCGGCAGACCCAGGACGAGGTACATAATCTGGGTCGGGATGTGGGTGACGAATTGCGCCACGAACAGGATCATGACGCAGACGATGACAACATAGCGCCAGTATTCCGCGATTGCGGATTTCGCCTCGGTCAGTCCAAAGCGCATCACCTGCAGACCATTCGACATCAGGATCGGCAGGATGATGCCCGCTATGGCCAGCCTGGGCTCGAGAAACAGCCCGAGACCCGAGATCATGACCAACGGCATGGCGAATCCCACCGCGCCCTTCACGAATCCCGCGGCGAAAGTCACCAGGGTCGCCGCCGCAAACGCCCAGATCGGCATCAAGGAGAGGGTATTTTGCATTGTGGCGCCCTCTTCCCGTGCCTCGACGATCGCCCCGCATCAGTCCCCGGGACCGAAAGAGAACCGCTCTGTGCGAGGGTCACCGGACTATCCGATGCCCGACTTGCTGACATGTGGGCGTATTCAGGAGCCCAGAGGAATGGTCATGTCGGTCCCCCAAGAGCTCAAGCGGCAGATCCACGCTGACGGGACCGCCGATCGCCACAGGGCGTGTGGACCGCGTTTGCAGCCCGCATTCCTGGCTATGCACGCATACTTTGGGACTCAATGTCCGGCGAGCGGCATCAGAATCTGATCCCTGTGCAGCAGACAGGTCCGCGGCGGGTGTCGCTGACATGCGAGACTCATCTTCCGGACCCAGGACGTCGACCTCAGACGTTGAAGCGGAAATGGATCACGTCGCCATCGCGGACGACGTATTCCTTACCCTCGAGCCTCATCTTGCCGGCTTCCTTGGCGCCCTGTTCGCCTCCGCAGCTGATGTAGTCGGAAAGTCCGATCACCTCTGCGCGAATGAACCCGCGCTCGAAATCCGTGTGGATCTCTGCCGCGGCCTTGGGCGCCGTCGCCCCGATCCGGGTGGTCCAGGCACGAGCCTCTTTCGGGCCTGCGGTGAAGAAGGTCTGCAGGTTGAGCAGTCGATAACCGGCGCGGATGACCCGATTCAGGCCGGGCTCGGATAAATCCAAGGACTGCAGGAAGTCAGCCTTGTCTTCATCGGCAAGCTCGGCTATCTCGGCCTCGATAGCCGCGCACACCGGGACGACCTCGGCACCCTCCTCGCCGGCAAGGCTCACGACGGCCTCGAGGAGCGGATTGTCGCGGAAACCGTCCTCGGCCACGTTGGCGATGTACACGGTCGGCTTGGCGGTCAGCAGATGAAGCTGCCTGAGATCGCGACGCTCCTCCCTGGTCAGTTCCAGCGAGCGGATCGGCAGGCCATGATCGAGATGATCCGCCACCTTGCCCAGCAGTTCCCGCCAGGCGATCGCCTCCTTGGCACCGGTCTTGGCCTGCTTGACCGCCTTCTCCAGATTCCGCGTCACGGTATCGAAGTCGGCCAGCGCCAGTTCCAGATTGATGACCTCGATGTCGGCCACCGGGTTGATCTGGCCCTCCACATGGATGACATCGTCGCTTTCGAAACAGCGGACTACGTGGGCGATGGCGTCGGTCTCGCGGATGTTCGCCAGAAATTTGTTGCCCAGCCCCTCACCTTTCGATGCGCCTTTCACCAGCCCTGCAATATCCACGAACTCAATAGTCGTGGGGATAACTGCTTCAGGCTGGGCGATGTCGGCGATCTGCTGGAGGCGGTTGTCGGGCACAGGCACCACGCCGACATTGGGGTCGATGGTGCAGAAGGGATAGTTCTCCGCCGCGATCTCAGCCGCCGTCAGCGCGTTGAAAAGTGTGGACTTGCCGACGTTCGGCAGCCCGACGATTCCGACTCTGATCCCCACGCTAGGTCTCCTGCCGAGATGTCTCGTCTTTGGCCGACCCGTCCTTGTCATCCCGGTCGGATCGCGTGTGCAGTCTGTTCATGGCGTGCTGCTCGCCTTCCCCGAGCAGCACCGGCATTACGTCCACGGCCTGCTCGATGGACTCACGTATCTGTCTGTCCTCGTCTGCGGTTGGCCTGTTCAGGACGTAGTCGATGACGTCATTGGGATGGCCGGGATGCCCGATGCCGATACGCAGCCGATAGAACTCTCTCCCCATATGAGCGATGACGTCCTTCAATCCGTTGTGTCCACCGGCGCCGCCACCGCGTTTCAGGCGGACCGTCCCTACAGGCAGGTCCAGTTCGTCGTGGGCCACGAGGATCTCGTCCGCGGGAATCTTCAGATACGCAGCCAGGCTGCGTACGGAATTGCCGCTGCGGTTCATGAACGTCGATGGTTTGAGAAGAATGACGTCGCGGCCGCCGACGGATAACCGGGCCACCTCCCCCTGGTAGCGCCGGTCTTCCCGGAACTGACCGCCGAACTGGCGGCACAACAGGTCAACGAACCAGAACCCGGCGTTGTGCCTGGTGTCCTCGTATCGGGTTCCGGTGTTGCCGAGCCCGACGATGATCTGGATTGGCTTGTGTTCGGTCATCGTAAACGGGCAGGGGCCGTCACGACGACGGCCCCCGCACAGAACGCCTCAAGACTAAGTCTGGTCTTCTGTCTGTTCCTCGTCCTTGACCGTCGGCACTTCATCGGCCTCGGCCTCGGCCTCTTCTGCTTCCTCACCTTCCTCGGGCTCGATGACCACGGCCTTGATCCGGTGGATCGCGACCACGGGCTGATCGCGCTCTTCACCCTGAGCCAGTTCGGGGATGCTCACGCCCTCGGGCAGGCTAAGCTGAGACATCATGATGCTCTCGTCAAGCTTCAGTTCAGCAATATCCAGCTCGATATACTCGGGCAGATGTTTCGGCAGACAACTCACCTCGACTTCGTTCATCAGATGCGACACGACGCCACCTTCCTGCTTGGCCCCGTGTGCAATTTCCTCGTTGATAAAGTGCACCGGCACTCTGACGCGGATCTCTACGTCCTCGAGTACGCGCTGCAGATCGACGTGCATGACCTGTGACTTCGCCGGATGGCGCTGTACGTCCTTAAGGACACATGGCTGAGACTTGTCCCCAACCGTCACGGTCAGAATACTGCTGTAGAAAGCCTCACTGCTCATCTGGTGGAGCAGCGTCTCGTGGTGAAGGCTGAGGGCACGGGAGTCCCGACCGCCTCCATAAAGGATGGCAGGGACCTTTCCGGCCCGACGCAGGCGGCGGCTCGCACCTTTCCCATTGTCGGACCTGTCCTCTGCCAGGAGCTCGAATTGATTGCTCATCTGCAGATCTCCATCTTCGCTAAACACCCGCCGGACCCGCGACCAGACCCCGTCGGGAAAAATCCGGCCCTGTCGGGCCGGCACCAAAAAATCTCAATCAACGTACAGCGAACTGACCGACTCCTCGTCGCTGATGCGACGCATCGTCTCTGCCAGCAACTCCGCCGTGCTCATCTGCCGGATCTTCGGACTGGCCTTGGCCTCCGCACTCAGCGGGATCGTGTCCGTCACGACCAACTTATCCAGCATCGAATCATTGATCCTCGAGACGGCCGGGCCTGAGAGCACCGGATGAGTGATATACGCGACCACCTTGATCGCGCCCTCGTCCTTCAGCGCCTTGACCGCCTGGCAAAGGGTCCCGGCCGTATCGATCATGTCGTCCACAAGGACGCATGTCTTGCCGGCCACGTCGCCGATGATGTGCATGACCTTGGCCTCGTTGGCCCGCGGACGTCGCTTGTCGATGATGGCCAGATCCGCATCATCGAGCCGCTTCGCCAGTGCCCTGGCCCGGACGACGCCACCAACATCGGGCGACACCACGATCATGTTCTCGTACTTCTGCTTCCATGCGTCGTGCAACAGCACCGGCGACGCATAGACGTTGTCCACCGGGATGTCGAAGAAACCCTGGATCTGGTCAGCATGCAGATCGATGGTCAATACCCGGTCGACACCGGACGCCACGATCATGCTGCCTATCAGCTTCGCCGTAATCGCAACCCGCTGCGCCCTGGGCCGGCGATCCTGGCGCGCGTAGCCATAGTACGGAATCACCGCAGTGACCCGGGCCGCGGAGGCCCTCCTCATGGCATCCGCCATGATAAGAAGCTCCATCAGATTGTCGTTGACCGGCGGACAGGTCGGCTGGACGATAAACACGTCCCGCCCGCGCACGTTCTCCATGATCTCGACGGTCACTTCGCCGTCGCTGAATTTCCCTACATTGGCCTTACCCAACGGGAAGCCGAGACGCCTGGAAATCGCAGCGGAGAGCTCGGGATTCGCGTTCCCCGAGAATACCGTCATCAAGCCGAGTTCCACTTTCCGCTCCCTGGCTGCTTTGTAAGGACACAACCGCCCGGAATCTCCGGGCGCCACTCTGTCTGGCTGGGGTGGCAGGATTCGAACCTGCGCATGACGGGATCAAAACCCGCTGCCTTACCACTTGGCTACACCCCAAAAACTGTCGATCCGGAGCGTGCGCCTCGGGGTTGGCTAACCCATCTGCAGGAGCGGAGACCTGTTGAGTCCCCGCGCCACGAATCCCCGCCACTGCGCGGGTAGCTGTCCCAGCGCTCGCCCCGCCTCGTCCCGTGTCTCGAATTCCGAGAATACGCAGGCGCCGGTTCCGGTCAGCCTGGCATCGCCGAACTGGCCGAGCCAGTCCAGTGCGAGGCCGACTTCGGCGTACTTCCTGCGAACCACCGACACGCAGTCGTTCCGGTCCCCGTGGGACAGGAAACTGGGTATTTTGATGGGGGGAGAATTTCGTGTCAATTCGGGGGCCGAGAAGATCTCTTCGGTAGGTACCGCAATCCCGGGATGGATGACCAGGTACCACGAACGAGGGAACTCGATCGGTGTCAGCCGGTCACCGATCCCTTCGGCCCAGGCCGACTCGCCGGCAACGAAGACGGGTACGTCTGCGCCGAGCCGTCCGCCAAGCGTGGCAAGCTCAGCCTGGGTCAGACCGGTGCCCCAGAGCTTGTTTAGGGCCGTCAGAACGGTGGCGGCATCGGAACTGCCGCCGCCCAACCCGCCACCGGCAGGTATCCGCTTGTCCACCATCAGGTCTGCGCCCAGATTGCTGCGGGTCTCCGCCTGCAACAACCTGGCCGCTCGCACTACCAGGTCCTGGTCCTCCGGGAGGCCCTCGAGACCCGTGGGCCGGTGTATCCGCCCGTCAAGCCGTACCCGGATGCTGATTTCGTCGCACAGGTCGATGAACTGGAACGCGGTCTGGAGTTCGTGATAACCATCTGATCTACGGCCGGTGATCCGCAGAAATAGATTGAGCTTTGCGGGAGCGGGCCAAACAGACAGCCCCCCCCTGTCCGGCCCCGGCGGACTCACGTGAGGTCGGGG
>CALDWW010000033.1 GCA_937924335.1 uncultured Gammaproteobacteria bacterium
GCCAGCCCGCCGGTCGTCACGTTCACCGTCACCGACAGCAACGGCAACCCGGCCGTCGGCATCGCCGAAGACGTCGTATGGTTCACCATCGCCAAGCTGGTGCCGGGCGATCAGGGCTTCAACGGCGGCCTGCCTTATTGGCAGAGCTACGTGAACCGGATCGAGACACCCACCGAAGGCAATCCGGCGGGTTCGCCCAACGTGCTGGATTCTGCGCTGCAGGCGACGACGGATAACTCGGACAGCGGAGGCACCCTCGAGGAGCTTGGCTTCGGTCAGTACCGCTACACATTCGGAACTGACATTGGCGATCCCGAGCAGACACTGGGTATCGAGTATGAGCCGAGTTTCACGACCCGCGTCGGGCTGGAAATACGTCTTAGCAATGACACTGGGGCTGAGGGGCCGCTGGCGCCGTTCAACCCGGTCTACGACTTCGTGCCCGACGGCAGCGCCGGCACCGGCACCAAGGACATTGCAGACACCGCGAACTGCTCGAGCTGCCATTACCAGTTCGAACTGCACGGTGGACCCCGCAAGACGGTCGAGTACTGCGTGACCTGCCATAACCCGGGCAGCATCGACCAGGATACGGGCGAGTCCATCGACATGGCTTATCTGGCCCACTCGGTCCATCCGGGTCATGATCGCAACGTCGACGGCGACAGCGATAACCTGATCCCCTACATCGTCTGGGGTTATGGCGAGCAGTTCGGTTTCGGTGAGCACGACTACTCGGAGGTCACCTATCCGCAGTCGCTGACCTATTGCGAGAACTGCCACGAAGAATCCGAAGAGACACCGGACGGCAACGCCTGGAACGAGGCCGCGACGGCCAAGACCTGTGGTGGCTGTCATGCGGATGGTCTCGAGGTCGGCACGCCTGATCCAGTGACGGGTCAACCGGATGCCTACGCGTTCAATCACCAGTACGCGGATGTCAACGTCGGCGTGGGCACCGACGGTACCTGCGGCGGTTGTCACTTGGGCGCTATCACCACGGCAGGTGACGCGCTGTCGATCCACAGCAGGATCGATGGCGATCAGAGGTTCCGCGAGGAACTGGGAACTGAGTTCCTCCTGAGCGTCACCGACGCGCAGAACACGGCCCCAGGCGAGACGCCGGTGATCCGTTTCCGCGTCGACAAACCCGATGGAACTGCCTGGGACATCTTCAATGACCCAGAGTTCGATGCCGACAACGGCGGCGCGTTGAATCTGTACGTGGCCTGGGCGACGAGCGACATCTACAACGGTGACGAGACCGGTGCCACGTGGGGCCTCCGGGATCGGGGCAACGGTCCCGAGGTCGTCGAGGAACCCGGCTATCCGTACCGGATGTACCTGAATGCGCTGAAGCGCGACGCGGTACAGAATCCGAACGGCAGCTACACGGTGAACTACTTCGCGGCGTTGCCGACTGAGATCACCGGCGATGTCATGATCGGCCTGGGTGGACACCCGGCTTATGAGGCGACCGACGCGAACAACGTGACCGACTATCAGCGAGCCGCCGCGACCAGCGCAGTGTTCTATCCGGGTACGCCGCGGGATTACACCGCCAAGAGCGAAGGCTGTAACGGCTGTCACCAGCAGCTACAGTTCCATGGCGCGAACCGCAACGGCAACACCGAACTCTGCCTCGTCTGTCACACGGCAGACACGGTGGTTACGGATGACGACGCTGTTGGGCCTGTTGGGTGGGCGTTTGGACGCTTGGTGCACAATATCCACATCGGTAGTGGCACTTACGCGGGCGGTGCATTTGATGAAGTCACCTATCCGCAGAGCGTCGCAAATTGCTTCACCTGCCATAAGGACGGTCAGTACAGCGCGGCGCGCGCGACAGCACGAGCGGTCAGTACGGGTGCCGGGGGTGACGACAACACCTGGCTGAATGACCTGGCGACAACGCCGACGTCAGCAGCCTGCGGAACGTGTCACAGCAGTACAGCTGCGGCCGGTCACTTCCTCACCAACGGCGGTCAGATCGATGCCGAGAAGGGCACCGAGATCGTCGGCGGTGACATGGGTATGCCGAACGGTGCCGAAGCCTGCTCCGTCTGCCATGGGGCAGGCAGCACCTTCGACACGGCGTTGTTCCACAACGTGCCCGAGTAATAACAAGAAGGACGGGACGCCCCGAGCGGGCGTCCCCGTCCCAATCAGGAATTTGGATCCGGCTTCGGCCGGATTCTTTTTGTCCGGAACGGGCGTTGCCGGCCCGCAGCGGGTTCGGAGATAGGCGGCCTCGCAGACCACTTGCAGACAGCATCCAACAACTGAAATGGGGAACGATCGCGCCGGCTGGGATGCCGATCCATCAATCCCTTTCGCCGGCCCCTCGAACTCACGGAAATTCGGCCTTTTTTCGTCACTGGTAATGCTGTACGGTTGCACTGTTTGAGAGCGAAGGGAAATGACATGCGGATGAGTATTCGGGGCGTCATTGCGTCGGCCTTTTTTGCCTTTGTCTCACTGTCCGTGGCAACGGCCCAGGAGGCGGAGGCGGAGTATAGTCGCGCTGGCGCGGATACCTGTCTCGGCTGTCATGACGACGTCAAGGTCACGTCAATCTTCCTGAACAAGCACGGCCATCCCGGGGATCCGAATTCTCCGTTCGGCGAAGGACAGCTGCAGTGTGAAGCCTGCCACGGTCCCGGGGGCGAGCATGCGAAACTTTCGCGGCGGGGCGAGAGCAAGCCGTCTGTTCCCTACTGGGGTCATGCGAGCACCGCAGACACGGCCGAGCACAACCAGGTCTGCCTGGGATGCCACCAGAAACACATGGGGTTGCAGTGGGCGGGCAGCACCCATGACGTCGAAGACCTGAATTGTTCGGGATGCCACAATCCTCACGCCCAGGCCGATCCGGTTCTGAAAACCTACACCCAATCGCAGGTGTGCTACGAGTGCCACGCGGCGCAGAAGGCGGATGAGAACAAACCCTATGCCCATCCGATCGCCGAGCGCAGGATGGCCTGCACCTCATGTCACGCGCCGCACGGCTCTTCGGCGGATCACTTGCTGGTGCGCAACACCACCAACGAGACCTGCTACACCTGTCACCAGGAGAAGCGCGGCCCGTTGTTGTGGGAACACGCACCGGTGACCGAGGATTGCAGCTATTGTCACGAGCCCCACGGATCTATTCATCCGGCGTTGCTGACCAAACGCCCGCCGTTGTTGTGCCAGCAGTGTCATTCCCAGTCGGGTCACCCGAGCTTGCCCTACACATCGACCGGGCTGGCTGACGGCAACCCAAGCGCTTACCTGCTTGGCGGCAGCTGCCTGAACTGTCATAGCCAGGTACATGGTTCGAATCATCCGTCCGGCGCGACGCTGAGTCGTTAGCCGGGAGCCCAGGGAGAGTGGAGACGATGAATACGACCACCAGGACTCACGGGCTGATCGCGACGCTCGCCGTCTTTGTTGCCGCAATGCTCGGCGCCGGCACTGCGGCTGCCGCCGAGGTCGACCTCACGAAGTGGAAGTGCGAACGCTGTCCGTTTCCGCAGGGCATGACCGGCGATGTGGCTGTCGGCGCAAGGGTAGTGTCCGATGCCGAGAATCGATTCGGCAATTACACCGGGTATGACGACGACACTGTCTATGGCGGGTTCGGCGTACAGAACTTCCGCTACTGGGGTGACCACGGTTACTCGGCCTACGTGGACGGGTTCGGTTACAGTCAGGACTCGTTCGAACTGACATTTGGAGCGGGTCACCAGGGCCGCTGGTCGGCCGATTTCCTGGTGGACTTCCTGCCCGTGCGCAAGGGCGAGAACACGCGCTCCGTCTATGACAATCTCGACGGCACCCCGCAGGGCCTGCCTGACGACTGGATCCGGGGCGGCGGCACCGGCGGGATGACGACACTGGATTCGAATCTGCGTGGATTCGACATCGAATGGGACCGGGAGACGTTCGGATTTGGCGGCGAGTTCCTGTTTACGCCAAACCTGGTCCTCGACGCCGACTGGCGTTACCAGACCAAGGAGGGCAAAGGGGTCACCTGGGGCACTTTCCTGTCCAACGCGACGCAGCTGACCGAGCCCCTGGATTACGACACCCACGAAGTGGATCTCGGCGTGACCTACGGAGGCGACAACTGGAAGGTCCGTGGCGGTTACTACGGCTCCTGGTTCAGCAACAAGAACCTGGCCCACACCTGGGATAATGCGTTCATCGGACCCGATCGGGGCCGCATGGCCGGGGCGCCGGACAACAAGGCCTACAACGTCAATCTGGCCGCAACCTACACCTTCCGGCAGCACACGACCGCGTCGGCAAACCTGTCCACCGGAGAGGCCGAGCAGGACGATGATTTCCTGCCCTATACGATCAATCCCGATATCCCGACCTCGCCGTTGCCGCGCACTTCTTACGACGGCAAGGTCGATACGACACACGTGGATCTGCGAGTGACCTCAGCCCCATGGAAGCGGGTACGCATCACCGGCGAGTATCGCTATGACGACCGGGACAACGACAGCTCCCGCGAAGTCTATGACTGGGTGTCGGCCGACCTGGTGCCGGGCGGAGCACCACAGGAGAATTTCCTCTACAGCTACACCCGCAAGGATTTCGACTTGTTCTCTGACTTTCGGATCAGGCGTGGCCTGAAGACCACGGTCGGCTTCACCCGCAACACGATAGAGCGGCAAGAGCAGGAAGTGGACGAGAACGAAGAGGATATCTACTGGGCCAAGCTCAAGTTCAACGTGGGTGTGTTCGAACTGGATTTACGTGGTGAGAATGGCGAGCGGGACGTCGACGGTGATTACGAGCAGGTCGATTTCCTCAAGCTCAGCCAGAATCCGCTCATGCGTAAGTACAACATGGCGGATCGAGACAGGAAGGGCTTCAAGGCCAGGGCCGCCGGCAACCCCAGCGACCGCCTGAATATTGCCCTCACAGTCGAGAGCTGGAGCGATGACTACGACAATTCCGAGGTCGGGCTGACCGACGGCGACCGGGATCTGTACGTACTTGATGCCAACTTCGCGTTGCGTGACAACATCAACCTGTACGGCTCGTTCGGCAAGGAGGAGATCCAGTCGAAACAGTCGGGCGCACAGAGCAACGTGAACCCAAACACGGCCCAGCCGAACTGGCAGGGCAGGAACGACGATGATTTCGACACGGCCAGCCTCGGCATGCGTTGGTCCGGCATCGGCAGATGGGGGCTCGAGCTGGACTATGTCTACGCCAAGTCCGAGGGCAAGACCGAGATTCGCCAGTCGTTCGGCAACGACCAGTTTCCCAAGTTCGAGACCGAGCTCAACCGCGCCAGCCTGGGCGTCACCTATGACTACAGTCAGCGGATGCGTTTCGTTGCCGGCGTCCTTTACGAGGACTACGACAGCGATGATTGGGGCGTCGATGGGGTCGCACCGGACACCATCGGTAACGTCCTGACCTGGGGCGGCGCCAGCCCGGACTACGAGGTGACGCTCTTCAGCGTAGGTTTCCGCTACAACCTGGGCGACCCCGAGAGACGCGACCAGATTCTCTACGCCTTACCGGAGTAGACGCCTGAGAGTGTCTTCGAAGAGCCGCCCACGGGCGGCTTTTTCGTTGCGATGACTGATCCTCCAACCTTGGGCGCTCGACCGGGGATCGTGGTTCAGCCTGGCCTGCCGCGGCCGGAAGGAACTCTTTCAGAGCCTGATTCAGTCGCCCGGGAGACTCCGCCACCGGGTGGTTTTGCGGACCGGGTCCGCGCGCCGGAGGCCCGCCTCTGGTTACAATATCGGCGCGCGCGCAAGGAGGTACACCGTGATGAGGCTTCGATCGATAGGGCTGGCGTTGGTGACGACGATTGTCCTGCTGTCGGCAGCGACCGTGGCGCAGGCCGATGCGGGGATTTCCGAGGGATCCGCATTGCTGCGCCTGGTTGAGGACGACAACGAGGATCTGTTCCTGAGATGCTGCTGGGCCCGAGGCCGAGCCGGCTTCCACTTCTGCGAGGAGTACGGCGTCTGCGAATCGGATCCCGAAGCGACCTGCAAAGGCGTGGGGGATGCAGAAGGAAGGACACTGAGCTGCAAGGCGGGACCGCCGGCATCGCTGGGTGATGGCGGCTGAGCACGACATTTTTGACGCGCCACGGCTCCGGGTTCTGACTCCTGTTCGTGTCCAGGTATAAGGCGCTGCCCACCCCATCGGCGGGCCGGTGGAATGATGTGCCCGCATACCTGCGCGTCCTCGGGAGCGCGATCATGCTCGCGTCACTCGTGGCTTGCGCGACGGCGGATGACATCCGCCGCGAGCGTCACATCTACCGCGAGATGATGTTGCCAATGCCGGCGTCGGAAGTGGACGACTACGTGCTGAGGATCGTCACCGAATGCCGCAATCATTACATCCTCAGAAAGGTGATGCCGGATCCGGACGATCCGCGCAAGCTCTCTGCGGTGGTGGAGTACATGCGTGTGAGCGCCGTCATCGACTTCGAGGAGATCGAGCCGGGCCAGACCCGCGTGCGGGCCTATGTGCCCAATCAGATATTCAAAAGTTCCGGGATCGATTCAATGTTCGACGCTCTATCGAACCCCTGCTTCTGACGCGGCTCTCCGAGCCGACCGGTTCCGGTCTCACAGCCCCCGGGTATCCTGGCCACGCAACTCCATCACGTCGATTTCCTTGTCCAGCAGCATCGACAGGTCCCCAGCCGTTGGTGAGTCGGGTTGGGCCTGGTAGAGCAACTCGATGACCCAGGGTTCCTCGGTGCCCTTCACCTGGCTGCCTTCGAGGAGGGTCATCACCAACTCGTATTCCTGGCTGAATCGGATGCGGCCGCGCCGGCCGATGACTTCCAGATCCGCCTCGGCCGCCGGATACTTGGCCGAGAACAGGCGCAGATACTTGCCTGCGAATGCACGCGCGGCCTCCTCACGCTGGAACGGCTGCTGGACGCCGATCTTGAGTATCGTGTGGCTGACCGGTGTCGTGATCAGCAGCACCTGGCCGATGTCATCAGGCTTGACTGGCGCCTGGGCCACGATGCGATCGAGGCGCGACGGTGGTGTCCCGCGGACCGCGATCCGTGTGGTGTCGTCGAGCGGGTACTGATCCCCGATCGAATATCCGAACAGATGGCCGGAGGCGGCATCCGCTGCGTGACCGGAAAACGGTATCAATAGTGCGCAGAGGATGGCGGCCAGGATTCCGCTCTCAAGTCTCCAATTCATCAATAGATTCCCTTCAAGCCGTCTTCACGTTGAAATATGTGGGTTCATAACGAAACGAGGAAGTCGCGCCGGTTCATGCCGGAGCGGTGCGCAGCCGTTGTGGTCTTCGCGCGCGCCTCTCTGTAAGCAGCATGATGGGCCCTGGACCGCGGAATCGGCTCGAACTCCCCATTGGACGTGGGATCGAGCATTGTCGGCAGACGAATCCCGTCCGGATTACTCTGGTCGCGCACCTCCCCCTCCTGAGTCCCGCTGCTCGCGAAAGGGGGGAAGGCTAGTGCATGTGCGGCCGTCAGGCCAGCCCGTTATGGCCGGACAGCCCGCTACGCTCCCCGCACTGGCTCTACCCGCCAGCGTAGCCGATGGATTTCAACGCGGTCTGTATCTCATCGAGGACAATCGGATCGTCGATCGTCGCAGGCGTCTTATAGGGCCTGGAGTCGGCGATGTTGCGCATAATGCCACGTAGCACTTTGCCCGACCGGGTCTTTGGAAGACGGTCGACGATGGCAACCTTCTTGAACGAGGCCACCGGCCCGATTTTCTCGCGGATCAGCTTGACCAGCTCAGACTTCACGTCGTCCAGGTCGCGTTCGACACCCGACTTGAGCACGACCAGACCGATGGGAAGCTCACCCTTGAGTTCGTCTGCGGCGCCGATGACGGCTGCTTCGGCCACGTCCGGATGGTAAGCGAGCACTTCTTCCATGCCACCGGTCGACAATCGGTGTCCCGCCGTATTGATGATGTCGTCGATGCGGCTCATCACCCAGAGGTAGCCGTCGTCGTCGCGGTAGCCGGCGTCGCCGGTCAGATACCAGCCCTCCTGCGTCGACAGATACGCATCCACGTAGCGTTCGTCGTTCTGCCACAGGGTTGTCAGAGTGCCGGGAGGCAGGGGCAGCCTGACCATGATGCTACCGATATCGCCGTTTGGTACCTCGCAGCCATCCTGGTCGAGGACCCGGACGTCATAGCCGGGTACGGCCCGGGTCGGTGAGCCGGGCTTGATCGGCAGTTGCTCGATGCCCATGCAGTTGGACGCGATAGGCCATCCTGTTTCCGTCTGCCACCAATGATCGATAACCGGCACACCGAGGATTTCGCCGGCCCAGTTCAGCGTGTCCGGGTCGCAACGCTCTCCGGCCAGGAACAGGGTCTTGAGGCTACTGAGGTCGTACTTGCGGACGTATTCCCCGGTCGGATCCTCGCGCTTGATAGCCCGGAATGCGGTCGGCGCGGTGAACATGACATCCACGCCATGTTCGGCGATGACGCGCCAGAACGCACCGGGGTCAGGCGTCCCGACGGGCTTGCCTTCATAAAGAACGGTGGTGCATCCGTGGAGAAGCGGACCGTAGACGATGTACGAGTGTCCGACGACCCAGCCCACGTCGGAGGCCGCCCAGTAGACGTCGCCGGGATCTACCCCGTAAATGTGCTTCATGCTCCAGCTCAGGGCTACCGCGTGCCCGCCGTTGTCGCGCACCACGCCCTTGGGCTGACCCGTGGTTCCGGATGTGTACAAGATATACAGTGGATCTGTCGCCGCCACCGGGACACAATCGGCCGGGTCCGACGAAGCAACACACTCGTCCCAGTCGACATCCCGGCCCGCCGTCAGAGCAGCGTCTTCCTGCGGGCGCTGGAAGATCAGGCAGTGCGCCGGCTTGTGATCGGCCAGTTCAAGTGCCTCGTCCAACAACGGTTTGTAGGGGATGACCTTGCCAACCTCGATGCCGCAGGAGGCAGACATGATCAGGCTGGGCCGGGCATCGTCGATACGGGTCGCCAGCTCTTTGGCCGCAAAGCCGCCAAAGACAACTGAGTGGATGGCGCCAATGCGGGCGCAGGCCAACATCGCCATCACCGTCTCGGGGATCATCGGCATATAGATGACGACCCGGTCGCCCTTGGTGACGCCAAGACTGCGTATGGCGCCCGCCAGGCTGGCGACCCGATCGGTTAGTTCCGCATAACTGAATGTGGCCTGGGTACCCGTAACCGCGCTGTCATAGATCAGCGCCGCCTGGTCTCCGCGTCCGGCCGAAACGTGTCTGTCGAGAGCGTTGTGACAGGTATTCAGCGTCCCGCCGGAGAACCAGCGGTAGAAGGGCGGATTGCTCTGGTCGAGCACTTGAGTCCACGGCTCGTACCAGTCGATTGAGGCTGCGGCAGCGGCCCAGAATTCGTCCGGGCGCTCGCGCGAACGCCGGTAGATATCGTCGTATCCCATCGCCCCCTCCGTCAGCCGGTACCATGTCTGTCCGGTCGTAGGCCAAGCCTAGTGACAGCGGCGCTACCTGTGAATCCGACCTTGGTCTATCGGCAACCTGGCGGCCGATGGATTCAGACGCTATTCGGGGAACAGGACGCCTTCGAGAACGTCTCGGACGATGCCGGTCGCTTCCTCGATCAGGATAACCCGCCCGTCGACGACGACCCGCTCATAGCCCTTCCGTTCGGGGAGCTGCGCATCGAGATCTCCAGGCAGGTAGTTCTTTGCGATCCCAGGCGGCAGGGGCTTGCCACGCTGTAGATTCTTGGCAATGCCGGGTGGCAGTGACTTGCGGCCGGCGGACCCCTTCTTGCCGGGATTCTTCTTGCCCGAGGTGTCACCGGGACCAGGTCGGTGCTCCTTCGCATATTCCTCAAATATCCGCTTTTCGGACTCGGTGAACACAGGGCCGAGGTCGGTATCCGCAGCAACATGAGGGCTTGCCAGTACCAGCAACAGCGTAAGCAAACCAGAGACTGTCTTGACGAGGTTGTTCATCGTTTCTCTCCCGGGGCTTCGAAGGACAGCATAAGCCGGCATTCAGCCGGACGGAGGAACTGGATCACAGTCGGGGCAATGTACCGGCACTATGCCGCCGTGTTGATTGGCACGGTGAT
This sequence comes from uncultured Gammaproteobacteria bacterium, assembly GCA_937924335.1. Taxonomy (GTDB): domain Bacteria; phylum Pseudomonadota; class Gammaproteobacteria; order Steroidobacterales; family XN24; genus JAHEFR01. Next base: position 10,092 of record CALDWW010000033.1, read on the forward strand.
AGAATGCTGCGCTCTCATTTTCAGCTTGTGCAGAGGCAGCTTGTGACCCCCTACGAAGCTCTGGAACAGCATTTCCGCGGTATCAATGACCTGGCGCACGTGTTCGCCGTGCTCTATTGGGATGAAGCGACCATGATGCCGCTCGGCGGCGGTCCGGCGCGCGCCAATGCCATGGCGGCCCTGGCAGGGATTCTGCATGAGCGCAAGTCTGCGCCGGCCGTCGGTGAGCTTCTGGAGGCGACTCGTTCCTCGGCAGACGAGCTGAGCGTCTGGCAGCAGGCGAATCTTCACCAGATGCAACGGGCATGGATAAGCAGCACGGCGCTGCCGCATGACCTGGTAACCGCTATGCAGTTGGCGGCCACGACCTGTGAGCAGACGTGGAGAGCATGCCGCCCATCGGAGGATTGGGCTACGGTCCTGCCAAAGCTCGAGAGCCTGTTTCAGCTCCAGCGGGAGGCTGCCGAGCGCATGGGAGAACAGCAGGGCCTGTCTCCCTATGACGCCTTACTCGACGCCTATGAAGAAGGCCTGCGCGCGGATTTTATCGACGACACCTTTGCCGACCTGAAAGCGTTCCTGCCCGGGTTCCTGGAACAGGTACTGGAACGCCAGGCACAAAGACCGCCGCTGCCACTTCCCGGGCCGTTTCCGCTGGATCAGCAGGAGCGGCTGGGTCGCGCGCTCGTGCGGACGCTGGGGTTCGACTTCGAGCATGGCCGGATGGATGTGAGTCATCACCCATTCTGCGGCGGCGTCCCCGACGATACCCGCATCACCACGCGCTACAGCGACGATGATTTTCTACACGCCCTCATGGGTTCTTTACACGAGACCGGGCACGCCCTGTACCAGCAGGGCCTGCCGGCGGAGTGGCGCGAGCAGCCTGTTGGGGACGCCCTGGGTATGGCGGTCCACGAGAGCCAGTCGCTGCTCATGGAGATGCAGGTCTGCCGCGGCCGGGCGTTTCTGAACTACGCAGCGGGTGTCGTGCGCGAGGCGTTCGGGGCGGATGCCGGGGACCCGGTGTGGTCGGCAGAGAACCTGCATCGCCACTACACCCGGGTGGAACGCGGATACATCCGCGTCGACGCCGACGAAGTCACCTATCCGCTCCACATCATCCTTCGATATGAGATTGAGAAGCAGCTGTTCGCGGGCCAGCTCGCGCCGAGGGACCTGCCGGATGCCTGGAATGAGGGCATGCAGAAGCTGCTCGGCCTGTCCACGGCCGGTAACCTGAAAGACGGGATCATGCAGGACGTGCACTGGTTCGGCGGGCTGTTCGGGTATTTCCCCAGCTATACGCTCGGAGCGATCACCGCTGCCCAACTGTTCGCGACCGCCCGGACTGAGGTGGCCGGTCTGTCCGACTCGATTGAACAGGGAGACTTTGCTCCCCTGGTCGGCTGGCTGCGAAGCAAGGTACATGGGCAGGGGCGCCTGATGACTGCGGATGCCCTGGTGCGAAGTGTCACTGGGCAGCCGCTGGGAACAGAGGCATTCAAATCCCATCTCCAGGCACGTTATCTGACCGGATGATCGCGTAGGGCAGGCCGCCGAACTGCGGTCAGGCGCGGTCCTGAGATCGGGTCGGGCATGGCATCGTCCTGAAAGCGGGATCGAGAACGTTCAGATTCCCTGATCTGCGCAACCGGCGATCGGGATCAACCGCTAAAACGTGCCATTCTTGGTCACTGTTTGACCAACACGGTCCACATCCGACTAGAGAAATACCGTTCATCGGGCCATTTCGACCGCTCGTCGACCGCCAGACGGTCGGAAATTATGTTACGTGGACAGGCTCGACGACGGCGCGCAAAGTTCAGGTCATGATCATCGATCCCGACAACGTCAATCTCGCTTTGGCCCGATGCGATCTCGAGCGCGTGATCCGCGATCACATCCACAAGGGTGTTCCGCCGAGCCGTCTCATGGGCGAACTGCTCGAGATCTGCGCCAACCTGAACATCTTGTCATGCGCGCAGGCCGAGGAGCAGCTCTCAACGCACAGGGACGCTGACGAGCATCACGAGTCTTATTCTCTGTCAGCCAGACCCGCCCATCAGTCGCGCAGCTCGACGGGCATCACCGGCCTGCACGTGAAATGGGTGAAACCGGTTACCTGAGGAGGGCTGGGTTCAGGCCGTGATGACCATGTAGAGCGCGAAACCGACGCCGACCATGGCCTCACCTACGATGAGCCCCGCCGCCACCGGGATCGCCACGTCATCGACGAATTCCCGGCCGAGTACCCTGTCGATGACCAGGCGGATGAGGGTCCCGATCGTATAGGTCAGGACGATGCTGAAGGGCAGATAAAAGCCGAGGCCGACCATGATGCCGAGGCCGCCGCTGGCGACGCTCAACAGCGCCCCAAGGGCGGCGCCCGCGAGATATTTCTGGCTGGGGATGTCGTTGCCCAGGATGCCGTCGATCATGCCGGCAAGGGCCTGTCCCTGCGGAGCGGGTAACTTGTCTGTCCCCAGCCCGTAGGCCTCGTGTAGTACGAATACTAGCGCGATGACGATAATCGGGCCAAGCCAGGCGCCCATGAACTGGCCCGCCTGCTGCATCTTTGGCGAGGCGCCGACCAGGTAGCCGGTTTTCAGATCGATCATGAGATCCGTCGCCTGGGACATGGCGACACACACGGCGGCCCCGACCATCACAGAGGAGATGATTGCCTCGCTGCGGCCCAGTCCGCTGGTGATCAGGATCATCAGGGTCACGGCCACCAGCGTCATACCGGAGAGCGGGGACCAGTCGGTGCGTCCGACGCACTCCGCCAGAATGACACCCGCCAGCCATATCCAGCCAGTGCCGAGGATCGCCAGGGTCAGGCCACGGCCAATGCCGATGTGCTCGGTGGACAGGATCGCCATCGCAAACAGCAAGACCGCGCCTCCGGCCACTGCCATATAGAGCAGCCGGATCGGCATCTCGTCCCGGGACGCCGGGGACTTGACGACAGCAGCGTCGTGCATGCTTCTCACCGCCGTCAGGACCAGCGGCAAGGCGATGACGATGCCCGACAACGCGCCGCCGATCAGCATGCCGATGCCGACGGGTCTGAACAGGCTGACCCGCAGCATCGTCGGGTCCGTCAGCAATGTCGATTCGCCGTTGACGATCGCGGACGGGAAGCTTCCGGTTGCGGACAGCAGGGGCGCGATGAACCAGTAGCAGACAAAACCGCCGACGACGAACGCAAGGCCGCCGCGGCCCGCGATGAAGCCGACGCCGATGGTCAGCAATGACAGGTACCAGACGCCGTTCATGTAGTCGGGCATGCCGACACTGGCACCCAGGTCCCAGTTCTCAACGCCACCTATCTTGACGACAAAGTGGACCCCCGCGCTGAGGAGGGCGCCTCCAAGAAGCAGCAAGGTCTTCTGAACACCCGCACCCGGTGACTTGAGCACAGTCGCCACGGCGATGCCGTGGGGGTAGGTGAGGCGTTCGAAGTCGATCATCTGTTTCCGCAAGGGGATGATGAACGCGATACCGAGAAAAGCCCCGGCAACACAGCCAAACGCCATCAGGTAAGGGTCGAAATCCGTTTCACCGAGGATGAACAACGCGGGGACGGAGAACATGACCCCGGCCGAAGCCCCGTTGACGGCGCTGGCGACGGTCTGCACGACGTTGTTCTCTACAATGCTGAATCGTCTCAGGACACCACGAAGGATGCCGAATCCGAGGATGGCAGCAACCATCGACCCGGTGATGGAGAATCCCAGGATCAGTGCCGCGTAGCTCAGGCTGGTGGCGAGGATAGCGCCGATAAACCAGCCGACCAGGACGGCGGGCCAGCCGAGTTCCGGATACTTTCCATGTCGTACCGGTCCCGTCGCCTTGGCCAGGCCTTCCGCCATCCGTGCTTCCCCTCGCGGTTCGCTGTCACGGGACCACTTCCCGGAGCGCGTCTAGCTATATCATTTTTCGCGACGGTCCGGAACTCGGTTGGCCGTGCTGCTTGCCTTGGTGAGAGGCGTAGCGGGTGATTCTGTAACCCTCGCAGCAGCAAGAAGAACGGACTGCCTGCAATGACAGCACTCAGGCGTGAGCCCGGAGGTCGCGCTCAACCGGTGCGTCTCGACCCTCTTTTGTTCACGGATCCGATCGGACCCGGCCGGCGGTCGATCATGTCATGTCCGATGAACACATCGGAAGGCTGCGCCTTGTTCCAGACCGCCTTCTGCCGGATGCTCGCGACCGTGTAGGGGAGGACGAGCATGACGACAGGGAAGACGAGCATCAGGGCAGCCACTCTTCCGAACCAGGTTGGCAGGATGTCCATCGTGGCAGTTCTTCGACAGCATTCGACAAGATCTATCATTATACTGCATTGCACAATAGCGCCCAAGAACCGATGCCTCACAGCACAAATGGGCGGACGAACCGCCTCGCCGCATTGATCGACATGCGCGGTTGGCGTTCTCCGGGGCGGCTTGGTCAATTCCCCCTGTTCAGCCGAAAGGACGAACCGGCGGCTCCAGATGCGCTTCCAGCCATCTTTGCATGCCGATCATCCGCCTCGCTTCTGCCTCGGCAATCGGTCTCGGCCATCCACCATCAAACTCGACGATGGCCGCCCGTTCCTCGAAGGCCTCGTGCTCGTCGAATCTCATCCTGCCGACTCCGTCCACGGAGAGACCATAGAGGCGCCGGTAGTTCATGAGATGCGCCAGGCGGCGGACGTCGCCGGCACCGCTTAACTTACCTTTCAAAGCCGCTCAACCTTTCGGGCACTCATCGCAATGAGATGGTCACGGTTTTGCGTGAACCTGGCCCCGCCCTTCGCTGTCTGAGCAATACGGTTGTCTTACGCAATGCGAAACCCTAATGTTAGCCCGGATTCGGCGATCGCAATCGTCAATTTGCATCTGAAAACGGCCGACTCGATACGGGCCCAACTATCAACACTCAGGAGAAGACGAACGTGCAAACCAAGATAGCTACGCTTCTGTGTGTGGCGATGATGACAGTATCTCTGCAGGTCATGAGCGCCGACACGTTCGAAGCAGGCAAAGATTACATGGTGCTGGACTCGAAGCAGCCGACATCAACCGGCGACAAGGTAGAAGTCCTCGAGTTCTTTTCCTATGGATGTCCGCATTGCGCTCACCTGGAGCCGGTCCTTCAGGAATGGAAGCAGAATTCAGCCCCCGCCGATGTATCCATTGTGAGGGTTCCGGTCGCCTGGAATGAGGGCTTCGAGACCTTTGCCAGGGTCTATTACGCCGCGGAGATGGCGGAGGCCTCAGACGAGGCGCATGCGGCGATGTTCAAGTTGTTGCACGAGGACAAGCCGGAACAACTGAACCTTCAGATCGTGGCGGACACCTTCGGCAGCCAAGGCGTCGATGCCGACAAGTTCATTCAGTACTTCGGCAGCAAGGAGGTCACTAATCGTGTCATGAAGGCGAAGGAGCTGGCTCGACGTTACAAGGTGACCGGGGTGCCGACGATATTCGTTGATGGCACCTACGAGGTGCCGAGTCCCAAGGGTGGGAACTTCCCCAGAATGATTCAGGTCGTGAGCTATCTCTCGGAAGAGGCCGACGGCACTCCCTGATCTCGGCGCATCTCCGGAATGCGACCTACAAGGCTGCCTTGATGGCAGCCTTTTTTGTGCCCAGGCTCGTGGCTACTGACAGAATTTTCCAGATCTGCGGAGCAGGTCCGGATTTATGTTAAATGAAATATCAGGCTCGGATGCAGCTGGGCTAGGGTGAGACGGTGATTTCGAGGGCGAGGTCGCGAATTACCGGCATGGATGCTCCGTAAACATGAGGGCCCGCAGAGGCCCAAACGATAGAGGCAGGTCCCCATGCGCCACAACCGTTTGCACGCCGGTCGACTCTTGTCGCTCGTCGCCGGACTGATTATCAGTATCCCGATGGGGCCGTTACTGGCTGCTCCGTCCGATTCAGGCCAGACCGCATCGGCGGCCGCCATCCGGCTCTCTACCGCCACTTTCCGACCCGGCCTGGGTGAGCGTCCAGCCATCCCGCCGGGACTCAGTGTCGCGGGCTACGCCAAGGGGCAGCGTGGCTACTACATCGTCCAGTTCGCCGGGCCGGTGCTGGCCGACTGGAAAGCCGAGGTGGAAGCTCAGGGGGCCGAGCTACTGGAATATATTCCGGATTTCGCCTTCAAGGCGCGCATGAATCCCGGCCAGGCGAGAAAGGTCGCAGAGCAGGATGCAGTCTCCTGGGTCGGGATCTTCCAGCCGGCGTTCAAATTGCGTCCCGGCATGCTTGACGCCGAGTCGGAACAGCTTTATCGCGTGCGTGTCCACAGAGGCGCTGAGGCGGCGTTAGCGCGCTCCCAGGTGCTGGCTACAGGTGCCCGGCTGTTCGGCGGTTCCGGAGAGTCATTCGTGGTCAGGGCGGACGCAGCTCAGCTCGAGGCTATGGCGAGAGTCCTCGACGTTGGCTGGATCGAGCGGTTCGAGTTTCGTCAGAAGCACAACGAATACGCCGGAGCCATCGTCGGTGCGAACACGTCTCATGCAAACGGCTATGACGGATCGGGCCAGACCGTGGCCGTAGCCGACACGGGTCTGGGAACCGGTACGGCTTCCGGCGCGCACCCGAGTATTGATCCAGGCCGCATCGTCACGATCCACGATCGGGTAGGCGTCAGCGATGATCCTAGCTGCTACGTAGTTTCGGATGACGGCGCGCATGATGTGGCCAGCGGGCACGGAACACACGTCGCAGTCTCGGCGGTCGGCGCCGGCAACGCCATCGGCGTCGGTGAGGGCACAGCGCCCGGTGCCAAACTCGTGTTCCAGGCGGTCGAGAACCTGGTGCAGTTTCAGGGCCTGTGCAGCCTCTCCCTGGCCAACGACTACTATCTGTTCGGCATCCCCTACGACATCCGCGAGCTGTTTCAGCAGGCCTACGACGACGGCGCGCGAGTCCACTCGGACTCCTGGGGCAGTCCTAACCTCGGCCAGTACGACATCGACAGCTTCTACGTAGACGACTTCATCTGGAACCACCCGGACATGACGATCGCCTATTCGGCGGGCAATTCCGGCGATGACTTCGATTACGACGGCTATGCGGACACGGCCGTGATCTCGGGACCGAATGAGCGCCATTACCTCAGTACTCCGGCAACAGCCAAGAACCTGATCACCGTCGGTGCCAGCGAAAATGATCGGCAGGGCAACTACGACTGTGACCCGGTTGCAACAAATTGCGAGGGCGTCAACGACATCTTCTGGTACGGCTGGGCGTGGCCGCTCGAGTTCGGCATCGGACCCATCGCCGGCGACCTGACGGCCGGCAACGCCGAGCAGATGGCAGGCTTCTCGAGCCGCGGACCGACCCACGATAACCGCATCAAGCCCGACATCGTCGCCCCGGGCACCTGGATCTTGTCCGGCTACTCGGACATGTACCAGGAGTTCTACGACCCGGCCCCGAATCCGGCCACGGGTCGGTGGCAGTCGGGCGGCTGGTTCGATCCGATGGACGCCGAGTACAAATACTTTGGTGGCACCTCCATGTCCACGCCGCTGGTGGCCGGTGGCGCGGCGGTCGTAAGACAGTATTACCAGGTCAATGACAATCACAATGCCAGCGCCGCGCTGGTCAAGGCCACGCTGATCAACTCCGCCGTCGACCTGCTCGATGAGAACAATGACGATTTTGACGACAACGACATCCCCATCCCCAACAACCACGAAGGCTGGGGGCGGATGGATCTGGATCGAGCCACCGATGGCAGTCACGTCTATGAAGACGAGGCGGCCGGAATCGGCACCGGCGGCAGCATGACCTACCAGTACACGGTGACAGGCTCCGCCACCCCCTTCAGGGTGTCATTGGTGTGGAGCGACTTTCCGTCTTCCGAAACGGCCTCCTCGAATCTCGTCAATGATCTCGATCTGCAGGTCGTGGCGCCGGGCGGGCAAGCTTATTCCGGCAATGTTTTCGCCGCTGGCTGGTCCCAGACCGGTGGCAGCGCCGACCGGACAAACAACCTGGAGAACGTGTACATCGCCGCCCCGGCTGTCGGGCAATGGAGCGTGACCGTTTCGGGCTATAACGTCCCGAACGGACCCCAGCCGTTCGCCCTCGTGGTCGATGGCGACCTGGGCGGAATCGATACCGGACCGTCGGTAGCGCTTACCAACCCGACCGACGCCGCAACGGTAGCCGGAAACGTCACACTTGCGGCGGATGCCTCCGACAACAACGGGGTCACACAGGTCGCTTTCGACGTCAACGGATCGAATGTCGGCACAGATTTCGACGGCTCGGATGGTTGGTCGACGGCCTGGGATACGACCAGTGTGGCGGACGGAGGCTACACCATCTCAGCGACAGCGACGGACACGGCCGCCCAGACTCGCAGCGACAGCATCGACGTCACCGTCGACAACGGGCAGCCACCGCCCCCCTCAGCAGACATACATGTTGCAGACCTGGACGGCGCCAGCGCCGATGCCGGCAAGGGCAAGTGGACCGCCACAGTGACGATAGCGATCTCGAAACTAGGTGGAGCGCCTGTTGACGGCGCATCCGTCACCGGATCCTGGAGCGGTGGCGCCAGCGGCGACAGTTCGTGCACGACTGCCGGAGATGGCACTTGCCAGGTGTCGAAAACCATCCGCAACAAGGACGCCAATGCCAGCTTCTCGGTCAATGCCGTGTCTCACGGTGAGTTCAGCTACGATCCCGACCTGAACACGGATCCGGACACAGACAGCGACGGCACGACCATCAGCGTGTCGAAGGACGGTGGCAGCGTCGAGCCGCCGCCGCCACCGCCGGGCGGGCCGACGATGCACGTCGGGAGCCTGGACGGATCCAGCGCCAGTGCGCCACGCAATCGATGGGAGGCCAGTGTCACGGTGGTGGTCCATGCGTCCGAGGAGACCGGGCATGGTCTGCTTCCGGGCATGACGGTCAGCGGCAACTGGAGCTCCGGGGGTGGCGGCAGCTGCAGTACCGGTGGCGATGGCGGCTGCGTGATCACCCGCGCCAACATCAAGGGCAACGTCTCCTCCACGACGTTCTCGGTAACAGGCATCGTCGATGCGACAGGCTCCTACAGCTATGCATCGGGTGACAACGAGGCGGACTCTGTGAGCATCAACCGGCCGTAAGTTTCCCACAGAGAATGATTCAGACGACGGGGCCGCTGGCCCCGTCTTTTTTTACGATTGGATGACTTGCCGCTTTCTTGCGTTGATCCTTGCCAGCAACTTGGTCTGAGCTTTCCATAGCGATCACGGCTGCATCCGCTCCTGTACAATTGATCCGGTCATTAACGAAACCTCTACGCTTCGGCTGCCAGAAGCCCGTCTCACGCATCGAGAACGGATTCCAGGGCGGGATCCCGGGCCCCGGTAAGTCGTCCCGGAAGCCATTCATCCACTGCCATGGTGACTCAGAGACTTGCTGTGAGGTGTTGTCGGCGGGTTAGAATCCGGGGGTCCGGACGGTATTGAGAAGATGGGAGCAGGTAGCGAGTGTCAGCGGCAGGCAGTGAGCGAAGATCGACGTCGAGGAGATTCCTGTCGGTGGTATCGTTGGTATCGCTGGCCCTTCTGGTCGTCCCCCAGACAGGATTCTCTCAGGGCATGCCGACCGGGAAGCTTGGCGTCATCGGCGACAGCATTGCCTCCGCCACCAATTCATCGGATATGTGCGGCAGGCGTGACATCATTGAATGCGTCGACGATCTCGGCGGCCTGCACAGCCGCCCCTGGAGCTATTCCGCAGGCGTCGAATCCTGGTCGCTGGCCTCGTTGCTTGGTTTCCCGGCCGACCGTGTCGTAGACGCATCGGATGACGGCGAGGAGTGGAAAGACGCACTGGATCAGGCGCAGAGAGTGACCGCTGACCCCGAGGTCGACACTGTCTTCATAGGTCTCGGTGCCAACGACGTCTGTCAGGCCCGGGGACATGACTACACCGGCGATCTGGATCTTGCAGAGTCCCACATCGACTCCACGCTAATACACCTGACCGAGAATCTGCCTGCCGGGGGCACGATTTACTGGACGGGGGTACTGGACGTCACCTGGCTCCACCAGAACATGGCGAGCCGTGATCACAACATCATTTTCGAGAACTGCCAGGCTACCTGGGACCTGGACAGCAACAAGGTCAAGGATGGCGCCGCCGCGGACGCCTGCGATCACTTCTTCGACAACAATGCCTGTAATGTCTTTGAGATAGGTGAAGAAGCCAAAGACCTCCTCGTCGAGTTGCTACTGGACCAGTGGCTGGACAGCCAGGGAATCGAGGAGGGGCCTTGCGGCAAGGTGCTCAGTAGCCAGTCGAACAGCCAGGATCGTGAGGAGGCGTTGCAGTTCAGCAGCGATCTCAATGAGCTTATGGCCCGCAAGGCCCGAGAGTATAGCGGCCGCAATGGCGTCAGGGTCCTGTATCACGACCGGATCTTCAGTAAGACGGAAGAATTCAAGCCTTACCACGTATCGCGTTTCGATTGCTTTCACCCGAGCAGGCCCGGCCAGGCGTTTCTCGCCGAGGAGATCTGGAAAGGCTTCATGCTGCAGGGGAACCTGTTCGGTACCCAGCACGACGCGACAATGTACGTGGACGAGTTCGCCGAACGGGACTACTGCAGCGAGGATCTGACAGCCTGGGAAGGCTGCTGGACAGAGGTCAACGACGACGGGACGCCGGACCGCGGCGATGTCCAGATCGAAGGGGCGAGATTACGGGTTCGTGACAATAGCCGGCAGATCTGGCGCGCTATCCCGCTCGACAACGCCGACGCTGCATGGGTGTCTTTCAACTGGCGGCGCAGGAATCTTGATCGGGGCGAGGACTACGTGACGTTCGAGGTCTCGCCAGACGGTGGTGAGAATTGGATTGAACTGGACCGATTCAAAGGCGATGGCGACGATTTCGGCATGCATCGCGGCACCTACTACGACATCTCTGAATACGCCGGCAGCGGTACCAGAATTCGCTTTCGTGCCGCACCGGGACTGGGTGGTCAGGACGAGGTTTTCTTCGATAACGTCACCGTCCAGGCCTGGACGGACACCGGAACGAGTATCCCCGTAGAACTTTACGAATTGATGGGAGGCAGGATGTGGAGGCTCATCCCAGCCGAAACACCATGACGATGCCGCATGGCCGAAGCCTTGCGATAGTGACAGACTGCGATGACCTTTAGGGTGTCAGAAACCTGATCGCTGAATGACTGGAGAGCACCGATGAACTTGTTGAAATGGATCCGGATCTCGTTGGGGGCAGTGGCCTGCCTCTGCTCATCGATCGCGCTGGCCGACACGGTGCGCATCAGCGCGTTCGTCGAGCGAACGATGGTCGATGGCGACGAGAAAGTCGGCGGTTGCATGGCGTATCTCTCGGAAAACCCTGCGGGCGTACTTCCGGCCTGCAAGAACTCCTGGGTCACATTCAGCTGTACCGGTACTTACACGGATCCGATACGTGCCTATCGCATGCTCGACCAGGCTCAGCTGGCCCTGGCAACCGGCAAACGGGTCGATGTGACCATTCACGACTCGAAGACGCACAACGGATATTGTTTCGCTTCACGGATCAACCTCCTGTCCCAGTAATAGAACGCGTCCGCATTTGGCAAAGGCGGCATCATCAGCGAAGCGAGAATCGAGCCTTTCCTGGCGTCCCTGCACGAGGATCCGCGCTGGCACCGGTTCTTGGCCACAGTCGGGCTGTCGGACGAACAGGTGGGGGCTATCGAGTTGGATGTGAGGCTGCCCGAGTAAGACAAGGCCCCGTGGGCCCTGCCGATGACCACCGTTCGGTCCTGGGCAATAACAGATCTTCGCAAAAAGAGTCGCCCTTGCCCGTACAACCGAGATTGAGCCAATGACCATGACCACCCCGGCATCCAGAAATCCACTCAAACACCTGCGCGGATCGGATATCCGCGGCATCGTCCAACTCGCGACGCAGGCGACCGCGGGCGTCACCCACATTGTCGAAGGCGTACACCAGTCGGTCCTGAATACCATCAGCGGTGCCGTCGGCCCAGCGCTCCAACCAACCCGCGGCATCACAGGCCTGGTCTACAGGAGCATCCATCTGGGGACGCGACTGGTAGGCAAAAGCGTGGACACGTTGTTGGCCAGGCTGCAAATGCTGTTTGAATCCGCTGATGATAGCGATGCTGAGACTCCCCAACGCGAAGCGATCCTCGCGGCGCTCAATGGTGTGATGGGAGATCGCCTGGCGGCCAGTAAGAATCCGTTCTCCATCCCCATGGCCCTGCGCTACAAGGGCGCGGCGTTGAACTGGCAGTCCATGCCGCCAATGCCGGGGGCCACGGGCAAGGTGTTGCTGCTGATTCACGGTCTGTGCATGAACGACCGGCAATGGCACACACAGCGCCTGGGGCAGGTGGCCTCCCATGGTGACGCGCTCCATTCGACTCTGGGCTACAGTCCGGTCTATCTGCGCTACAACTCCGGCCTGCACACGGCGCAGAACGGGCGCGAACTATCGGCCCAGTTGGAGCAATTGGTTACACACTGGCCCACTCAGATCGAGGAACTCACCGTGGTGGCCCACAGCATGGGGGGGCTGCTCGCGCGCAGCGCCTTCCATTACGCGAAACAAGAAGGCCTGTGCTGGCCGAACCGGCTGAAGAATATTGTCTTTCTGGGCACGCCCCACCACGGTGCTCCGCTGGAGCGGGTCGGCAACTGGCTAGAGGCCCTGTTGGGCAGCATGCCGTATACAGCGCCCTTCGCCAGGCTCGGGCAAATGCGTAGCGCCGGCATCACAGACTTGCGCTATGGCCATGTGCTGGACGAAGACTGGCACGGTCAGCATCGGTTTCACCGCAAGGCCGATAACCGTCAGGTGGTGTCCTTGCCCGCGGGGGTGTCCTGCTACACCGTCGCAGCGACCACGGCAGCCACGCGCAGCCTTCTGGCCGAGCGTCTGATCGGTGACGGCCTGGTGCCCCTCCACAGCGCGCTAGGCAAGCATGACGACGCGGAGCGAAGCCTGGCATTTTCCAGGGCGTCGCAATGGATTGCCTACCGCATGAATCACCTGCAGCTACTGACCGATCCCGAAGTGACCCGGCAGATGTTGCGCTGGTTGACCCCGGGGCAAGGCTAGGGCGGCCCTGCAAAAGTCATCGTCCTGGAGGGGACCAAGGAAGCGTGCTTGAGTTACCGTTGTCCCGATACCCGGCAACCACGGCAGCAAGGGCACGCTGCGGGATCGCGCGCCGGGGATCAAGAACGGTCTGCATCGCTGCAGCACTCCGAAGGCCCATCTGATTACTGTGGGTCCTGCCCCCGGGCCGGGTTCGAACCACCGCACAGGGGATCGGCAGGATTTGAACAGCGTGCGCTCAGAAC
>CALDWW010000034.1 GCA_937924335.1 uncultured Gammaproteobacteria bacterium
TGCCGTGTGACGTTCGGGCCGGGGGATCGTGGGTATTAACACAAAACGGTGTCGAACCGCGATTTCCCGGGATGGAAAGATCGCGGTTCGACACCGTTTTTACACTTAATTGAACAATCGTCTGGACTGGAAAAGTACAGGTTTTTTAGAGCAACCAAGTGAATTGTCCCCTTAATTGCTTGCGCCGGGCGGTTAGTCGTATGGCAACGCCAGGTAGCTCTGCCCCTGGACCAGCCCGTTGCTGTGAGGGCGGGTATTGCTGAACGTGACCGGCAGATTCCCGGGGGGCGGGCTACCCGGTGGTGCGACCACGATGTAGTGCAGGTGGGGTTCCGTGCTGTTGCCGGAGTTGCCGCTCAATGCGATCACGTCGCCGAAGCGGACGTCCTGTCCGAGGGTGACCAGCGCGCCATCCTTCGTGATATGGAAATACAGCGCGACGGAGCCGTCGTCGTGGGTAATGCCGACCACGTTTTCTTCGCCCGGTACGCCGGTGCCGTCTTCGTATCGCGTCGTGATCCGACTGACCCTGCCGGCACGCGAGGCGACGATCGGCGTGCCGATGGGCATGCGGAAGTCGTAGGCATACTGATCACCACTACCGGTCTTGTGGGAAAAGTTGGTGCAGTTGCCCTGCGACACGGTATAGGCGGCGCCGACGTCGTAAGGCAACACGTGGGGTGAGTCTGCCTGGGAAGGGTAGGGACCGCAGGCCAGCGGTGCCGCGCCCGAGGAGCCTCCGGAGTCGCCGCCCCCGCAGCCCGTCGCCAGGAGCGCCAGGATCAATCCCGTGATGAGGCGGACAGACCTTGTGAGACGGCGACCCACGAATTCAGATCGTCAGCGTGAAGCCGCCATCGGGCGTCAGGGTGGTGCCGGTGATGTAACTGGCCTCCTCCGAGCACAGGAAGGCGATCGAGCGGGCGATCTCCTCCGGTCGGCCCGCGCGTTGGCTGTGCACCATGGGTAAAACGACGTCGTCATAGATCGCGTCGCCGATATCCTGGCGCAGCCGCTGATGCATTGGCGTATCGACAATCCCCGGACAGACGAGGTTGACCCGGATCCCCTGTGACGCCAGCTCGGCCGACACGCTGGTGGTCATGCCGATGAGCCCATGCTTCGATGTGGCATAGGCCGCGCCGCCGGAGAAACCGAGGAACGAGTTCACCGAGCCCACGTTGACGATCGCGCCGCCGTGGCCGCCCGCCAGCATGACGCGGGCCTCTTGCTGCAGGCACAGGAAGGTACCCTTCAGGTTGATGCCAAGGACCCGGTCCCATTCCTGCTCGGGCATCTCCGCGATGCCTGCGAACTGGCCCTCGATTCCGGCGTTGTTGACCGCGTAGTCGAGCCGTCCGAAGGTCTCGATCGCATGGGTAACCATACGTTCCACGTCCTTTGCGATCGCAACGTCCGTCACCACGAAGCTGGCCTCTCCTCCGCGCGCCTGGATCTCTCCGGCCAGCGTCGCCAGCTCATCTTCGCGGCGGGCGGCGAGAACAACCTTCGCACCGCGCTCGGCGAAGACCTCGGCCGTCGCCCGGCCGATGCCGCTGCTGGCGCCGGTGATCAGAGCAACTTTGTCTTGCATATCCTGCATCGTCAGCCTGCCTGAATCGTGAGGGCCCGACGGTATCACATGGGCCCTCAAGTCATGCGTTTGTCCGGCGCGGAGTGGCGACATCTTCTTTCCGGCGGTCAGGTCGCGATAGGGTCGAGCGTCCCGCGTCACAAAAAGAACGACGATGGCGACCAGGTTCGTCCTCGCCGACAGCCCGCGGGTGCACTACGCCACTGGGCCGATGATGTATATTGCCCAGGCCATGCCGGCCGGCCCTGGAGCCGTATCATTTCCGCGAAGGCCGGGTAGCGCGCGAGGGTGGGTCCGCCAGGACTCGAACCTGGAAACAACATCGGGCTGCTTTTCCGGCGCGCCACGCACCTTGTATCCGGGGCCGCTGGCGCGCTAGTGTGCGCTGGCGCGGGGGTCCGTTCATGCGCATTCAGTATTCACAGGCTTCCTGGCCAAGGGGAAATTTCCCATGCAAGAAATCAGATTGAAGGTGTGGGCGAGTGTGCTGTCGACACTTCTTCTCGTGGGCTGTGCATCGGCACCGCCGGAGCGAACACTCTCACAAGTCCCTGCTTCGTTTGCCACGTTGCCAAACGGCAACGACCCGCTTCACCCGGATCAACTGTCGCCCCTGTATGCCTCGATCGTGGCGAGTCCCGGTGACAACGTTGTTCGCGCTATGGAGCGCAAGCGCGGACATGCCCTCAATCTGCTCTCGATCTCGGGCGGTGGCCAGAACGGCGCCTTCGGTGCCGGCTTCCTCAACGGTTGGCGCGAGAGCGGCGACCGACCGGAATTCGATATGGTCGGTGGTGTGAGCACCGGTGCATTGTTGTCCACGCATGCATTGCTCGGCACCGAGGCCGACGATGCGAAGCTCGAGGAGATGTACACACAGATAACAAAGGACGATATCTATCGGAGTCGACGCATCGCCAGCATCCTGTCCGGCGCCGACTCCCTGCGTGACACCGCGCCACTGCAGTCGCTGATCGCAAAGTACATCACCGAGGAGACCCTGACCCGCGTAGCCGCCGCCTATGATGACGGACGGCTCCTGTTTGTCGGAACGACCAATGTCGATTACGGCCAGACCTGGGTCTGGAACATGTCGCTGATTGCGAAGGCCGGAAAACTAGAGCTTTATCGCAAGGTGTTGCTCGCGTCCGCGTCGTTCCCGGTCGTCTTTCCGCCGGTCGAGATCGAAGGCCATCTTTTCGTCGATGGGGCCGCCCGTTCGAACGTTGTGGTCGCTGGAATGGGCGGACAGGAGAGACCCGTTCCACCGCTGTTTGGGCCGGGCAATCTTTATCTGATCAACAATGGCAGAGCCAATCAGCCGCCCGATGCCTTGCGCAGAGCACTCGGCCCCGTGGCAGCCACCACCATCAGCGTGATGATGGATCAATCCATGCAGACAGCTTTGACGCGGTCCTACTTCGGGGCTCGACTCCTGGGATACACGTTCAATGTGGTGTCGATTCCCGATGAGCTGGACATCGGCCATGATCCCCTTGCGTTTGACCCGGTTCAGATGCGTACGGCCTTTGATGCGGGCCGTGCGATGGCGAAGCAGGAACGACCATGGTCGAGCGCTCCGAGTAACCTCGGTGATATTCCGTCGTGGGCACTAAAGGCCATCGAGGAGAGTGACTGACACGACAGAATAGGTGTCAGGTCTATTTGTCGGCTCGCCGAGGAGAAGCGCCGCGTCCCGTCGGGTCTATTGAACGCGCCACGATTTTGTGTGGAGAAGTACAGCGGTCGCCTGGCGGGGCACCGAGACGGCCGTAGCAAGGGGATTGAACCACATTTACCCCTGTCCGATGCGTTGCACAGAAGGCCTGGCGAGGAATTGCCTTTCGACCCCGACACTTGTCAGAACGCTCAGGAATCAGAAGTCCTTTCGCGAACCGGAGCCGCCTCGCAAGGTGGAAACCAGGGGATTGCAGCGTCGTGGCTCAGCGGGGCATCGCAGGCGGTCTCTGCTGGTCTTGTCAACATTGGCCGAAGGCAGAGCAAGGCAAGGACCCGGTGCCGCTATCCGACGATATCGTCCCCGCCTACAGAGACAGCCTCGCTGACGAGCTGCAGTAGTCGCTCACGCGTGTAAGCGTTTTTCTCGAGAATTTCCTCGACCTGGCCACTCAATCGCAATCGATCATCGTTGGTCAGGTCTTTGGCGGTAACGACGATTACGGGAATGTGCTGACACTCCGGCCGTGCGCGCAGAGCCGTCAGGAATTCGAAGCCATCCACGACCGGCATCATCAGATCCAACAGGATCAGCTGTGGGCTCAGATCAGCCAGGATATCCAGGGCTTCGCGACCGTTACTGGCTTCTGATACCTCCCATCCCTCCTTGATCAGGGTACGAGCCATCATGTCGCGAGTATCGGGGTCGTCCTCGACCAGCAATGCCGAGCTGACGGCTTGCGTGTCCTTGTAACGGCCGATGGTCTTGTGCAGAAGGGCGCGGTCAACGGGCTTGGTGAGATAGTCAACCGCGCCGAGCGCGTAGCCCCGCGTCCGGTCGTCAATCATGGACACCATGATCACCGGAATCGGGCGCAGCACCGGATCTGCCTTCAGCGCCCGCAACACCGTCCAGCCATCCATCTCCGGCATCATGACATCCAGGGTGATGGCGTTGGGCCGACACTCGTGAGCAAGGCGCAGGCCCTGTTCGCCGCTCGATGCCGTGACGACGTTAAAGCCGTCTTTTTCAAGGAATCGCCGGATGATGTCGCTGGCCTCCGGGTCATCGTCGATCACAAGAATCGTGCTGCCTGACTTTACCTCAGGCACCTCGTCGGAAATCTGCGCGAGATTCGCGGCGGGCGCCGTTGGCTCACCGGGTACTACGTTGGCCTCTGGAAAACTCACCGGCAGCCGGATGGTAAAAGTGGAACCCACGCCCAATTCGCTCGAGACGGTCATGTCGCCCCCGAGCATCTGGCAGAAGCCCCGCGAGATGGTGAGCCCGAGTCCGGTACCGCCGTAATCGCGCGTCGTGGAACTATCCGCCTGAGAAAACTCTTCGAAGATGTGATCCAGCTTCTCTTCGGCTATGCCGATGCCAGAATCAGTGACCGCGAGAACCAGCCATTCATCGCCATTGGCGGCCTGGCGCTCCGCCTTCAGTGTCACGGTGCCGTCATGGGTGAACTTCGCGGCATTGGACAGCACATTCAATAGCGTCTGGCGTAGCTTTGTGAAGTCCTGGAACACTTCCCCCAGCTTCGAACCACGCTCGATCACGAGATGGTTGTTGTTGTTCCCCATCAGGGGCTGAGCGGTAGCCGTTACCTGATCGATGAGATCGTCCACATTGACGGTTTCCGGGAACACCACCATTTTCCCCGACTCGATTTTCGAGAGATCGAGGACGTCGTTGATCAACGACAAAAGATGGCTGCCAGCCTGATTGATCTTCTTCAGGTCCGGGATGAAATCATCCTGCCCAACGTCCTCTGCCTCTTCCATCAGCATTTCGCTGTAGCCGAGTATGGCGTTCATTGGCGTGCGCAGTTCATGGCTCATGTTGGCGAGGAAGGCGCTCTTTGCCTGGTTGGCCGCGTCCGCCGCTTCCTTGCTCTCGCGCAGTGCTTCGTTCGCCTGTGCCAGCTCCTGTTGATGAGCCTGGTAGCCTCGCAGGTAGGTGCGGAAGGTGCGATAGGAGATCAACAGGATGGCGCCGAGGATCAGAATCTGGGCAACCCCCGAAATGATCAGGGTGTATAGCGCGACCCTGGAATTGTCCTGGGCAGTGCCGTAGACCTCCTGGCTGCGTGCGATTTGGGTGCCTCCGAAGGCCGCCAGCGATTCCTTGAGAGTCTCGTAGTGAGCGCCTTCCTGTTCGGTCACACTAATGAAAGCCGCAACCCGGATGCCCTGGCCGATGTAATAGCGTGTCTTCGCCTGGGCCTCGCGATAGTCCTCCCATGCCGAGCGGATGGCGGCGAACTCCCTGTAGCCCGCCTGTCCCGTACCGCCCTGATCCAGGCGTTCCTGAATCTGCGTCAGACGCGCCTCCAGTTCCCTTATGCGCTGGTCGAGGCGCAGCGTGGTTTCCTCGACCAGCGCCTGATTGGGGGCGAGGACCGATTTCATGGACAGCATCCGGATGTCTGCGATGGGCGTGGCGATACCCCGCGCCAGTTCGTCCAGGTTGTCGGCGGAGTCGCGCATTGTCACGATGGATGCATCTACCTGTTTCAGATTGAACAGGTTGTGCAGGCTCTGACCGATCATCAGCACGGACGCGACCAGCAGCAGGATGATGATTCGTCGCGATAGCTCGCGCTCGCGTCTGACGCCACCCTCGGCGCCAGACCCGGTACTGTCGTCCGCCCGGCCGCTCATGGTGTCGCTACTCCGATGTGCTCCCGACTGATCCTGAGCGGGCTCTGGCGATCAGGCGGATAGGGCTGCTCGCCCCTCAGCGACCAGTGCTGATCCGTTACCTGCAGGTCACGCAGGTAGACGAACGCAGAGCGTCCGGGCTTGAATGCCACTTCCTTGTTGACCGCATAGACGTTGTTCGGGTTGGGCAGGAATACCATGTAGTTTCTTTCGTAGACATAGCGAATGAATTCAGCCAGCAACGGCACGTAGTTGTCTGATTCGACGTCCGCCCGCAACAGACGCCGGGTCAGCTCGACCAGCTCCGGATTGTCGGGGATGGTTGACCAGGAAGTCCCGGGAAGATAAACGAAAAACGCCGCCCATGGGTGCTTGTACCAGTCGAAGTTGCCCCACAGCAGCAGGTCCCAGGCGATCTCGTTGCTGTCACTTTGCGTGTCGAAGAGTTGCCGAAAGACCTGTTTCTCACTGGGCACGACTTGCGCTTGCAGATCGATATGGACCTGCGCCAGGAAGTACTGGATGTCCCTGATCAGGAACAGGAAGCTCTCCTGGACCAGGAGCTTAAGCTTGAGCGGCTGCTCGGGGTCGAGGCCGTTGTCCCGCTGGAAGTCCTGTACGAGCGAGCGCAGCGCAGCGGGGCTGGAGTCACGGGCGGCCGAGTACTCGGCGAAATACCCGTCCAGGGAGCGGATTGCCTCCGCCACACGGTAGAAGTTCGGCGACACGGTCGTGGGTGACATGACGCCTTCGCCGACCATCGAGAGATTCAGCAGATACTCCTGGTCGATGGCGTTATTGATCACGTAACGAATGCGGTCATCGACAATCGCCGGATTGCCATTGAGCATGTTGAAATGCATCGCATAGTTGTTCATCGAGGGCGACACGGCGAGCTTGGCGTGGGGCGACAGAACCGTCTCAGCGGCATGGGCGAAGGGCACCGGCGTAATGTCGATCCGCCCCTCACTCTGCAGCGCCAGATCATGAGCCTCCCCGATCGGCAAGCTGGTGTAGATCGTGATGGTCTCGACCTTGGGCTTGTCCTCTCCCCAATATGCCGGGTTGGCCTTTAACACGACCTCCGGAGTACTGCGGTCCCCTTCCACGTACCCCTCATGCAGGAGGTAGGGGCCCAGCGCGAAGGGGCCCGCCTCGGCCAGATTCGGGCAGGTCGGCTTGCCGTTCCAGCCGTGCTTGTCGAGATACTCGGGCGTGTAGAACTGCAGCCAATTGGCATCGTGCAGGAAGACGCCGTAGGGCTCGGTCAGATGAAAGCGGACCGCGTAGTCGCCGATCTTCTCTACCCTGTCGAGGATGGTGCTGAGCTTGGTAAACGTGAAGGGTTGCCGCTTGAAGTATTCCATGTTGAGCAGCACGGAGTCCGCATCGAATGGGCTACCATCCTGAAATTGCACCCCCTGACGCAGTTGGAACTCCCAGATCCTGTCATCGATATTGCGATGGCTCGTGGCCAGATCGTACTGCCACCCCCGTTCGTTGTTGGCTGGCCGCACGAGTGAGGCGTTGATAGCGTGGGAGATGGCGAGATAAGGGAGATTCGGGAGAAACAGTTTGACGTGCGACCCTTCCCGCAGATCACCCGTGACTTCGCCGGGGGCCGGGTCCGTGGCAAGCCCGATATCCGGCTGCTCGGCGATTGCCGGGGGCAGGTGGCCCGTCATTGCCAACACCCAGACCAGCACCATCCTCGCCACGACAACGCGGATCCGAATCGGATGTTGCACGGAAGGAGGTCGCCGGCCGTAAGGGACTGGGTCCGGTGACTCTTCGGGCAAAATCAGGTCCGCCCTCGTCGGATAACTACCACGATCCGTCACGTCAACGTCTTTCCTCATAGGACCCGGAATCTCAAGGCTGAACCCTCCCGGCTGAACCTGTAGTGGGGTTCGACCCGTGTCACTGAGCACACTTCGCCAGAGAAGAAACGCCGTCAGCGCTGCCGATGCGTTGAGTAGCACGGCTCCGGGTCGGCCGATAAGACTCGGGGACGCTCGTTGCCACAGCGCAACCGGGAACAGTTTGGGAAAAAACCTGGCAAACAGTCAGCATGATAGCCCGACTTGCCGAGGAAAACAGCCGGCTCACGGTGAGCCCCGCCGTGAATTGGGAGGCGAACCGCGAACTCCTGGCATGTCGAAATCACGGTCCGACCCCGTTTTTGGATCGCGTCCGGAAATTTCGGTTCGACCGCGGTTTTCGGTCGCGATAAGATCGCGTGTCCCGCGTTACAAAAAGAACAAAGATGGCCACCAAGTTCGTCCTCGCCGACAGCCCGCGCGTGCGTTATGCCACCGGGGCGATGATGTATTTCGCCCAGGGCATCCCGGCCGGCCTGTTGCACATTGCGCTACCGGCGTGGCTGGCGAGCCAGGGTGTCGGTGCCGGGCAGATCGCTTCCTTCATGGCGGTCATCGTCCTCCCCTGGGCATTCAAGCTGCTGTCCGGCCCGCTGATGGATCACTACGAGTTCTTGCCTATGGGCCGGCGCCGGCCGTGGGTGCTGGGTGCGCAACTGGGACTGACACTGTCCTTCTTCGCCCTGATGCTGGTGGAGCGACCGGCGGAGCAGATCGGCCTGTTGATGCTGATCGGGGTCTTCATCAATATCTTCGCCGCCACCCAGGACGTGGCGGTCGACGGCATGTCGATCGATCTGACGCCGATCGAGGAGCAGGGCCGGCTGAACGCCTCCATGGCCTTCGGCAAGGCGGTCGGGTGGGGCATCTCGTCCGCCGTGTCGGGCGTGCTGCTGGTCACCGTCGGCCTCGGCGTGACGGCGATAGTCGCGGCGGCCGTGACCGGCATCGTACTGCTGCTGTTTACCCAGGTCCTCGAGCGCGGGGGCGAACGCGGGCTGCCCTGGAGTGATGGCAAGCCGGCACTGGAGCCGCGACCGGGCAAGTCGCTGGCGGGCGTATTCAAAGGCCTCAACCAGGTCCTGTGGACACGCGTCAGCCTGATCCTGATGCTGGTCATGGTGTTCGACGGACTGGTGAGCGGCTACGGTCACGCGCTGATGCCGATCGCCGCGATCAAGCTGTTCGGGTTCACGACACCGCAGTGGTCGAACCTGGTGGCCGTCATGGGACTGGCCGGCGCGGCCGTCGCGCTCGGGCTGGGCCCGCTGATCGATCGCTTCGGGGCGAAACGCATGCTGTTCCTGACGATCCTGCTGGTCGCGCTGCATGCTTTCCTGCTGGCCAAGACCCAGACCCTCTGGCAGGACACGCTGTATGTGAAGGTCATGCTGTCGGTCTGGATCCTCCTGGGGCCGGTGACAATGGTCTGCATGATCGCGCTCGCCATGACTATCTGTTCCAGCGTCAATTCAGCCACCCAGTTCGCGATCTACATGTCGCTGGCCAATCTGGGCTCCTCGGCGGGCGCCAAGATCTACGGGATGGTGGCCGAGCAGACCTCCTACACCGAGGCCTACATCACGCTCGGCGTCCTGACGCTCGGGCTGCTGGCGGCCCTGTCACTGCACCGCCATCGTCATCGTCATGACGGGGGCAGCGGCAGGGCACAGAAGACGGCTCCGAGTTATACGGTGGGGATGGCCACCAGCGGGGCCGGCATGTACTGGTCCGGCGCGATGCGCTGCCCCAAGTGCCGTGACGACATGGACCAGGTCGACGTAGGCGGCGTCGAAATCGATCGCTGTTCGACCTGCTACGGGCTCTGGTTCGACGCCGGTGAGCTGCAGAAGTTGCGCGATAAAGAGGTGGCCGCGCAGATCGATATTGGGGATCCGTCGAAAGGGAAAGTGCAGAACACCAATGACCATTATCGCTGTCCACGTTGCGGCGGCCAGATGATCCGCATGGTCGACCAGAAACAGCCGCACATCTGGTACGAGGAATGCAGTTCCTGCTACGGCTCGTATTTCGACGCCGGCGAATTCACCGATCTGACTACGGTGTCGATCTCGGATTTCTTCAAGCGGTTCACGGCGCCACAGCGGAAATAGGGGTCGAACCGCGATTGCCAGCGAGAATCGCGGTTCGACCCCGATAATTCGATAATTGCTCGCTTATGCGGCCGGCTCGAACCTGGCCTGAAAGAATCGCAACTGGGCCGGCTCGTAGACGAAGCGCAGTCCCTTGATCTCGTCCCGGCGCTGATACAGTCGGATGATGCCCTCGGCGACGCCGCGCATGTGGTCGTTGCTGTAGACCCGACGGGGGATGGTCAGGCGCACCAGCTCCAGCGCGGGGCGGTAATTCTCGCCGGTCTCGGGGTTGCGGCCCTTGGAGACGATGCCGCGTTCCATGGTCCGCACACCGGTTTCCACGTAGATCTCGGCCGCCAGCGTCTGGGAGGGGAACTGCTCCTGGTCGACATGCGGCAGGAATCGCCTGGCGTCCAGGAAGATGGCGTGCCCACCGGGGGGGCGCACGATGGGGACGCCGCCGTCGATCAGCATCTGACCCAGGGCCTTTGTCTGGGCCACGCGTGAGCGGATGTAGCGATCGTTGAGCATCTCTTCCACGCCGCGGGCCATCACCGCCACGTCAGCGGTCGCCAGGCCGCCGTCGGTGACGTTCCCCTCATACAGGCGCAGCAGGCTGCGCGCCCGGCCCGCCCATTCCGCGTTGTCCCTGAATGCCTGGATGCCGCCGATGTTGATCAGGAAGTCCTTCTTGCCGCTGACCGTACAGCCGTCGCCGTAAAGCATCATCTCCCGGAGGATGTCGCGGATCTTCACATCGTGGTAACGCGGGTCGCGGCTCTGGATCATGCGGGCGTTCTCCACGCAACGGGTGGCATCGAAGATCAGCGGGATAGACCGGGCCTGACACCAGGAATAGACGGTTTTCATGTTGTCCATGCTGGCGGGCTGGCCGCCGGCCATGTTGACGCAATGCTCGAACGAAACGTAGGCGATCTTCTCTGCTCCGTGTTCGTCCACCAGCGTCTGCAGCTTGTCGAGATCGATGTTGCCCTTCCAGGGGAAGTCGTTGTCCGGGTCATGGGCCTGGTCGACGATGACGTCGGCGAACACGCCGCCGGCCAGCTCCTGGTGCAGCTTGGTGGTGGTGAAGTACATGTTGCCCGGCACCAGCTGGCCCGGCTCGATCATGATGCTGGAGAGGATGTGTTCCGCGGCCCGTCCCTGGTGGGTCGGGATGATGTACTCGTAACCGGTGATCTCCTGAAGATTGGCGACCAGCTTCTGGTAGGCCCCGCTGTTGCCCGTCGTCGCCCGGGTGGCTTCATAGGCGGCCCACTGATCGGTGCTCATGGCCGAGGTGCCGGAATCGGTCAGCAGGTCGATGCCCACCTCAGCCGAGCGCAGCAGGAAGGTGTTGTAGCCGGCAGCCCGGATGGCCTCTTGTCGCTCGAGCCGGCTCAGGGACCCGATGCGCTCGATGGTGTGGATCTCATAAGGGAAGGTGTCGAACTCGAAAGGGTCGAGATCCGCGAACACGCCGTGATACTCCATCTGATCGCGCCACTCGCCGGCAGCGCTGACCTGCATCGGCAGGATCTTCTCGCGTTGTCTGCAGAGATCGATGATGGCGTCGGCGACCTGGTCGAGCTGGTCATTGGTCATGGCCAGGCGGGGGATCTGCACCGGCACGTAGTCGTCGCGGCCGACCCGGCCGTGGGCAATCGCCCGGACGCCTGCGGTCTGGTACAGGGCGGCGGAGAACGAGTCCTGGACGTTGTCCTCGATCTGCGGCAGGAAGCGCCGGGTCTCGATGTAGGCGCCGTCGCAGCCGCGCTCCAACGGTACGCCGCCTTCGCGCAGCCTTTGGGTGAAGCGCTCGGTCTGCTGCATGACCCAGTGAACCTCGGCCTCGTCGCACATCTCTGACAGTCCGCGAGCCAGCATCTCCATGGTGCGGCCGGCCATGCCGCCGTAGGTGTGCAGGCCCTCGTAGACCACCACCTCGTTCATCAGCTTCTCGTAGTCGTCCGGGTCGTCAGTGGTGAGGATGCCGCCGGTGTTGCACTTGGGATCCTGGGCGCCGTCCACCAGGAAGATGTTGCAGGTCTTGGCGATCTGCATGACGATCTCGGCGATGGAGCGGGTGGCCCAGCCCGGCTCGTGGCGCTGGATATACCAAGCGTTCTCGATCACCCGTGAGCCGTTGCAGACAAGCCTTACGCCGTGGTGGCGGGTCATCTCCCGGACCGCGCGCAGGTTGGCGAGGCTGAACGGATGTTGGCCGTCTGCGAAGGCCTGCAGATCGACGATCGACACACTGCCGTTCCCGAGGACCTCGTCAAGCATCACGATGTCCACGTCACCGGTGAAGATTTTGGCCTCGTGGAAGCGGACGTCGCGGGCCTCGAGCCCGCCTGCCATGAGCACGTCCACCCAGGTGCGGTGGTTGGTCGCCACCATCGACCCCGGAGTCGTCAGGGTCGCCAGCACCAGTTTTATACTGCCGAGCACGTTGTGGGCCGGACACACGTAGGAATGGCCGAAGACCGCGCTCACCGCCTGCTGCAGGTGCTCGAAGTTGCGTGCCCCGGCGTAGGCCTCGTCACCCAGGAACTGAGCCGAGAGTTGCTCCTGGCTCACGGCGTTCATCGCGTTCGAGCACATGTCGAAGGTGACCTGGGAGGGCAACAGATTGAAGACGTTGAAACGAGCGCCGGCCAGATTCTGCTTGCGCTCGTCGAGGCTCGGGAAGGGCAGCAGGCGGACGGTCTTGATCTTGTGGGGTTCGTGGGTTTGCTGGTGGGTATTCATGATTCTTTTTGGTTTTGGATATCCAAGGGAAGCGTAGTTGAAATTCGTGCGCCCGGCGCCAGGCAGTCATGCAGCGAAGAGCCAGGCCACAGGCGTAGTTTCGTGGCGAGGAAAGTATGGGGTCCGGGGCCGAACCGCGAAATTGTGAGGACAGTCCACTTATCTATTCGCCGTCTCTATAGCTGCCCCGCGCAGTACGCCAGGCGGATCATCGAAATAACTGCACTGTCCCGCATTGCCGCCGGCGCCCGGCCGGCCAATGCTCGCGGCGATCACGGAGCACGTAATCAGCGCGGTCGGCTCCATAAGAAGATGTCCGGATGAGCGAAATCATCGGGCGTAATTGACCGTCACGGAGACAGTCGACCTATTCTATGCGCCATAAGCATACCCCGGTGCCACTCTGTGTGTTTGACCCTGAAGGGTGGATCACAGCCGGTCGATAAAGCTGTCCATGGCGCTCTCCCACGACTCGCGATCATTGATGATGAAATGTCCGTTGAGCCGTGGCTATCGCAAGGCGTTCGAATCGACGATCACCGGGCGTTCCGGGTAGGGCATTACGGGGGCCATCTAGCCGTCTCCATGCTCGCCTTCTCTGGCGCGCGGCGTGGGCAGTCGATTTGAGTCGTCTGACCCCCTGACCTGGACGTCCGCGCATTGGCAAACACGTTGCGAAAGCGCATAGTCCAACAGCGTATCGGGGGAGAGCTGGAATGAAGATTGATTCTCTTGGGCACGTTGTTCTGAAGGTGACCGACCTTGCCCGGTCGGAACAGTTCTATACCGGTGTGCTGGGGATGTCCGTGGTCGCCCGGTATGACGACAAGGGCTACAAGATGACATTCTTCAGCCTCGGCAAGCACCATGACCTGGCCTTGATGCAGGTGTCCGGCGAACAAGCCACCGGTGGCGACGACGCGGTCGGTCTGCATCACGTGGCATTCCGAATCGGCGACTCGATGGATCAGCTGATCGAGGCGAAGGCCCACCTGGACGCGGCCGGCGTGGCGTCGAGCCCGACCGACCATGACGTCACCAAGTCGCTGTACTTCGACGATCCGGATGGCAACACGCTGGAACTGTACGTGGACGTGTCAGAGGCGTGGCGCAGCGAGCCGCAACGGATCGCGACGGTTGAGCCGCTGGAGCTCTGAGCTCTTCCAACTCGCCGTAGCGCGGTCGTGACCGGGTTGTTTCTTACAGCGTGACCGCGGGTCTGCCTGACTGGCGAAAGCCGGATGCGCGGATACGTAGCGCGCGACGGCTGCCTCCGCACGTCCCGGAATCGAGGGGAATTTTACGCATCTGCTCCTGTATAAACCTGGTCGGGCAGTATCAGCAATTAAGTGCACTGTCCCCATAATCCGCGCCCGGTTTTTACTGACAGCGCTACTGTGGAGACGCCGCAAGTGATCGGCGCGACTGCTTGAGTTCCGCCAGTGCGCCCCTGATGACTCGCCCGGACGATCGCAGCAGCAGGCCGGCCAGTAACGTGCCGACCACGATGTCGGGCCAGCCGGCGCTGAATACCCAGACGCCGGCAGCCGCCATGATCACCGACAGGTTCGAGGCGATGTCGTTTCGCGAGCACTCATACACCGAGCTCATGTTGATGTCGTCATGCCGGTGGCGCCACAGCAGGAACAGGCACAGGCCGTTGGCGGCAAGGCCGGCGATGCTGAACAGGCTCATGATCTCGTAGGACGGCAGCACCGGGTGGATCAGCCGGTGGATGACCTGGGCGATTACCACGCTGGCGGCGAGGAAGATCAGCCCGCCCTTGAACAGCGCCACGCGCGCCTTGGTCGCGGCGCCCTGGGAGACGGCGAACAGGCTCAGGCCGTAGGTCAGGGCGTCTCCGAGGTTGTCCAGGCTATCGGAGAGCAGGGCGGTGGACCGACCAAAAATTGCGGCCAGGGCGATGACGAGGAACATGATCGCGTTGATCCACAGCACCCGCACCAGCGTGCCACGCTGGCGATCGCGCAGCGCCTCGGCGGCACAGCCGGATTCGCAGCAGGATGTCATGTGCACTTCGGTGCAGCCGGGTACATGGACCCATTCTTGCCGATTTCAGGGGTTTCGACAAAGGCGTTGGGTTGCGCTTGCGTCCGCGGCGCGGTCGATGACCCTCCGACACCGGGCGATTTCCTGGTACCGGCCAATGGTTCGCGGAAAGCACTACCGGCGCCGTGTTAGCATCCCCGCGGATGCTAGAGCCCGCGACGCAACATTTCCCGGTAACGCCTGCCGCCATGCGTGTCGCCGGGAACAGCGCCGTGCTCCGGCCGCTGACCCATCTCCTGCTGTTGCTGGGCTCGCTGATCACGGCACCAGCACTCGCCTGGGACCTGAGTGAAGATGGCGGCCGGCTCGGGGCCGACCCGGCGACCGCGGAAGACCCGGTCGGAGAGCGCGACCCCAGTGTTGAGCGCGAGGACGGCGCCGCCGAGGCATCTGCGGCATCCAAGAGTCCCGATCCGGCTGAAGAGACTATCCACCCGGAAGTACCGGAAGATCTCGATCACCCCCATCACAAACCCAATGGCTTCCAGCGGGCCATGGACATGATCCACACAGGGATCTCGGCCGGCGTCGAGGGGTCCGCCAAGCGGGTGGACTCGTTCTTCGCCGACGATCGCTACTACACGGACGCCACCGACACGTATGTCCGCGTCAGCGGGGAGACCACCTTCGAGGGTGGCGAGGACAACAAGTCGCAGGCTCGGGTGCGGGCGCGGTTCGACTTGCCGGGCACCCGCGAACGCCTGCGCCTGTTCGTGGAAGGCGGAAATCCAGACGAAGTGGAGAGCGAGTCGGCGGACTCCATCCCGGAGGCGCTGGATGATAACGATTACAATATCGGCCTCGAGACGCAGATCCGCCACACTGGCAAGTGGGATCTGCGTCCTGGTCTTGGCGTCAAGGCGTCGAGTTCGCCGGATGCGTTCGTGAGGCTGCGCGCCGTCCGCTACCAGCGGCTGGATGGCTGGCTGATGCGCTTCGCCACCGGCGTGTCCGAGTTCGTCGACGACGGCACCGAAGTGGGTGCGCGGCTGGATTTCGACCGCAAGATCAATCCGAACTGGTTGTTCCGCTCCACCAGCCGTGCCCGTTACCTGGACAGCAAGGACCGGACAGAGGCATTGCAGCAGTTCTCTGCCTTCCAGAAGGTCAACGACCGCGTCGGCTTCGCTTACGATATCGGCGTGCGGGGCGACGATGATCCCGACTGGGAGGTGGACCAGTATTACACCCAGGTCCGCTCCCGTTTCCGGGTCTATAAGAAGTGGTTATTCGTGGAGCTGAAGCCGCAGATCGTGTTCCGTGAAGAGGATGGTTACGACCCGAGCTTCCTGTTCTCGCTCAGGCTCGACGTGATCTTCGGTGAGCGCTATCGGGAGGGCCGTCGCCAGACGCCGCGGCCGGCTGCCATCGAGGACTCTCCGGCCTCTTTTCTACCAGGGCCCTGAAGCGAGGCGTGTCGCGCATGCGGTAGCGATTACTCCTTGGACTGATCCATCAGGGCTTTCTGCAGCCGCAGACCTTTTTTACGCTGCGCATGGACCAGCGCCAGTTTCTTCTCCAGCCCCGCTCTTTCATCCTGGTCGGTCTCGTCCACCAGCCGCGCCTGGAGCTTCTTTTCGTGATCACTCAGCTTTCTTAGCACCTGCTTGAGGTACTTCTTCTTCTCCTTGCGATCGCGCTCGTCCGAGTCGAGATAGGACTCCGCCTTCCTGATCAGTTTCTTGATCTTCACAGCATCCTCTCAATATTGGTCTTCGTTTCCGTAAACAGGTCATCCATTTCGTCGACATCCAGCGCGAGACTACGCTCGATGGATCGGACGCCCGAATCACCGGACGAGAACAGCACCTCACCCATCTTGACCAGGTTCTTGGTCACGTCATAGGCATAACTGCTGTCGTTGATCAGCGACGTGGCCATATGGGCGCTGATCTTGTCCTTGCGCACGAGTTTGTCCAGGCGGTCGAGAAGTCTGGCGTCGTTCTCCTTCATGTCCAGCTTCAGTCCGTCCAAGGACAGGATCGCGGCGGAATCATCGCCCTGATCCCGCACCCGGTCCAGTCCGCGCAGGACTGCGGCGAGTTCCTTGCGGATGGCGTTGTAGCGTTTGACGATCGCCGGGTTGTCGGAGTGCAGATAGAGATCCAGGTTCTTCTGCAGGTGCTTGGTGTCCTTGATGGCCTCGACCAGGTCCTTGCCGGCAGCCCTAAGGGCGAACAGGTCGTCGATCTGGCTTGGCGTCATGGTCCCCTTGACGCGGCTTATATAGGCAATGATTTCGCTATACAGGCTCTTGACGTTCAGCTCATAGAGTTCATCGATATCGACATGCGGCACGTCTTCGGACTGGGCGATTACTTCCTTCAGCGGGCGTTGGGAACGGATGTCGTCCGGCCGCAGCCGCAGGCCACCGGCGATGATCTCAAAGGCATTGTCATACAGATGCAGTGTCTCCTTGCGTACCGCCTCGATGGCGGTATCTGCAAGACTGGTGGCCGAGGCATTCAGGTAGCGGGGCTGCGCGGCGGTCCGTTCTCTGGCCTGCAGGGTCCTCTGCAGAAAGTCCACCAGCGGCTGGATCACGGGCAGCATGATAAGCACGCCCAGGGCGTTGAAGACGGTATGGAAGACCGCGAGTTTCAGGGTGTAGTCGTCCTCCGCGATTCCCACCAGGTGACTGATCCAGTCCACGCCATCGGTGAGCTGATAGATCAGTGCGATCGCCACGATGGCCGTGGTCAGATTGAAGACCAGGTGGGCGCCGGCCAGCCGGCGGCCATCGACGTTGGAACCGATGGAGCCGAGGATCGCGGTGATGGTGGTGCCCAGGTTGGCACCGATCGCCAGTGCCAGGGCGTTCTCATAGGTGATCTGTTGTGCCGCCAGCGCGGTGATGATCAAAACCAGCGTGGCGTGGCTGGATTGCATGATCACTGTTGCCACCAGCCCGACGAGGGTGAATAGCATGACTCCCGCGTAACCGCTGACGGCATAGGCGGTGAGGTCGATGTCGTCCTTGAAGGCGTCGAAGCCTTCCTTCATGTAGTGGATGCCGAGGAACAGGAAACCCAGACCCGCCAGCACGTATCCCAGGCCTTTCAGCTCCTTGCTCTTCTGGAAGATCAGGATGACGCCGAAGACCACCATCGGCATCGCATACGCCGCGATATTGACCTTCAGCCCGAAGCCGGCGACCAGCCAGGCACCGGTCGTCGTGCCCAGGTTGGCGCCGAAGATGATACCGACGCCCGCGATCAGCGGGATCAGCCCGGCGGCGAGGAAGGAGATGGTGATCACCGACACCAGTGAACTCGACTGCATCACGGTGGTCGTGACGACGCCGAAGCTCAGGCTCTTCCAGAGCCGGTCGGTGGTCCGGCGTAACAGCTTTTCCAGCAGTCCGCCGGTGAAAGCCTTGAAGCCCTCCTCGAGACTCAGCATGCCGAACAGGAAGATGGCGACGCCCGCGGCGATGGTCTTGAAGTCCGGGCTGAGCCAGAAACCGTAGGCCAGGATCGCAAAGATCGTGGGCAGAAGGATCTTGCGGATCATGGTGTGCGCTACGCGCGGCTTGTCATGCCGGACGCTCCGGCATCTTCTCTACCAGCGCCTTGAAGCGCGGGTCGTCGCGGATGCTGTCGAAATCGGAATCGTTATCGATCCAGTCACGGTAGATGGTGCCCATCACCGCCATGCGACGTTCGAGCATTTCGATGGCCTTCTCGACATCACCGATGTTCGAGTAGTAGCAGGTCACGTTGTGCAGCACGCCGCCGTCGTTGGGGGCCAGTTCCAGCACCCGCTCGATCATCGCCCGCCCGTCAGCCTCGCGTCCCGCCATGTGCGCCACGCAACCGCCCAGCATCAGGGCCCGCTGGTCGTCCGGATTGAGCGCCAGACGCCGATCGATGGCCTCCATGGCGATGGCGTTCGCCTTCAGCGCCTCGTCCTCGCGGCCCAGCCCGGTGAGGGCGCCAACCCGCAGGGAGGCCGCCTGAAACTCGTCCGGCCAGGCTTCGTGAGCACGCCGCCACAGATCGGCCGCGTGCTCCAGTTTGCCCTCGCCGAAGCGCGAGCGGCCGTAATGGTAAAGGGACTCGTAGTGCACCGGGTCAAGCGTGAGCGCTCTCTCGAAGTGTTCGGCGGCGGCCCCGTAATCGCCTTTGACCGATAGGGCGTAGCCGCGCGAGGCATGGGCCTCGGCCAGGTCCGGCGCCAGCTCCAGGGCCTTGAGGCTGGCCGCGTCCGCTGCCTCCACGTGTTCGGGCGAGCGATCGACCCACTGCGCGATGACGCTCTCGGTATCGGCCAGTCCGGCGTAGGCGCGGGCGAATTCCGGATCGATATCGATGGCTTTGCGGAACATTTGACAGGCGAACTCGAGATCCTTCGTGGTGAGCTGGTGGTAGTACTGCCGCCCGCGCAGATAATAGTCATAGGCGTCGATGTCCCTGGTGTTGCCTCCGCAGTCCACGCAGGTATCCGGGTCCAGGTCCATGGCGTCGACGATGCGCTTGGCGATGTCGGTCTGCACCGCGAAGATGTCCTCGAGTTCGCGGTCGTAGCTGTCCGACCACAGGTGGGCGTCATTGGCCGCATCGATGAGCTGGGCGACGATACGCACCCGGTTGCCGGCGCGGCGCACGCTGCCCTCCAGCACGATATCCACGCCCAGCCTGTGGGCGATGGTCGGCACATCGAGAGTTGTGTTCTTGAAGGAGAACGACGAGGTGCGGGAGACCACCCGCAGGTTCGGCTGCCGTGCGAGCAGGTTCAGGATCTCCTCGGCGATGCCGTCGCTGAAGAATTCATTCTCGGGATCACCGCTCATGTTGGCCAGCGGCAGTACAGCGATCGCGCGGCGCTCGTCGACCGGGCCGGCCGGCGGTGCTTCCAGCTCAGCCGTGGCGGCACGCAACGGCAGCGGAGTGTGTTCGCCCTGGGAGGCCGGTGCTTTGTTCGCCACGGCCGCCGCGGCATCGTCCTGCGGCCTGTCCCGCCTGAGACCCTCCGGCGAGAGATCGAAGGCCCAGGCCAGCACCAGCACCAGCGGGAAGCCGAGGATGGCAAGCGCCAGCACCAGGCGTTCGGTCCAGTCGGGCAGGAGCAGGGACGGGAACAGCACCGAACCGGCTTCCACCACTACCCAGGCGACGATGACATAGACGATGGCTGCCCGCACGACCTTGCGACGCCGGAGTTCTCTCCAGAAGGAATTCAGCCCCGTCTCCGCCACTGACCACAGCCCCCGCGTATCGTGATGCTGGTGAATCATATCAACGCTTGGGGTGGCAAGACCTGTTTTCAATCCCGGGCCGGCCCGGAGTTAAGGTCGTGGCGGTCTCTGCGCGCCGCTCAGAGTCGCCACTGGAAGGCACAATACTTGACTCTCTCACGGCCAGCCTGTTCGCGCCGCTGGCGGCGCCGAAGGAGCATCCCACCTATACGGGTCTCCAGCTGCCGCCCAACCTGGCCGCTGAACTGGTGGGCTGGCAGGAGCGACCGTCTGTCCAGTGGGTGCGTGAGAGCTACACGCAGTATCGCCGGCCCTGACGAGAGTGCACTGAACCGCCGCGGCCGGCGGCCGGTCGCGTTCATGCCGGTGACCGGCTGGTCTCGCGCACGGTGGCCATGGGTTGATCAGGTTCCTGCTGCGGCTGGTCCCGGCCCCTGCGGAAACGTCCGCCCAGGATGACGAGATTCCCCGCCAGCGCGATCCCCGCTCCGACGACGACGTGGGCGTCTATGGTCAGGCCTTCGAAGACGGCAGACAGGATCACCGCCACGATGGGGAACATGACGACGACGTAGCCCGACCGGTGGGCACCGATGCGGCCCAGCAGGGTGAGATAGCAGCCGAACGCGACGATCGACCCGAAGATCACCAGGAACACCAGCGACGAGATGTAAGCACTCGACAGTTCGAAGTTGAACGTACGGCCCTGCAGCAGTGCGGCCATCGTCAGAGACATCCCGCCGTACAACATGCCCCACGCATTCGACTGGACCACGGGCAACCCGGCCTGCTGGGCCCGCTGGGAGATGATGTTGCCAAGCGACGCGACGGCCCCGCCGGCGATCGCCAGGCTGGCTCCAAGCAGGGTAGCGTCCGACAGTGACACCGACCGCACCTCCGGCCAGAACAGGATGACGATACCGACGACCCCGAGGGCGGCGCCGGCATAGGTCGTGCGCTCTATGCGTGTCCCCAGGAACAGCCGTGCGTTGAAAATATTCATCCACAGCATCGACGAGAAGGCGATCGCCGACAACGCGGAGGTGATGTGAACCTGGGCGTAGTAGGCGAGGATGTAGTTCAGGCCGAACAGGAAGACGCCGAGCAGCGCGAAGTAGCGGTGCGCGCGAGCATCGAAGCGCAGGCTGCGACCGCTGATCCCACACCAGGCAAACAGCAGGGCGGCGGCGCTCAGGTAGCGATAGGTCAGCGACACCTCGACGGCGACCGTGCCCAACTGGAACTCGATCGCGAACCAGGTCGATCCCCATATGAGTACCGTGACCGTGTAGAGCAAAACATTGGTCATGACCGGCGACCTCCATCAGCCGGCAGGCCACGCCGGATCGCCCGCTCGGACCTGGCGGAGTGCAGTCGGCCGATCTCGAGCAGACCGACCAGGAATCCATCGCGCATCAGTCGGGACCGGGCGACATCCGGTCCCGGGTTGTTCACGTGCCCAGCCTGCGTGTCGCTCCTCCATCGGTAACCGAAAATCATCTCTCTTCTCCAGCTCTGAGCTGATCACTATCCCTCGTTCAGGATTGACTATACGGTCTGACTGGATATATAACAGACTCAAATACTGACAAATGTTACCTATACAGTTGATGCCATGTCGACGATAGACAGAAACACATCAAATTATTTATATCAACAAGTTACAGGATTTATCTCAGATCAAATCTTGGCTGGCGTGTTGCGACCCGGTGACCGTCTTCCTTCGCTGAGGCACCTGAGCAAGCGGCTGTCTATCAGTGTCCCGACCGTGCGCCAGGCATATGTCGAGTTGGAACGGCAGGGGCGCGTGGAGTCCCGACCGCAGTCCGGATTCTACGTCCGTCAGCAAGCGCGTAACGCCCTGATGAAACCCGCCTCCTGTCGCAACTGCAAGCCGGCCCCGGTCCGTTGCCGCAGCCTCATCGACCGGGTCTATGAAGGCATCCACACCCCCGGTGTCGTACCGTTCGGCATCGCCAATCCGTCCATGGCCAAGCCGGCCGCGAAAGGGCTGAACCGGGCAATGAAGCGCATCATGGGTCGGGCCGAGGAGCGCAGCATCGGCTATGCGCCGTCAGACGGGGAACCGGCCCTGCGGAGACAGATCGCGTATCGCTACCTGGAGCTGGGTGGCCGGGTGGAACCGGACGAGGTAGTCGTGACCAACGGCGGTCAGGAGGCGTTGACCCTGGCGCTGATGGCGGTCGCCGAAAAGGGCGACGTGATCGCCGTAGAGACGCCCACTTATCACGGCGCCCTGGAGTTGATCGAGAGCCTGGGCATGCTGGCGCTCGAGATCGAGACCTGCCCGGAGGAGGGGCTGATGTTGTGCAGCCTGCAGGACGCGATCCGCAGGCACGACATCAAGGCCTGCCTGTTCGCCTCGTCGCTCAACAACCCACTGGGTTCGGCCACGCCGGACGAGCATCGGCAGGAATTGGTCGCCCTGCTCGAAGCGCACGATATTCCCCTGATTGAGGATGACGTCTATGGGGATCTGATGTTCGACGGCAGCCGGCCGAGCCCGGCACGGTTCTATTCCGACAAGGGGTTGGTATTGACGGCGGGCTCATTCTCGAAGACCGTCGCGCCCGGCTATCGCGTTGGCTGGCTTCTCGCCGGCCGCTTCGAGCAGCGGGTACGTACGCTCAAGCGCGCCTTCTCCTGTTCCTGCGGCCTGCTCCAGCAGATGACGCTCAGCGAGTACCTGGCCTCGGGGGAATACGACCGTCACATTCGCGCCCTGCGCCCGGTGTTGAAGTGCAACGCCGAACGCATGGCCGCCCTGATCGGGCAGCACTTCCCCCAGGAAACACGTGTCTCCCGGCCGCAGGGAGGGTCGGTACTGTGGCTGGAGCTCCCGCGGACGGTGGACGGTGGCCGCTTGTTCGATCGGGCGCTGGAGGAGAACATCAGCACCTGTCCCGGCATGTTGTATTCGCCCACGCGCCGTTACCGTAATTTCATGCGCCTGAGTTTCGGGCACCCCTGGTCGGACGAGATCGAAGCCGCGATTCACCGCCTCGGACAAATGGTCAGGTCCGACTGATGATGCGGAGGCTCCCGGTGGTGGCTGATCCACAACCCGATGTCTTCTCCTCAACCTTAACCAAAGGAGCTAGCCATGTTCCGGTGCATGACCTTCGCAGTCCTGGCTGTGATGTTCACCTCATCCGCTGCGGCAGCGGAACAGGACTATTGCAGATTCATGGACGACAGTGAGACAACTTGCGCCAGGATATGGCGCCCGCTGCACGAGCCACGTTTCAGGTGACATGGCCGAAGGAGTTGTTTTGGGGTCTGGTGGGTGGGTGCTGTTACTCGGCTGGCCGGCGGTCCTTGCTGCGGTTGTAGCGTTCTCGCTGGCCGTGGCTCGCAGGTCACGGACAGCCGCCATCGCCGGCTGTCTGCTTGCAGGGCCGATGTTCTCCTATCTGAGTCTTGCCCCGCGTTTCCACTGGATCGCGCCGGTAGCGTTCGGTCTGCTCTGCATTCTCGCCTGGCGCGTCAAACGCTCCGGCCGGCTCGCCGTCTTTCTTCTGGCGCTGCCGGCCATGATTCTCGTCGCGTGGCTTGCGTATGCCGTGCTGACCCAGTGAGAAGGCGCAGCACAATCCTCGTAGTGGCTGGGTCAGCACGTATCCCGATGCCTCGCGACACCGCTTGCCCGTGGCATTTGTGATTGACCCTATACTAGGCGCCGTCACACAGACGACGAGGTTGAAACACGATGGCTCGCTTTCCCTCCCTGCCCGAACGCCCGCACCTGACCGATGTCTTCAAACGGTTCAGCAAGGGTGTCTGGCCCTTGATGGCTTTCCACGATGCGATCCTGCGTGGCGAATCCGAGTTCACCTCCGGTGAGCTGGAACTGATCGCGGCCTACACTTCTGGACTCAATGCCTGCAATTTCTGCCACGGTTCGCACCGCATGATTGCCGAAGTCCACGGCATCGATGCCGACGTATTCGAGAAGCTGATGGACGACCCGGCCCGGGCGAACCTGGACGCCAGGTGGTCGCCGCTGCTGGCCTATGTGCGGAAACTCACCGAGACGCCGGCCCGCCTGACCGATGCCGACGCCCAGGCCGTGTTCGCTGCCGGCTGGAGCGAGGACGCGCTGTACGACGCGGTGATCGTCTGCGCGGCCTTCAATATGATGAATCGTATCGTCGAGGGCTGCGGAGTCGTGCCCACGGAGGAAGGGCGCGCCGCTTCGCGGGAGCGACATGAAAGCACGAAGGCGAGTACGACACCGTATACGGACTTCGGCAGGATGATCGGCCTCGCGCCGGAATGATCGGAGCTCCCGCCGCGATGGCGGGAGTGCTGGCGGCTACCCAGATTGACCTGTTTCGATGCTATGCGGGATGAGCCTGAAAGGAACGCCCTGATTGCAGAGCTGGAAGCGGACATCGCCCGCCAGCGCGCCTGGTGTGAAGAGCACAAGGACGATCCGCCGTTGTAGCCGCCGAGTTCTTGGCGGGCACTGCCTCCAGCCGTGACATAACGCCTACTCGAGGGCAGCCTGTTCAGCCGGTAATTTCCGGAAGGCTCATCTTCTCAAGGAACGCGGGCCAGCGCGGGTCATCGAACAGGCTCTTCAGGAACTGATCACCCAGAATTTGTGACAATCCCGGGTCGCCTTCCTCATAGGCCTTGTCCAGCCAGTGAAATGCCTCGTCTACTTCATCGCGGTGACCATAAATGGTGGCGACCTGAACCGCTCCGTCGTGCTGAAAAGAGTCAATAAACTGGGCCAGCACTTCGTCGGCCTCGGCCTTGCGCTGCAACGCGAACAATGCCATCGCCTTACCTGCTTCACGCCACAAACGATCAGGATCCAGCTCGGCTTCGTCCAGAGCCGCCTGTGGATCGCCTTCCAGCAGCCGGGTACAGGCGATCAGATAGTGTGTACCGGCACGACCCGGGCTGAGTGACAGTTCCTTACTGAACGCCTCTCGTGCTTCATCCTGGCGGCCGTGTTTCGACAATGTGAGTCCAAGGTAGTGGTAGCCGCTGGTGCGCAGGGGGTCGAGCGCGATGAGCTGCCGAAATCGGGCGATTGCCTCGTCGAAGCGGCCCAATGCCATCGCTACCAGTCCCGCCTGCAGAACCGACTGCGCATCACTGGGGGCAAGGTCCAGGGCTCGTTGGGTAGCAGCCTCCGCGCCGGCCCAGTCCCAGTCATACAACAGTTTTATGCTAGCCATGCCGGCATGGGCTTCCGCCAGCGTGTTGTCCAGGGCCAGGGCTCGTTCGCCTGCCTCGCGGGCCCGCGCGACCCCTTCCTGAATAGAATAGATTCCGTGATAACCGGTCTGCCAGACAACCGTGTAGGACAGACCACTCCAGGCGGGAGCATATTCCGGGTCAAGTTCGAGCGCCCGTTCGAATGCATCGTGGGCCTTTCCCATGCTCTCGCGATCAGCGCGTTCCAGGAAGTAGTTGCCTTGCAGATACAGCGCGTAGGCCTCCGGACTGGTCTCACGGGCCTTCGGGGCCTCACCGAGGAGACTGATCTTCAGGGCGTCCACCACGGCGTGCGCAATCTCATCCTGCACCGAGAAGATGTCTTCCAGCGTTCGATCAAACGTCTCCGACCACAGGTGGTAGCCATCGCCAGCCTTGATCAACTGGGCGGTGACACGTACCTGATCGCCGGCCTTGCGTACGCTGCCTTCCAGAATATTGGCGACAGAGAGCTTGCCGGCGACACTGCGGATATCTTCGTCCTTGCCCTTGAAGGAAAAGGAGGAGGTGCGCGCCGCAACGTGCAGCTCAGGTATCTGCGCCAACATGTTCAGCAACTCCTCGGACAGGCCGTCGGAAAAGTACTCCTGCTCGGGGTCGGAACTCATGTTGACGAAAGGCAGGACAGCGATCGATTGACTGGAAGGCGGCTCATGGTTCGCCGACTGCTCAAACGGAGGAGGTCCGTTGGCGCCAGCAGAAAACTTGCCCTTCGCGACATCCCGCTTCAGACCATCTGGTGTTATCTCGAACGCCCAGGCTCCAATCAGCACAAGTGGGAAACCGAGCAGGATCAGGATCGTGAACATCTGCACGACCCAGTCGGGTGCGCCGAAAGTATCCGCGGCGAAGCCCGCCACCTCCGCCAGGACCCAGCCGACGGCTACATAAATGGCAGCCACCCTTATGACGTGGCGGCGTTTGAGTTCCTGGAAGAAGTGAAGCATAGATGGCATCAAGCCTGTCTGGCCTGCGTTGGTCGGGACGATCATATAGCAGAGGGTGGTGCATGAGTACCGATTTGCCCCCCGGTTGAACTCCGGACAAGGAGCGCGCGCTGCTGGACGGCTGCGAGATGCGTTGGGCATTCCATCGGCCGACGCCTCCGCTCTCGAGAACGATCTCCCGGCAGTTAATGGCGAAACTCCCCGACGGGTCGACCGGAGTCGTCGGTGGCAGGGCCATGCCTGCCTGAAAGCAGACTGTCACGCTGGCGACTGCCCAGACCCCACCTCGCACTTCTCTTAGTGGCTGCTTCCGACCCAAAGCGGACTTTGGCTTTCGACCAGAGCAGGCGGAGGGTTTCCGCCAGTCATTGTTGGCACCAGATAGGAGAGCGCCGCTCCGAAAATTGGGAAATCTTTGCTCGCTAGCCTACTTTTTAGAGTGACAGGGGTTTCCCTGGCAGTTTTGCACAACTCCAGTGATGGGGCGGACGATTCGTGAAATGGGTTAGCGAATTCTTACGCGAGATGAGACGCCGCCGCGTTTTCAGAATGGCGGCGGTCTACATCGTCTCAGCATGGGTCCTCGTGCAAGTGGCGGATCTGTTGTTTGCGGCTCTTGAAATCCGGGAGGCAGCTCTTCGTTACGTCTGGATGGTGCTTCTCTCAGGATTTCCTCTGGCACTCGTTTTCAGCTGGAAATATGACATCACCTCAGAGGGCATCAGGCGCACTCCCCCAAACTCCGGAGTTGCACCACAGAATTTGTCGCTCCGCCGATCCGACTATCTGCTTCTCGCCGGACTCCTGACTGTTGCCGTTTTCGCGGTTGCCAACTTTTCAGCGCGTGTCATGGAAGAACAGGCCGCCATCGATCTGGCCCCGCTGACGCGCGAAATCGACCCGCATTCGATAGCAGTGCTGCCACTCGAAAATCTCTCCCCGGATCAGGAGCAGGAATACTTTGCCGTCGGCATGCACGAGTCGCTGATCAACAGCATCAGTAAGGTGACCGCGCTGCAGGTCACGTCCCGAACGTCTGCGAGCCGCGTTGACAAGCGGCTGACCATGCCGATGATCGGCCGCACACTAGGCGTGGCGAATCTCATCGAGGGCTCCGTTTTCCGCGAAGGTAACCGGGTGCGGGTCGTCGTGCAGTTGATCGATGCGGCCTCCGATCGGCACATATGGGCGGAATCCTACGAACGGGATTTCTCCGATGTGCTTGCCCTTCAGGCTGATATCGCACGCGCCGTTTCGCGGGCTATCCAGGTTCAGCTGACAACCCAGGACGAACAGGGCCTGGCGCGCTCATTGCAGATTCGGCCGGCGACATTCGAGTCGTATCTCCGAGCCATGTTCCAGTTCCGCAAGGAAACCATGAGAGGGACACGAAAGGGAATCGAGATCCTCGAGGAGGCCGTGGAAAACGACCCCACCAGTGCCCTGGCTTATGCCGCGCTCGCTCAGGGTTACAGCGAGCTGGGGCACAGTGCCTTTCCGGTAAAGGGAGCCTATGCGCGCGCCAAAGCGGCGGCGGACAAGGCAATGGAATTGGACGATGGTCTGGCCGAGTCTCATCTCGCGGTCGGCATGTACAAGCAGTACTACGAACAGGATTGGGCAGGCGCGGAAGCCGCGCTCACACGAGCGCTGGAACTCAACCCGAGCCTGGCGGACGGCTGGTACCATTTGGCCTGGCTGCTCGAGCTATTCGGTCGGGACGACGAATCCATCGCCGCCGGCGAGCGCTCCGTGGAATTGAGCCCCCTGTCTCCTTTCTACATCAGCTGGCTGGCTGATCAGTACCGTGACGCCGGGGAATATGAAAAGGCGATCGAGCTGGCCGAAACCGTGCTTCGGCTCAGTCCCGACTATCCCGTCGCCTGGCTCGTGTTGGGCAATGCTCTTGGGGAACAGGGCCGTTTCGAAGAAGCCATCGAAGCCCACAGTCACCTGGGCGACAGCGAGTTCTGGTCCTGGGCGCTTGGCTATACCTACGCGATGGCCGGTCAGAAGGACAAGACACGGGAGATTCTCGACGGCATCGAACGCAGACCCGAAAATGGGCTACCGCTGGCGTTGATATATGCATCGCTGGGCGACGCCGAGGAGGCGTTGTACTGGCTCGACCAGGTGGCCGAGAACCGCGACCCGTGGTACCCGTGGTTAGTCGCCTGGTTCCCGCAGTTCAGGACCTTGCACGATGATCCGCTGGTCATCGCCCGGGCACAGGAACTTGGAGTGCCCTTGCTGGACCGCCCGAATTAGGGGTCGGACTCCACCATTGACCTCCTGCTGAATCCAGGCAGGTGACCAAACCGGAGACATCTGCCTGATGCTGTCAGCTTCTTGGGGTCGATAGCAGCCGTTCGGCTGAGCTGCTGATCGGACCGCCGCCAGGTCCTCCCGAAGAGTCTGCTTCCGACTTGAGACGGCTGTTCAGTCGCGGATGTGTTGAGGGCCGGGAGATGGGTCCTTCAGCGGAGGGCCGAAGATACCTACGCGTCCTATCTCTGCCGGGCTTCCGGCTATCCATGGCGGCGATCTTGTTCAGGTGCCGCGCAGGTACGGCAACAGCAGTTTCGAATCTTGCAGGGCGCGGCGGGTGTTGTGGCCAGCGTAGGGGCCGAGTCGGGTGCGAATCTCCTGCCTGGCATCCCATACCCGCACGCACATGGATGCGAACTCCCTGGCCTCCAGCGAGCGCCAGTCGACGGCCAGCTCCGGTGAGCCGGTACGGTCCATCAGGTCAATCTGACGCGGCTCGTAGGCCAGCGCGATCGTGGGGGTCGCCTGACTCAAGGCGAAGACTGTCGACGACAGTCGGCTGGAGATCACCATTTCGGACCGGCCAAGGAGATCAATGAGAGCTGTCACGCTGAGTTTTGGCAGGAGATGGATCCGTTCAGGCGTCTCGGTCTGTCGGCCCAGCATCGCCGTCATGGCCTGATCGTCCTCAAGGTCGGGATGCATCGGGATGACCAGAAGTTGTGC
Organism: uncultured Gammaproteobacteria bacterium; assembly: GCA_937924335.1. Taxonomy (GTDB): domain Bacteria; phylum Pseudomonadota; class Gammaproteobacteria; order Steroidobacterales; family XN24; genus JAHEFR01. The sequence goes on from CALDWW010000034.1 coordinate 29,133, forward strand.
CATCCGGAGGAGTTCGGCGGCGGCCATCGAGAGCGCCTGGTCAGCATTCCTGACATGATCCGCGGTGAATTGGTGATCACGCTTCACCCACGCCGGCGCATTCTCGTCGATAAAGCGTGTCGTGACGCAGATGATCGGCGTGGCGCGGTCGATACCCAGGCCGGCCAGGTATCCGTCTAGCCGTTCGCCCCGGGTCTCGTTCAATACCGCTCGGGTATCCACAATCAGGTGTATCGGCACGTGAATGCCAAGCCGTCGCAAGGTGCCTTCGGCGATCCGTTCCCGAACGGCGATGAACTCCAGTCGATTCAACAGCCTCCGGTAGATCGAGCGTCCCCACCTGGTCTTGAGGTCGAAGATCGTCACGCCGTAGGCCACGATGGGTTTTCGCAATGTGACCGCGCAGGCGAAAACAAACAGACAACCCAGCGCTTGCCTCCAGTGCTCGAAGAATGGTGCGCCCACCACGACGACGACATCGGATGCGGCCAGCCGGCGGATGCTGCCGGGAAGATTGGCGAGCCGGATCTGGCGTATGTCAGGGTAGTTGCGAGTGGCTTCCTCCCTCGGTCGGGATAGCAGGGCGAGGTCGCAGTCCGGGTCTAGTGAACGCAGCAGCGTCGCCACTGCGAGCAACTGGGCCTCATCACCGAGTTTGGCGAAGGAAGTTCCCCAGAGTGTCACCTTGGTCACGATCGTCACTCCTGCGGAGAGACCGGGTTAGCGCTGCCCAGAGTTTGAGCTTCCGCCATCCGAGTCTTCACTGTTAATTGACCACCTGGCCCAGCCCAGGAGCAGGGCGCCCTGATATACACCGCCGATCAACGCGAAGACGATAACGTTGCTAAACATTAGCAGGCCGAGCCCGATGGCGGCATCGGCGCTGACCCCGTAGGCTCCCAGCATGAGGACCAGGCCGGTTTCCTGAACGCCGACTCCGTGGATCGAGATCGGCAGCTGGCGGATCAGGACAAGCGCGCTGCGCGCCCAGACCAACGTCAGGAGTGGCAACAAGATGCCGATTGCGGCTGCGAAAAGGCCGAATCTCACCATGCCGATCCCGGCGGCGACGGTTGAGGCGGACAGTATCGAGAGATGCTGCTTGAGGCCGAACCGGCGGAAGGCTGCGAGGGAATCCACCAGTGTCCCCATGCTCCTGTTAATTCGTTGAGGCAGGATCCTGCGACCAAGCCCAAGCACCATGCGGTCGAGGACAGCGCCAGGCCGCGGCAGGAAGAGCAGGACAAATGTCGTCAGCATCAGGATTGCGATAGAAAATCCGATGATCGTCAGGAACGCCGAGTTCCACGGGTTGCTCAAGGACAAGGCCACGGTGCCGGCGACGACCCATGGCGCCAGAATCATGATCCGGTTGTAAGCGATCGCAGTGATCACGCTCGTCTTCTCTCCGGTAGCGGCCGCAAGATTTGCCCACTTGGCTGCGGCCGACATCAGATCGCCGGGCATCAGGAACCCGTAGAAGACACTCTGCGCGTTCGCCAGGTAAATCCGTGCGAGGCTGACCCGCAGGCCCGCGCCGCGCATGATCAGCTGCATCTGAAACGCGCTGACCAGGTGCGCGAAGAGTCCGGTACACCACGCTAGCACAACCAAACCGAGATCGGCCTGGACGAGCTGGTGGCCGATCGACTTCCAGCCGACCGCGCTTGCCAACGCACCCAGCAGTGCGATGGAAAGTCCGAGCCTGAGAAGCCAGGATACGACACGGCGGCTACGCAAGTTCATCGTGGCGCCATCAGGGATCCTCCCCGTCCGTCCGTCCGGCTGGGAGTCGGGCCGGTGGATTGCGGGCCGGATTGTCCGGTCAGCTCCGCATAGAGCTCCAGGTGGCGGGAAATACAGTTGGCCTCGTTCCAGGTGCCGGCGACGAATTCGGCGGCCGCCTGGCCCTTTTCCTTGCACCGCTCGTCCTGCAGCAGCCAACGGAGACCTTCTGCGTAGTCGTCCCCCGTCACTCTATAGCCGAAGCGCGACGCGAAATTCTCCGGATCCACTCCGGACAGGATAGCGTTCCCGTAGGCCGCCGCCTCGACGAACGAATAGGGCAAACCCTCTCGTGCGGAGGTGTTGGCGAGGATCCAGGAGGTTGCATAGTAGTCGGTCACGTTGGGCTTGCCGAAGCGAGACACGAAACCGGTGAGACGAACGTTGGCTATGCCTTTTGCGAGGCGGCGCAAGCGCCGGTCGTAGGTCTCGTTGTGTGCCATCCCGACCGCTGTGAAAGACACACCGGGAAAGGTCCGTGCCAGTTCCAGGAACAGTTCCAGCCTCTTACGCGGATCGAAACGCCCGACGAAGAGTACGGATGGTTCGCTGCTCTTGACCGGCTTCGTCGCCGGGATATCTACGGGATAAGGCACGAAACGGGGCCGAATGGATGATCCGTAGATTGCACGGATGCGGTCGTCCAGCGCTGAAGGCGCAGGCGTCAGGACTGCGTCGGCGCGCCGCACCGACTCCTTGGTCCAGGGGCTGGCTTCGTAGAGCGCTGAGATCGGGAAGAGCAATCGCCGCCGACTGTTCGCGTAGGACAGTTCGAGTATGTGATCCCGCCAGCCTCGTGGGTCACGGCAGGTCACTATATGAACCCGGTCCGGCATCGTCTTCTGGGCCCACCGGGTTGCGATGGTCGGCTCTTGTGAATGATAGATGTCTGCGTCGACTTCCCGGAAGATCCTTCCGGACGTCATGGTCTCGAACGGACTCACCCCGAGGACCGTGATGCCATCCAGGCTCTCTCTCGATCCTTGCCCGTGCCTGGATCTACGCGGGACGACTGCGGTGACGTCGAAACCGCTGCGGATCAGCCCGATCCCAAGCGCCCGCGTAGCTGTTCCGAAACCGCCGATCTTGCCCCACGCGGCGATCTGCGAGCAGATAAGGCAGACATGCATTACTCTGCCGGCCTGTTCGGGTCATGCGCGGGCGGCTGACTTTTTTGGTTGTGATGCATGTCTCAGCGTCGTTATTTCGAAGAGTTGCCGCATCCTTCATCTTGGAGCAACGCGTGTTCGTAGCTGACCGTCAATGCGGCTGCGGTGCTGTCCGCCAGCGTGCTGCAATCGTCTTTGTCAGGCCTGCTGACTATGAGTCGTCAGAGGCATTCTATCCATTCAGCGTCGCGCGTTTGTTGACGCCGTTCCGTATTTTCCGCCCTGGGGAGCGCTAAACTCAGTACCTTCCCCGGAGTATCGAGAGGAATGGTGGCAGACCGTAAGAAGAGAATGCTCGTGATCGGTATGGACTCACTCCCACCAGTCGTGGTGGAGAAGTTCATGAGCGAAGGCCTGTTGCCCAGTTTCTCCCGCTTGTGCGATGACTCTGTGTCTTTCGGGACCATCAATCCGCCGAACCTCAGCGAGACGGTCTGGCCGAACTACTTTACTGCGTCCGGTCCCGGTCACCATGGCAGGTACTTCAACAGTCAGATCGTTCCAGGTACCTACAAGACCCGCGAATTCGACAACAAGACGCTCAGAGTCGACCCTTACTGGAGGGCCCTGAGCGATGCAGGACGCCGGGTATTTATCGTCGATGTGCCCAAGTCATATGCCTTGGACGGGCTGAACGGAGTTCAGGTCGCCAACTGGGCCAACCACGACCAGGAGAAGGATGCAGGATTTGAGACCTGGCCAATAGATTACAAGCGACGACTGATTACAGATTATGGCCCCGATCCGGTATCCCCCGACGACTTCGGCGGTAACGGGCCGGCTGATCAGGCCGTGTTCGCCGATGCGCTCGTTAGCAACATCAAGCGAAAGACGCGTCTTCTGCTCGACCAGATGATGATCGAAGGTTGGGACCATGGGTTGTTCGTCTACGACGACGCCCATCCTGTGTGCCACTATGCCTGGCACCTTCATGATCCGGAGCATCCTGATCATAATAGCGAGCTTGCAGCGACTATCGGTGATCCGATCAAGCGCACCTGTCTGGCATTGGATGACGCCCTTGGACAGATCATGGCCCGGCTGGATGCCTCGACCCAGCTGCTCGTTTTCCTCAGTCACGGCATCGGGCCGGCCTACCACGCCAGTTACATCGTCGATGAGATTCTGCGCCGTTTCCAAGGCGCGCCGCGCGCCCGTGGCAAGCCCGTAAACTACCTCCGTGGGCTGTGGAGGGGTATTCCAGTCAGATTCCACGACCGGTTGTTGGCGCTGCAGAATGTCGCGCGGAACATGCTGCTCGAACCCGACCGGCGTCGGCGCATGGCGTTCGCGTTACCCGCGGCTGATGACGCGGGAGCCATAAGGATCAATCTCGTTGGGCGCGAGCGGCACGGCTTGGTCGAGCCCGGTCAAGCGCTCGACGATTACTGCGACCTGCTGGCCTCGCAGTTCAGGTCAGTCGTAAATGCAGACACTGGCAATCCCATCGTGGCTGACGTGGTCAGGGTGTCGGACTATTGCTCCGGTCCCCAGCTGGATTGTCTGCCGGACTTGATCGTGAAGTGGGTCGGCAGCGAACCGATCCGTGCGGTTACCGCGCCAGGCATCGGGACTGTCGAATTGCCGCCTCGAAACAGTCGGAAAGGTAGTCACACCGAAGCCGGGATGCTATCCGTATATCGTCAGGGTCAAGGTCCGACGAGGTTCCCGGATCCCATCCGCCTGATCGATATCGCACCGAGTCTGTGTGCAGTTCACGGCGTCACTCTGCCCCAGGTCGAGGGACACCCGGTCTCCGCACTTGTTGATGCTTTGAACTGACAGCGTCCAATCCCGTCCTTTAAGCCGGGATCTGTTTGATAGCGATCGAATTCCAGTTTCCATCTCCTGGCCCGTGTTATCGTCCGGTGAGAAGGAGGGGGCATGTCTGAACCAGACGAGATGGGACTCACGTCGGAGGCGGCTCTTGGTTATGAGCAGTGTTTTGTCCCGGCGATATTCGATCAGTGGCCGCCAAGGCTCATCGAAGCGGCAGGCATCGCCGCAGGCCACAAGGTTCTTGAGGTCGGGTGCGGCACCGGCGTACTTGCCCGTGAAGTCATTAAACGGGTCGGCCCTGACGGTGGCGTGACAGGACTTGATGTGAGCGAGAGCATGCTGGGCGTTGCCCGCGGCATCTGTCCGGATGTGGACTTCCGGCAGGGAAATGCCATGGATCTGCCTTTTGAAGATGAGTCATTCGACGCAGTGATCGCATCTTTCATGCTGATGTTCGTGCCAGAACCGGAATTGGCCGTCAGGGAGATGTGGCGCGTACTCAGACCCGGCGGCAGATTGGTCATCGCGGTTTGGGAAGCTCTGGATCAGAATCCTGTCTATGCGGGCCTGGTCGACATTGCAACGCGGCAGATTGATGACGCGGCAGGCTCGTCCCTGGCTTGGCCGTTTGCTCTTGGCAAGGATGGAAGACTCGCACAAATATGCCGTTCGGCAGGCGTTGGCGATGTCGACATCAGCGCCCATGAGGGTCGTGCAAGGTTTCCGTCCCTTGACGGTTTTGTAAGAACCGAGATTCAGTCCTGGGTGCTGGCGGACAGTGTGGACGAGGACTGCCTGGAAGCGGTTGTTGGCAATGCACAGGAGAAATTTGCGGACTATTGCGATGCAGCCGGCGCTATCGATTTCGCTTTGAACGCTGTTTTTGTGAGATCGAAAAAAGACTAACAGAAAGCGGCCATCCCCTGGTGCCTGCTTCTGCCTGAAAGCAGCCGGTCGTCTGAACCCGGGGACCGGGCGTCCCTCCAACCCACACCGGGCGTGCCCTACCGGTCGGACTCTGAACTGCCGACGCTTCCGAATACCAAGGCACCACTCGATGCTGAGCTGCTCCAGAACGACAGCGAATGCGCGAGACCCGATTGTTGACTTCCAAACCAAGGAGTAATCATGAGTACCTATCCAAGAACTTTTTCTCACATCGGCATTTCTGTTCCTGATGTGGAGAAGGCGGTTCAGTTCTACAGTGAAGTGATGGGTTGGTATCACATCATGGAGCCCACCGTAATTACTGAAGAGTCAGATACGCCGATAGGACAGATGTGTATTGATGTCTTTGGCCGAGGCTGGGGTTCTTTCAAGATCGCTCACATGTCTACCGGCGACAAGATCGGCGTTGAGATGTTCGAGTTCAACAACAATGAAAGCCCAAGAGAATTTGCGTACTGGAAGACGAGCACTTTTCATTTTTGCGTTCAGGACCCGGATATTGAGGGCCTGGTAATGAAGATCGTGGAACACGGCGGTAAACAGCGTATGCCTATCCGTGAGTACTATCCGGGCGAGAAGCCTTACAGGATGTGTTACGTCGAAGATCCCTTTGGCCTCATCTTCGAGGTCTATTCACACAGCTATGAATTGACCTATTCGCAGGGCGCATACTGAGGAGTCAACGAACACGGTCGGGCGTGGCGTTCATGCACCGCTTCATCAGGCGTGAGACTTCTCCAAGGTGGAACGTCTCCTGTTCTTGGGGGAAGGAGAGGGGGATCCTTGATGACGTGGATCCTGGTTTCCGCCCCCTGGCCTGTCGGCCGCTGAGAAACGACGACTCCCCTAGACCAGTGCCATGCACTTCGCCTCGTGCCCGGCGCTGATGGCCCGCCGTTGGGGCTGCTTTCGTGCCAGAGCAGACGGTCATCGGATTTCCCGTTCCCGGTTATGCCCCAAGCCGCGTGCGGTGAATTACAGCTCACCTCTGTCGGTGCACATCAATCGGCGCTGATGTAATCGGATAAGATACCGCCCCCTGGCCAGCGCCGATGTGCTCTCAGAGATCGTATGGGTCAGTGCGTGAATTCGTCTAGAAAGGTACGAATATGAAAAGTGTCCTGAGTATTCTTGGCGCAATATTGTTGTGCACGCTCGGGTTGTTCACCGACTCTGTCGCTGAATCGAACCAGATTACTGTCTTCAGTAACGTCCGTCTGTTTGATGGCGAGCAGTTGATTGAATCAGCGAGCGTCGTAGTTCGTGGCACCAGGATTGACCTCGTCGCGGGCGGCGGCGAGGCCCTGGAAATTCCCGATGGCGCCGAGCTGATCATCGGCGATGGTCTGACACTGATGCCTGGCCTTATCGATGCTCACACTCATTCTTTCTCCAGAGGCAATCTGGAGAGGGCGCTGGATTTCGGCGTCACGACCAGCATCGACATGTGGACGCCGGTTGAATTCATGCAGGAGATGCAGGCGGAGCGCGGGCAAGGGCTCGCGTTCGACCGCGCTGATATGCACTCGGTCGGAATCGGCGCCACGGCCCCGGAGAGCCACGGGACGCAATTCGGTCCTGTTCCCACGTTGACCAGACCTGAGGACGCCGATGCCTTCGTTGCGGCGCGCATCAACGAGGGCTCGGAGTACATCAAGATCATCTACGACAATTTCAAGATGTTCGACAGGCCAATTCCGACGTTGGGTTACTCGACCATGGAAGCGGTGGTTGAGTCTGCGCATAGACGGGACAGGCTGGCGGTTGTGCACTCTCGCGACGTTGATGCTTACGCGGATGTGGTCCGCGCCGGAGCCAACGGCATCGTACATATCACGGTCGACGAGGTCCCGGGTCGTGAGTTGATAGACGGACTGCGCAGGCAGGGCATGTTCGTCATCCCCACGTTGTCGTTATCCACCCCGAGTGGGGCGGGTATTGCGGAAGACCGTGTTCTGGGTCCAAGGCTCAGCGAGAAGGAATCTGCCAACCTGCGCGGATACGCGCCCCTACACCGTCAGGGAGGGGACAAGATCGCGATGGAGTCTGTCCGCGTCCTCAATGAAGCCGGCGTCACGATCCTGGCGGGCTCGGACTCACCCAATCGAGGCACTGCCACCGGCGTAAGCATCCATCAGGAACTGGGAATGCTGGTACAGGCAGGCTTGACGCCGATCCAGGCGCTCGTCTCTGCGACGTCTGCGCCGGCAGACGCCTTTGGCCTGAGTGACCGAGGAAGTATCAAGACAGGCTTCCGCGCCGACTTGCTTCTTGTCGAGGGCGACCCCAGCTCAACAATCATCGATACGAGAAGAATCAGCGGCGTCTGGAAGGCAGGTCAGCGTCACGTTCTTGATCAGTGACGTTGTTCTGACGACTTGTACTTGCCGTCGATCAATATTGATTCCACAGAGGAAGGCCTCAAGTCTTCTCCGGCAACGCGTTGACGGTCTGCTTCCGATCGAAAGCGACCCCTCGGCGGGCTCGCGACCCCGCTCCGCGACAGGCTCAAGTGTAGCGAGGCCTCGATTCAGATAATCTTGCCCATGAACTTGATCGGAGGAGCAGTCATGGGAATTGGCAACAACGTAGAGAAGGCTCAGATGCATGCGGAGGCCGTGGCCGAGCGACTCGGGCACCGCCTCGTGAGGGCCTTCCATCTCCTCGCGCTGTTCGTTATTGGAGCCACGATCGCGTGGTCGGCTGCTGTCGCTTATATCGAGATGGTTGCGGTGGGCCATGCCACGCTGCACGACATCCTGTTGCTTTTCGTCTATCTAGAGCTCGGCGCCATGGTCGGCATCTACTTCAGAACCAATGAGCTTCCGGTGGAATTTCTGCTTTACATCGCTATCACGGTAGTCACCAGGAGCCTGGTGGAAGTCGAACATCTGGAAGACGTGCGGGTGCTGGTCGTAACAGGCTCGGTGCTGGTGTTGTCGCTGGCGGTCATACTGTTGCGGTTTGGTGCATACCGTTTCCGCACAGGATCTGGTGAAGGGGCCAAGAAAACTGACCTGCCGACCTGAGTTTGCCGGGACACAAGGACTATGTAGGGGCGGGGCGAAGCCGAGTGCCCTCGGCAGTGGTCATTCCACAACCGTGTCTTTCCGAGTTAACGGTTCGAACTTCGTCACTTTTCGCGAGATTTTCTATTCGTCGTGAGCTATTGAACGACCGACTACACAGAATTTGGGTGGCGCCGTCAATGTCGGCAATACAGTTGGCGTCGATGTTCTGACGTTGCCAGCGATGCCGCCACCGGCACAGCAGGTTATCAACGTCGCGGAGTGGACCGTGTGGGAAGATAATGCAAGCAGCAGCGGTCCACCAATGAATGTGCAGAAAACATACGGGCTGTCGAGCAACGCGCTGATCCACAAAGTTGTCATGGGCGCGACGAGACTACCGGGAAGTGGCAGCATCAAGCTTTCAGTGGGCAGTAACTCTGGAGGGTCATTCAACGGCAAATTGGTGGCGTCGACCCCCATTGGCGAGGCTGGAGTAACCGTGCTGGATTTCAATCCACCGTTGTTTGTCGATCAATCTCAATACCCGATACTTGAGTTGAGATTCACACATGGTTCATGCTCGACGAGCACGCCCTGCTACCCCTCGGAAAATGCCCAGGTCTATTTTTCGGACGCCCCGTGATCTAGCATCCAGAACAGGCCCCGGCCTTCGGACCGCGGCCTTCTTCGTCCGCATCTGGCCGAAAGCGGACCTTTTGCCGACCCCGTGACCGAACCTTCCTCAGGTCCTTTCTGAGTGTCTGCTTCCGACCCTTAGCCGACCTCTGAACTATCAAACAATGTCCCCGCCCAAGACTTGGAGCAGCGCCGAATTCACCTGGAGTTGACCCAGGTCAAGGCAGCTTCTGGATCCGTGTAGTAACCGATATGACTGAAAAGATGGTCAATACACCCCGGGCAGGGCTCAAACGATAGCCGAGGTTGATGAACTGTGGCCCACACCACGCTCAAGACGAGTTACACGGCCCTGGCAGACAGGATCAACAGGTATCCGCAAGGCGCACCTACGTCCGATCTGCTCTTCCAGATTCTGTCGATGCTGTTCAGTGAGGAAGAAGCCGGCCTGGTCTCGCTGATGCCCATCAAGCCGTTCACGGCAGAGAAAGCCAGCCGCATCTGGAAGAAGACGCTCGCTGAAACACGCAACATACTGGACGATCTGGCCGGCCGTGGCATTCTGGTCGACATCGATCACGATGGTGGATCGGTATATGCCTTGCCGCCGCCGATGGCCGGGTTCTTCGAGTTCTCGCTGATGCGCGTGCGCGACGATATCGATCAGAAGGTGCTCAGCGAACTGTTTTACCAGTACCTGAATGTCGAGGAGGATTTCATCCGGGCGCTCTTCACCCAGGGTGAAACGCAGCTCGGGCGCACCTTCGTGCATGAACCTGCATTATCCGATGAAAACGCGCTTCATGTGCTGGACCACGAGCGCGCCAGCGAGGTGATCGAAACCGCCAGTCATATTGGCGTCGGGCGTTGCTACTGTCGGCACAAAATGGAACACAGGGGCGCGGCCTGCTCTGCCCCGCAGGACATTTGCATGACGTTCAATACCACTGCGGCGTCGCTCACCAAGCACGGCATAGCGCGCC
>CALDWW010000035.1 GCA_937924335.1 uncultured Gammaproteobacteria bacterium
GGATCTGTCGGTCCACTCGCAGGCCAAGCTCAATGCAGTAGCTCGGCAGCTCAACGAACGGCCGAGGAAAACTTTAGACTATGAAACACCGGCAGAGCGATTTGCCGCATGTGTTGCATCGACCGGTTGAATCGGCAACCCGAAGCGGACGTTCATCACAATCGGTGAACTGATCTTTCTGTGTGCGCGTCCACACTAGCCGCCTTTCGTTGGCGAGAGCGGATATTCAGATTGCCGTGGTACAAAAGCGGATTGAAAGGGTAGGAATCGCGCCAACGGAGCCGCTCTTGACCCTCGGTGAATACGGAAAGTCAACAGAGACTCTATAATGACGAAATGATCGGATCTCCAATCCGAGCGTTAAAAAAAAGCCCTAATAGGTTGGCAAATAGATCCTTAATAGGCGCAAGTCTCCCTGGATTGCTCATTGTTTCAGCATTCCTCGCCGGTTGTGGCGGTGGCGGTGATGAAGATAACGTTGTTCCGGCGCCTGAGATTACCAGCTTCACGGCCTCCTCTGACTCAATCCTGCAAGGCGAAAGCAGCACACTAATCGCCGTTTTTCGTAATGGGGCGGGCTCGATTAACAACGGTATCGGGGCTGTGACCTCCGGTGTTCCTGTCACAGTTACTCCGCTGGTCGACACAAGCTATACGTTGACGGTCACAAACAGCGTGGGACTTTCCACATCCGCCGCGCTAGATGTCACGGTCGATAAGTTCGCACTGATAGTCCGCGAGCCAGAGGATGGACAGCTGGTTTCGAGTGATCTCACTGTATTCGCTCAAGTAATCACACCGCTAGACATCGCATTCGTCACTGCCACCGTTGAAGGGGCTTCTGTACCGTTGACGTACGTCGATTGTGTTCAGAACGACTGCGACGAATCTGGATTTCTGGGTCAACTAGACCTTACGGATCTCGATCGTGGTATGCACGTCCTGATTGTTTCCGCGGAGGACATCGAAGGCGATGTTGTTTCCAAGAACGTAACTATTGTCTTGGATGATCCACCCATCGTCACCATACGGCAACCGTTGCCACTGAGCGTGGCCCGGCCGGACCTGTTGGTTGACGTTTCCTGCGTTGATGATGTTGGGGATTGCGATCTGGCCGTACTTGTTAACCAGATAGGTCCAGGAGGAAGCCCAATCGCCTCGGGTACGAACACCCTCATGCAATCCATCAACCTTGACCAATATGATGGCAATCAGATCACGCTCCTATTTCGAGCGACCGACAGCGCAGACCAGACATCGGCTGAGTACAGAGAAATCTACGTTGAAGCGTCAGATCGTTTGATAACGGTGAAAGACTTTGCCGGTCGGCTATTGGATTTCGACGGCCAGCAGGTCCTGGTTCTTACGGCTGGGGAATCCGGAGACGAGCTGTCGGTTGCAAGTGTGGATGCCGATACCGTCATGGCGATCGAGGTACCGGCGGACCGTGTGGTAGACACGCGGGCTAGCTATTTGACGCCCACCGGGGCGATTTATACGACCCAGGAGGTCGGTGGAAACGTCACAACGTCACGGCTTTATGACTGGCGGTCTGACGATGACAGCCTGACCGATCTGGGACAGCCCAACTCCGTTGTCTCCCTCGTTGTCTCGGGAGACTATGCAATTTACAGTCAGGGCACTGAGTTGTGGCTTAGGCAATTCTCGACTGGGGCGAATACGCTTGTCAGTTCCGGTGCCGGAAACATCAACAATTCTGTCGCGAGCAATGGGGTCGTTGCGTATTGGGCGGCGGGAACCTACAGCATTGTGAAATACGAGGCAGGCGTTGCTTCAACGTTGGCAGAGGACCTGGCCTACTGGAACACGTACCCACTGACGGACGGAAGCCGATTCGTATACCGAAAGCACGATCCCTGTTGCGCAAATCAGCAGTACGCCATCACGTACCATGATGGAACGGTAGAGACGTTGTTGACGAACTTCCGGGGCAGCGAGGTAACACAAGGAAAGGACTATCTTATTGCCGATGGCTTTGTCGCGTATACGGACCTGGGCGGCCTAAATCAGACCCATGTCTGGACGAGAGATCCTGGTGGTTCACTGACGCAAAGAACCTTCTTTGGCTCGAATAGTTATATCGATGAGTTGGCAGGCAATAACGAGCTAATGTTCATCAATGCTGGCAGGCGTTATCTAAGCGAACCCGACGCCCAGTACACCGAAGTGGGGTCAGATCTTGGAATCAGCAGCTACGAGGGCGGGACCTGGTACGTGATGATTGGCCGGTCACTGTTCTTGGTCAATTAGCCGTTCCAAGGGGACCGGCTAGGCAGATACCTCCGCCGGGTGCCTCTAGTTGAGCGCAATGCAAATGGCCTGTCGTGAACTGGCCACGTCCGATGGCCGCTTTTGGCCGAAAGCAGACTTTTTGTTTTTCAGCAATGTGAGGGACGGCCTCATTACGGCTATTAGAAAATGGAAATTTGCCCCCCGGCCCCCTCCCGGATGGGACCCATATCGACTCTCAGGGTGACGGCTCGCTGGCAAGGAGTGAATCGGGAATAGTGGGGGCTGGCTGCGAACAGCCCCAGGAGGCTGTTTCAGAGGCGCGGAGAGCGACGATCTCTGGAAAGGTGAGAGATGCTTGTGGGTTAGTTTGTGGGCTGATAAAAGCCCGGTACAGCAACATATTGTTTCTATTCCCCATAAATAGGGGAAATGGCGGAGGGGGTGGGATTCGAACCCACGGTAGGGAAGACCCTACACTTGATTTCGAGTCAAGCCCATTCGACCACTCTGGCACCCCTCCGCGAGGGCCGGAATTATCCCGGTCGGATCGATGGCCGTCAACGCAGGCTACGACCAATGGACCGAAGCTCGCCCTCCTGAACGATTTCAATACTTTCTTTTAACTATGTCGGTCAACTTATTGTATTGATTATATTTAGATTCCGACTTTGCAATTGAACATAAGACCACTCATCGACAAACTGTGACCGAGCACTCTGTCGGGCGAAGACGTTTGGTTATTATCGAGACCCCGTGTCGGTATCCGGGAACCGAACGTGAGACTGATCAGCACAATCTGTCTGGGCCTGCTGCTGGTGACTTGCCAGCCGCCGCCGACATTGCTGGAACAGATCCTGGACGAAGGCACGCTGCGGGTCGTTTCCCGGAATAGTCCGACCACCTACTACTTCGGCCCGGAAGGTCCCGTGGGTCCCGAGTTCGATCTCGCCAAGGGCTTCGCCGACCAACTGGGCGTCCGGCTCGACATGACCGCGACCGACAGTATCGCGGAATTGCTGGAGGCGGTTGCATCTGGCCGGGCCCACATTGCGGCAGCCGGATTGACGGCCACCACAGACCGCTGGGATGGCGTCACATTCGGCCCCGTCTACCGACATGTCACGGAGGTGCTTGTCTACCGGTCCGGTCAACGGAAGCCCAGAAAGATATCGGACCTCTATGGCGGCCACCTCGAAGTCGCCGCCCACAGCAGCCACGTCCGTACACTGGAGAACCTGAGACACGAACATCCGGATTTGACCTGGCTGGAACACCCCTCCGCTGCCCAGGATGAACTGCTGGAGCGAGTCGCCAGCGGCGAGGCGGATTTTACGGTCATCGACTCGACCTCTTTCGATGCCAGCCGGTTCTTCTACCCGGAGGCCCGCACCGCTTTCCAACTGTCCGAACCGCAACCGCTCGCCTGGGCGCTGAGGGATGGCATCGACGACAGCTTGCGTCGGCGGGCGAAGATGTTCTTCGCAACCGATGAGGCGAGAAACCTGATCACCGCCATCGACCAGCGTTACCTGCAGCCAATAGAGGACTTCGACTATGTCGGGGTCAGGACCTTCCTGCGTCACGTGGATTCGCGACTCCCACTTTACAAGGACATTTTCAGGGAAGCGGCCGATATCATCGACGTAGACTGGAGGCTGCTCGCGGCTGTCGGTTATCAGGAGTCACACTGGAATCCCGAGGCGGTCTCACCGACCGGCGTCAAGGGCATCATGATGCTGACCCGGGATACGGCGAAGATGATGGGTGTCGCCGACCGCGAGAACGCCCGCGAGAGCATCATCGGTGGCGCACGATACCTGGCCCGGGTGAAGCGAAAGATACCTGATCGCATACCGGAGCCCGACCGCACCTGGCTGACCCTGGCTGCCTACAATATCGGCTTTGGCCATCTGGAAGATGCCCGCATCATCACCGAGATCCAGGAGGGCGATCCGGACAGCTGGGAGGAGGTACGCGCCAACCTGCCGCTGTTGACCCAGAAGAAATGGTATAGCCGTGTGAAACGCGGCTATGCTCGCGGCCTGGCCCCGGTGCATTACGTCGACAATGTCCGCAGCTACTACGAAGCCCTTATCTGGCTGACGTCCGGGGAATTCGCCGAGCCGGTCAGTGTCGATGCCCAGGCGGACGATCCGGCGGTAGACGACGCCGCCTGATTCAGCGCCGGGAGCGGAAGAAAGCTCTCAGCAGCTCACCGCATTCGCTCGCCAGCAGATCGGCCGTGACGGCTACCTGGTGGTTCAGTCTGGAAGACCCGAGCAGATCGAAGACGCTGCCCGCCGCCCCGCTCTTCGGGTCTCTGGCTCCATAGACAAGGCGCGCGATCCGCGCGTGCACCATGGCTCCGGCGCACATGGCGCAGGGTTCGAGTGTCGCGTAGAGGGTGGCGTCAGGCAGGCGATAGTTTCCGACGTTCTTACCGGCCATTCTCAGAGCGAGAACCTCCGCATGAGCCGAAGGATCTTGGCTCGCGATGGGCCGATTCCAGCCTTCCCCGACCATCTCTCCGCCGAGGACGACCAGAGCCCCTACCGGCACTTCACCCTCGTCCCGGGCCCGCTGCGCCAGCTGGATCGCCCGTCGCATGTAGCGCGCATCAGCCTCGGACATCGAAGATTCAGGGTCCATGTCGTTTGAGTCCGGCAATCCTGCCGGCATGCCGCAGCTGCGGCCGCGTCAGCGGATAAGGAGGCCGAACACGCCGAGGGCGATGATGATGGCGGCAATAGATCCGATCGCCCGTGAGAGTACCTGGATGACCCGCGCCCTGCTCTGCTTCCGGCGGGCCTCGGCCCCGCTAAGCAACAACAGGGGCAGCAGGATGTACCAGTACTCTGTTAGCAGCCCCGCAAAGTAATCCAGGTTCATTGCGCGTCACTCCCATTCGATGGTTGCCGGAGGCTTCCCCGACACATCGTAAGTGACTCGGGAGATGCCGGCGACTTCGTTGATGATACGACGGGAGACCAGATCGAGAAAATCGTAGGGCAGCCGGGCCCAGTGCGCGGTCATGAAATCCACCGTTTCCACCGCCCGCAATGCGACGACGTAGTCATATCGTCGGCCGTCTCCCATGACACCCACCGAGCGTACCGGCAGAAAGACGGCGAACGCCTGGCTGACCTTCTCGTAGAGATCGTGCCTGCGGAGTTCATCGATGAAAATCTGGTCAGCGTCGCGCAGAAGATCGGCATAATCCTTGCGGACCTCGCCGAGGATTCGGACCCCGAGACCGGGACCGGGGAACGGGTGCCGGTAGACCATGTCGTAGGGAAGCCCGAGCTCCAGTCCGATCTTCCGAACCTCGTCCTTGAACAGCTCACGCAGAGGCTCGACCAGGGACATTTTCATCCGGTCGGGCAGACCGCCTACGTTGTGGTGGGACTTGATGACATGGGCCTTGCCGGTCTTGCCGCCGGCGGACTCGATGACATCGGGATAGATGGTCCCCTGGGCGAGCCAGCGCACGTCCTGCAGACGGGCAGCTTCTTCCTCGAAGACCTCAATGAACAGCCGGCCGATGATCTTGCGTTTCTCTTCCGGGTCTGCGACTCCGGCAAGCCCCTCAAGGAATCGTTGCTCAGCGTTGACCCTGACCACCTTGATGCCCATGTGCCTGCCGAACGTGGCCATGACCTGATCGCCCTCGTCCTTCCGTAGCAGGCCGTGATCGACGAAGACGCAGGTCAGCTGACCACCGATCGCCCGATGCAGCAGCGCCGCCACGACCGAGGAATCAACGCCCCCCGACAGCCCCAGCAGCACCTTGTCCCCGCCCACCTGGGCACGGACTCTGGCAATGCTGTCCTCGATGATGCTCCCCGGATTCCAGTCCGACGCGCAATTGCAGATCTGGTGGACGAAACGCTCCAGGATGCGGGTGCCCTGACGGGTGTGGGTGACTTCCGGATGGAACTGCAGCCCGTAGTAACAGCGTCCATGGTCCTCCATCCCGGCAAGAGGCGCGCTGTCGGTGCTGGCGATCGCTTCGAAGCCCGGCGGCAATTCCTCAACCCGGTCGCCATGGCTCATCCAGACATCCAGGACGCCGCGGCCGGACTCGTCGGCATGATCCTCGATGTCCTCCAGGAGACGGGAGTCTTCTGCGGCCGTAACCCGTGCGTAACCGAACTCCCTGTGCAGTGAATTCGCCACCGTGCCGCCGAGTTGGGCCGCCATGGTCTGCATGCCGTAGCAGATGCCCAGCACAGGGACGCCGAGTTCGAACACGGCCGCCGGCGCGCGTGGCGGCTGGGAGACTGTGACGGATTCGGGACCACCGCCCAGGATGATCCCCTTGGGCGCGAAGTCGCGGATATCGTCGTCGGCGATGTCCCAGGGATGGATCTCGCTGTAGACGCCCGCCTCTCTCACCCGGCGGGCGATAAGCTGGGTGTACTGCCCCCCAAAATCGATAATCAGGATCCGGTCGTCATGGATGTCATGTCGGTTCATGAGAAAGACTACTTCAGTCGAGCCGGTAATTCGGTGCCTCTTTGGTGATCGTCACGTCGTGAACGTGGCTCTCGCGGACGCCAGCGGTGGTGATCTTTACGAATAAGGGCTTCGAGCGCATCTCCTCCACATCGGTACAACCCGTATACCCCATCGCCGACCGCAAACCTCCGGCCAGCTGATGGATGATGGTCAGCACGCTGCCCTTGTACGGCACTCTGCCCTCGATCCCTTCGGGTACCAGTTTCTCGACCTCGTCAGTGGCGTCCTGGAAGTAGCGATCGCTCGACCCATGCTTCTGCGACATCGCGCCCAGTGACCCCATGCCGCGGTAGGACTTGTAGGATCGCCCCTGGAACAACTCCACCTCCCCCGGCGACTCTTCAGTACCTGCGAACAGGCCACCGATCATCACGCTGTGCGCGCCTGCCGCGACAGCCTTGGCCAGGTCACCTGAATAGCGGATGCCGCCGTCGGCGATCATCGGCACGCCGGTCCCTTCGAGACCTCTCGCCACGTTAACCACCGCGGTAACCTGAGGTACACCGACGCCGGCAACCACGCGGGTCGTGCATATTGAACCAGGGCCGATGCCAACCTTGACTCCGTCCGCCCCGGCATCGACCAGTGCGGCGGCCGCATCGGCCGTCACGATATTGCCGCCGATCACCTGTAGGTGGGGATGGGCTGACTTCACTCGTTTCACCCGCTCGATGACGCCACGCGTATGGCCGTGTGAGGTATCGACAACGACCACGTCCACGCCCGCCGCGGCCAGTGCCTCGACCCGGTCGTCCGTATCGGGACTGGTCCCGACCGCCGCGCCCACCCGCAGTGCGCCGCCCTCATCCTTGCAGGCGTTCGGGAAGTCCGAGGCTTTCTGGAAATCCTTGGCCGTGATCATCCCGGTCAACCGGAATCCGTCATCCACGACCAGTACCTTCTCGATACGGTGCTGGTGGAGCAACGACAGCACGTCGTCCTTGTCCGCGTCCTCGTGCACCGTCACGAGTCTGTCCTGCGGCGTCATCACGGCAGACACCGGCGCATCGAGCTGGGTCTCGAATCGCAGGTCACGGTTCGTCACGATGCCGACCAGCTGGTCTCCGTCCACCACCGGGACGCCCGAAATGTTCTTCTCCCGCGTCAGGTTGATGACTTCCCGCACCGTCTTGTTGGGGGTGACGGTGATCGGATCCCGGATCACGCCGCTCTCGAACTTCTTGACTCGCCGCACCTCGCGGGCCTGGCCCTCCGCAGTCATGTTCTTGTGGATGATGCCGATCCCGCCCTCCTGGGCCAAAGCGATCGCCAGGCGTGCCTCGGTCACGGTATCCATCGCAGCCGAAACTATCGGCAGGTTCAGCATGATCTCGCGGGTCAGCCGGGAGGCCAGCTGCACATCTTTCGGGAGGACTTCCGAATAGGCGGGCTGGAGGAGCACGTCGTCAAAGGTCAGAGCATGTTCGACAATGCGCATTTGGGCGGCCTCCAGTCGATGGGATAAACCCACCATTGTACTTTTGCTCTGACTGCCGGTAAACAAGGCAATGCGTCAACAGCCCGGCCCGGTATCATGGGAGCATGGACGAACAGGAGCCAGGCGAGTCTCGGGGAAGTCGCGACCAGATTTTCACCGTCTCCCGGATTAACCGGGAGGTCAGACAACTACTCGAGACCGGATTCCGGACGATCCGGGTCCAGGGGGAGCTGTCCAACGTAGCCAGGCCGCGCTCGGGACACATGTATTTCACCCTCAAGGACTCCGCTGCCCAGGTCCGTTGCGCGATGTTCCGGCAAAGTAACCTGCGCCTGACATTCGCGCCGGCGGACGGCCTGGCGGTCCTGTGTCGCGGTCGGTTGAGCCTCTACGAGGCCCGCGGCGACTTCCAGCTCATCGTCGAACACATGGAGGAAGCCGGAGAGGGCGACCTGCAACGGCAGTTCGAGCGTCTCAAGCAAAAACTTGATCAACAAGGACTGTTCGCGCAGGAGCACAAGCGAGTCATCCCGGCACTGCCGGGCCGGATCGGCGTCATCACGTCACCGACGGGCGCCGCGGTGAGGGACGTTCTGCATGTATTGAAACGGCGATTCCCGGCGGTACCGATCCACATCTACCCGGTCCCGGTCCAGGGTGAGGGCGCTGCGGCCAGGATCGTGTCGGCCATCGAACTCGCGGCCACGCGAGCTGATTGCGACGTGCTGATCCTGACACGCGGCGGCGGCAGCCTGGAGGACCTCTGGGCGTTCAACGACGAAGCCCTTGCGAGAGCCATCTACGACTGCCCGATTCCGGTGATATCCGGCGTGGGGCACGAAATCGACTCTACGATCGCCGACTTCGTTGCCGACCTGAGGGCCCCCACACCGTCCGGCGCGGCCGAGCTGGCGGTGCCGGACGCGGAGGACTGGACGCGCCGATTCGCGGCCGCGCAGGACCGGCTGCTGGGCGCGGCTGCGCGGCGCCTCAACGAAGTCAGGCGCCGCCACGAGTGGCTGGGCCAACGCCTGTGGCGCCTGCATCCCGGAAATCGCTTACGGCAGCGCGCACAGCGGCTGGACGAGCTCGAGCAACGCCTCGGGCTGGCCTGCAAGAGCCTTCTCCGACATCGCCGGGCCCGCCTGCAGACCCTGGTGAAATCGCTGCAGGCGGTATCGCCCGTGCCGGGCCTGAAATCCGCCAGGATACGTCTCGAAGGATGCGAGGGCCGCCTCGTAACGGGATTTAGACATCGGCTGGACCTGGCCCGTCGTCGAGTCGAGGCGGTGACCCGGACGCTTGCCGCCGTTGGACCCGAAGCAACACTGGCACGCGGCTACGCGATCGTGACCACACTGCCCGACGGTGGCATCGTCCGTGACCAGGCGCAGGTGTCTCCGGGCAGCGACGTGTCGGTGCAAGTGGCCCGTGGCCAGTTCTCCGCGACCGTCAAAGAAAAAGATCCGTCGGCGGACGGCTAGCCCGCATGGGCGGACTCCGGCGGCCCTCTCTCAGGACCTGTCGTAGTAGGCGGCGACGGCCGGCCTGAAACGATCCATGTCGACGAGAAACGAATCGTGGCCCTGGATGGATGGCAGGGAGACAAAGTCGACTTCGCGCTCGGGGTGTTCGAGGCATTCGGCGAGTTCTTCCTGCTGGTGGATCGGAAACAGGAAGTCCGACTCGGCGCCGATCACGAGCGCCCGGCGGACTGTGGATCTACCGAGCTCGGTCGCCACGCAACCGCTGTGTTCCCCCACATCGAACAGATCCATGGCCCGGGAAAGGTACAGATAGCAGTTTGGATCGAAGCGCCCGATGAACTTGTTAGCATGGGCCTCCAGATAGGATTCGACCTCGAAATCCGCGCCGAATGAATCGCCCGGGTCGTGTTCGGCGGCGGTGCGTTCGCGACCGAACCTGCGCTGCCACTCTTCAGCAGACCGATAACTGATCATCCCCAGCTTGCGGGCCAGCCTCATACCCAGAACGGGGGGGTCTGCGAGATCGTAGTTGCCGCCATTCCAGGCCGGATCGGAGCGGATCATCTCGCGTTGCAGCGATCGCAGAGCGATGGCGAAGGGCTCGGCCCGCGCTGCGGACGAGATCGTGACCAGACCATCGGCGGCCTTCGGGTACAGTGTGCAGAAAGCCAGCGCGGTCATCCCGCCCATCGACGCGCCTACCACACTGTGCAGGCGCAGGATGCCGAGCGCCTTCACGACCTCGTAGCTGGCCGCCGCAATGTCCTCGATCGAGAGTACCGGAAAATCAAGCCTGTAGGGCTGCCCGGTTCTCGGATCGACAGTGGCGGGTCCGGTACTGCCGAAACAGCTGCCAAGGGAGTTGACGCAGACCACATAGAAGCGACGGGTGTCGATTGCACGGCCGAGGCCGACCATCTCCTCCCACCAGCCCGGGGAAGGGTCTTCCGCCGACGATGTCGCGTGAGCCGACGGAGACAGGCCAGTGAACAGCAAGACCGCGTTGTCGCGGGCAGGGTTCAGTTCCCCCCAACTCTCATAGGCCAGATCCAGTTCGGGCAGGTATCCGCCCCGGTGCATCTGGAAACCGGAGCTTATGTTCAGGATTTTTCTGGCTGATGACATTGGCTGGTCCTGCCCGGACAATATCCGGGACCCGCGATTGTCGCGGAAGGTGCCCACGATTGCCAACCAGTTTAGCGGTCCCGTTTGTTGGTGAACTTCTTCAGACGCTTGCGACTGCGCTCCTGTCGCGGGGTCAACTTGTTGCGTCGTCCTGCGTAGGGATTGTCCGATGACCGCAGCTCGATCCGTACTGGCGTCCCCTGTAGACGGAAGGCCTTCCTGTAGGTATTCACCAGGTAGCGCCGATACGTTGCCGGCAGACGGTCGGTCTGCGTGCCGTGGATCACGACCGTCGGAGGATTCCGTCCCCCCTGGTGTGCATATCTCAGCTTTATCCGCCGTCTCCTGACCAGGGGCGGCGGATGAGCCATGACGGCCTCCTCAAGGACCCGGGTCAGCTCCGGCGTAGGCATGTCCCTGAACGCGGCCGCCTTGGCTGCGTCAACCGACTCGATCAGATGACCGACACCGGTGCCATGCAGCGCGGAGATGAAGTGGAACGTCGCGAACTCAACGAATGGCAGACGCAGGTCGATCTGCCGTCGAACCGTTTCCCTTTGATCGTGATCGAGTCCATCCCACTTGTTGACCGATATCACCATCGCCCTACCACGGTGGGCGGCAAGACCGAGCAGGCTCGCGTCCTGGTCCGTAATGCCCTCGCTCGCATCGAGTACGGCGATGACGACATGGGCGCTGTCAATCGCCTGCAGGGCCTTGATGACACTGAATTTCTCAATGGTCTCGTCGATCCGGCCCCGGCGCCTTATGCCGGCCGTGTCTACCAGGACATAGTGGCGCCCGTCACGCTCGAAAGGCACCTCGATACTGTCCCGGGTCGTGCCGGGACGATCGAATGCGACGACCCGCTCCTCACCGATCATGCGGTTGACCAGAGTCGACTTGCCGACGTTCGGCCGGCCAATAACAGCCACGCGCGTCGCATCGGCCTCGCCGGGTTCCGCCTGCACGCCCTGGAACGCCTCGAGTACCTGCTCCATCAGGTATCCGACACGATCTCCATGGGCAGAAGAGATAACGACAGGTTCGCCGAAACCCAGACCGTAGAAATCGGCCGCGGCGGTTGCACTCTCCAATCCTTCCGCTTTGTTTACGACCAGCGTCACGTTTGCGCCGCGGCGCCGCAGTAGGTCTCCTACCTCCTCATCTGACGCGGTGATGCCCTCGCGGGCGTCGACCATAAAGAGCACCCGGTCACTCTCTTCAAGGGCCAGGAGTGTCTGCTGAGCCATGAGAGCCTCGAGGCCGGCCTTCCCACCAGTAAGGCCACCCGTGTCGACAACGATGTAGGGAACCGGTCCCACGCGCCCGAATCCGTAGCGCCGGTCCCGGGTCAGGCCTGGAAGATCCGCTACCAACGCGTCGCGGGTACGGGTCAGGAAGTTGAAGAGCGTTGACTTACCGACATTGGGACGGCCGACGAGGGAAATTACCGGCAGCATGGCAGTCCCTCCGGGATCAGTCCGAACCCGGGCGTTTTGCCCGGAAAGCCGCCAGACGTCCCGACTCGCTTTGTACGAAAACCAGATTCCCTGCGGCAGCGGGCCGCCCGCTGATTGCGGCGCTATGGACCCGCGAACGGCCCTCGATCTCACCGCTGGTCGCATTGAGCCAGTGCACATAGCCTTCGAAGTCACCGACGACAACTGAACTCTCGGAGGGCGTCGGTGAGGTGACGTCACGCATGTGCAACGCTTCCTGAGTCCAGAGGATTGCGCCACTGGCACGGCTGAGCCCGGATACGTGGCTTTCCCGATCCGTCGCATACAAGCTGGACCAGTCCACGCCCAGGGTCTTGTAGGTCGATAATTCCTGGGACCAGAGGACCTGTCCGGACTCGGCCGCGATGCTGGCGACCCGCCCGGCATAGCTGCCCGTATACAGGTCCTGATCAATGACGACCATGGATCCGTCAACGTCAGCCAGCCTCTCCAGCTCGGTCCGCCCACTCGGTGGCGCGATGACGTTCTCCCAGCGAATGTCACCGTCGTCCAGGTCGTAGGATGCGATCCTGCCATTAGCGAATCCGGAGATTACCGCAGAGCCGGCGATTGCCGGTGAGGCCGTCCCACGCAGTGAAAGGCGTGGCACTGGCTGCTCGACATTCCAGAACTCCATCCCATCCGCAGCGTCCAGCGCACGCAGACGGCCATTCACGGTTCGCACCACGACCGTTCCACGACCGATGGCGGGTGCTGCCAGCACTTCCCCGGTGACGTCTGCGCTCCAGCGCGCCGTTCCTTCGAGCGCATCCAGCGCAACGACTTCACCGCCGCTGGTCCCGAAAACCACCAGGCCCTCTCCAACAGCAGGACCCGCTGCGAACTCAAGCTTCGTATTGACCGCCCAGACGATTCGCCCGCTCTCGGCGTCTACGGCGATGGCCTTACCGTCATGCGACCCGGCGTACACGCGGCCGCCGTCCGCGACCGGTGACAGGGCCAGCATCAGGCGCTCCGTCGCGCCACCGATGCGAACGTCCCAGACCCGGCTGACCTTGAGGCTTGCTTCGAAATCAGGCAGATCCGCAGGCGGATCGATCGGAGTATCGTCGTCGCCGAAAATGGAACAGCCTGTCGCCAGGGCTATCAGGATCGCAAGAAGCAGATTCCGGGTCATGCGTCGCCCGTCGGCTCGACCTGTGATTCACCGGCGGCCGCGCCCAGAGAGTCGAGCTTCAACTGAACGGCCTGACGGTCTATGACCCCGTCCTGGGGACCCTCGAGTGCACGAGTGTATTCCTCCCTGGCAGCGACCGTTTCCCCGCGTGACAACAGGATGTCTCCCCGGACCTCATGGAACCGGGGCCCGAAGGCACCGGCTCTGGAAAGATCGAGCACTTCAAGAGCGCGTGTCGATTCGTCGGCAGCCAACAGTGTCCGGGCCAGCCGGATCCGGGCGATCTGCTCCAGCTCGGGATCATCGGTCTGACTGACTATGGTCTCGAACTGGTCCGCTGCGGCCGGAAAGTCACCTCGGCTTACGTGGAGTTTCGCCAGCATCAGGCGACCCTGGGCAAGATAGGGGGTCGATGAGTAGTCTGACTGGAGCGTCTCCAGACTCGCGGACGCCAGGTCAAGATCGAGACGATCGGCTGCCGCCACCAATTCCGAGTAGACGGCCCCCGCCGCCTCGGCGCGCTCCAGCTTGTAGTTCTGCCAGAAGTTCCAGCCGGTGAGACCGGAGATACCGAGAACCAGTCCCGCAATGACGAAGGCGCCGTTCTCCTTCCACCAGTTGCGTATCGCCTGGATCTGTTCTTTTTCAGAGAGATAATCGTCCACTTCTTTCCTCGCTGCGAGCCGAATGCCCGCTTCCTAAATTTTACGCTGCGCCAGTGTCGCTGCAGATCCGCGCAAGACGCGGCTGCAGATCTTTCAGCGCCACTGTTTCCTGATCCTGTTGGCTGCGCAGATGTTTAAGCACC
Organism: uncultured Gammaproteobacteria bacterium; assembly: GCA_937924335.1. Classification (GTDB taxonomy): domain Bacteria; phylum Pseudomonadota; class Gammaproteobacteria; order Steroidobacterales; family XN24; genus JAHEFR01. The sequence continues at coordinate 14,270 of CALDWW010000035.1, forward strand.
ACCGTCGATGAGGCCAGTTCATCGTCGCCGATGATCAGCGCACACAGCGCGCCACTCCGATCGGCCCGTTTCATCCGCGCTCGCATTCCCCCGCCACCGCAATGCACGCGCAGGCGCAGACCGGGTAGTTGATCGCGCAAGGATTCCGCCAGCGCCTGAGCGCGACTTTCGGCGGCCTCCCCCAGCGGCACGATGTAGGCTGTGGGTCCGGCCGGATCTGGCGCAAGGGAAGCGCCACGAACCAGTTCGACCAGCCGCTCTACGCCCAAAGCCCAACCAATGGCCGGTGTTGGCCGGCCCCCGAGTTGCTCGACCAGACCATCATAACGACCACCGGAACAGACGGCGCTTTGCGCTCCCAACTGGTCAGTCACCCATTCGAATACCGTCCGATTGTAGTAGTCCAGGCCACGCACCAGGCGCGGATTCAGCTTGTATGCGATCCCGCTGGCGTCGAGCATGGCACACAGCGCGGCGAAATGGTCCGCGGACTCGTCATCGAGGTGCTCGGTGAGCACCGGGGCCTGTGCCACAAGATCAGCCATCTCGGGATTCTTGCTGTCCAGGATACGCAGGGGATTCTGCAACAGACGTCGGCGACTGTCCTCGTCGAGGTCCTGGTATCGGTCATTGAAATAGGTGACGAGCAGATCGCGATAGCGGCTTCGGGACTCACTGCTCCCCAGGGAATTCAGCTCGAGCTCGAGGCCCTTCAAGCCGAGCCGTTTCCATAGCCTTGCGCTTACCAGGATCAATTCCGCGTCGATGTCGGGTCCGGCAAAACCGAAGGCCTCCGCGCCCATCTGATGGAACTGGCGATAACGGCCCTTCTGCGGTCGCTCATAGCGGAACATGGGTCCGGCATACCAGAGTCGCTGTTGCTGGTTGTGGAACAACCCGTGGGTGATCCCGGCCCTTACGCAACTCGCTGTAGCCTCCGGCCTGAGACTGAGACTGTCCCCGTTGCGGTCATCGAAGGTATACATTTCTTTCTCGACGATGTCGGTGACCTCGCCGATGGATCGGGCGAACAGCTCGGTCCGCTCCATGAGTGGCAGCCGGATCTCCTCGTAACCGTAAGATTGCAGTACGTCGCGAGCGGTGTCCTCCAACCACTGCCAGGCAGCGGTCTCATCGGGGAGGATGTCATTGATCCCACGTATGGGTTTCACCGCTTGGCTCATGGTTATGGTTCCGGATCAGTTCGGCCGCAGCTCATCGAGCCGTTCGGTCCGCGTTGTGAAGCGAGCGGTATTGCCCCGCATCGACACCGCAGGTACGTCGTAGGGACGCTCATCCAACAGCACGTCCACGCCCGGGGCATAACCTAGAGAGACGGTAAACGGCGGCACTCCGACAAAAGAGCGGCGTGTCCCTTTGCGGCCGGTCTGGTACCCCAGCCTGCGACCATCCGCGTCGTAGACTTCGATCCAGGAGTCCTCTTTGAACACGAAAGCGATCTGCGCCGTGCCACCCGGCGATGCCGCCCCCGGCTGGGAGGCTGCCGTCGCAGTCCTGTCGGGAACCGAGGCTGCACGGCTATCAGCGTCCGCCTGGCGCACTCTCTCGGCAGACTCGACGGCCTCCGACCCGATCACCGGCCCAGCGTCCTCTGCGGAGACTTCGGCAGCAGCATCCGGCTCTGACCTTGCCGGAAGCTCAATCGCCGTTCCTGTCGCAGCGGGTGCCGGGACGGGGTCCGGTCGTTGCTCGCTAACGCTATCTGCGGATGAGGTGGGCTCAGGAGCCACGCCCTCACGGGACAGGCGCCAGGTGACAGCCGCAAGGATCGCGAGCCCCAGCGCTGCGACCAACAAAAAGACCGGCCTGCCCGCGGGGTGATCTCCGTTGGACAGACGCCCTCCGGATGCGTTGAGCGCGGCACCCGACTGTTCTATCGCGATCATATCGTAGGCCCGCATGACCTCGGCCGGATCCAGATCGACCAGGCGGGCGTACTTGCGCAAATGCCCGCGGGCGAAGACAGGCGCACCCAGGTCTTCAAATCGATTCTCTTCCAGTGCGCATACCTGGGCCTTGTCCAGGTTCAGTGATTCGGCCACTTTGCCTTGAGAGAGGCCGCGACTCTTGCGCGCGGCCAACAGCAAATCTCCGGGTAAGGGCTCAAAAGCCTCGACCTGGCGGGGATCGGCGTCGGGATTATCAATCCCATCCTTCACATGCCGCCCCCTGTCGCCCCCAGGGAGCCCTTACTCTGCGGGAACTCATCACGTAGCCGGCGACGATAACTCTCCGCCGCGGTTTCGTCACCGAGCGCCGCTTCGGCGCGTGCCGCCATCGCCAGAGAGTCCGCGGTCGCTGGCCCGGCCGCATGGAATCTTTCGAGGAAAGCCCTCGCCTGCAGCGGCCTGTCGGTATCCAGACTAAGGTTAGCGATCCGCAACAGCGCTTCCCTGAACCTCGGATTGACTGCCAGCGCCTGGCGGAGATAGTTCTCTGCGGCGGCCTCGTCCGGGATCGCCTGCGCGCATACAGCCGCATTTGTGTATGCGACCTCAGGCGTCTGATACAGAGGGTTCTCCGCGGCCCTGACGAAATTCTTTATCCCGTCGGAACGACGATCGGTGCGGCACAGATAACCACCATAGGCATTGGCCACCGAAGGGTCCTTCGGCGCCAGCCTGATCGCTGCGCGATACTCGTCATCGGCATCCTCCGGTTCACCGATACGCTCATAGAGCACGGCCAGGTAGACACGGGCATTGGGCAGTTTCGGATCCTGCGAGACCGCTTTCTCCAGTTTCTCCCGCGCGCGCCCCAGTTCGCCGCGCTGCAGGTAGGTGGCGCCAAGCTGGAGATTCGCCTTGGCGGCATCCTCCGGAGAGGTTTCGACCGGATTCGTCTCGGTCGTTATACAGCCGCCCAATGACGCAAGAGTTACTGCCAGTACCTGGATTCTGAGAGATCGCATCATGTTCTAACCGCCACTTGAATGAGTTTCTTGCCCAACCTGATGCGTGTTCGGTCCCGGACCTTGCCAGCCAACTGCCCGCATGCAGCGTCAATATCGTCCCCGCGTGTCTTGCGGATGGTGGCCCTAATGCCCTGCCTGAGCAATATCTCCCGGAATCGTTCTATCGCCGCCACCGGTGATCGGGCGTACGACGTCCCTGGGAAAGGATTGAACGGGATCAGGTTAACCTTGCCGGGTCGGTGCTTCAGCAACCGCGCCAGGGCACTTGCATGAGACGGCTGGTCATTGACTCCGTCGAGCATCACATATTCGAAAGTGATGAAACGCCCGTAAGCTTCCGACGCGTAACGCCAGCACGCGTCCATGAGCTCCGCAATCGGGTAGCGACGATTGATCGGCACCAGTTCATTTCTCAGACCGTCCTCCGGCGCATGCAGAGAGACTGCCAGCGCGACGTTACACTCCTGGCCCAGGCGATCGATCATCGGCACGATCCCCGATGTACTCAGGGTGACGCGCCGGCGGGACAGACCAAATCCGAAATCGTCAACGAGAATGTCCAGTGCCGGGACAACGCTCCTATAGTTCGCCAGCGGTTCACCCATGCCCATCAGCACGACGTTCGTCACGATGCGATCGCCGTCATAACGGTATCCGAGCTCGCGGTTCGCGAGCCACACCTGACCGACGATCTCGGCTGTGCTCAGGTTCCTGTTGAATCCCTGCTGAGCCGTCGCGCAAAAGGAACAATCAAGTACGCATCCGACCTGGCTGGAGATACAAAGCGTTCCCCGGGCCGGCTCCGGGATGAAGACGGTCTCGATGCCCTGGGTCCCGTCCATGCCCAGCATCCACTTGCGGGTCTCGTCCTTCGATTGCTGCTCTGTGACGATGCCGGGCACACTGATCCTGGCGACCTCAGAGAGATGTTCCCTCAATTTGCGTGACAGGTCGGTCATCTGCCCGAAATCGGACACCCCGCGGCCATAGATCCAGCTCATGACCTGCCGGGCGCGAAACGGCTTCTCGCCGAGGCCCTCGAAGAAGGCCTCGAGTTCAGCTCTCGGCAGGCCGAGCAGATTGACCGGATCTGTGTTCACGAGGGTTCCAGCTGCCGCTTCAGCGAGTGCGGGGACAGATCTGATCGTCTGAGAAGAAGAACGCCACTTCCTCCCGGGCGGTTTCGGGACCGTCCGAACCATGCACGACATTTTGCTCGATGCTGTCGGCGAAATCCGCGCGGATCGTGCCCGGGTCAGCCTTGGACGGATCCGTGGCGCCCATGATCTCGCGGTGTCGCGTAATCGCATCCTCGCCCTCCAATACCTGGACGATGACGGGCCCGGAAGTCATGTATTCGATCAGATCTGCGTAGAACGGCCGCTCCCTGTGGACAGCGTAGAAATCACCGGCTTTCTGATGATCGAGGTGCATCATGCGTGCGGCGATGATGTTCAGTCCAGCGGCCTCGAAGCGCCGGTAAATCTCGCCGATGATGTTCTTCTGAACCCCATCGGGCTTGATGATAGAGAGAGTCCTCTCGATAGCCATTTGTCACCCCACATTCGGTCACGGAACCACTCGTCCGAAGGCCGCGATCGCGGATTCGCGCGCGGGGACGAGTCAAACTGTCAAGTTTAATTGGGGGCCTGACCCGCTGCAAACAGCCTGAGAGCTAGACGGAAAAGCTTTCTCCACAGCCGCACTCGCCCTTGACGTTCGGATTGCGGAACTTGAAAGCCTCGTTCAGGCCCTGGCGGACGAAATCGACCTCGGTCCCATCGACAAGCGCAAGGCTGTCGCGATCGACGATGATCTTGACCTGGCGGTCTTCGAATACCACGTCGTCTTCGCTGACCTCGTCGGCATAATTGAGCACGTAGGCGAAACCCGAACAACCGGTCTTCTTGACGCCAAGCCGCAGACCGAGCCCGCTGCCCCGGCGCTGCAGGTGATCCCTGATCCTTCCCGCCGCTGATTCGGTCAAGTTTATCGCCATCGCTATCTGTCCTCCGACTCGTCACATTTACCGGCCGCGGCTTCCAGCGCATCCTGGACCACGAGCAATACACCCAGCTTATGTTCCGGGACGTCGAGCATCCCTGCAAGTTTGAGCGGATCCATCCAACTCGTGTCATCAAGTCGCCGGCCTCGTGCGGTTTCGGCTACCCAGGACGCCGCCGCTATCGCGTGCGGGCATCCGTAGACCCGGAACGCGGACTCCTCCACTACGCCTGAACGCAGCCGGAAGTCGAATTCTATCCGGGTGCCCAGGTCTTCTTCCCCGGCGACCCCGCTGATGACAGGCCCGAGAAGGCGACCCGCGTTTGCCGGCCGGTCGAATCGGTCCCTGACCTGCTGACTGTAATCCAGTGAATCCATGCCCCGCTCCCCCTTACCCGGCCTCTCGGCCGCTTGTGACTGGCGTCTTCGGTGCCAGCCCCCGGAGCCGATGCACCTGCTTCGCCACAATCGCCACGGCCCGATCAATCTCATCCTCGCTCGTGTAACGCCCTATGCTGAACCGGATGGAACTCTGCGCCAGTTGATCGCTTCGTCCCAGGGCCCGCAGTACATAGCTCGCCTCACGGCTCGCAGACGTGCATGCCGAGCCGCTCGACACGGCGAGCTCGCGTAACGCGAATAGCAGACTCTCACCCTCGACACCTTCGATGCTCACGTTCAGGATCCCCGGAATCCGCGCATCACGGTGCCCGTTCAGCAATACGCCGCCCAGTCTGCTGATCCCGTTCCAGAATCGGTCGCGCAAGCCAGTCAACTTGTGCTTTTCGGACTCCATCTGTTGACCGGCCAGTCTGAACGCCTCGCCCATGCCGACAATCTGGTGCGTCGGCAGCGTACCCGAGCGCATACCTCTCTCATGACCACCGCCATGGATAAGAGGTTCCAGATGCGTTGCCGGACAACTGCGCACATAGAGCGCTCCGATGCCCTTGGGCCCGTAGATTTTGTGACCGGAGACGGACAGAAGGTCGATGCACATCTCACCGACGTCGATTGGCAGCTTGCCGGCACTCTGCGCAGCGTCGACATGGAACAGGACCCCGCGCTCCCGGCAGAGGCGCCCGATCGCGGCGATATCACTGACGACACCGGTCTCGTTGTTGGCATGCATGATCGAAACGAGAATGGTGTCGTCACGCAGCTCGGCCGCGATCTGCTCGGCGGTCACGCGACCCTGATCAGCCGGAACCAGGAGACTCACCTCGAACCCCTCCCGCTCCAGCTGTCTCGCGGTGTCGAGAACTGCCTTGTGCTCTGTCCTGCTGGTGATGAGGTGCCGACCTTGCTCCCGTAGTGAATGCGCCACCCCTTTCAGGGCCAGGTTGTCAGACTCGGTGGCCCCGGAGGTCCAGATGATCTCGGTGTGGGAGGCGCCCAAAAGCCTGGCAATCTCGTGCCGCGCCATCTCTACGCGGCCCTGGGCGTCACGACCCAGCTGGTGGGACCGCGAAGCCGGGTTGGCAAACACACCGTCACGGGTCATGCACTCACACATCAGGCGGGCTACGCGATCGTCGACGGGTGTCGTAGCCGCATAGTCCATATAGATGATGTCACTGGAACAGATCATTGCGTCTCTTCCTCTACGTCATTCCCGGGCGGTTTCCCCGATCCGGGGACTAGTGCCGCCAGTATTCCTCTCAGGATAGCGATCTCATTTCGATCCAGTTCCGCCCGGCCGAACAACCGTCTGAGCCTCATCATCAGGTGCCTGGGATTGGACGGATCCAGAAAACTGGCCCCGACAAGCACCCGCTCCAGATGCTGGAAGAACAATTCTACTTCGTCGGCCGTCGCCAGAGGTGTCTCCCGGCTCCGGATGGCAAGCCTTGAACCACCGCTCGCTACCATGATCTCGTAGGCGATCACCTGGACCGCCATGGCCAGATTCAGCGAACTGTACTCCGGATTCGTCGGAATCTGCACATGTGCATGACAACGCTGCAGTTCCTCGTTCTTCAGCCCTGAGCTCTCGCGCCCGAAGACGACGGCCACTTCTCCGGAAGCCGCTTCCTCGACGATCTTCCCGGCGCACTCCCGCGGCGTCTGGGTCGGCCAGGCAAGAGATCTTTGCCGGGCGCTGGCGCCAACGACGAAGCCACAGCCTTCCAGGGCCTCCGCCAGCGAACCGCAGACCCGGGCCGAGTGCAGCAGATCCGCCGCACCGGACGCGCGCGCGCTTGCGTCGGCGCTTGGGAACGACGCCGGGCGGACCAGCCAGAGCCGATCCAGAGCCATGTTCTTCATAGCACGCGCTGTCGCCCCCACGTTACCTGGATGCGAGGTCTCGACCAGCACGATCCGCACCGGCAGAGCAGCATCAGCCCAAGACTCATCAACTCGCGACCGCATCTTTGCTATTCTACCTGCCCGCGACAGAGGCAGTAGCACCTCGGAAAGTTCTCCGGGTACCTCGAGGAATCATGCATCCCTTACTGAACATCGGCATCCGCGCCGCCAGGCGCGCGGGTGACATCATCATCCGCAATATCAATCGCCTTGATAGCATCAAGGTGACCAGCAAAGGGCGCAACGACTTTGTCAGCGAGGTCGACCGCCAGGCGGAAGCGGACATCATCGAGACGATCCGGAGAAGCTACCCCGAGCACGCTTTTCTGGCCGAAGAGGGGGGCAGGCAAGGGGATTCAGAATTCATCTGGATCATCGATCCACTGGATGGGACGACCAACTACCTGCACGGGTTCCCCATCTTCGCCGTGTCGATTGCTGTCGCCCACCGCGATCGTCTGGAACACGCGGTCGTCTACGACCCCATGCGCCAGGAATTGTTTACCGCGTCACGCGGCGTGGGCGCCCAGCTTGACGGCCGCAAGATTCGCGTCAGTGGCCAGCGCAACCTTGATTCCGCGCTGATCGGCACGGGGTTCCCGTTCCACGGCAAGGAGACCTGGCTGGACAGCTATATGCCAATGCTGAAGGCGGTCATAGCCAGTACCGCCGGTGTCCGGCGACCAGGCGCGGCCAGCCTCGATCTGGCCTATGTGGCGGCCGGACGCCTCGATGGATTCTGGGAACTCGGGCTGCAGCCGTGGGACATTGCGGCCGGCAGTCTGCTGGTCCAGGAGGCTGGCGGAATCGTCACCAGCCTGACCGGAGAAGACGATTACGTCGAGACCGGACAGATCCTGACCGGCAATTCACGGATTCACGATGCGCTGTCCGCTATTCTGACCCCACTGCTGCCGACCGAATCGCCCTGAGGCTCGTCAGGGCAGCGCGTCGATCTCCGAATCGTCCTTCTGCGGCGGCATCAGGTCGGTGGCGCTCACATCCAGCGCCAGGGCCGTCGGGCTCGCTATGTAGATCGATGAATAGGTGCCGACCAGGACGCCGACGATCAGTGCGATTGAGAATCCATGGATGGCCTCACCGCCGAATACAAAGAGTGCCAGCAGGACCAGCAAGGTCGTACCGGAGGTAGTCAGCGTGCGGGCGAGCATCTGATTGATCGACAAGTTCATTACGTCGCTGGTCGATTGCTTGCGGATACGCAGCAGGTTCTCGCGGATCCGGTCGAAAACGACAATCGTGTCGTTGAGTGAGTAACCGATAACGGCCAGGATCGCTGCCAGTACGGAAAGATCGAAGGCCGATTGGGTCAGCGAGAAGAATCCCAGCGTAATAATTACATCGTGGACCAGGGCAGCCACCGAGCCCACGGCGAATTTCCACTGAAATCGGAACGCGACGTAGGCCAGGATCATCAGCAGCGCGAACAGTGTCGCCAGCCCCCCCGCCTCCGCCAGTTCCTCGCCGACCTGAGGGCCGACGAATTCCACGCGGCGCAAAGTGACACCGGCGTCGAATTCACGCAAGACGGTCATGACCTCGTCCCTGACCGCGCTGCCAGCGCGGTCCTGCTGGGCTTCCATCTGGATCACAATGTCACGGGAACTGCCGAAATTCTGAACGATGGCCTGCGGGTAACCCGCCGTCGCCATGCCAGCACGTATAGCCGTCAGGTCAGGCGCCTCGGGATATCCGACCTCTATCACCACACCGCCGGTGAACTCGATCCCGAAGTTCAGGCCACGGAGGATCATCGATCCGAGGGAGATCACTATCACGGCCGCCGAAATGATCGCGGCCACGCGACGCTTCCGCATGAAGTCGATGTGCGTCACCTTACTGAGAAATTCCATGAAGCTTCCCTCAGACAGCCAGTTGCTGGACCCGGCGGCCGCCATAGATAAGGTTGATCACCGCGCGCGTTCCGACGATGGCGGTGAACATCGAGGTGATGATTCCCAACGACAGGGTAACGGCGAAACCGCGGATCGGACCCGTGCCGAAAGTGAACAGCACGATGGCTGCGATCAGCGTAGTGATATTGGCATCCGCGATGGAAGAGAACGCCTTCTCGTAACCGGCCTGGATACTGGCCTGTGGCGAGTTGCCGTTCTTGAGTTCCTCCCGTATGCGCTCGAAGATCAGCACATTCGCATCGACGGCCATGCCTGTCGTCAGCACGATACCCGCGATACCGGGTAGCGTAAGGCTGGCCTGCAAAAGCGACAGCAGGGCAATGATCAAGACCAGGTTCGTTAGCAGGGCCAGATCCGCTACGAGCCCGAACACCCGGTAATAAATCGCCATGAACAGGACGACCAGGACGAACCCGATGACCACGGCACGCATACCCTTGTCGATATTGTCCTGACCGAGGCTGGGCCCGATCGTACGCTCCTCGACCTTGTAGATCGGCGCGGCGAGAGAACCTGCCCTCAGCAGCAGCGCCAGATCTCGCGCCTCGACCGGGTCGAGCCCGGTGATCATGAAACTGGAGCTGAAGACGCCTCGGATCGTGGCCACGCTAATGACCTCTTCTTCGATCCGTGTGACGCTGACCATTTCCCCGGCCCGCTCAACCGTGTCGCGCTTCTGTTCGATAAAGACGACCGCCATGCCCTTGTTGAGGTTCTGGCGGGTGGTTTCGCCCATCTTGCGGGCGCCCTTGGCGTCCAGATCGACGAACACCGCCGACTGGCCCTCGGAGAACCCTGCGGCTGCATCGGTCAACTGGTCACCGGTTACGATAACGTCCCGCTTCAGCAGCACCGGCGAACCATCGCGCCGCTTATATAGCTTGGAGCCCAGGGGCGCGCGACCGCGGCGCTGGGCTTCGATCGGGTTGTTGTTCTCATCCACCAGGCGGAATTCGAGGGTCGCCGTCGCACCCAGTACTCGCTCCGCCTGCGCGGGATCCTGCACTCCGGGCAGCTGCACCACGATGCGGTCGACTCCCTGCCGCTGGACTACGGGCTCGGCCACGCCCAGTTCGTTGACCCGATTGCGAAGCGTCACAGTGTTCTGCTGGATCGCGAAGTCCTGGCGCTGACGCACCTGGTCGTCACTCATGCGCACCCTGACGTCCCAGGCGTCCGCAGCCCCACTGGTGTTGACCACCAGGTCCGGATCGGCCTCCCGGATAACTTCCTCGGCACTGCGCATGTCCTCCTGGCTGCGCAGCGTGACAATGACTCTGTTGCCATCGCGCCGGACCGACGTGTAGCGGATCCTCTCGTCACGCAGCATGGACCGGAAGTCAGATTCATACCGATCCAGGGCCTGACCGATAGCGGCTTCCATGTCGACTTCGTAAAGGAAGTACACCCCACCACGGAGATCAAGCCCGAGACTCATGGGCTCAAGTCCGATGTCGCGAAGCCAGCCCGGCGTGCGCGGCGCCAGAGTCAACGCCACCACGTAGCTCGGCCCCAGGTCCTCCCGTAACAGGTCCAGCGCGCGTAACTGACCTTCCACGTTGGCGAATCGCACCATGACGCGGCCTTCGTCGAGATAGGCCGGCTCATGCTGGATGTTCGCCTGCAACAGGATTCCCTCTACCTGCTTGACGGCCAGGTCGTCCAGCGCCGCGGTCGTCTCGAGGGATATCTGCACGGCGGGATCGTCGCCGAATACGTTGGGCAACGCGAACAACAACCCGAACAGTACGACCACTGCTACGAGCACGTTCTTCCACGCGGGGAATCGGTTCAGGACGGTCACGATAGGAGACTCCCGGGTCAGGCGCTCTTGTAGGTACCCTTCGGCATCACCATGGACACGGTGCTGCGCTGGACCTTGACGGTCACGCCGGTGGCAATCTCCACCTCCAGGAACTGATCGCCAGCGTCGCTGATCTTGCCCAGGACGCCGCCGCTGGTAACCACTTCATCACCCACCTTGAGCTCAGAGACCATCTTGCGGTGCTCCTTGGCTCGTTTCGTTTGCGGCCGGATGAGCAGGAAATAGAACACCACGAATATGATGATCAGGGGGATAAAACTGGTCAGCGCATCTGGCTGCTGGGCGGGCGCCGCCTGTGCCCAGGCGCTGGAGATAAAGAAATCCATCGTCATTTCCTCACGTGAGCCGCGACCGGGCGCGGCACCGAAAACAGCGGGACATTATGCCTGAATCGAGCGGGCAAACCTATGGCATGACGCGCACTGGAGCGCTCAAGCCCAGCGTCGCACCCGCGCACGCGGGGCCGCGAGTCTCACGAGGCGCCCGCATCGGCGAGTCGGGCAGCTTCCGATGCGACTCAGTCCGGCGATGCGATCCTGCGCGCATGAAAGTCCCGGGTCCATGATTCGAGGCTCGCCCCGGCGATCGCTTGTCTGAGGCTGCTCATCAACTCCTGGTAATAGTGCAGGTTGTGGATCGTGTTCAGGCGGGAGCCGAGGATCTCGCCACACTTGTCCAGGTGACGAAGGTAGGCTCGCGAATAGTTCTGGCAGGTATAGCAGCCGCACTCCGAATCCAGCGGTGTATCGTCATCCTGATAGCATGCGTTGCGAATCTTCACCGTGCCGGTGCGCGTGAACAAATATCCGTTGCGCGCGTTCCGTGTCGGCAGGACGCAGTCGAACATGTCGACTCCACGGGTCACGGCGTCGACGATGTCTTCCGGGGTGCCCACGCCCATCAGGTAGCGGGGCCGATCGGTCGGCATGCTGGAGACGAGGGCGTCCAGAATCGCCAGTCGCTCCTGTTTCTGCTCGCCGACCGACAACCCGCCGATGGCATACCCGTCGAAGCCTATCTCGACCAGCCCGGTGAGGCTACGCTCCCTGAGATCCGGATACATTCCGCCCTGGACGATACCGAACAGCGCGGCCGGACTATCGCCGTGCGCGCTACGGCTTCTATCCGCCCACCGCAGGGACAGTTCCATTGAGTCACGTGCCTCGTCCCTGGTCGCCGGATAGGGGGTACATTCGTCGAAGATCATGACGACGTCCGAATCCAGGTCCCGCTGTACCTGCATGGACGTCTCCGGCGACAGGAATACCGGCGAACCGTCCACCGGAGAGTTGAAGCTGACGCCTTCCTCGGTGATCTTGCGGCGATGCGCCAGGCTCCAGACCTGAAAACCCCCGGAGTCAGTGAGGATCGGGCGTTCCCAGTGCATGAAGCGGTGGAGCCCGCCGTGCCCGCCGACGACGGCGGTACCCGGCCGGAGCATCAGGTGAAACGTATTGCCGAGGATCATCTGTGCGCCGGACGCCTCGACTTCCTCGGGCGTCATTGCCTTCACGGTGCCATAGGTGCCGACCGGCATGAATGCCGGCGTGTCGACCTGACCGCGCAGGAATTCGAGCCGCCCTCTGCGAGCCAGGCCGTGCGTCGCCGTTATCGAGAAATTCATCGCCGGGATTCCTGCCGGTTGTGCGTGACGAACATGGCATCACCGTAGCTGAAGAATCGGTAGCGTTGCCTGATGGCGTGCCGGTACGCCCCCAGGACCGCTTCCGTGCCGGCAAATGCGCACACCAACATCAGTAACGTCGATTCCGGCAGGTGGAAGTTTGTGATCATCGCGTCGACGACGCGAAAATCGTAGCCCGGGTAGATAAACAGGTTGGACAAGCCCTCAAACTGTGACAGGTCACCGCTGGCCGCAGCCGTCTCGAGGCTACGGACGACCGTCGTACCCACGGCCACCACGCGATTGCCGCGAGCGTGGGTGGCAGCGATCATCCGGCAGGTCTCTTCAGTCACCTGCAGCCACTCCGAGTGCATTCTGTGGTCACGGACCTCGTCTACCCTGACCGGTTGGAAAGTACCGGCGCCGACGTGGAGGGTGATCCTGGCCTGCTCGATGCCCTTGCATGCCAGACTGGCCAGCATCGTCTTGTCGAAGTGCAGCCCGGCGGTCGGCGCGGCCACCGCCCCCGGCCTGTCAGCATAGACCGTCTGATATCGCTCGCGATCGGACTGCGCGTCATCCCGTCCGATGTAGGGCGGCAGCGGAACGTGACCACAACGGTCGAGGGTGGCCATCAGATCGCTGTCGAAGGACAGCCGGAAGAGATCGCCTTGCCGACCCAGTACGCGAGCTTCGCCACCACCGTCGATCAGGATCGTCGTGTCGGGGCGCGGCGTCTTGCTGGCGCGCAGGTGGGCTAGCGCGATCCGCTCGCCCTCCGGGCGCTCCACCAGCATCTCCACACGACCACCACTGGGTTTGCGACCAAAGAGCCGCGCGGGGATGACCCGGGTGTCATTCAGAACGAGCAGGTCACCTGGCTCCAGCAGATCGGGTAGCCGCCGGAACGTGCTGTCCTCGATCTGTCCGGACGAATCCGACATCACCAGGAGCCGACCGTCGCCGCGCCCCGGCAGGGGTTGTTGGGCGATCAGATTCTGCGGTAAGTCGTAATCAAACTGGCTGCGGCGCATAGCGGGCGAATCTTAGCAGCTTCGCCCGCGGGGTCAGTCATGTATCGACCGGGATGAGCGGGATCGCTGCCCCGGGAAACGTCACAGGGTGAGCCTCCGGGCTGGTCGGCCAGTGCCGCACATCACCGACCTTCACCTCCGGCAGGACGACTTCGAGATCCTGGCGCTTCTTCTGGCGAATGATGGTGAACTTGATCGATTCGCCCGGCTCATACGACCGCAGGATCCGCATTGCGTGGCGCGGGCTGGACGGCTCACGCCCGTCGATCGCCAGGATCACATCGCCGTCGACGAGCCTCAACTGATCGTCATCCGGCGCGCGGACGACGAGGAGTCCTCTGTCGGCATCGAAGTACTCTCCGAGCTCGGGGGTCAGGGTGATGAGTTCGAGATCGCCCCAGCGCTCCGGAAACGCTGTGCTGAAATGGAATGATGCCCCATGGCCCGGCCCCAACTCGCGCAACTGTTCCAGCTCTGCCAGTTCCTCGAGTTCTTCCAGCCCCTCCAGATTGATCTCCCAGTCAGCCCCCGGGGCGCCGATCACGAAACTCATCGGGCCCATCAGTTCAGGCAGTACCGTGACCGAATGTTCGGCCTGACTGCGCCGGTAGCGGACCTCGACCGCCTGACCCTCAGCAACACCCTCCATATAAGCCGACAGCCGCTCCCCGCCACCGCCACCGATCAACTCTTCGCCGTCGATGCCTATGATCACGTCACCGGCCCGCAGACCCGCGTTGTCGGCAGGGCCGCCAGGTGTGACGCCGAGGATGCGGACGCCGGTGTCCTCTGGCGAGCTCGACCCGACATTGACCCCGAGCATCGGTCTCGGGGTCACGGCCTCCAGACCGCGGATGGCCAGATACAGGCCCTCCTCGCTCAGCCTGGCCGAAAGCTCGGCGATCTCGCGCGCGGCTTCCTCAAGCCGCCCCTGGGCTTCCTCGAGCCTCGCTTCGACCTCTTCCTGCCGCGCCAGTCTCTCCTCTGCCCGGACACGAGCATCTTCCTCACGAGCCGCCATTTCCTCTTCTGTTGTGCCGCTTTCCTGAGCATGCGCCCTGCCGGCAAGCAACAAAGAGGCCGCCAGCAGGATCCAGCCCATCCCGGCAGTCCATCTGATGATATTCCTGGTCATTTCGATGCCTCCAAGGCCTCGTGTGTTCAAAGCGTTACCGTCCCGGGTTCTGCAACAGCGCGTACTCGACCTGTATGAGGGACTGCATGAGATTGACGCGCTCCTTCCAGAGAATCCGTTCCTGGGCGATCGTCAGGCCGAGCGCGTCGGCGTTATTGAGCTTCAGATCGACAAGCGCGATGCGATCCTCCAGCTCAACGATGGTCATCGCGGTAGCGGCCCGTTCGACACCCTGTCGGCGAGGCAGCGCGGCACGTAGTGTCTCCAGGCGTCTCGAACTCAACTGGAGCGCGGGCATAGACCGCTCTCCCGCGGGTAGGGAACTGGCGACGGTCGCGGCCGGCGTAGTCTCCAGCGGAATCTGTCCGGCGTCGTCGCTGCTTTGCTGCAATCGGGTCATCAATGCGACCCCCATGACGAACGACGCCGCGATCGCCAGGGCCGAGGCCCAATGGAAGCGACTCGGAGTCGGACGATCAAGGCTGCCAACCGCCACGGTCTCCCATAGGTTGGCGGCGGGCTCGGCCTCAGGGAGGGCTCGCAGGGCGTCCCGAACCCGTTCCAGCCTGGCGATCTCGCCGCGGCACTCGGGGCAGGTTTTCACGTGCGCCGTGATGTCCACAGACACCGGGTCACCATCTCTCAGGCTCAGTAACTGCTCTGTGTTTGCGTGCATGATTCATCACCTTCCATAGATCCGAGCACTGCCCGGAGCTTCTGATGGGCGCGAGACAACTGGGACTTGGAGAAGCTCGCCGTCCTGCCCATGAGTTGGCCGATCTCCTGGTGGGTGTAGCCCTCGACCTCGAATAACCAGACGACCGCCCGGGCGGTCGGGGAGAGGAAACCCAATGCCTGAGCGGCATCGAGTTGCTGCTCCGCGCCCGCCGCGTCGACACCCAGATCGCTACCCTCGTAACTCCGAGATCCGTCTCCGTCGATGTCTGGATCACCCCCGGAAAAACGCCGGTTCCAGGCGGATCGGAGATGGCCCAGACACTTGTTGACCGCGATCCTTTTGACCCATCCGGGAAAAGTCTTCTCCTCACGGAGGGTGTCGAGTTTTCGGATCACTTCTATCGAGGTTTCCTGCAATATGTCGTCGGCCTGTGACGGGTTCTGGAGCATCCTGAGCGCCAATGTGTAGACCGGTGCCGCATAAACCCGGTAGAGAATCTCGTGGGCCTTCATATCTCCACGTCTGGCT
Organism: uncultured Gammaproteobacteria bacterium; assembly: GCA_937924335.1. Classification (GTDB taxonomy): domain Bacteria; phylum Pseudomonadota; class Gammaproteobacteria; order Steroidobacterales; family XN24; genus JAHEFR01. Next base: position 30,281 of record CALDWW010000035.1, read on the forward strand.
CTCGCCAGGATGGCAGCCTCGACGTTGCAGTCTGAAAAACCGGGCATCTTGTTCTCCTAGATGCCGCAACCACCCGAACGGTCGCAACCGACATGCAGTATGTGCCACGGACTCAGGCCTGCGCACCTGCCCTTACAGCGGATCCATGCGAGTGTCCCGCGACGGATCCCCTCCCTGCTGACTCGCACGTCGCCCCGCCTGGCTCCACGGATGACGAACGGTGCCGATCGAATCGCTTGCGAACCGCTGTCCTTGAGGTTAGCTTTGCGGGCCCATGCCGGGATGGCGGAACTGGTAGACGCGCCGGACTCAAAATCCGGTGGGGTAAAACCCGTGCGGGTTCGACTCCCGCTCCCGGTACCATGTCGAGCGGACAGCAGGCGCCGTCTGCGCTGGCGTCTGCTGCGTCGAGACTCTCATTGGGATCGTCAATGGACCCTGCGGAAGCAGGCTCAACGCGCGCAGAATAGAAGCCCGGCGCTCGTCGGTCCGAACGACCAGCAGCGCCGGGTTAGGTGTCGGGTAGTGACCCTAGAAGCTCAGGACCGATCCATGGGCTATCGTGGCCACTGACATCAGGCATGGAAGACCTTGCACGTTCCTTCAATACCTTACAGCGACCGCTACAATAGGCTTGGCCAGATCGGCACCGTGGTCTTCGCCACATGGACCGTATCGATGCTGATACTCCCCGGTTGTGAGAACAAATCCATGGTCGAAACCGTAACCCGCCCCGCAGAACGTCGCCTGACTGCTGATTACGCCCGATTCCGCTCGGCGCGGATTTCGGACATCGATTATCGCATCAGCCTCGACCTGGACAGCCGGTCGCCGGAGTTCGCCGGCATCGTGGATGTGATGTTCTCTCTGAACAAGCCAGACGCGCCGCTGACCCTGGACTTCACGGATGGCGTAGTGGACCGTTTGGAGATCAACGGACAATCCGCCGGCATCGACTACAACGGTTCGTTCATCACCCTGCCTGAAGCCACCCTCCACCAGGGAAGCAACCAGGTGACGGTGGAGTTTAGTCACCCTTACAGCCGCTCCGGACAGGGCCTGCACCGATTCCTGGATTCACAGGACGGGCGCGCCTACCTGCACACGCACTTCGAGCCCTACGACGCCAATCGTCTCTTTCCGTGTTTCGATCAGCCGGACCTGAAGGCTCACTATACGGTCGAGGTCACCGCACCTCCGAAATGGACCGTCGTCTCCGCAGCGCCCGAGCAGGAGGTCATCGATCAGGGAGCGAACAGACTGTGGCGCTTCCCGCGGACCGGTCCGATCAGCACCTACATTTTCCCCCTGCACGCCGGTGAGTACCGGGTATGGCAATCTGAGGCAGACGGCATTCCGCTGCGCCTGTTTGCCCGACATTCACTCGCCGCGCACGTGGATCCGGAGGCCTGGTTCGAACTCACGCGAGGGGGCTTTGAGTTCTTTCAGGACTGGTTCGACATCCCCTACCCCTACGGCAAGTACGACCAGCTCATCGTCCCCGAATTCAACATCGGCGGCATGGAGAATGTCGCGGCTGTAACCTACAGCGAGTCCTACATCAGGCGTGGCCGCTATACGCGAGAGGACATGGAACGGCTGGCCAACGTACTGCTTCATGAGATGTCGCATATGTGGTTCGGTGATCTCGTCACCCCGGCCTGGTGGGATGGACTGTGGCTAAAGGAAGCATTCGCCACATATATGGCGTTCCTGGCCCAGGCCGAGGCCACTCGGTTCCGCGACGCCTGGCACCAGTTCTATTCGACCAGCAAGCAACTCGCTTATGTGGCGGACCAACAGGTCACGACTCACCCTATCGAAGTCCCGGTGCAGGATACCCATTACGCTTTCGCCAACTTCGACAGGATCACTTACCAGAAAGGCGCCTCTGTGCTGACGCAGTTCAGCCACTTCGTCGGCAGCCAGGACTTTCGCAGCGGCGTCCGGGCCTATCTGAAGCAGCATGCAGAGAGCGTCACCGAACTTCACGACTTCGTCACCGCCATAGAAGAGTCGTCCGGCCGCGATCTGACCCACTGGGTGCGAGATTGGCTTGAGCAACCCGGCCTGAACACCCTGACGACCGAAATCGAGTGCAAGGATGGTGCCCTGACGTCTTTGCGAATTCGGCAGACAGCCCCGGATAGCTTCCCGGTCCTGCGCCAGCATCGCCTACAGTTGGGTATCTACCGATGGGACGATCAACGCCAGCGATTCGAGACCACGGTCTTACCGCTGATGGTCCGTGGGGAGGTGACCGAAGTAGAGGCGGTCGCCGGTAGCAGCTGCCCGACACTCGTTTACCCTAACCAGGGCGACTGGGGATTCGTCAAGGTCGAACTTGACCCCGTCACGCTGCGCGCGCTGCCAGGCCATGTTGGACAGCTCGCGGACCCGTTGCTTCGCTCCATGTTGTGGCAGAGCCTGTGGGACATGGTGCGGGACGCGAAGCTGAGCCTGTCCGAGCACGGCGACATGGCCCTCCAGGGGATACCCCTGGAGAACTCGGAAAAGGTCATCCGCCAACTTGCGGCCAATCTATTCGAGACGATCCGCTATCTTTGGGCGCTGCCTTCCGAACATGCGCCCCTCCGGGACAGGCTGGGCGCCGACATCGAAGACCTGGCCTGGCAGCTCGCTGCCCAGGCGGAACCTGGCTCGGATCTCGGCCTGTTATGGCTGGATATGTATCGGCGGGTCGCACAGAGCGAAGAAGCGGCCGCTCGGCTGCGCGGAATGCTGGCGGGTGGCGAAATCGGGCTGGAGCTCAACCTGGACCAGGACCGGCGCTGGTCAACCGTGGTGAAGCTCAGCGCCATGGGCGCAGACGACACGGATTCGTTGATTACCGGCGAGAGCGAGCGTGATCCCTCCGAAACGGGCCGGCGTATGGTCACGGCCGCCAACGCGGCGAAGCCGCTCGAATCAATCAAGCGGACTTGGCTGGAGCGGATCCGGGATCCAGAGAGTGGCCTGTCGCTGGCTCAGAGACGGGCCGCGATGAGCACGATTTTCCCAGCCAGCCAACGCGACCTGCATGCAGTGTTCGCAGACGATATCGTCCAGTCACTGACACCTGTGGGTCGCCAACACGAAGACGCTTTTCTCAGCTCCTATGGCGACCTGATCCCAAGACTCTGCCGACCGGACAACGCCGAACGACTTGGCGCGGCGATCGAGGAGCAGCCCGGCATGAACCCGCTGCTGTTCAAGGCGCTGCGGATCGCTCACCAGGAAGAGACGCGTTGCCTCGCCATTAGCGCCCGTCTGCAGGCATCCGACTGAGCGCGATCCGCATATGCCGATTGGCTACCAGCCTGGCGCCCCTGGCCTCAGAAGGTCACGGTGACCACGATATCGTCGGTATAGAAGCCCGGCACGGCGTCCTGTGAGGCGAAGATCCTGCCGTAGACCATGAATTCGAATCGCCGGCGGCCCTTGCCCTTGAACGTGGAAACAAGGCCGGTGCCGGCGCTGCCGTCGCCCCAGACAACCGTCCGCGAGGCGTTGGTGAAGAGATTGTAGTACAGCGGATCGGTCCCGGAAGTCATGTAGCGGTTTGTCGCTACGCCGCTGCGGCCCGGCGCAAGCCGGATTACCACGGTGGCGGCCCCTCCCCTGCAGTCCGCCCGGATCTTGCCGGCGCCATTCAGATTCGAGCGCGACATCGGCTCATAGGTACCGAAGTCCACCGAATCCACAGAGACGCTGCAATTGGCCGCCAACGCTTGCGTCACTGGTATGGCCGCAAGTAAGACCACGCTCAATAGCCGCAGCACGCTGCTCACGGGGAGTTCCGGGGGAGACATTCCACGTTACCCAGATCCGGGACGGTTTCCCCGGGCTCCGGCACGCGCAGTTCGAACACACAGCGCTGATCCCGCCAGGTTACCCCGCCCTGCTGGACACCCGTCACATCTTCCAGATAAACGGTCCCGTCCAGGCCGACCGGCGCGCGGCTTCCGCTTTCAGACAGGGTAACGATGCTGCCCTCCGGGACCGCGGAACCATCGGGCAGAACCATGCGGATCAGTACATCGCGACCGTCCCGGGCGGGGAAATCAGCGATGACTCCGCTGCGCTGATAGGGTGTCACTGACAGCTCGAGGCTGTCCACCCTGGCGGTCAGCGGAAGATCCTGCACCTCGATACGCACCTGGTTGTCCTGGTAGGGGCGCAACCCGGGGATCAGGATTCTGCCGCTGGAATCCGTGCGCCCGATCTCGTGATTGTCCTGATAAACCCTCACGCCCTCGAAGCCATCGACCTTGACCACGGCGAAAGCATCCCGGATTTCACGCGTCAGGAAGGGCATGCCGCCAACCCAGGCCATGGAACCGGAGGCGCTCGCCTGCCAGGCCAGGCCTTCCTCGTCATGATCACTCTCGAGCCGGACCCGGCCGATGTCGTTCTGAGCGCTGACGTCCGCCTCCCAGGTCTGATCACCGTCCTCTTGCCCGGCCGCAAGACGATAACCCATGCCAGGACCCACCGGGAGATCAGATCTGAGCTCTACCGTCGCGCCCAGGCCGTCATCATCCATGGTCAGCCCGTAGTTGGCGCTTCTCGACCCACCCAGAAAGTGGGTCAGGCGGATCCCGACAATGGTGTCGGTGTCGTCGCCATCCAGATAGGTTGCGTACCCGAACAGCGAGAAATTCCTGGCGGAAGCATAGGTATAGCTGGCGCTCACGAATCCATATTGGCTGCCATCGTGGTACTCGCGATGGGCGACAGTCGTCGCGATGCTGGATCGACGACTGAAATTCAGGCCGCCGCCGGCGGCGACCTGAAATTTGAGGCGGGTCTCGTCATCCAGCGAATTGAGCTGGCGGTAATCGTCGGTAGAGCCGCGCAGATTCAGGTTGGCGCTGTACCGTCGGCTCTGATAGTTGTGGGCGAACAACCATTCGTAGCCTGAGTCCGAACCGTCAGAGCGGCTGAACGCAAGCCCCGCGGTGGTCACACCGGCCCTGGGAAATGCAAATGATGCGGCGCCGCCGATTCGGGCGACTTCAGAGGAAGCCTGGGCCTGTCCCTCGATGGTGAAGCGATCCGTCACGCCATGACGATGAAAACCAGATACGAAAGCGTCGCCGTATTCGTTGCTCTTGAGTCCATAGTCCTCCCGCAATGCCCCGGCGCTGAACGCATACTCAGAGAGTCCGTCCCTCAAGGTACGGGGTGTCGCATAAAAGTCGGTGACGACGATCTGTTCCCGGCCGGCCAGGTCTCTTGTCACCATCTGCACCTGGCCGGCACCGGTGGTCACGGGTATCTCCCTGAACGCGAACGGTCCGGGATCCACGGACCCCGAGTAGGCTTTCCGGCCATCCACAAACAACTCTACGGACGAATCCAGTAGGGCCTGACCGGCGACGGCGGGCAAAGGGAATGTCACCAGATTGGGGCGGGTATCGAAGTTGGTGGCGAACTGGACGCCTCCAAATCGGGCCGCCGCGCCCAGGTTGCCTGGCTCCAGGATCGAGTCGCCCAGGCGAATACTACGCAGATGCACGGGGTCATCTCGCACCCAGGTCGTCTCCAGGCGCACGAAGCCATCATCGTATCGGTCGTCGGTCTCCTCGGGGAAGACAGAGTCGTCGTCATCGTCGAAGAATCCGTTTCGATAGACGATGGCGTTGCGTAGAAAACCGGCCGGACTGAAAAGGGTGGGCTGCAGGAGAGCGCTGAACACAGACTCGTCGTCGCCACGCGGATCCAGGTAGTTCAAGTCATAGTCAGCGAACGCGCCGTAGTCGGAGTCAGGTTGCGGATAATCATCCGCACGTACCGTCACGACCTGACCGGCGATGTGCTTCGGCGGAAAGGTTACGGCGAGACTGACAGTGGTCTCATCGAAGCTCGCCCGGGCACCCTCGAAGCCGTTGATCGACAGAAAGCGGATCCCGCTGTGCTCCATGGCCGCTGGCCGCTCGCCTTCGATACGCCAGGCATCCACGATCGTCTCCTCAACCCAATAGCCACCGTCGGCATCGCGCAGACACAGGACAGGCGCCGGCGGCTCCCGGTTCATGGAGACCTCCAGCATCAGCATCTCGAAGTCCTCGGCGGCGATCGCCCCGAGGCTCACGAGCAGACCTGCCATGCAGGCCGCTCTAGCGACCGTAAGGCAACGCATACTCCACCGTCCCCGCGGTGTCCGTCGTGACAGAAAGCGAAGATACGACCGCGCCCTGGCCAAACCTGAGCGCGAATTTGCGCGTGGTCCCAGGCAACAGGTAGGCGGTCACCCTTGCCGAGACCGCCTCCGGCTGATCCGGCCCCACCATGTGGCCGGAGATATCCAGTACCTGGATGTGGACATTACCTTGATTCGACAGCACGACCGCCACACCTCCTGGGATCTGCTCAGTGGACACCAGGTCGAGGCGCGGTTCCGGCTCGCTCGCCGGCGCCACGAAGACGGGTATCCCCAACCTGAGGCGCATGCTCAAACCCGGCGCTTCACCAGCTCCCCTCGATGGAGCCAGTTCCGTGAAGAACACCCGATGTGAGCCCTCTGTGTCACCCGCTTCCGCAGAGACCCGCCCGAGGCGGACGATCTGCTCATCACCTGGGGCGATGGTAAATATCCTCGGCACAACCAGAAGAGTCCCGGCCGGCGTGTACACATCTATCCCGTCGCTGTCCTGGGACCATTCCACCGGGTCTGCCTGAACCGAGATGTCATCGTCGCCGGTGTTGCGAACCGTCACCACATGACTGCGCTGACCGGCCGCAAACTTGACGCGGATGGGAGAGACGTCCAGTGACGCCGCCGTGGCAACCTGGATCAGAAAGAGGAAAGGAAGGGCAGCAAGTATCGCCGCCCTTCCCTTGGCCGTCCTCAACATGACATCAGAACGTGAACGTTACGGTCACGGTCTCCTGGAAATCAGTTGCAACGCCTGCATTGATCGCCTGGGCCGCAGTGACCTGACCATAGACCGTAGCGGTCTTCTGCTGGGGGCCTCCGAGCCCCGTCCCCGCATCAACCGAGATGTTGGCTTCCGCGCCTGTTCTCCATACCGTCGAATAGCCGCTATCCTGATAGAGCGTGTAGTCCAGAGACGTACCTGAGGCGACCGAATTCATGGTGCCCGTGTAGTCCAACGCGACCGTCGGCTGCGTACCGGCCGTACACCGGTAGGTGATGGTGGACGTCTGCTGATTCGTCGCCTCCGGATCGATCTCGCCGAAGTCCAGATCATTGGCCGCGTCGATGTTGCAGCGATCCGGCACACTGGCCCGGACTACGAATGAACTGCTCTGGGGAGAGGGCCCGGCATTGGCGGCCGGGATTACGAGTACGCCTGCTAGGGCGGCGGTGGCGCCGATCGCTCGGAGCGCCACGAGCTTCTGCATTTTCACTGTCTTACCTCCGGTAAAGT
>CALDWW010000036.1 GCA_937924335.1 uncultured Gammaproteobacteria bacterium
TCTTGAAACCCGACCAGGCGCCATTCGTGGGCGAGGATAACTGCTATATTTTCGATGCGATTGTCACCGCATGAGGATAAGCGTATGTGTCGCTGGATCGCGTATGTCGGCCCGGAAATCCCGATGAGTCTCCCTCTCATCGACGCCAAGCACTCACTGCTGGTGCAGAGCGAAAAGTCGCGCCTCGGCGCGGAAACGATGAACGGGGACGGCTTCGGGGTCGGATGGTATTCCAGCCACCAGCGAAACCCGGGGCTGTATCGCGATGTCCGTCCGGCGTGGAACGACGAGAACTTCCGCGATCTGTCCGCCCACGTGCGCTCGGCCATGTTCCTGGCGCATATCCGGGCGACGACCGGCAGCGCTGTCCAGCGGAGCAACTGTCACCCATTCCGTTACGGCCGGTGGCTGTTTCAGCACAACGGCCTGATCCCCGACTTTCGCCTGCTTCGCAGGGAGCTTCTACTGCAGATTGACGCCGAGTACTTCGACAATATCCAGGGGACTACGGACTCCGAGGTCATATTCCACCTTGCCCTCAGCCAGGGTCTCGAGAAGGACCCGCCCCGGGCGATGCGCCGCACCGTCGACTTGATCGAGGAGACGATGGCGAAGAACGGCATCTCCGGAGAATTCCAGTTCTCGGCGGCAATGGCCGATGGCGAATCCATCTACGCTATCCGGTACGCGAATCAGGGGACGCCCCGGACCTTGTTCTACGCAACGGATCTGGAAGTTCTGAAGGAGCTCGACCCCGGCCTTGGCGCCATCCCGGAAGGCAGTATCGTGGTGGTCTCCGAACCTCTTGCCGCGACGATCCACTGGGAAGAGGTCCCGCCGGACACACTTATCAGGGCGGGTTCCGGTGATGTCGAGATCCGTGAGTTCGGGCCGGCCTGACCCGTCAGGTCTCTAGCTGCCGTCTTTATATCGAGTCGGGTCGACGATCCCGGCCGACTCGAATCCGGCCTGACGCAATCGGCATGAGTCGCAGACCCCACAGGCCAGCCCCTGCTCGTCCGCCTGATAGCAGGACACCGTGATCGAGTAGTCCACGCCGAGAGCGGTGCCGAGCTTGATGATCTCGGCTTTTGAGAGATGTATCAGGGGCGTCTCGATCCGGATCGGCGCCCCTTCCACACCTGCTTTCGTAGCCAGCCTGGCCAGCGATTGAAATGCCGTCACGAACTCCGGACGACAATCCGGATAGCCGGAATAGTCGACAGCGTTGACGCCGATATAGATGGCACCCGCGCCTGCCACCTCTGCCCAGCCCAGTGCCAACGCCAGGAACACGGTATTACGCGCCGGAACGTAGGTCACCGGGATACCCTGGCTCGGTTGCTCCGGAACCGGTATCCGCGTGTCGGTCAGTGCGGAACCACCAATGCCCGCGAAATCGACCGCCATCCTCCGGTGTTCAGCCGCACCGAGTGCTTCCGCTACCTGCGCCGCCGCCTGCAGCTCCGCCCGGTGGCGCTGACCATAATCGAGACTCAGCGCGTAGCAGTGGAAACCTTCATCCCTGGCCACAGCCAGCGCAGTGGCCGAATCGAGCCCCCCGGAGACGAGTACGATGGCGTTGCGTCTTTTCATCACTAACGTCCCGGCTGGTCGCCCCAGAGTACCTTGTGGAGCTGGACCTGCAGTCGCACCGGCAGCTTGTCTTCCATGATCCACTCTGCCAGATCAGCACCGTTGACCTGGCCCCAGCTCGGCGAGAAGAATATCTGGCAAACATCGTTCAGATTCTCGTCGCGGACCAACGCCCTGGCCCACTCGTAATCGTAGCGATCGCAGATCACGAATTTAAGAACGTCACGCGATGAAAGGTACCCGAGGTTGCTCATCAGGTTCCGATCGGACTCCCCTGAGCCAGGGGTCTTCAGGTCCATGACTTTCTGGACCCGCTCATCGATGCCGGCAACATCCAGGGCGCCGCTGGTCTCGATCGAAACTTCGAAGCCTGTGTCACAGAGACGGCTCATGAGCTCGGTGCAGTTGCGCTGGGACAATGGTTCCCCGCCGGTCACGCACACATGCCGGACCCCGCTGGCGGCGACGCGCTCGAGGATCGCTTCCAGCGCCATCCACTCGCCGCCGTGGAATGCGTAAGCAGTGTCACAATAGCGGCATCGCAAAGGACAGCCGGTCAGGCGTATGAACACCGTCGGCCAGCCGGAGGTCGTCGCCTCACCCTGGATAGAAAGGAATATCTCCGTGATCTTCAGCCGCGGCTCAGGCTGAAGCTCGCTCTTCGGGGAGACAGGCATCGCTCGCTCGTCAGCGGCCTTCCGACTTCATCCGGTCAAGCCGCTGGGCTGACAGGCGTGCCGCGGTACTCTCGGGGTAAGCCTGCACGACCTGCTCCAGTGCGGCCCGGGCCTGCGGATACTGTTCGAGCTCGTACTGGCAATATCCCACCTTGAGCAGTGCATCCGGCAACTTGCGCGACTGCGGATACTGATCGATTACCCGCTGGAATTCCGGCAGGGCCTGCGGATACTGCTGGGTGACGTAATAGGTCTCGCCGAGCCAGTACTGGCCATGACCCGCCAGATCGCTGTTCGGATAATCCGCAAGGAACTGCTGAAATCCGGCCCGGGCCTGGTCGTATCGGCCGTCTTTCAGAAGATCGAAGGCCGCCTGGTAACTGTCCCGGTCGGAACCTCCAGCTACAGACGCCCCCACCGCGGCGCCGGCAGCCACGCCCGCCGCAGTGCCCGCACCCACCGATCCCGTGACGCGACCGCCGGTCTCGAGTGACTGCAGCCGACGATCAATGTCGAGATACTGATCTCTCTGACGTGTCGCAGCGCCCTCTGACTCGAAGCGCAACGTTTCGACTTCACCACGGACCTCACGGACCTCGCGCTGGACTTCCTCCAGCTGGCTGGCAAGCTGCAGGAGGCTTTCATTGTTTGTCAGCCTCTCGACTTTCTGCAGCCGCTCGTCGATCTCCGTCAGCTTTATCAGCACCGGGTCCTCACTCGGAGGCGTCGTGACGCAGCCTGCCAGACCCAGGCATAGCAGGGACGCGCTCGCAATGACCTTGATTCGCATGCTTGTCACTCGCTGTAGATGATTTCGACCCTGCGGTTACGCTCCCAGGCTTCCTCCGTGCTGCCGGAGACCGCTGGCCTCTCCTCGCCATAACTCACGGTCGTAATCTGGGTCGCGGAGACCCCCTGAAGCATCAGGGCCTGTCTGACCGCCTGAGCACGGCTCTCGCCAAGCCCGATGTTGTATTCTCTGGAGCCGCGCTCGTCAGCGTGACCCTCGAGTCTTACCGACAAGCCGGATTTCACCCCGAGACGGCGAGCATGGGCCGCAAGGACTTCCGAGTACTCCGTGCGAATGCGGGCCGTATCGAAATCGAAGTAGATCACCGTCTCTGCGATCAGGGCCTCGTCTCCAGGCTCCATCCCCGCTTCGACGTACTCTGTGCCCTGCCCGACAGTGCCGGTCTCAAGCCCGCTCTGGCTGCTGTAGTCGCCGCCGGCGGCGGCATCGCCTTCTGCACCCTCGCTACCGTCAGGCTTGGTGCCGCCCTTTGAACAGGCGGCCAGCACGAAAACGGCCGTGGCCAGCAGGATCTGGAATTTCCTTGACATGATGTCCTCTCGTTCGAGTCGAATCGTTAATCTATGGGGCGCAATGCTACCAGCGCCATCAGTCTGCCGGATAGGGAGACCAGGCTGGCTCCCTCACATCCCCAGCGGCAGCGCCGATGCTCTGCTTGACACGCCCGTCCGTTGAAACCGCCGCCAGCACCCCGCGACCGCCGCTACCGGTAGCGTAGATCAGCATGCTGCCGTTAGGGGCGAAACTCGGGGACTCGTCCTGCCGCCCGTCTGACAGGACCTGAGTAGTCTTCCGGTCCAGGTCAATGACCGCGATCCGGTAGTTGCCCCGATCATTGTGAACGACCGCAAGGGTCTTGCCGTCTGGCGATATCCGTGGACGCGCATTATAGCGGCCTTCGAAGGTGATGCGTTGGGCCGAAGATGAACCCTCGACCGGGATCCGGTAGATCTGCGGCCCGCCGCTGCGGTCCGAAGTGAAATAAATGTGCTTGCCATCAATCGACCAGGCGGGCTCGGTGTCGATCGCAGGATTACGCGTCAAGCGGCGCTTCTGACCGGTTGCCGGATTGAGCACATGAACGTCCAGATTGCCGTCCACGCTGGAGAGTGTCAGGGCCAGCCACCGGCCGTCCGGAGAGAATGACGGCGCACCATTGATGCCGGGACTGGCGGAAACCTGCTTGCGACTACCCGTCGCCAGTTCCTGCACGTACACCGCCGAACGATTTTGCTCGAAGGAGACATAGGCGATCCGCCGCCCGTCCGGGGACCACGCCGGCGACATGATCGGCTTGCCCGACTCAGCGATGACGACCGGGTTGGCCCCGTCTGCGTCGGCAACGATCAGACGATAGAGGTCCTCCTGATCGCGGACCACGCTGACGTATGCCACCCGTGTCGAGAAGGCTCCCGGTATGCCGGTCAGCTTTTCGAAGATGAGATCCGCTGCACGGTGACCCACCGCCCGCATGTTCCCGGCTGTCGCCTTGAACTGGTAGCCGAGCACCTGGCTGCCGCGAAAGACGTCGAAAACCTGGAACTGAAGGAGATAACGATCCAGCCCGTCTTCAACGACGCGACCGATGACGACGTAGTCGGTCTTCAGCAGGCGCCAGTCGGTGAAATTCACGTCCTGCGCCGTCGTCGGCCTGCTGATCATGTCGTCGCGGCCCATGGGCGCGAAGCGGCCGCTGCGCAACAGATCGTCGGAGATCAAGTTGGCGACATCCAGTGGCGGCTGGCCGCGACCGTCGTAGGCGAACGGCACAACGGCCACCGGGACCGCTCCGGACACGCCCCGGCTGATCTCGATGCGCAGCTGCGCGCTTCCGGGCTGGCTGACGGCGATCAGAGCCACCAGGCCCAACAGTCTGAGTAAGGCTGACTTCATCATTTTCTGGATAACTTCCTCATCAATCATTGCTCCGGTCTGAAGGTAATCTCCAGATTGCGTTCGAACAGCGATGGATCAGCGGGCGGCGGAAGCGGTGAGGCCCTCAGAACCGCAGCCTCGATGGACCGCCTGACCACATCATCGCCGTTGCAGCGCCCGAAGCGGACATCCACGACCTCCCCGCCGGGGATCTGGCTCACGTTGACGACGCACTCCAGGCCCGCCTGGGCTTCCGGTGGACGGATCCAGTTGCGCTGCACCCGTTGCCGTATGACCTCAACATACTGGGCCAGAAGTCCCGAATCTTCGGCCCGCATCCGCCGCTCTTCTTCTGCCATAGCCAGCCGGAGTTCCTCTTCACGTTGCTCACGGGCCCGCGCCTCGGCCTGCTCCCGGCGACGCTTTTCCTCCGCCTTGCGGGCTTCCTCAGCTTTGCGTTGCTCTTCGCGAACCCTGGCAAGGCGCTGCTCTTCCACCTTGCGTTTACGCTCGAGATCGGCAATGCGTTGTTTCTCTGCATCCTCCCTGGCTTTCCGCTCCCGGGCTGCCTTGGCTTCTGCCTCTTTACGCTCCGTCTCCATCCGGATCTTGCGCTGGCGATCCGCCTCTTCGCGGGTCTGGCGCTCCTGCTCCGCCTGTTGCCTCTGCTGTTCGAGTTCCTTCAGGCGGGTCTTCTCCTGCTCCGCCTGGATGCGCGCCTGTTCCGCTTCTTCCCGCCGGCGACGGGCCTCGGCCTCCTCTTGTTTCTCCTGCTGCTCGAGCTTGAGCATCTCTTCTTGCACGAGACTTTCGTCGACGACCACCGCCTCGATAGCCTGCGGCGCGGGCGGGGCCACCGGTGCAGATCCGAATGAGAAGCTGAAAACGAGGAAACCCAACAGTCCCACATGCAGAGTGACGGATGCACCCACTGGCCCGAGTCGGCTGCCGCTGAGAATCGCCTTCATGGGCCCGCTACCTGGTCTCTCCTTCGTTGTCCGTGAACTCGGCCGGATCAGTCATGATGCCGATCTTGCTTGCTCCGGAACCCTGCAGGAGAGCCATCGCCCGAACCACGACGCCGTGAGGGACTGCCTCATCGGCCCTGACCAGAACCGGCGTGTCCGGCGATCTCCTCAGGACGGCGGCTGTCCGGGCAGACGCGGTCCTGGCATCCACCGGCTCATCCGCGTCGCCCACATTCAGAAACAGGTTGCCGTCCGCGTCTACCGTTAGAACCAGCGGTTCATTCTGTTGTTCCATCTCGAGCGGCTCCGCATCCGCCTTTGGCAGGTCCACCTCGATGCCCTGGGTCAGTAGCGGTGCGGTCACCATGAAGATGATGAGGAGCACCAGCATGACGTCGATGTAGGGCACGACGTTGATCTCGGCCATGAGGCGTCGCTTCGCATTTCCCGCGGCCATCGGTTACGCCTCCCTCACCGTGCCACGCGCATAGCGTTGCAGGATCGTCGAGAACTCCTCCATGAAGGTGTCATAACGGCTCTCGAGCCGACCGACCTGATCCGCGTAACGGTTGTAGGCGATGACCGCCGGGATCGCCGCGAAAAGGCCCATCGCCGTCGCCACCAGCGCCTCGGCGATGCCGGGAGCCACCATAGCCAGGGTGGCGTGTTGAACGTTGCCGAGCGCGCGGAACGCGTTCATGATCCCCCAGACCGTGCCAAACAGGCCCACATAGGGACTGGTCGAGCCTACCGTGGCGAGCATCGCCAGGCTCTGTTCCAGGCGATCCACCTCACGCATCTGGGAGACGCGCATCGCCCGAAGGCAGCCTTCGATGATGCCGCCCGGGGTGAGTCCCTCCTGGGACCTCAGTCGACCGAATTCGCGGAAGCCGGCCTCGAAGATCCCCTCCATGCCCGTTGCCGCCTCCTCTCTGCCGCTGATGCGCCGGTACAGGGCGGTCAGATCCGCCCCTGACCAGAACTCCGTTTCGAAGCGGTCGGCCCGGCGTAATGCATCGCGGAGCGCCCCTCGCTTGCGGATGATGACGGTCCATGAGGCGATAGACGCCATCAGTAGTGACAGCAGTACCAGCTGGACTATCGGGCTAGCCTCGAGGACGAGACTCAGGAAGGACATGTCGGTCGTCATTTAGCGCGCTCCAGCTTCTCCAGGATCTCAACAGGTATCGGTCGGGGACGAAAACCGTTCGCTTCCACGCAGGCGGCCTCGACCCTCCCCCTGACGAGGACCTCGCCCTCCAGCGAGTGCCGATGGACCTCCTGCACGAATGTCATGGTCGTCCGTCGTGAGGACTCGAGCCGCGCAGTCACGATCAGGGTGTCGTTGAACCGGGCAGGCTGGACGTACCGGGCCTCTGCAGAAACGATGACGAATATGAGGCCGGCCTCATCGAGCAGGCACGACTGATCCACCCCGAGAGACCGCAACCACTCTGTCCGGGCCCGCTCCATGAATTTCAGGTAGTTGGCGTAGTAAACGACGCCGCCCAGGTCGGTATCCTCGTAGTAGACCCTTACCGGCCAGGTAAACATGCTGTGTCCTTCGGCAGTTTGCATTGGACCAACCGCCTATTGTCATGCAGACGGCGACGATGGTCAAAAGTTCATACTTTGCAGCTATTTATCACTGAAAAGTGACATGCTTTCCGAAGTTTGAGAACGCGTGGGCACAGGCAGGCCAAAATGTTCGTAGGCCAGCCGCGTGGCCATCCGGCCGCGGGCGGTACGCATGAGAAAACCCTGCTGTATCAAGTATGGCTCCAGTACGTCCTCAATGGTGCCCCGTTCCTCACCGATCGCCGCGGCGAGGCTTTCGACACCTACCGGACCGCCGTCGAACTTCTCGATGATGGTCAGTAGCAGCTTGCGATCCATGGCGTCGAAACCGTGGGGGTCCACCTCCAGCATGTCCATCGCCGCCCGCGCTACCTGATCCGTGACGGCTCCGTCCGCTTCCACCTGAGCGAAATCGCGGACCCTTCTGAGCAGCCGATTGGCAATCCTCGGGGTCCCGCGAGATCGCGAGGCGATCTGCTTCGCACCGGCTGGATCGATCGGCAACTGCAGGATTCCGGCTGAACGCGAAACGATCCGCCTGAGCTCCTCCTCACTATAGAACTCGAGGCGCTGGACGATGCCGAAGCGGTCGCGGAGTGGCGATGTGAGGAGTCCCGCCCTGGTGGTCGCCCCGACCAGCGTAAACGGCGGAAGATCCAGCTTGATCGATCTGGCCGCCGGTCCCTCCCCGATCATGATGTCCAGCTGAAAATCCTCCATCGCCGGGTACAGGACCTCCTCGACGACCGGACTGAGACGATGGATCTCATCGACGAACAAGACGTCGCGAGGCTCCAGGTTGGTAAGAATTGCGGCAAGATCCCCCGGCCGTTCCAGCACCGGCCCGGAGGTATGCCGCAATCCGACACTCATCTCATTCGAAATGACATGTGCAAGCGTCGTCTTGCCCAATCCCGGCGGGCCGAAGATAAGCACATGGTCCAGAGCTTCGGTCCTCTGTCGCGCTGCCTGGATGAACACACTCATCTGTTTCTTGACCGCAGGTTGCCCGACATACTCGTCGAGCTGACGCGGCCGGATAGCGTGCTCGATGGCCTCCTCTTCGCCCTGGGTAGAGCTGCATACCAGACGGTCTTGCTCAATCATATTCCAGTCACTTTACCGTGCCTTGCAGGGCCTGGCGGATAATTTCCTCCGTCGTGCCTTCCCCTGTCGCTACTGATTTCAGCATCCGGGTGACCTCAGCAGGTTTGTAGCCCAGAGCGACCAGCGCGCCAAATGCTTCATCCGCCGCGGAATCGCCGCGTCCGGAGGGCCCGGCGGCCGAAAGTCCACCACCTGCTTCGTCTCCAAGGCGGTCCCGCATCTCCATGATCAGGCGTTCAGCCGTCTTCTTACCGATGCCGGGTACCTTGATCAGGGTCGCAGAGTCCTCTGCCCGGACGCATCGGGCAAATCCCTCCACGCTGATACCGGAGAGGATCCCCAGGGCCATCTTCGCGCCGATGCCGGAGACCCTGAGCAGGTTGCGGAACAGGCTGCGTTCAGACTCAGTTCCAAAACCGAACAATATCTGGGCGTCTTCACGGACCAGCAGATGAGTGAGCAGCGTGATCTGCTCCCCGGCCGCCGGCAGATCATAGAAAGTCGACATGGGCGCTTCCAGCTCGTAACCGACGCCATTGACGTCCAATAGCAGCATCGGCGGATGTTTTGCCGCGATACGGCCCCTGAGGAATCCAATCATCTGCGTCTCTTTCCGGTCGCCTGCCCGTCGGCCAGATTGGCCAGTCTCCGCATGTGAGCATGACACACAGCAACGGCGAGCGCGTCAGATGCGTCCGCCTTCAGCCCACCGCGCAATGAGAGCAGCCGCATGACCATGCTCTGGACCTGTTCCTTGTCGGCAGAGCCGGTCCCGGTCACTGCCTGTTTCACTTCTCTCGCCGCGTATTCGCTGATCGGGACGGGCGCGCCGAAACTGGCGCAGATCGCCGCCGCCCTTGCGTGTCCAAGTTTCAGGGCGCTATCTGCGTTACGGGCGACGAAGACCTTCTCCACGGCAATTTCATCGGGCCGATGAGTGTCGATCAATACGGACATCTGCTCGAAAATGATTTTCAGCCGGTCAGTAAAGTCATCGCCACTGGTGCGGATGATGCCGCTCGCCACATAATCGAGTTGCGGCCCCACGATCCGTACAACGCCGTATCCCGTGATCCTCGATCCCGGATCGATTCCAAGCACCGTGACCGCTGGCTGCATCCCCTCTCCGTATCCCTATCCCGACAGGCGTGCCACGACCTCTTCCGAAAAGTCCGCGTTGCTGAAAATGTCCTGGACATCGTCGAGTTCCTCCAACGCCTCGAGCATCTTCAGTACCGTGACCGCCTGATCCTCGTCCAGTTCAGCGGTCGTCGTCGGTCTCATCGTTACTTCCGCATTCTCCGGCGCGTGTCCGGCAGCGATCATACCGTCGCGTATGTTCTCGAATGCCGCAGGCCCTGTAATGACGTCCACTGTTCCGTCTTCGTTGGACGACACGTCCTCCGCCCCAGCCTCGAGCGCGGCTTCCATGATGGCCTCTTCATCGGCACCAGCAGGGTAACTGATCACCCCGCGGTGTTCGAAGAGAAACGACACCGACCCGTCAGACCCGAGATTGCCGCCATACTTGGAAAACGCGTGCCGCACATCAGCCGCCGTCCGGTTTCGATTGTCCGTAAGGCAGTCGACGATCACCGCGGCACCACCGACGCCATAACCCTCGTAGCGGATCTCCTCGTAGGCTTCGCCATCGACACTCCCACTGCCGCGCTTTATCGCGCGTTCGATCGTATCCTTGGGCAGGTTGTCCGCCCGCGCCTTGTCGATGGCCAGACGCAAGCGCGGATTGGCTGCGGGATCACCGCCACCCATGCCGGCGGCTACCGTGATCTCACGGATCAGCCGGGTGAATATTTTTCCGCGTTTCTTGTCCTGGGCGCCCTTGCGGTGCTTGATGTTCGCCCATTTGCTGTGACCTGCCATTGGAATCCCGGAATGAAGTCGATTAGCTGAAACGATTCAGGCAGTTGCTCTCACTATCAGCCCGCCAGCCTGCTCCATTGATCGTGCCTGGAGCCGAGCGCAGCTCCGGCCGGAGTGCTGTGCTCAGAAGCGCGCCCGGATGCCGACAACCCAGCCGGTATCTACCATGACGTCACCGTCTTCGTCGAAATCGGACTTCATCCTGCGCCAACCCAGGTAGACCTCGGCGTCGCGGATGACCGAGTAGCCACCGTAACCACCGACCTCGTAGAACTCGTCGGAATCTCCGAACGACAGGACGCTGGGAGCATAGAAAAGATTGCCCCACACGGCGACCCGATCTAGCCGGCGGAACTGATAGCGGGCAAAACCGCCCAGCGCCAGATTCGATCCGTCCTCTTTCTGTCCCGTATCAAAGTCGACGTAGTAGAACCGCAGACCCAGACCAGCCGTCAGTGGGGTATTGCCGCCCGCGGCATTGCCCGTCAGGTAGCCGCCGACACTGAGGGTCTCGCCCTTGTCGGTGTGGTGCAGCCACGATCCATCTATCAGGACGTTGTTCCTCACCGGGAACTCCATGGTCAGCCGGGCGGCGTCATTACTGACATTAAGATCCGCCTCTACACCCATCGCCACGGACGAAATCAACAACAACAGAGGACCAGCCAGATGTCTCAGTTTCATGGGTTTTCCGCCAATACTATGGCGCATGATTGCGCCGAGATGCGCGTATCATAACGGCATTGGACACGGCCGCACAGAAGCTCTTGAACGACGTCAGCCAGAAAATCGAAGGGGCCGATAGCGGCGAGGTGATCGATACAGCCCGGAAGGCGGTCGATCGGCTGCGGAAAGCCGCCACCTCGGACCGCTGCCGCGCCGCCTGCCGCCATGCCCGGGAACTGGACAGGATCGTTTCGGAACTGCGCCAGGACCCGGCAATATGCGCGGCAGCGGTGCTGTACCCGCTGGTGCAGTCCGGGGACCTGACCGCACGTGCCGTCGCCGAAGAGTTCGGCGATGAGATCCAGCACCTGGTGAGCGAACTTCTGCGGCTGGGATCGTTTGGACTCCCGCCCCAGTGGACGCCGGACCGGCCTTTGCCGTCAGCGCAGGCGGAGACGCTGCGCAAGATGCTGCTCGCGATTGTTGCCGACGTCCGCCTCGTTACGGTGCGTCTGGCGGAGCAACTGCGCCGCATGCGGGCAGCCAAGAGGGCGCCGGACACCGATCGCCGCCGGGTCGCAACGGAGACCCGCGTGATCTTCGCTCCCCTGGCCAATCGCCTCGGCATCTGGCATCTGAAATGGGAACTGGAGGACCTCGCATTCAGGTTCCTCGAGCCGAAAGTCTATCGTGACATTGCCTCCGGGCTCAGAGAGCGCCGCGAGGAACGCGAGGAGCGCATCGGCGAGGTCATCGGGTACCTGCAACAGAATCTCGTGGACTCCGGGGTGGACGCAGACATCCAGGGCCGATCCAAGCATATCTACAGCATCTGGCGGAAGATGCAGCGCAAGCAGGTCGGGCTCGATGAAATTTTCGACGTCAGTGCAGTACGGGTGCTGGTCGATTCCATCAGGGACTGTTACGCGGTCCTGGGGCTGGTACATGCTCAGTGGGCCTACGTGCCAGGAGAGTTTGACGACTACATCGCTAATCCAAAGGGAAATTTCTACCGATCTCTGCACACGGCGGTCATGGGTCCGGGGGAGCAACCGCTGGAAATCCAGATCCGCACCCGGGAGATGCATGAGCACGCGGAGCTCGGCGTCGCCGCGCACTGGCGCTACAAGGAAGGCTCAGGAGCGGACCCGGCCTTCGAGAAGAAGATCAACTGGCTGAGGCAATTGCTCGAGGCTAGTGACGAAGGAGAGACGGACCACGATTTCCTTGACCGCGTCCGCGCCGAGATCTTCGAGGACAGAGTCTATGCAGTGACTCCGGACGGCGACGTGATCGACATGCCGGCTGGGTCCACGCCGCTGGACTTTGCGTACCACGTTCATACCGACGTCGGTCATCATTGCCGAGGGGCCAAAGCCAATGGCC
>CALDWW010000037.1 GCA_937924335.1 uncultured Gammaproteobacteria bacterium
CCACCGACCGCGAGATTGATGATCAGGTGAAAAAGCTGGTCGAAGGGTGAGTCCAGGGTGCCGACCTGGTAAGGCGAGTATTCGTCGTAGAGGTCCGTCTCGAACAGGCCCGCTTCGGCCGCCGGGTAGTACACGTACCACTCCGAGCCTTTCTGGCTCTGCCAGTGCTCCCCGTCCACGTAGAAACGAATCTTGTCGCGCTCCCACTCCATCGTATACACATAAGAGGTCATGTCCGGCGAGAACCCGGCGGGGTTATAGGCGGCAGTCGTACCCTCCGGCGGCTGTGTCGGCAGACCGTAGTGAGTCGAGCTGCGGATGGAGTTGTTGTCGTCGACGCCCAGATTGAACGCCTCCATGATGTCGATCTCGCCGGACAGCGGCCATGGTCCGTAGATCGTCGGATCGCTGTGCAGCATCCAGATGGCCGGCCACGTGCCCTGCCCGGCTGGCAACCGCGCCTTAACCTCGACCTTGCCGTAACGGAAGTCGAACTTGCCCTTTGTGTTGATCCGCGCGGAAGTAAATGTGCCGTCGGCTTCCTCCCTCCCCTGTATGGTCAGGATGCCGTCGGCGACCGTGATATTGTCCTCGGAATAAATCTGTTGCTCGTTGTTGCCCCAACCACACAGATCGGGACACCCGTCGCCTTCCTCGATATTCCACTTGCTTTCGTCGAGGCTGTCACCGTCGAAATCGTCTTCGAAGACGAGCTGCCATTCAATAGGCTGGATGTCGAGAACACCACTGGGCGTATCGTCGTCAACGCCACCGCAGGCAGACAGGCCAAACAGCGCCACGAGACCGGAGAGCAAGAGGCCTGGACGGATCAGCCAAGGCGATTTGCACTCGGTATCGGCACGGCGAGCGTCACGTGAGGAGGAGCATGTGATTGCGCTTGATGTCTGGCTATACACGGGTTTACCTCGAAAAATCAGCGGTTGCGGCCGCCATGGTGGCGCTTCGCTCACTCGATAACTCGAACAAGTTGCTGCGGCCGTCCGTAAGCGATGAGCGCTTGTTATTCAACTTCCCTGCGGGTCTCCGCCCGCTATGACAACGCTGTCACTGAGACGCACAATTACGCCACTATGACAACGCTGTCAATATTGCGTTGCAACATCCGAGGGGCCGCTTTCGCCTGAAGAGAACCGTACAACAAGTACGTGGGGACAGGCTACACATGCCACGCTCTCCGGCGGCCATCTTGATTAGACCCGATCCTCCTCAGAGGCCAGACCCCCGGTCGATGCTGCAGGGGTTGCGCCATCTCAAGGCAGCGATTCAGATCATCAACTGGCCGAGGTGCCAGTTGATGATCTGACCGGGAAGCTCGACGATCGCCCACCAGTACTGAAACCGCCCGCACCAATGGCACCCAGTCCAAACGAGCCACTGTCCGGGAGCGGATCATGGCGACCGCGGCAGACAATAGCCGCGTCATACCGAATCCGAGGATCGGCGACAATGCGACCGATGTCCACCGGAACGAGTTAACTTCCATCGGCTGCAACAACAGTCCACGAGACTTGTGAAAGAAATTTCCGAGCTGCTCCGGGGACAAATCCCTGAGCTGACTCCGGCACTCGAGCTACCGTGGATGGTACCCACCACACGCAAGCACGGACGACTGCGGCGCCCAGAAACCCACATTGCTAGTCTGGAGGTCTTACGATAGTGATAACGATCGCAGTGAGGACACAACACCGCCGCGATCAAGTCTCGATTTATCTGAAGTTGTTCTTTTGCGATAGATCACCCTGTAGTCTACCGGCTGACAGGCGGGTGGAACGTCGCTCGTCCATGAACAACAGGGGATCAACCCATCAAACTACGACATAAGATCTCGGCCGGCTTCCTGATTGTGCTGACGGTAGCCATCGCGTCGCTGGCGGTGGTCCTGAGCCACACGAGCGCCTGCGGACCGGCACCTGTCGTCTCCGCAGACGCGGCACTGATGAAAGCCGTTGTCTATCGCTGCTACGGGCCGCCCGATGTCCTCGTGCTCGAAGACATCGAGAAGCCGACCCCTGCTGACGACGAGGTCCTGGTACGAATCCAGGCAGCGGCCGTCAATCCCCTCGACTGGCATTACATGCGGGGCTCGCCCTACCTGATGCGGCTATCGTCCGGCCTGGGCACACCGGCTAACGTCAGCATGGGAGCGGACTTCGCGGGGACGATCGAGGCGGTCGGCAGCCAGGTCACGAAGTTCAAGCCGGGCGACGAAGTCTTCGGTGCCAGGAGTGGCGCCTTCGGCGAATATGTCACCGTTCGTGACAGCCGGGCAGTCGTGCTCAAACCGGCCAACGTGACCTTTGAGCAGGCGGCTGCCGTGCCCGTGGCGGCCATCACCGCATTGCAGGCGCTACGCGACAAGGGTCAGGTCAAGCCGGGGCAGAGAGTGCTGATCAACGGGGCCTCGGGTGGCGTCGGCACGTTCGCCGTGCAGATCGCGAAGTCCCTGGGCGCAGAAGTGACCGGCGTGTGCAGTACGCGCAACATAGAGTTGGTCCGCTCGCTCGGCGCCGACCACGTCTTCGACTACAAGCGCGAGGACTACACCGAGAGCGGCCAGCAGTACGACCTCATCGTGGACATGGTCGGAAACCACACGGCGCGGAGGAATCTGCGAGTACTGAAACCCGACGGAACGCTGGTCCTCGTCGGAGGACCCAAGGGCAACTGGATCGCACCCTTGATCCGTCCGATCGGCGCGATGATTCTCTCGCCCTTCGTGGATCAGGAATTGATCACGCTGCTGGCCCAACTCAACCAGGAGGACCTGTTGTTCCTCGGTGAACTGATGGCCGCAGGGCAGCTTACGCCGGTCATCGACAGGCGCTTCCCATTGAGCGAGGTCCCGGCCGCCATCCGTTACTCGGAAGCAGGACGCGCACGCGGGAAGATTATCATCGGCGTTGACTAGCGGCGCGTCCGGTAATTTTTTTGGGGCAGACTCACCTGACTCTGGATTCCGACAACTAGCCGAGAGGGACTCTCCCTGCCTGCATCCCGCAGACGCCCCTTCGTGAGCCTCGGCTGATGCGGATTGCCCGCGGATATTGCTGAATTTGTCGTCCTCCGGTGTCAAAAGTGTGGACTGGCGCCTACCACACGATGTCACCGCTATTTATTATTTGCTGGCGGCCTCGCTCCCGCTCAAGTCGCGGAATGTGGGGCAAGTGCTCGTCCGGCGGCAGCCCGAGGCGGTCCGGGATGGCCGGATGACAACGGATACAGGAGGCGCAGCTCTCATGCAGAACAAGGTTGTAGTGCACGACCCTGACGGACCGCTGATCAAAGGCGTCACGAACAACTTCTTCCCCAACAAGGACAAGTTTGACGTGGCCGATGACACCACGGGAGAAGTGCGGGAAGTGCCGCTCGTCGGTCTCAAGGCTGTGTTCTTCGTGAAGAGCTTTGAGGGCGATCAGAGCTATGAGGAACGGACCGACGTGGAGCGCACCGGATTCGGCAAGAAAATCCAGGTGGACTTCAAAGACGGTGAGACGCTCGTGGGTTACTCACCTGGCTTCGCAAAGAACCGCCAGGGCTTCTTCGTTTTCCCGGCGGACCCCGAGAGCAACAACGACCGCGTGTACGTCATCACCGAAGCCACCAAGGATGTCCGCTTCCTGTGACCTCCGCGGGCTAGTCCCCTCCCCTCCACAATGGGCGTAGCGTCTCGCAGATCGGCCCTCCACGCTGCGACACTGAGAATCGAGCGTCCGCACGGGTGCTGGAGAAGGCGGGCTTGTCGCCGGAAGGAACACTACGGCGCTCGGTCGTCCGGCCAAATCTCTCAGACGAACCGAGGGACGCATTGATCTACGCACGGGTGCGGCAGCACCCAATGGCGAATGACCGCAATGGGTCGGAACCAGCCGTTTAGAAGGCATCTGCGGGAGGCCCGCTCAGAGGCTCGGATGAACGGCTGCCCTCGGCCGGAAACGGTCGGTCTCAGCTCGACAGAACCCCCATCCCTGGCGGGGCTTCTGGATGCAGCCGCAGGCAGACACGCACCACTCTGGTTGGTTCATTCCCTCCGGGGAATCTCACACAGAGTCTTCAGGTCGATGGGGGAATCGCTTCTGTCGCTTCAGTCATCCAGCCCCTCGAAAACCCGCGCCGCCTGCGCGGCAGGGCGGTCCATCAGGCGATGGAGGTAGGCCGCCAGGTTCCCCTCCAGGGGCAACAGTGCCGCCTGCACGCCGATACGCAGCACATAGGCCGCGCAGACATCGGCAAGGGAGAAGTCACCGCAGATATAGCCATCCTGAGGCATGCTGGCGGCAAACACGGGCAGACGTCCTTCGAGTGACTTGGCCCACAGGGGCGCCCAGGCGGCGTCCACGAACCCGTTACTCGACAGGTAGTACAGCACCACCGGCGTCTCCAGCGTGCTGACCGAGACGTTGACCGACTGCCAGAACCGATCCCGGCTTGCCTGGTCTTCGGGAATCAGCCTCGCCTCGGGATGACGCTCGG
Source organism: uncultured Gammaproteobacteria bacterium (assembly GCA_937924335.1). Taxonomy (GTDB): domain Bacteria; phylum Pseudomonadota; class Gammaproteobacteria; order Steroidobacterales; family XN24; genus JAHEFR01. The sequence goes on from CALDWW010000037.1 coordinate 4,492, forward strand.
CCAGGGCCAGGCAGATGGCGGTGGATTCGATCAGGATCTGGCCGTCCAGTTCGGCGGTGGGAATCTGCCCATAGGGGTTCAGCTGCCGGTACGGCTCCCCCGACTGTTCGCCCAGCTTGACCCGCACTTCCTCGATCTCGCAGCCCAGTTCATGGGCGGTCCAGCGCACCTTGCCACTGCGGTCGACATCGGCGAAGGACCAGATTCTTATTTGTCGACTCATGTCGGCTCCTGTGTGAACGCGAGTTCCAGCATTATAGGGATGCGGCCACCGGCCGTGCGATGCCGAGTCGTCGGGTATCCGGAGGCGCCGGACCCGAATGTAAGCATCAGCTTCCTGTCGTTCTATGCCCGCCGGCATTAGCCCCGCCGAATATCGGGGTCTTTCTTAGCAGAAGATGGCGCGCGACGTGCAGGATGCGCGAGTGCCGCGCGAAAGACAGGACGTCTGAGTATCGCGAAGGGCATGGATGCCCGAGAGCGACCGGCCATGCATGGCCGAGAACGGCCCCGGAGAGATTACTCGTCGCTGCACTCCTCGCCCCTCAAGGGGGCCGCTCGCTCACTTACGTTCACTGCGCGTTGTCTCGGCCGACTCCGTCGGCCTCGGCTCGAACTGTGGAGCCCGAACCAAACTCACAGACCCACAAAATGCAAAAGGGGCCCCTCTGGCGAGGGACCCCTTTTCCATTTGGCGCGCCCGGAGAGATTCGAACTCCCGACCCCCTGGTTCGTAGCCAAACGGGCGCATGTAACTGATTGTTTTTATTGACTCTGAGGTCGGGGCGCCCGTTGCATTCTGCACAACAGTGCATAACCGCGCACAACAGAGTCCGGCAAAACTCCGGCACCCGGTCCCCACTGCGGCGGGGGTACCAGCTTTAAGGTCGCTGACGGCGCAACCGACGGGTGGACCGCTGAACCGACCAGATGGGCAAGCGATGTTGTCCCTCGGCGCCAGTGCCATCGCAGTTCGATCGGAAGAATGCCACGGCACATCACCGCCCTGGGGCCAGGAGTCCACGTTGAATAGTCAATTTCGCCTTGTGGCCTGCTGTGTAGGACCCACGTACCATCGTGAAGCAGTTGGGAAAGCATTAATGGCAGCAGAGAGGTCTCTGTCATGCATCGGGGAACACCTCTGGTCTTCTGGCTTCTGTCCGTCGTACTCGGATGTACGGCGCTAGTTCTGACGTTCGACTCCATGAATGAACGGGAGGAAATCGAGGAGCTGTTCAGGAAACGCGAAACAGTATTGAGTCTCGCTGATGGGCTACGCCAATCCAGCGATGACCTTACCCGGTTCGCCCGCAGCTATGCGGCGACGTCTGATCCGCGCTTTCGGGATAGATTCCGGGCAGTGTTGGCCATACGCGAGGGCGAACTGGCACGTCCTTTGGGGTATCAACACGCTTTCTGGGATCTCGAGATCGTCGGTGAAATGGAGGACGCTGATACCGATGACGTCAAATCGATGGAACAGAGGCTGGTTGAAGCGGGTGTCGGCTCGGACACGTTGTTCCTGCTGAACCGTTCCAAGAAGAACAGCGACGGACTCGCCAGGATAGAGACTCGGGCATTTCAACTGATCGAGAATGATCAGCCGACAGAGGCGCTCGAGATGTTGTTCAGCGATTCATATCATCGCTCAAAGGCGAACATCATGCGGCCGATCAGGAGCCTGCAGGAAAGCGTAGACCAGCAGACAGCGAAACAGCTGGAGAGCGCGCTTGAGAGGCAACGGAAGCTGGATACCATGATTGTCGCAACGCTTCTGGGCGCAATCATTCTCGGTGGGTTGGCCGGACTGTGGCGCAGACGGCAGACTGAGGCCTGACTGCGTAACCCATAGGAGCCTGACCCCGCCTTGAGGGCCACAGTCCGGGGGCTCTGTGCCGGGTTATTGGGGCTCCAGCCTTCTACGCCAGGTTCTTCGACAACACCAGAAGGTTGGCGTCCTGCCGCCGATGATACGTGACCTCATCCATGACATTCTTGACCAGGTGAATCCCGAGACCACCGATCTCTCGATCCTCAATAGGGAGGCTCGTATCGGGCTCCTCCCGGGCGAAGGGATTGAAGGGAATCCCGTCGTCTTCGATGCTGACCAGGAGCTTCTCTGCCGTCAGATCGATGCCGATCTTGATCTCGTGCCCGGCGTCGTCCTGATACGCATAAGAAATAATATTCGACAGGATCTCGTCAAAGACGAGATTCACTCGCATGACGTCCTGGGTCGGCACGCCATGCTCCTCAGCAAAAGTCCGGAACCGGTCTGTTGCGTCGGCGATAGCCTCTTGTTTATTGGGAATCCGGATGTCCAGCCTGTGGGCCGCTTCTGTCTCCGGGGCCGTGTCATATGTGAATGACAGCAACGTGATGTCATCCGACTGCGCGGCCCCGTCAGCAAAGCTCCGGACTGCGGAAAGCACACCGTTTACCAGACCATTGACTTCATTTTCCTCCGCCGAAGCGAGGAATTCCTCGAGCCTGGCTTCTCCGAATAACTCCCGCCCATTATTCATTGCCTCGGTAACACCGTCGGTAAACAACAGCATCGCGTCGCCGCGAGACATCTGCAGCGTGTCCTCGCCGTAGGCAAGCCCCTCTACCGCGCCCAGGACGGGACCGTGCCGGGCATCAATACACTCGACGCTTCCGTCGGCTCTCTTGACGTAAGGAGGATTGTGCCCGGCATTGGTATAGCGCAGCGTGCCGGTACGGGTATCGAGAATGCCGATGAACAGCGTGATGAACATGCAGCTGTCGTTGTCGGCAGCGATTTCGTCATTGACCCAGGTTGCGACGCTGGCTGTCGAGCTGTCCTCGCGACAGCGCGACTTCATCATCGCTTTGGTCACGGACATAAACAGCGCCGACGCGACGCCTTTGTCGGAGACGTCCGCCACGCAGAACGCGTACTTCTGTGGTCCGACCGGGAAATAGTCGTAGAAGTCGCCGCCGACCTCCCTGGCGGCCTGCATCGTCGCCGCCACACTGAATTCATCCCTGTCAGGCTCGTACGTCGGCAACATGCCGAGCTGGATATCGCGCCCGACATTCAGTTCCGCCTCCATCCTGTCCTTCTGGCCCTTGATGATCCTGTACGCGTCCTGCAGCGCATCCATGCTCTCCTTCAGGGCCAGGTGAGTCCTTACCCGAGCCTCCAGGATAGGCGGGTTGATGGGCTTGGTGATGTAGTCCGCCGCCCCGACCTCGAAGCCGGCAGCTTCGTCTGTGGTCTGATCCATGGCCGTCAGGAATATGACGGGTATGTCCCGGGTCCCGGACTCCGCCTTCAATCGCCGGCAGACCTCGAAACCATCCATCTCGGGCATCATGATATCGAGCAAGATCAGGTCGGGCGCCTGGGTCTCGGCGATCTTCAGGGCCATATGCCCGTTTGTCGCGACCTTCACCGTGTAGTCAGACGCCAGTATGCCTTTGACCACATCGAGATTCTCGGGCGTGTCGTCAACGGCGAGCACGGTTTTTCTGGCTTTCCTGTCAGGCATCGGACTCGGCCTCTCCGGATTCCGAATACTGCTCCAAAATCGGCTTCAGCAGATCCATCGCGGCATCGAATTCGTACTGACCGATCGGCTTTTTCATACGCCGCAGTTCTGGCTCGAGCGCTGTGCCGGCGGTCTGCTCGAGCAATGCGTTCAGCGCGTCATCTGCGGACGAGTCGTAGCCCTCAAGCAATTCCAGCAATGCATTCAGGCGCTCCGCGATGTCCGCGGGAATCTCACCGCCGCCGGTACCGACTTCCTCGCTCGCTCCGCCGCCGAGGTCGCGTATCAATTCCAGAATCCGCCGCAGCTCTTTTTCGGTGGATTCGAACAGCTCCGCTGGAATCGCGGACCCATCCTCTTGGAGCGCTGCTTCCAGCTTTCCGGCCACCGACTGCAGGGTGGCTGCGCCGATGCTGCCGCCTACACCTTTCAAAGTGTGAGCCAGTCTGACTGCTGCAGCACTATCGCCGGCATCCACAGCGTCTCTGATCTGGCTCATCGCGTCCCTCTGGTTGTCCGCAAATTTGAGTAGCAATTTGCGGTAGGCGTCTGCGTTCCCGCCCAAGCGGTCGACACCGGCCTGGACGTCGATGCCTTCGAGATCGGGTATCGAGTCAGCACCGGCCTCGGGCGAACCCGCCAGGTCGGAAACATCGCGTTCCTCGTGAGGTATCCAGTTCAAGAGCGCTTCGAACAAAAGCGACGGACTAATGGGCTTTGCAATGTGCTCGTTCATTCCCGCTTCGAGACAGCGTTGGCGATCCTCGACCGTCGCATTGGCCGTCATGGCCAGGATCGGCAAATCTTCGAACTCCGGGTCCTCGCGTAGCACGGACGTAGCAGTGAAGCCGTCCATGACCGGCATCTGCACATCCATCAGGACGCAGTCGTAGCGCTTCAGCGCCAGCTTGTCGATGGCCTCCTGACCGTGATTGGCAAGCTCCACGCGGAACTTCGCCTGTTCCAGAAGCTCGCGAGCGACCTGCTGATTGATTTCATTGTCCTCGACAACGAGGATCTCCGCCCCCTGGATCGGCACCAGCAGTTCCGGATCGAAGCCCCGACCAGCGGAGATTTTGCGACGCGCGGTTTCAACCTGTTTGTAGCCGAAGGCATGCATAATCGCGTCGAACAGATGGGACGGACTAACCGGCTTTGTAAGGAACTTGTCTACGTACTGGGCGCCAGGCTTGTCCGACATGTCACTCGCCGCGTAGGCAGACACCATGATGATGTGCGGGTCTTTCTCGGGCTTGATCTCGGTCTTGACCTTTTCCGCCGCCTCGGTGCCGCTGATACCCGGCATCAGCCAGTCCATCACGATCAGATCGAAAGGCTCCCGTGCCCGCTTCATCAGCTTGAAGAGATCGGCCGCATTGGCGGCCTCCTCCACCTTGAACGAGAACGACTCAAGGTAGGTCGAGATGATCTCGCGAGCCGTCGGATTGTCATCGACGACCACGGCATGCATGCCACGCAGGTTGGGTACGGTTTCGAACTGTTTTTCCGTGGCACCCTCGCCGACGCCGAGCTGCAAGGTGAAACTGAACTTGCTGCCTTCTCCCGGCTCGCTCTCGACCCAGATCTCGCCATCCATCAGCTCGACGAGGCGCTTGGAGATTGCCAGCCCGAGCCCGGTCCCCCCATATTTGCGCGTAGTTGACGTATCTGCCTGGGAGAATGACTGGAACAGCTTACTCAGTTGTTCCTCGGTCATGCCGATCCCGGTATCGCGGACAGAGGCTTCCAGGGTAATCCGGTCGCCCTCGCGCTCCTTGACGCCTATGGTGACGGTGATCTCGCCCTTCTCCGTGAACTTGACCGCGTTGTTTGTGAGATTCACCAGAATCTGGCTTAGCCTGAGCGGATCGCCCAGCAGTACGTGCGGCACTTCCGGATGTCTCATAAACAGGAGCTCCAGACCTTTCTCCTGCGTCTTGACATTGGCGACTGTCGCCAGGTTTTCCAGCACCGCATCAATCTCGAAGGGAATGGATTCGATCTCCAGCTTGCCGGCCTCGACCTTTGAGAAGTCGAGGATGTCGTTGATGATCCCCAGCAAGGACTCGGAAGACGCGTGGATCTTGTTGAGATAATCCTGCTGTTTCACGGTGAGATCGGTACGCAGGCACAGGTCGCTGAGGCCCATGATGGCGTTCATGGGCGTGCGAATCTCATGACTCATGTTGGCCAGGAAGTCGCCCTTCGCCTTGTTCGCGGCATTGGCCTGATCGTGGGCTGCCTTCAGTTCGTGGGCAGTCTGTACCCGCTCTTGGACGCGACTTAGCTGATCGCCGAGGTTCTTGGCCAGCTTCAGGATTTCCTCATCCTCTGCGGTGGCGACTTCGGTGAAGTACTCCAGCACCGCGACCGTCTCACCTCTGGCCATGACCGGGAAAGCAAATGCGCTGCGCACCCCAAGCCGACCGGCTAGCCCGTTGCGCGGGAAATTCGAGTCCGCAAGAAGATCTTCGATCCAGGCCGGCTCCCCACCTTCGGCAACCCGCCCTGGAAGCCCCTCACCCCGGGCGAAGCAGGTCTTCTCCGTCAGCTCGACGAAATCCCGGTACTTGAACTCGTCATCCAGATGCCAGATCCGTGTCGGGATCATCTGCAGGTCGCTGTCCGCAGTGCCGTCGCCATCGGTGTCTGCGCCGATGTATACATGCCCCACGGACCATCCCAGTGTCTTGCAGCTCATCTCGAGAACACGGGCCATCGCATCCTCGAACGACCCCGATTCAGCAGCCACCGCGCTGGCGCGGTCGAGTAGCTGCGTGCGTTTTCTCTGCACGTCCCGCTCTGACTCCAGCTGCTTGCGCTCGGAAATGTCCCTGATCAGACCGAGGAACCTAGTCTCGCCGCCGATCTCCATCCTGGTGACCTTGAGTTCCAGCGGGAATTCATCGCCATTACGCCGGAGCCCCGTCAGTTCCCGCGTATTGTCGACGATGGTGGACGGCCGATCCGGGTCGTACCGTTCCAGATAGTAGTCGTGCTCCAGCGCGACGTGCTTGGGCATCAGGATGCTGACGTTTCTGCCGACCGCCTTGTCTGCGGTTCTCTCAAACATCTGTTCGGCAGCCCTGCTAAATGTCTCTATCGTCCCTTTGCTGTCGATCACGATAATTGCATCCGGGTTCGACTGGACGATGCTGATCACGCGCTTTTCGTTCGACTGGGCCTGTTCCTGGGACTCGACGAGTTCTTCCTTGATTTCGAGGAGCTGGTTGTACTGATCCTCGATGGCCTTGTTCTGCTCCGCCTGGGCCGACAGAGCCTGATCGAGCTCCTGCGTTCGCTCCTTGACCCGCTCCTCCAGTTCATCGCGGCGCCGTTCGATCTCGTCGAATGTCTCCTGCAGCTTGAGCCGCATCGTCTCGGCATTTTCGGCCAGGTCGCCGATCTCGTCACTGCTCTGCCGCTCGATGGGGTCATCGAGCTTGCCCGAGGTCATTTTCGTCGCTGCTTCGTGGAGAGACCTCAGAGGCCGTGTCAAGGAAAGCGAGAAGAAATAGGCAAGATAGATAGACAGCGCGAGCAGGACCGACCCGACGAGGACCATGCGATCCCGTAATTCACTAAAGACTTCGAACGCCTCCGCCTCGTCGATCTCGCTCATGATCGCCCACGTGAGATCATCCAGTTGCAGCGGCCCATACGCAGATAGCACGCTCACTCCCCTGTAGTCCGGGAAAGTCATCGTGCCGGCCTCGCCCACCTGGACCGCCGCTCTCGAACCCAATGTATCGACCGGCTGCAGTCCGATCGCATTGCCGAGACTTTCGATCCGTCCGACTATGTCCGCAGGAACGCCTGAGCGCCGGATCGCCTCCAAGTACTGGTCGCGATCCTCGATCAGGAAACGCGATTGACTGCGGAGAGTGAAATCGTCGCCGACCAGGTACGTCTCCCCCGACTCTCCGAGGCCGACGTCCCGCCACGCCTGCTTGTTGGTCATCACATCATTGATCCGGTCAACAGGCATCTGGAAAACAAGCACGCCCAACTGCTTATCGCCATCGAATATCGGAGACGCAATGAACGACGCCTGGCCGTTGTAGGACGGATGGTATGGAGAAAAGTCGGCGAGTCTGACGAAATCCGAGTCGCCCGATTCATTCGCTGCCCTGAACACGTCGGCAAAATTTGTTCCGGCGTATGGGCCTGTCAGGAGCGACGTGCCGAAATCCACCTCCTTGAACACCGAATAGACGATATTGCCGGTGTCAGGGTCGACGAGGAAGATGTCGTAGTAGCCGAACTTGTCCAGGAAATCCCTGATGATCGGGTGATACCGATTGTGAACACGGCTGTAGTCGCTCCCGTCCTTCGCCGCGTCCAGCAGGTGTTTCTCACCCGTGTCGTGCGGATTGGAAGCGATGTACCTATCCTGAAGATATTGAGTCACCTGGTCGGTTGGCCAGTATGCTTCGATCGAAGCAGGGTCCGGCAGGTTCGTGTTCAAGCGTCGCAGAAACTCCTGGGAGTAATACGCGCGTAGCCCGTCGCGTTCTTCGTTCTGTGACTGACCCGCCGACTCAAGGCTTACCTCCAGCGAGTCGTAGGCCGCTCTGAAATCGCGCATGGCGTCGACAACCATGGCGTCTTCCGAAAACGTAAGGATCTGGTTTCGGATCAGGCGGAAGTAGTCTTCAACCTGCTGCGCCTTCATTTCGCGCACGGCCGTGAGCTTTCTGAAGGCCTCCTCCTCAAGGGCCGCCTGCGTCATCGTAAATCCGACCAGCCCGATTGCCGCGAGCGTGGAAACGGCAATCCCTACCACGACCGCGAGAATCTTTGTGGAGATCTTGAAGCGTCTCAACATCGCAGCCACTCCTTGATCGATGATAGCCTGGTTCCCTCGAATCGCTTCGGCGCGGGAAGACGCCTCTCTACCGACATGGACTTCATGCCTCCAGCCCCGAGATCCGCCCCGCATGATCCCTGCCGTTATCTTCTGAATGCGCCTCGCGGACTGCGTCGTCACGAATTCTGGCGAAGACGTGATCCGGGACTTCGTAGTCCTCAACCTCACCGTGCTCGGAGAGATTCAGTCCCATTTTCTCATGCTCGGCTGGTACCCGAAGCGGGGCAACAGCATTGAGCAATCTCAACAGGACGTACGCCACGCCGAACGTCCATATGGCGCACACAACGATCCCGAGCAACTGGACGCCGATCTGCTCCGCGCGCGTGAGGCCGGTTCCCAGCATCTCGAGATTGCCGTAAAGACCGACGGCCATGGTGCCCCAGATACCAGCCCCCAGGTGAACGGGGATGGCGCCGACCGCATCGTCGATCCTGAGATACTCCAGAAACTCGTCGCCGCCAATCGAGATCATCCCTCCCACGAGACCAATAAGGCACGCGACGGGACTCGATACGGCAAAGCAACCGGCCGTGATCGCCACCAGGCCCGCCAGGCAGCCATTGACGAACTGGATAACGTTCAGGCGTTGCTGCACGGCGAATCCCAGCAGACCCGCGGAAAGAGCACCGACGGCCCCGGCGAGGATCGTGTTGATAATGATGCCGGGCACCCTATCGCTCAGGGCCAGCGTGCTGCCGCCGTTGAAGCCGATGAGCCCTGTGAGAAGGAAGAACCCGCCCAGGGTAGCGAGCGCCAGATTAGA
>CALDWW010000038.1 GCA_937924335.1 uncultured Gammaproteobacteria bacterium
CATCCGCAAGAACGGTTTGACCGCCATCTGGCCGGTCCGGCCGATACTCTTCTCAAGGTACTTCAGTTCCTCGAGCATGCCGTTCACCTCCGGGTCCGGCGGTGCCTCGAAGCCGCTCTCACGCAGCATCAGCATGCCCGATGAGCGCATGGATAATTCCGTATGCAGCCGCAGGTAACACATGAGGTCGAACAGGACTTCGGGTTTGAAGTGTTCGCGGATCGAGGTGAGGTACTTGCCGACTTTCGAGTCGGAGAAATTCCCTGAATTGATCAACTCGAGCAGCTCAGTGTCGGCATCGAAGTCGATCTGCATCCACTTCTGCAGCGATTCTTCGCTATCCCTGAATACATACAGAAGCAGCGGCGGCAGCAGGATCAGGATCCCCAGGGTCGAGAGCACGGGAGCGAACAGGAAGTGGTTGAAGGCGGAGTGGACCAGGGATGCCACCACGAAGCCCGGTGCCAGCACCGAAATGCCGGTGGACTGAGTCTCTTCCGCCAGGGTATGGGCCACGATGGCGAAGATGGCAGTGGCGCCGCCGTGCATGATGGCGGTACCGAAACCGCGCACTATCCACACGGCCAGATGGGAGTGACTGAGCACGCCGAGATAATAGAGATTCTCTATCATGGCGAAGCCCGCGCCGGCCGCGAAACCGAATATGGCGGCGTCCACCGGGAACCCGATCCGGTTCTTGCGGATCAGGTAGACGATGATGATGCCCTTGAACGCCTCCTCGATGATCGGTGATACATATCGGGAGAACGTGGTCAGCGACCAGCCAGTCAGCTCCAGGCCGGCGACATTGAGGACGTAACTGCCACCGGCGGCCACGCATCCCGCTGCGATCGCGGCGACCACGACCCGGAAGCGAACCAGCTTGTAGCTGTCCAGGTAGACAAGCACGGCCAGGAAGATCAGGACCGGCAGGAGTCCGACCGAGCCTCGCAGAATCAGGTCAAGCATCAGCGTTGTATGTTGCCAGCCGGCAGACGGTAGCCCGCATCCGACCGCGACTCACAGAATCTTCAGAGAGGCCATAAAATCTCGCTCGGTATTGGAGCCGTCTTCGAATCCCCACGCGTACCCTACCGACAATGTCATGTCCATCCTCGACATGATAGTGAACTGGAAGTCGATCTGCGCCCCGATATCGTAATAGTCCTCGTTGTCGTCGTCTTCCGGGTTGGTTATCAGTGCGGCAGCGAAGATCGCCGGGCGAGCCCACGACAGGTAGTGATCCTTGGTGCCCACCCGTCGAAATCGGACCGGCGGCAGATTCCATTCAAGCAGCGATTTGGCGAAAGTCCGTCCGTTGAGGTCATCGATGTCGAAACCAGGCAGGCTGAATGGCTCGCGGTAGCGCTTAATCTCCCGGTGATCGACCCAGTTGTTGCGGAATCCGCCGAAATAGAAGTTGGAGAATTCGTCGTCCTTGTCGCCGATTGCCAAGCCACCCGAATTTCGGAGCCAGATCGATGAATGGATCAACGGCAGAGCCCAGCCGTAGTCGAACTCGCCGAACACGAACGGCGTAAGCGTCGAGTCAGCGTAATTGCTACCGCCAACGGCGGACCACCTGAAGCCTTTCTCATCGTCGACGGCGCCGAGAGACTTGCGAATGAAACTGTAGTCCAGGCGGGCGTTGACGTTGGCGAAACTCTCGAAGGTTGCGTCCACGTCCTGCGCGTAGGGCACCTCATCCAGATTGCCGTAATAGCCACCACGGATCTTCAGATTCATCTTCCGCGGATCGTCGTAGATAAGTGTCCGGTCGTAGGTCATCTCACCCGAATAACCCTTCTTGGCTATCTCGGTCGGACCGAAGATGTCGTAGAAGTCGGCATAGTTGTACTTCAGCTCGGTCGTAAAGGCGCCCGGAAGGAACTGGTCGAGCCGTTGATGCTTCCACTTGGCATGGAGATGCAGCGCTTCATTGTTGCTCTTGGTTGGTGTAACCGTGGCCGTAACACCGATCCGGTCGAAGCCGATCTTATCGCTGAAGTTGGCGTGAATACCGGGGCCGACGGAGTCCTTGTACCCCTGGACAACCGGGTACATGGACTCCAGGCTGAGATTCTCGCGGGGTACGTAGGTGCCCTCGGAGGTGATCAGGTCGTCCAGCGGAATGTCCGCCGGGGAGCCTGCCTGCCATTCTTTGAGCTCGGGATGTTTCTCAATGACCTGGGTGCCGAGGAAGGCGACGTTGCTGACATCCTCCAGGGGCTTCGGTTCGATCACTGCCGGCACGAAGCCCTGGCCGGTAAATTGGAAAACGATCAAAGAACCGTCGGCCCGCGGTATCGGACGGAAGAACCCCGTCTCAGCGTTGCTGACCGCCTCGATGTCGCCGGTAGCGACCTCGTAACGGAAAATGTTTGAGACACCGGTGTAGTACGAACTGCCGTAGAGGAATTGGCCGTCCGGCGTGAATACGAAGCCCTCCGGTACGGCAGGGCCGAAATTGAATTCCTTGACCGGTTTCACTTCGCCAGCAAGCAGCGACTCGATTTCCATGATGCGGAGTGACTGGTCACCGCTGATGTTTCCGTGGGAAGTCGAAAGCAATCGTCCATCAGGCGAGATGTCCATGTCATAGAGGTTCTCACCATAGGGGAATGTATGAACAGCAAACCATTCGTCGTAGGGGAAGGGGATACGAACGAGGGTCGACAGGCCGTTCAGATGACGCACGCCCCAGATCGACCTGTCGCTGCGGTTGAAAACCAGTTCACCGACACGCAGGTCCTCGATCAGCAATCTTGACTGGCCGGTATCGACATCCAGAGTGACCAGGTCCCGGAAGGCGGAGTTGTCTGTGGTGAAAAAGAGCGTGCGCGTGTCTGGGTCGAAAGCAGGCGAAGTTACGCGAAACAACATCGGCCCCTTGATGTCCTCGATCCGATCGACCGAACCGTCTTCGAGAGAGATGCCTGCGATGTGGGCAACAACGCCGGGGTAGCGTACGCCGGCGAGCAGCCGGTTGGTCTTTTCATCATAGTAGGCGCGCGACACGGACCCCAGGGCGCGGTCCGAAAGATTCCGGTAGGGCGTCGTCGGAAACTGTCTCACGGACGCGAGGTTTTTTTCCTGGAACTCATGTTCCCAGTCGATCCAGTCCTGCCATGCTTCTTCCAATGGCTCGCCGAACACTTGCTCGAACTGATCCCCATAGGAGCGGCGCGTGCCATCAGTTCGTGCGACCCACTTGACCAGATGGTCAGGTGATGTCTGCAATGCCATGTAACTCATGAAGCGGGTACCATAGAGGTAGGCGTTGACGCCTACCTGGAAATCGACTTTCGTGCCCTCGGCCACAAGTCCCAGCGGATCGTAAAAGTGTGCGTCATCGCGCACCATCGAACGGAACACCATCTCGTCATAGGCGCCCTGCGCTCTGCCAAGCCCTCCGGCCATCCAGGTCTGCGTGAATACCGCGATGCCCTCGTGGTACCAGCGCGGGCTCGTGAGTCGTGGATTGGTCAGGTACTGGTAGAAGATCGACTCGGGATAGTCCGACATCGCCATGACCTTGCCTCCGAAGACGCGCCGGTAGAAGCGGTCTTTGTCGTTGGCCATGTCGGTGCCTACAAGGTGGACGAGTTCGTGGTTCATCCACGTCCACATCCGCTCGGCGGATGCCGCCGTCTCGAAGGTGAGGGATCTGGGGCCTATGTCCACCATGACGATGTTGCGGGGCAGGGGCGTGGCGCCCGCATTACCGTAGTCGGCGAAGTCAGTCATCAGCATAGTCGGCCGATCGTAGGGCTCGTAGCCGAAAATCGAGCGCTGCATACGCATCGAGTTTTCGTAGCTGCGGGCCGCATGCGGGGCCAGATACGTCTCGGTAGGATCCAGATAGAGGAGTTTCAGATCCTCGGTTTCAAGATACTGGAGACCCTCGGAGTTTGTCGCGCCGGAGTAAGTGAGCATGGCGGCGGCAAGCAGGAACCAGAGCTTTGGTGTTTTCATTTTGCTCTCTTCCACTAATGCTGAAATGAAAAAGGAGGATACAACGGATCAATCGTCGTATCCTCCCTATTTGGTGCCGAGTCCCTGGCACCGGTGCCGGTTTGTCCGGCGATATCCTTATTTCCGTAGATCTTTCCCGATCAGCGCTGGGCGTCCCGCATGGAGTCGTTCATCGCGTCCCGCATTGCGTCATTGAACGTCTCGCTGTTCATGGCGTCGCGGAAAGTGCGATCGTTCAATGCGTCGCGGTAGGCCTCGCTGTTCATGGCATCACGCAGCGTCTCGCTGTTCATGGCATCGCGCAGTGCTTCACTGTTCATCGCGTCGCGGAACCGGTCATTGTTCATCGAATCGCGCAGCGTCTCACTGTTCATGGCATCGCGCAGCACTTCGCTGTTCATGGCGTCACGGAAACGATCGTTATTCATCGCATCCCGCAGTGCTTCGCTGTTCATGGCGTCGCGGAACCGGTCGTTGTTCATGGCGTCGCGCAGGCTTTCACTGTTCATGGCGTCACGGAACCGGTCGTTGTTCATCGCGTCACGGAACTTGTCATTGCTCATGGCATCGCGCAGCGATTCGCTGTTCAATGCATCCCTGACAGCCCGATTGTTCAGGGCGTCACGTGCCGCTTCGTTGTTCAGCGCGTCACGAGTGGCCCGGCTGTTCAGCGCGTCGCGAGCGGCCTTGTCGTTCAGTGCGTCACGAACCGCCTTGTCGTTCAGCGCGTCGCGCACGGAGCGGTCGTTCAGCGCATCCCGGACAGCCTTGTCATTCAGGGCGTCACGGACCGAGCGATCGTTCAGCGCATCGCGGACCGAGCGGTCATTCAGGGCGTCACGGACCGAGCGGTCATTCAGCGCATCGCGGACCGAGCGGTCATTCAAGGCGTCGCGGACTGAGCGGTCGTTCAGCGCGTCGCGCACGGAGCGATCATTCATTGCGTCCCGGACCGAGCGGTCATTCAGCGAATCCCGGACGGCCTTGTCGTTCAGGGCGTCACGGACGGCCTTGTCATTCAGGGCATCCCGGACGGCCTTGTCATTCAGGGCGTCGCGGACGGCCTTGTCGTTCATCGCGTCCATAAAGGCCTGGTCGTTGATCAGCCGATCGAACGTGTCCGTCTGCATGAATGCCTGCAGGGACTCATCACCCAGTTTGACGTCGTCTGAGTCGATCTGCTCGGCTCGGTAACGTTGTGCCGGAGCGATCGTGCCAGCAGTGTCTTCCGCAGGTGGCGGATATTGGGTAGTGAAGTAGCCGATGCCTGCCACGACAGCCACCAGCACGGCGGCTATGCTCCAGGTCTTCTTGCTGCTTGAGACTTTATCTTGATGGCCTGCCATCGCTCTCTCCTGTATTGCCCCTGCTAAATAGGGCTCCGTTGTGTGCGTGTGTAACTAACAGTACCAGCCAGTTCGGGAAAAGTTGGTCCAAACCTGGCAAATCAGTTAACTAAAGGAATTTTCAGCGTTTCCTCGTGTAACTGCTGCCCATCTGCCACGAACCGGAAGTTGATCTCGACGCTGTCCTTTGCGTCGCCCTCGAAAAACACCGCGTAGTGCTGCGGCCCCTCGTGATTCACAATGATCTGATGATCGTTGTTGGTTACGGACATCGCGCTGTCATCCGTCTGGGCATAACCGCTGAAGCGGAGTCGTCCGCTGTCGTAATCTGCGACTATTGCCACAGGTCTCGTCGTCGTCAGGTCGATGTCGAGGATCACCAGTCCTTCGCCCAGATGGCTGGTAATAGTGCCATGTAATTCATTCAGATTCAGTTGGATAGCGCTGATATCTCCAGCAGGACCTGGTTCTTGATATCGCGCCATCGTGCCCGCCAGGCCGGTCACATCCATGCCGGGTGTGCCTTGCCCGACACCGCCCAGCTGAAGGGCGACGACAGCCGCCGCAGCGCCGAACGCCACCGCGCCGCCGTAGCGGAGCGCCGTAGGCATCGGCCAGGCCGGGAACCACCCAGCGAGGCCGGCGGGCTTCTCCGGAGGACGTATCGCAGTCAGGATCCGTGCCCGCAGGCCGGCCGGCGGGTCCAGCGGCTGGACCTTTTCGAAGGACTCGGCCAGTTTCTGCAGCTCGGACCGGATCTCCCGCAGCTTGGGGTCTGCGTCGAGGAGGGCGCGCAACTCTTCCCGCTCCGTCGCGGAAATGCGGCCATCGATCTCGCCGTGTATGAGTTCGAGGGGTTTTTCGTTCATGTTAAAGCAGTCCGGTATCTGCCAACCGGTCCTTGAGGAGCTGGCGGGCGGTAAAAAGTCTGGATTTCACAGTCTTCACCGGGATGTCGAGGATTCCGCTGATCTCTTCGTAGGAACAGTCCATGAAGTGTTTCAGCACGATCACTGTCCGATAATCCGTCTTCACATCCATCAAAGCTTCTTGCATTACGGCGCTCAGCTGGGTGTCCCGGACCGCCTGCTCTGGCGTGTGCCAGTCGGGCAGGCGAGCCTCGTCGAGTTCCGTATTGCGCTTGCGGCGGTTGAGTTGGTCGATCGCCTCGTTGATGGCGATCCGGTATATCCAGCTGTAGAACTTGTAGGCCGGGTTGTACCTGGCCAGGTTCTCGAATGCCTTCATGAACGCGACCTGTGCCACATCCGCCGCGTCGTCGTAGTTCCCGAGCATCCTGAAGGCGACGTTGAATATCGGCTTCTCGTACCGTCCTACCAGTACCTCGAAAGCATGTCCGTCGCCCTTTTGGCATCTGCGCACCAGTTCCAACTCGTTATCTGTATCCATAACTACTGGCGAGCGGGGAAAAAGTTTGAAAATGGCGCGAGATGATGCAATGAGGCTCTCTGTGGCTAACCGCTGGCCGGCTCGATTTCGAAGATGTGATCGAAACCGGAATAGCGAAAGATGTTGTGAATATGGGGGTTTACGTTGACCAGCTTGAGTCCCCCACCGGCCTCCATCAGGCGTTTCTGCGTCTTGAGCAGGACGCCGAGTCCGGCGCTGGAGACATAATCGAGGCCAGCGCAGTCCAGGACCGCAGAACCCGCAATCGTATCCAGGAATTTCTGTGCGTTCTCAGTCTGGGCCGCATCGAGACGGCCGGTTACGACGATTTCTCCCTGTTCGCCGACCCCAATCTCTAACATCTCTTTACCTCAGGTTCTTCGAAAATTTGATCGTAGTCGTTCCCCTGGCATGCCTGTATTCGAGGCTGTCGACCACCTTCTTGACCAGGTGGAGGCCGAGCCCACCCGGTTTCCTCTCTTCAATCGGGCGATGGATGTCCACCGGCGGCGCCTGGGTCACGTCGAAGGGTTCGGTCTCCCGGTCGGTGAGACTTACGGACAAATCTCCATCTATGAAGGACAGGCCAAGTTCTATCTCCGGTGGGCCGGTCGGGTTGTACTTCACCATATTGGTGAACAGTTCTTCGACGGCGAAGTTGACATCGTGGAGGAGCCCCGGGTCGGAAGACTCGGTTTGCAGGAACGACTCGATGAACTGGAAGATATCATCCAGCGAGTCGAATGTTCTCTCGAAGCTTTTTTCCATTCGACCACCCACTCGATCCGGCACCTGCCGCATCGAGCCGACGCCTCCCCGTTTGCGAGCGCATACCCCTGCTATGGTGGGCGATTTCTAGGATCGCCATTCACCCTCGCCGGGGCCAAGTGCGCCGCACTAAGCCCTTAGCAAGTATACGCCAGCGCAGCGTCAGCGCCATTCATTGGTAGACAGAAGCATCGGCAGGCCGACAGGCAGGCATTGCTACTGCGGCAGCCTTCGGATGACAACGACGGTGATGTCATCTCCCTGGATCGCCTCTCCGCCGAATTCGCGGACTCTCCGGAGAAGGATTTCGATGAGATCGGTCATCGGTCTATCGTGCTCCTCCCGGATAATGTCGCCGACGCGCTGTTCACCGAATTGTTCCCCGGCGGAATTTTCGTATTCGTAGACGCCATCGGATATCAATGCGAGCACATCTCCAGGGTCGAGTTCTATCCGTTGAGCCGTCTTGAGGTTGTTCTGTTGCAGCGCACCCATCGGGAAGGTCGTTGCGCCATACCAGTCACAATCGCCTGAGCCCGCTCTGAAGTGAAGCAGGGGGCCCTGTCCACCTGCATGGAAGCGGACGTCGTGGGATCGTGGGTTCAGCAAGCCCACAAACGCGGTGACGAAGCGATCGTCGGGCAGGTCATCGACCAGCTGGTTGTTGGTGTGTGCGTAAATCTCATCCAGGCTCGCGCCGAGTCTCAATCCGACCCGCATCATGGCTCTCACCTGAGTGGCGCTGAGCGCCGGGCCGATGCCGTGGCCTGTCGCGTCGCCCATCAGCAGGAACAACCGGCCGTCCTCGATGCGGACGAAGTCGAACAAATCGCCCCCGGTCTCGTCAGCCGGGCGGAACTTGCCGGCGCCGTCGTAGCCTTCCACCGGCGGCATCTTTTTGGGCAGCGCGCTCATCTGGATCTCGCGCGCAACGCTGATCTCCTGGTTGACGCGCTCACGGTTCATCAGTTCCTGGGTGAGCCTGACCCGGTGCAGGGCGACGGCGCATTGCGCCGCCAGCGCCATGGCGACGCGTTCGTCGTTCTCGTCGAAGACCCCGTGGTCCTTGTTGAGGAGTTGCAGTACCCCGATCAGCGACTGGTCATAACCGACCAGCGGCAATGTCAGCATGCAACGGGTTCTGTAGCCGGTTTTCTTATCGAATGAGGGATCAAAGCGTGGGTCTGCATAGCAGTCCGGGACATTGATGATCTCGCGGGTCTTCGCGCATTGTCCGGCGATGCCCCTGCTGGCAGGAAAGCGGATCGGGTCCATGCCGGTTGCGACGGTCAGCAACAACTC
Source organism: uncultured Gammaproteobacteria bacterium (assembly GCA_937924335.1). Classification (GTDB taxonomy): domain Bacteria; phylum Pseudomonadota; class Gammaproteobacteria; order Steroidobacterales; family XN24; genus JAHEFR01. Next base: position 8,802 of record CALDWW010000038.1, read on the forward strand.
GTCGGTCTCGTCATCGTACATGTAGACGGTGCCACGGTCCGCGTGCAGCACGTTGCGCGCCGCTTCGATGACTTCCTCCAGCATGTGGGACAGGTCGTAAGGCGCCGACAGTTTCTGGGTGACCTCGAGGATCTGTTCAAGGGTCTCGGTTCGCAGGCGGTGCCTGCCTTCCGCCGCCGCTTTCGATTCGGAGTCCTGCTGGCTCATGGCAGCCGCACCGCCATGTCGAAACAGACGTAGTCGATATCAATGCCCGAGATCCGCTCACGACGCGGATCCGCGTCCTTTTCCACATTCAAGGTGACCCGGTCCATCGCCCGCTGAGTCAAAAGGATTTCGCTCCTTGCGGCGAGGTCTTCACCGAGCTTCGATGCTGTATTGACCGGGTCGCCGTAATACTCATCGCTGCCGATAAGCAGGAGTTTCCCGAAGTCGATACCGATAGATACAAACGCCCGGTCATTACTATCCAGCTGCACGTTGATCTCGGCCAGCTCTGAGTTGATTCTCAGGCTCGCCTCCAAAGCCTCATCGACAGCGGGAAAATAGGCGTAGCAATTGTCTGTCTCGCACTTGATCAGGGTGCCGCCGTGATCCGATACAGCTCGACCTACGATCGGCCGGATGCGATGTATCTGGGCGAGGAAGTGACAGATCCCAAGCGCCCGTGTGGATCGTGAGAACCCGGACATATCGCTTATGAATACCGCGCCCTCGGTGCCGAAGCGCTCCCAAACTTCATCGTCGATCCGTGACCGCTCGACGATGTCACTTGTGGCCGAGAATTTGCCGAGCAGCTGGTCGAACAGTGCCATCGCCTCCGGATCGCCGAATGCCGTGTGTCCGCTATGGTTGTGCATGGCGCCTCGCCGTCTTGTTGTTGTCCCCGAAGAGAAAATAGCACGGCGGAGCGCCGGTCTGCCTGTTCGTTTGCTTCCGGGGGCGTATGCCTTCCGGGCCGCGGCTCGTTGTCGCCCGCCGCCGGTCGGCGTGTGCACGATTGCCAGGTCATCGCCATGGGTCCGGCAGCCACGACCCGCGACCGGGTCGAATCCGATTGCACCTCGGTGTAAGACAGGCCAGACTTGTGCCGCCACAATCTGTCCGAAGCAAGCCAAACTCAGGCCATGACAGGAGACGCCATGACCGGATCCGCCAAAAGAATCGACAAAGTGCAACGGAAGGCCGACATTTTCCGGATGGTGCTGGAGGGCGCGACGCTCGCCGCTACCGGGCGTCAGTTCGGCGTTAGCGGGCCAGCCGTTCGACAGCTCATAGGGCGCATCGTCAGCGACATACGCGGTGACCTGGAAGAGCGCGAGCAGCCGGCGCCGATCTCCCGGGGCGTTCGCGAGTTACGGGAAAACAAGGGCCAGTGGCTCGTGCTGGTCGAAGAGTGGCAACGAAGAGAGATTGAGGATCCCGGGCGTCATCGCAGGCGGCCCAAACAGGGTGGGCGGAGATAGCCAGGGGCTCGTTAAATTGTCATCCTGCGGGCTGAATGGCTGCGCGACCGCGCGGGCGCCCCGGGACGCATTTCCTGCGGAGAGTGCTGATCATGTTGGGGATTTCCGACAGTAACTACCGTTTCCTGACTGAATTAGCACCAGCGGCACTCGGCCTGCTGGCCCGCTGGGCTGCCGTCGTCGCGTCCGTCGTGGCGCTGGCCGGTTGCGCGACATCGCTGGAGCGAGGTGAGTTCGAGGAGGTCTATTCGATCCGCCCGCCGCTCGATGAGCCGGTCTGGCAGGCGGTGTCCCATGCGGCGCTCGGCAAGGGGCCTGACTGGTTCGTGCCGCTCAACCTGGGGATCGACGCCCTGCGCATGCGGCTGGCGCTCATCGACAGCGCGACCCGGTCGATCGATGCCAAGTATTTCATCTGGACTGAGGACCACACCGGATCCCTGCTGCTCGAGCGCATCATCGCCGCGGCCGACCGCGGCGTCCGGGTGAGGCTGCTGATCGACGACGTGGAACTCTCCGAGTCGACCTCGCAGTGGGTGGCCGCGGATGCTCATCCAAACGTCTCTGTCAGGATTTACAACCCGTTCGCAAACCGGGCCGGTGGGGCGATGGCCCGCTTTATCGACAACCTCAATGATCTGGCGCGCGTCAACCACCGCATGCACAACAAGGCGCTGATTGCGGACAATACTGTCGCGATGATCGGCGGACGTAACGTGGCAGACGAGTATCACGGCTTCGGCGAGAGCGCGAACTTCCGGGACTTCGATCTTGTCGTCGGCGGGCAGGTCGTCCCGGCCATATCTTCGACATACGATCACTTCTGGAACTCGGGGTGGGCATTCCCCGCCGCCCTCGTCGAGCCGGATGATGCGCATGACGAGAACGCGCTGGCCGTTCTTAGGGCCAACCTGGCCGATCGCGAGCTGATCCTGGAGCCGATGCTGCAGAAGAACAACGCCGAGTTTCATGACTGGAGGGACGAGCTCGTAGCCAAGGTCGCGGGGGCGATTTCCGGGTCCGCAACGGTGCTGGTGGACCGTCCGGACATCCACGACCCCGAGCCAGCAGAACAGGTGTCTTCGAAACTCAAGGCGGCGATCGACCAGGTACAGGATGAGATCGTCGTCGTCACTCCGTATCTGGTGCCGCCCCCCGGCTATATGGACTCGGTCTGGGAACTCGAGTCACGTGACGTCGAGATGATTATTCTCACCAATTCCCTCAATACGAACAATCACGTCTCGGTTCATGCGGGATACAGCCACCATCGCGGCGATCTGCTGGAGGCGGGCGTTGATCTGCACGAATATCGTCTGGATGCCGAAGCTCGCCAGAAGTATGAGGCCGAGGGCTATAGGGCGGACAGTTTCACGGTACACGCCAAGGTGCTGGTGATGGATCGTCGCCAGGTGTTTGTAGGCACATTCAACATGGACCCGCGCTCCATGTTCATCAACACAGAGCTTGGCCTCCTGATCGACAGCCCGGAGCTGGCAAAGGTCATCAGGGACTATGTGCTCGTCGATTTCCAGCCCGACAATTCCTGGAAGGTCATTCGGCACGAAGACGGTTCACTTCGCTGGGTTGACTCGGAGCAGTCTCTCGACCGTGAGCCGTCTGTCAGTACGTGGCGGCGATTCCAGGCCTGGCTGCTCGGACTGTTCCCAATCGAGAACCAGCTCTAGCCCGCACGATCGAGAGCAGTAATTACGGCTCCAGATTGCCAGGGTCCGGCCCCGTGAGGCGCCGCTGTGGTATCGTTTTTCCGTCGCAACCGCCCAGCCGAGCCGCCATCAAGAGCGCCGGTTTGTGCAGTTGCCTTCCGGGAGGTCATGAGATGAGCACACTTTCGAGAGGCCGGTACGCCGCCTGTATTGCCCTGGCCTGCATGGTCATAGGCGCCGGTCCGGCTGCCGCACAGAGCGCCAAATCACAGGGCAAGCCATTCCAGATCAATGGCAATTCCTGGTCCAGTCAACAGGCATTCATCGATAGCGGTGCGCGCTGCGCGACCCGGCGCGTAGATGAGATCCAGGCGCTCAAGGTCGAGCAGAAACTCGGGCCCATCATGCGTGAACTGGCTCGCGCCAGGGCCGGCGGCCAGAAGAAGCCTCCCGGTACGCCCGGAGGTGGCCCCGGCGGCGGAGGCGGAGGCGGTGGCGGTGGTGGTGGTGGTGCCGTGACCGGCGGCAACATCCCCGTCTATTTCCATGTCATCCACGATGGCTCTGCCGGAAGACTGAGCAGTGAGGACGTAAACGATCAGATCGGCGTGCTCAATTCAGCCTATTCGGGCTACAACTGGACATTTACGCTGATGGCCACCACCTATACCGACAATGCCAGCTGGTTCGGCATGTCGCCGGGCTCTTCGGCTGAGGCCCAGGCAAAGTCGGCGTTGCGGGAGGGCGGAGCCGGCGATCTGAATATCTACTCAGCAAACCCCGGTGGCGGTCTGCTTGGCTGGGCTACCTTCCCGTGGTGGTATGAGGCCGACCCTGGCGATGATGGCATCGTCATCCTCTACAGCTCAATTCCAGGCGGTTCGGCGGCGCCTTACAACGAGGGCGATACGGCGACCCACGAAGTCGGGCACTGGATGGGGCTCTATCACACCTTCCAGGGTGGTCGCTGTAAGGGTTCTGGCGATTCCGTCGCCGATACCGCGGCCGAGCGTGAGCCGGCCTACGGTTGTCCAGTTGGCAAGGACAGTTGCAGGCGCGAGCCTGGCGATGATCCTATCCGCAATTTTATGGACTACACGGACGACGATTGCATGTACGAATTCACCGTCGGTCAGGACACTCGCATGGACGCCAGTTTCAGCACCTATCGACTGAGCCAGTAGCGCCGTGTTTGCCGATATTTGACGGCAGACCCGAGTTCGATCGTTGGGCCCCGCCGGGCATTATCTCGTTGGCGGGGCCTCTTCTTTTCCGATAGTCGATGTTCCCGGCGTAGTATCTGGCAAGACAAGTCCAGCGCCTGTCAGCCCAGTCGAATGGTGCAATATCAGGAGAGCCTGTATCCCGTTAGAATGACGGTATCGCGTTGAGCTTGGTTACGGATAACGAAGGTCATATTCAGGAGCCTGAGTTGACACAATCTCCCGACACACACAGCAAGGTCATCGGCTATCTGCTCTGGATCTTCGGGTTCATGGGCGCCCATCGATTCTATTACGGCCGTCCGATCACCGGCACGATCTGGTTCTTTACGCTAGGGCTTCTGCTCATTGGCTGGGTGATCGACCTGTTCCTCATCCCCGGCATGGATGACGAAGCGAGCGTTCGTTACGCGGAGGGACCGGTCAGTTTTAACCTGACCTGGGTCCTGCTCACGTTTCTCGGTATCTTCGGTGTCCACCGCTTCTACATGGGCAAGTGGATCACCGGCCTGATCTGGTTTTTTACCGGTGGGCTGCTCCTGATCGGAGTCCTGTATGACTACTGGACCCTCAACGATCAGATCAGCCAGGCGAATGAAGGACACATTTGACCGGCACCGTCTCCCGTAGCGATCGCCCTGAGGAACCCGGAATCCGCCGGCTATCCGATGCAGATCGTGTGCTGACTCACCATTGGCAACCTGCGTACACGGCATCCGCGTACCGGGCCTGCGCGCGGACCAGGGAACGGATGGCGAGAGTGGGCGACGTGATTCACGGTCGTGTGGAAACCGGGTCTCGTGAGACTGTCGTGGCGGCATAGAAGCCGACAAGCACCGTCGAGGAAAATAGGGGAATACCTCGTATTGGCGGGTCACCGTCGATCAGTTACCCTAGGCCCCGGTAATCGCATTGGTTCGAGTCGCAGCCGTTCAGATTCCGGCCCGGTCGGGATCGGCATGATCGGGCCGGCACTCAGGGAGAGGTTTTGTGTCATGAAGGAACGGATTCGCGTTCTCTGGCTTGCAATCGCAGTTGGCCTGTTGGCCGTCGCCGGGCTCGCTGTTGCTGACGATTTCCCCGAGGGCTGTGTGTCCTGCCACGGTCAGACGTCCAGCGAGGCGGATTTCCGGCTGAATGCCCTACTCACACAAATCGGCCATCGCTGGATCAAAACCCTGAAGGAAATCCCCGAAGATTGCGGCAAATGTCATTCCGGCGATGACCAGGAGAAGACATTCATGGCGATGATTCATGAGATTCATTATGACGTCCCAAAGGCCAATCTATTCACTACCCGTTACGGCGGCGAGTGTCTCCACTGTCATTCGATGAATGTTGAAACGGGTGAGGCCGCCCTCAAGAGTGGACCGAAGAACTGGTAGGGGAACGCCGATGATCGCCAGAAGTCTTTCGATGAGAATGCCCGCCATCCTGCTGGTCCTGACAGCGCTGAGCTTCGGGCCAACTGCGGGTCATGCAGATGACTATCCTGATGGCTGCATCAGTTGCCACGTTTCCGAGAAGCTTAGCGGCGCCGCGGCCTCAAGGATCGATCTGCTGCTTGCCAGCGTCGGTCATAGCAAGGCCGGCGAACGGACGCTGGTGATACCCGATGGCTGCCAGCGCTGCCACGCGCCCGACGACAAGGGCACGGCCACGGCGCTTGGGAAGCTGATCCACGTGGTGCACTTTCGTGGCGGTGCCGAGAACAGGTTTCTCAAACGGTACAAGGGTGATTGCAGCTTCTGCCATCGGATGGACACCTCCGATTGGGAGGTTGTCGCCAAAAGCGGCGAGCGCAACTGGGGGGTTAAGGTCGGGGCCGCCGACTGAGGCGACGTACGCCCGCCAATCGGAATTGCCTGCAGGCAAGACTGTTCACAACCATTATTCATAGATTCCACGGGCCGATTCGCTGGACCCGCCGGGTCCTGGATGCTTCCCTGGTCAACTGACCGGGGCCCCCGCCGTCCCTAGGCGAATTCTGTTTTCGGACCGATTCGGGCTGTTCCATTCTCGAAAGCCCGGGTGCGCCCGAGGTCCCCCATTCCCGGTCCGCAGGCCGAGCTTCAGATTGCGTGATATCTGCGACTGCGGCCGGGTATGCGGTCTCGTAATGTCCCTGATCCGGGGCCACACCCGCTTCCGGCGCACGTGACCGATATTCGGGTCGGGAGAAGACCGTTGACCGAAAATGCACAAAAATTGACAGGAACTGACGAGAACGAGGCCGAGCTGGACCTTAAGATTCTACGCCGTGGATCGGGAGATGCCGATCCAGAATCGTCTACCGACTCGAGGAGCCGAAGATGCAGCTGACAAAAGACGTTACCCGAATTGAAACCGCCCTCAGGAACCGGATGGACAGGGGCTGGCTCGACGGGGAGCCCGCGTCCGTCACTGTACGGCCCCTGATGACCCGCCGCCGTTGGTATATGGTGACATTCCGCAACGACGACGGCCGCCAGCGCAGGCTGATCGATGCGACAGAGGCCGGGATCGTCCTCCAGCACCCTGGAGAGCATCGAGAGTTCTCGGCCAGAGCCGATGTCCACGTCGCCGGCGTAATGCGCCTGCTGAAGTCGCGGATCGCGGCGAATGTGCTGAGGTCAGAACTTGCGCGCCTGCAGGAGTCTGCGACGTTCGAGGGCTTTGATTTCCAGACCATCTACGAGGTTGCGGCCCGGCAGTGTGTCGGTTTCCACGTTGATCTCGAGACGCTGATGAGCGAGGAACCGCGGGCGCTGGCCGCCTGATCCCCGCGATTCTCAGCGGACCCACCCTTTCGGCCACGGACGGCCACGGGCCATGGAGGGCCCATTCTCCTTTGCGACGCGTGATTCCACGCGGTCTTTCGCGCGTAAGTTGTTGTTTTTTAGTAGGCTGATTTAGGGACCTGCTGCGAAAAGTATTTTGCATTGCACAAGTTTGCGGCTATGCTGTAGCGCGTCATCAAACTGTATAGGAGACGGGTTATGGCTGGACGGAACGTACTGGTCACCGGAGGCACCGGCGCAATCGGTCGGGTGATCTGCGAGGTACTGGCCGATGCCGGCTACAACGTAGCAGCCAACTGTCATCCCTCCGATCAGGCCAACGCGTCGAAGTGGCTGAAGGCGCTCAACGGTTCAGGAGAGCGTATCCACCTCGAGGCGTTTGATGCGGCCGATTACGACGACAGCGGATCCGGCGTCGAAAGGACGGAGGAGTCGATCGGCCCGATCGATATCCTCATCAACGCAGCGGGCATCACCAGGGATGCGACACTCGTAAAGCTGGAGCCCGAGAACTGGTCGGCTGTCCTGCGGACGAATCTCGACAGCGTCTACAACGTCACCCGCAGGGTCATCAACGGCATGATGGAGCGCCGTTTCGGAAGGGTCGTCAACATCTCCTCAGTGAACGGGCAGCGTGGCCAGTTCGGCCAGGCCAACTACTCTGCGGCCAAGGCCGGGATCCACGGATTTACCATGGCGGTGGCCCGTGAAGTGGCGCGCAAGGGGGTGACGGTGAACACCGTTTCTCCGGGTTACATCGAGTCGCCGCTGGTCCACAAGGTACCGGAGTCGGTGCGTGACCAGATCCGCGAGCAGATCCCCGTGGGCAGGTTCGGGCAGCCCTATGAAATCGCCCGCGCAGTATTGTTCCTCGTGGACGATGCTTCAGGATTCATCACCGGTGAGGACCTGTCCGTGAACGGCGGGTTCCACATGGATTAGACTTGCTACCGTGACCGTTCACGTCATTCGCAAGTATTCCAATCGCAGGCTCTACGACCCTGAGCAGAGCCAACACGTCACGCTGGACCAGGTACGGGAACTGATCGTGTCCGGTGAAAAGGTGCGGGTAGAGGATGCCAAGACCGGTGAGGACATCACCCGGAGCATCCTGCTGCAGATCATCGTCGAACGCGAGGAGTCGGGCCAGCCTTTGCTGACCGCCGACGTCCTCGAGCAATTGATCCGTTTCTATGGCGGCGCTCTGCAGGAGCTATTTGGAGACTATCTGGGTCGTAGCGTTTCCGCATTCACGGAGCAGCAGGAAACGTTCCAGGAACAGGTTCGCCAGATGATCGACGACAACCCCATGGCAGACCTGGCCAAGCGCAACCTGGAGCTTTGGGATCAGCTGCATCAGATGCTTGGCAAGGCCTGGTCTGGCGCAGCGCACAAGAAGAAACCTACAGATGAAGATGGGTAACTGCCAGTTATAAAAGAAGTTTTACAATTTCTCCGATAATCTTTTTGCATTGCACAAAAAGTCTGCTACACTTTAAGTTGTTGCGATGCAAAATTCGAGACAGGGGAAACGACATGACTAACGAAATTCTGGATATGTTTGACAAGAGCCGCAAGGCGTTCGAGCCTTTTGGCAAGCTGGGTGAAGTCGGTATGGAAGCGGCCGAGAGGTTCTTCAAAGTGGAAGCCGATATCGCCAGCGATCTCATTGACCTCACTGTGGACCAGCTGCGCGCGCTCGGCACTGCCGAAGACGTCGGCGGCTACACGCGGGAGCAGGGCCGCCTGGCCACGGAGTACACCGGACGCGCTCAGGAACGGACCGCCGCACTGGTCGATGCGTTTACAGGTGTTCAGAAGGCGTTCTTCTCGGTAGCCAAGACCGGTTACGAGGAAACGCTCGCTGCGGCAGGTAAGGCCGCGCCGGCGAAGGCGACTCGCAAGAAAGCAGCCTGAAGTCGGGCAAACGGAACGGCGGCCCTTGTGGCCGCCGTTTTTTTACCAGTTCGTCTAATGGAAAGACGACGAGGGCAGTGGCAGGCTTGGGCGGTTAAACATATGGGGACAGGGGACTAGGAGAATGGCCAATAATCGCGACATCGTGGTTCTGAGTGCGGTACGAACGGCGATCGGTACCTACGGCGGAAGCCTGGCGGGGACACCACCGACCCAACTGGCAGCGACCTGTGTCAAAGCAGCGGTGGAGCGGGCCGGTCTCGAACCGGCAGACGTAGGCCATGCCGCATTCGGTAATGTCATCCACACCGAGCCTCGCGACATGTATCTGGCCCGGGTCGCCGCAGTCAATGGCGGCCTGCCGGTCGAGACACCGGCTGTCACCGTCAACCGCCTTTGCGGCAGTGGTCTCCAGGCGATCGTGAGTGCGGCACAGCTGCTATTACTCGGTGACGCCGAGTGCGCTGTCGCCGGTGGCGCGGAGTGCATGAGCCGTGGTCAGTACTGGATACCCGGCATGCGTTTCGGCCAGCGCATGGGGGACGCCCAGGTCATCGACGCGATGGTAGGCGCGCTGACCGATCCATTCGACGACTGCCACATGGGCATCACCGCCGAGAACGTGGCAGATAAGTGGGACATCAGCCGCGAACAGCAGGATGCGCTGGCCGTCGAGAGTCAGCAGCGCGCTGCCCGGGCTATCGAGGCAGGATATTTCAAGGACCAGATCGTGCCGGTCGAAGTCCGGCAGAAGCGTGAGACCGTAGCCTTCGACACGGACGAACACGTTCGTGCCCAGGCCACCGTCGAGTCGCTGGCAAAAATGCGGCCGGTGTTCAAGAAAGACGGTTCGGTGACCGCGGCCAATGCCTCCGGAATCAATGATGCCGCCGCGGCGCTCGTGCTGATGGACGGCGAGGTCGCCGCCAGTCGGGGATTGAAACCCATGGCCCGATTGGTGGGGTATGGTTTCGCCGGGGTAGAGCCGAAATATATGGGTATCGGGCCAGTCCCCGCGACGCGTAAGCTGCTGGATCGTCTGGGCATTGGCATCGAGGACATCGATGTCTTCGAGGTCAATGAGGCATTCGCCGCCCAGGCTCTGGCGGTAGCCAAGGACCTGGATCTGCCGCCCGAGAAGACTAATCCCAACGGTAGCGGAATTTCCCTGGGGCACCCCATCGGTGCGACCGGCGCGATCATCAGCGTCAAGGCGATCCATGAACTGCAGCGCACCGGTGGCCGCTACGCGCTTGTGACCATGTGCATCGGTGGCGGTCAGGGGATCGCGGCCGTTTTCGAGAGATTGTGATGAACGAGGTTGCCGTGCTGGATTCACTCAAGCGAGAGAACATGCGGGCCCAATATGAAACGACCCGTCTACTCGCCGGGATGTCTGCCGACGTCGGCAAGCTGTATCTGCGGTGGCTGGCCAACATGGCGGCTCATCCGGGTGCTCCGATCAAGACCGGAGCGGGGCTTGCGGCCGACTGGCTGGGGATCACCCGCGATATGTTGCTGCGGATCTCCGGCGAAGAGGTCGAGCCGGCGAAGCTCAACGGCGATCGTCGATTCAAGGGTCAAGCCTGGCAGAAGAAAGCGCCCTTCAGGGTCCTTCTGCGTGGCTATCAGGCGTATGCCAAAGCGGCCCTGAGGCTCGCCGAGGAGACGCCCGGCATGGATGAAGAGGATCGCCGCAAGCTGCGTTTCTTTACTGCCCAGTTGCTGGACGCGCTGGCACCGGCCAATTTCGCTCTGAGCAACCCGGATGTCCTGGACGCGACGGTCGAGTCCAAGGGGCGCAACTTCGTCCACGGTATCCGTAATTTCTGGCACGATCTGGATCTGACGCATGGTCGACTGAACATCAGCATGTCGGACCTGGGCGCATTCGAGGTCGGGAAAAACCTCGCGACCACAGAGGGCGAGGTCGTCTATCGCAACGAGATCATGGAGCTGATCCAGTACACGCCGACGACCAAGCAAGTCTCGCGCCGGCCGTTGCTCATCATCCCGCCGTGGTTCAACAAGTACTACGTGCTCGACATGCAGCCGGCCAATTCCTTGGTCAAGTATCTGGTCGACCAGGGGCAGACGGTGTTTCTCATCTCCTGGAGGAATCCGGGCGAGGACATGCCCGACAAGGCATTCGATGACTACATGCTGGAAGGTCCCCTGGAGGCACTGGACGTCATCGAGGAGATCACCGGCGAATCCGACGTGAACGCCATGGGTTACTGCCTGGGTGGCATCCTGCTCGCCTGCCTGTTGTCCTGGCTGGATGCCAAAGGACGCAATCCGATCCGTTCCGCAACCTATCTCACCACCCTGATCGATTACACGGACGTCGGTGACGTGAAAGTGTTCGTCGACGAGAAACAACTGGACAGGCTCGAGCGTCTCGGCAAGAGCAAGGGCTATCTTCCGGGCGACAACGTCGCCTGGGGATTCCGTTTGCTCAGAGCGCCTGATCTGATCTGGAGCTTCGTGATCAATCACTACATGCTCGGGCTGGACCGTGTCCCGTTCGATTTGTTGTTCTGGAACGAGGACGCCACCAACATGCCGCTGTCGTGCCACATGTTCTTCATGCGGAACATGTATATCGACAACAAGCTCAGGGAGCCCGGTGGCGTCGAACTGGCAGGCGAACCTATCGATGTGTCGAGGATAGAGACGCCGTCTTACATTCTCTCGACCCGCGACGATCATATCGCGCCATGGAAGACGACCTACGAGAGCACTCAGTTGTTCTCGGGGCGCTGCCGTTTCGTGCTTGGTAACTCAGGTCACATTGCCGGAGTTATCAACCCGCCGACCCGCGAAAAGTATGGTTATCGCGTCGCGTCCGGGAATCCTCCGGATCCGGAGGACTGGTTCAAGAGGGCCAAGGAGAAGCCGGGTTCCTGGTGGCCGGACTGGGTGCACTGGTTGCGTCGCTACTCCGGCGGCAAGGTCGCTGCCCGCAAACCGGGTAGCAAGGACTACGCATCACTGGGGCCGGCCCCTGGGACCTACGTCAAGGAAATGATCCGCCCGGACAAGCGTTCGCTCCTGTAAAAAAAACGGCGACCGCAACGCGATCGCCGGGCACTCAGGAGTGACAGAAGACGACGGTCAGTACATGTGCTGACCGCCGTTGACAGAGACGGTGGATCCGGTGATGAAGTCGGCTTCGTCGGAGACGAGGAACATCACTGACCGGACGATATCCCGCGTTTCGCCCAGGCGCCCGACCGGTATGCGCTGGATGATTTTCTCCAGGACCTTCTCCGGTACGGCCTGAACCATTTCCGTGTTCACATATCCGGGCGCTACCGCATTGACGGTGATGCCGGCCCTGGCACCTTCTTGCGCGAGCGCTTTTGTGAAACCATGAATCCCGGATTTGGCGGCGGCATAGTTGACCTGACCGTACTGACCGGCCTGGCCATTGACGGACCCGATGTTGACGATCCGTCCGAAATGGTTCTCGCGCATGGTCTCGATGACGGCGCGGCACAGATTGAAGCAGGAAGTGAGGTTGGTGCGGATGACGTCGTCCCACTGCTCGAATGCCATCTTGTGCAACGTGCCATCGCGGGTGATGCCGGCATTGTTGACCAGTACCTCGACCGGTCCGAGACGTTCAGTGACCGCCGTGACCCCTTCCTGGACCGCCGCGAAATCGCCCACGTCGAACTTGAAGGTCGGGATGCCGGTCGCGCCCTCGAAAGCTTTCGCTTTTTCTTCATTGCCCCCGAAGTTGGCCGCCACCTTGTATCCGGACAGGTGGAGAGCCTCTGAAATTGCTCCTCCGATGCCCCGGGTGCCCCCGGTCACCAGTGCGACACGTCCGACCATCTCGTCCTCCATTGCGAGTCTTTCCCGCCCTTGGTTTTCTTGGATGGACCATCATCCTCGGCGTGGGACTGCCTGCCAATTGGCCATTCGTCTAAGCTGCTCGGGGAGCGCGTGCAAGATCCGTCGAGCCACCACTTCCGGCAGTGAAAGACGGCCCCGATCCTGCGCCCACGGTTGCCGTTCCAGTTACCCGCCGAGAGGCGATTAAGAGAGTGTCCGGCATACGCATCGTGGAAAACCGAAAACCTTGATCTGGGTCAGAGTATTGTCGGGCCGCAGCCGTAAACTCGACACTCGAGAGGGCACAGGCGTCCCAGGGGAGAGAAGGTGCGTCACGTACATTTCAGGCCGCTGGCCGTGTTTACGGCGATTATCGTGGTGGCTTCGCTCAGCGTAGGCCGGCAACAGTCCGAGGCGGTTGCAACCATCCCGGATGGCGCGGTCGCGGTACCGGACAGCCAGCAGTCGTCGCTGGGTGAGTCGGAGGCGCCGGTGGTCATGGTCGTGTTCACCGACTATCAGTGTGCCTACTGCAAGAAGTTCTTCGAGGAGCGACTGCCCGAGATCAGCGATCGCTTCGTCGAATCGGGGCAGCTTCGTGTCGTCATCAGAGACCTGCCCCTGAAACGCCACAAATTCGCCCGGCCCGCCGCGGCAGCGGCCGCCTGCGCGGAGGTGCAGGACAGCTACTGGCCGATGCACGAATCCCTGTATGCCCGCCAGTCCGTTATCCCCGAAATGGAATTCTCCGATCTCGCCGCCGAACTGAATCTGGACGTCGACGGGTTTGATGCCTGTATGTCGGATCCCAAGGTTCAGGACGGCATCGATGCCGACATCGCAGCGGCGAAGGGGGCCCGGGTCGCCGGAACCCCGGCATTCCTGATTGGCGTGCCTGTCGATGGCCAGGTCGTGGGCAGCGTGTTCACCGGATTCCAGCCCCTGAGCGTCTATGAGGCGGAAATCCGCGAGTACCTGGAGTCGACCGACCGGTCCTAGTCATTGGCTGCCGCAGATCGAGGTCGTCGCAGCGAGTGTCGCTCGTCCGCCTGCAGGGCCGATGTCCTGACGGCGGAGATTCGGAGCCAAGTATCAGTCGGAATCGTGCCTGGTTTGCAGGTGTGTTTCATATTTCAGGCAATCGATGCCGTCGAAACGGATGAGACCACCCGATTGCATGCCGAGCTTTTCCGCGACCCTGATTGAGGCGACGTTCTCTTCCATGATGAGAGCGATGACGTAGTCCATCCCCAGTTCCTGTCGTGCATACTCGAGCGTGGCCGTTGCCGCTTCGGTGGCGATGCCCTGGCCCCAGTTCTTTCTGGCCATGCGATAGCCGATCTCGTTGAGACCGAGCTCTTTGATGAACTTCATTCCACAAAATCCGATCAGCTCATTCGAGGGTTTGAGTACCAGGGCCCAACGCCCGTAACCGAACTCCGCGTAGTCCGACAAAGGGCCGTCGCGAAGATGACCGATACTCTCCTCCAGCGAGGAGGGCGTCACGCCTTCGGCATACCGCACGACTTCCGGGTCACTGTTGATCTCGAAAACAACCGGTGCGTCATCGAGTTCGAACTGCCTGAGCACAAGTCGCTCGGTCTCGAGGATTTTCATCGTGCGCGGACCTTTATCGTGTCGATCGGGCATGATACCCACGAAACTATTCGGACAAGCAAAATGGATGGCAGGCATAAGCAGTTGGTGCATGGCGATCAATAGTGCCCGACAGATCCAGGCGCCCGCCGCCGTGGTGTGGAGGGTGCTCACGGATGTGACCCTGTGGCCGCGGTGGGGCCCGTCGGTCAGCGCGGTCGAGAGTGCGGATCGTCACATCATTTCAGGCAGCACCGGCCGTATCCGCACGTCCCTGGGGATCTGGTTGCCGTTCGAGGTGACCCACATGGTCCCCGGGCAGTCCTGGCGCTGGCGCGTCGGGGGTGTGCCGGCCACCGGGCATCGAGTCCATGCTGTGGATGAAGTGCGCTGCCAACTTGTCTTCGAGATACCCGCCTGGGCTGCTCCATATGCCCTGGTCTGCCGCGTCGCGGCCGGCCGGATTGCGCGAATCTGCGCGGATCTCCCGTCCAGGCCCGACAGCGAGCTTACATAACACTTTCCGGCCTGGATTAGCGTTATACGACATAAACAGCCACACGCGGGCCCCGGCACTGCCCACAAAGAGTTGCGAAGATCGCGGTGGTCGTGATTCCAGCTTATGTCAAAGTGAATATGTAACGACCGCGCACTAACCGTTCTGTGACCCAGGTCCACGGCATTGTCGGCCCGCCCCGGGCCATCTAATCTGACCCCACTGGGCGAGGGAGGGAACGACCAGTCGGAGCGGAGGCCTCTTTACACCGCAGGGAGATCGGTGATGAGGCGACTGCTGCTTACAACTATTTTTCTATTACCCCTGGTAGCGAACGCCGGGCCAAAAGCGGATCGTGGCGTTTGCGCCGAGCTCGAGGGTGCGACTCCCGGGCTTCACGGTTTGTGCGTCGCCTACTGCGAAGCACAGGATCTCGGCGATCCCGTCAAGGCCGAGTCGAAGAAGTCCTCGCTGAGTCTGTTGCTGGCCTACGAGCGTAAGCGGGGACCGGACGATCCGGACATGCCCTGCATGGGTACGTCAGGAGATCGCGGCACTCCGCCACCCGCGGCGCAATGTGGATGCTGGACGATCGACGACCTGAGGACGGCGCTGCCGAATCCGTCGGCCTGTGTCACGAATGGTGACTATCACGACGCCAGTCAGTCGGATAAGGGCAGCAGCGCGGTCCTGTACCAGAGTTCGATGCTGTGCGACTTCCAGGGCGGTGATAGTAACGTCGAGTCGAAGTCTTTCCACTTCCTGCAGAGTCATGAAGAAGCTGCCGGTTGCGCTGCGCTTTGGAGCTACCACGCCGAGCAGACCAACTGCCTGTAGCTTCGAGCGGGCTGACGATCGTCAGCCGAGGACAAACAGCATTCGCGTGAAGAAAGCGCCGATGACCCCGAACAGGATCATCGGCGCCATCGTGCGTCGGGCATGTAGCCACCCCGGTTGCACGGCTCGAGAGCGCTGCAGATGGCGACGATGTTGTGTGTGCGGATCACGTTGCCCGTCGCCGCGCCCACCAATTGTGCAGACGCCGGGTAATGCGCCTGGCTGTTTCCTTGCCGCAACGCATTATGCGTACATTCGAACTATCGAATTATTCGCGATGCTTGCCCAAAACCTTCGGAAACCTCGATTATGTGGCGGGATGAACCTTCGTTTTTCTAAGTAAAACCCAGTTTCAACGAGTTGGGGGCGTTTGGTCTATGCTCAAAGGAACCAGCCTCACGGACGGGGGGAGATGGATTTCGCGCTGCAGCATGGATTCAGGCTGGACCACCTGGAGGTGCATCCTCTCCGGGGCGAGATCGTGCGGTCCGATGGACCGGTCCATATTCAGCCCAAGGCAATGGAAGTCCTGGTCTGCCTGGCGGAGAAGCCGCTCCAGACGGTTCCCCGCGTTGATCTGCTGGAAGTAGTATGGGGAATATCCGGGCAGCATGACCATCACGCGGAAGACAACCTCACGCGGTGCGTCAGTGAGTTGAGGCACGCGCTGGGGGACAATCCTTCCGATCCCCATTACATCAAGACCCTGCCGCGGGTCGGATATCGTCTCGTTGAAGTCCCGCACCTGATAGACAGTTCCGTCGACTTTGCCATCGGCTACGATCCCTATTTGGAGGACGATTCCCCGTCTGACATGGTGTTCGACCGACCGGAAGTGGCCGGCAAATCCACAGCCCTCAAGCAAGCCCACGGACCAGTTACGAAACCCGTCTGGAGCATCGATCGACTTCTGGGCGAGATGCAACGGCGGCGCGTATTCAGGGTCGCGATCGGATTTCCTGTCATAGCCTGGGGATTTCTTGAGGTGGCCGATCTGCTGATGGAAAAGATCGTTGCCCTGCCCGACATGACCCAGACGCTTGTGATGCAGATGTTGTTCGTGTTTCTCGTGCTGGGTTATTCGTTGGCCCTCTACTTGGCCTGGGTTACTCAGCTGACTCCAGAAGGGGTGCGTGTCGAGCCAGGCGCACGCATCCCGGCTATATTTAGACGCGGCAGGCTGGGCTGGGTCGCTGGCGGAATACTGCTGTTGGTAGTTGTCAGCATGGCGATCGCGATTCGGTTTCTGGGCGGAGACCGCGCCAATCACGTGGTTTGCCCGTCCACCATTGGCGTCATGCCATTCGCCAACCTCAATTTTGCGTCCGGCGATGACTACCTTGGCCGCCAGTTGTCAGAAGAGATCACTGGCCTGTTGGCCGCCGCGGGGGATCTCAAGGTAGCGTCCCGCGCGGCAGCTTTTTCTCTGGACACGACTGACCTTAGCCGGCGGGAAATCGGTGAGAGCCTGGGTGCCTGTCACCTGCTTGAAGGAAGCGTCCGGAGGGCCGGGGACAATCTCAGGGTTACGGCCCAACTCACAAATGCCGGATCGGGCCACACCACCTGGTCCGCTACCTTAGATCGCCAGCTCAGTGACCTGTTCGTCATCCATGTCGAGATAACGCGGGCTGTCGTGCGCCAACTTGGTGTCGAACTGTACGAAGGATTTGACTGGGTCATCGCCAGACGATCAACGGGTAGCGCCGAAGCCTACGACTACTACCTTCAGGGGCGCAATGTCCTGGCCGAGGCGGGCGACGAGTCGCAGGTACAGCGCGCCGATCAGCTCTTCGAGCGCTCGCTTGAGTTCGATTTCAAATACCCGCGGGCCTGGGCGGGACGATGTGAGGCGAATATCGAGATGTATGCATCTTCCAGGTCGGCGCACTGGCAGGAAGCAGCGGAGTTTTACTGCCGTGAGGCTTTGGTGCTGGATCCATCTCTTGCCGATGTTCGAGTCATGCTCGCAAGGCTGTTGAGTATGGCAAGATTGCAGGACGAAGCACTGACAGAGCAGACCGACACGGGAGTCACTGGTTCGAACAATCCCGGCCTGTAGTAACGCGGCTTCCCCTCCTGTATCAGACGACGAGCGACACGATGGCCGCCGATCTGGCTGTCGTGGGGGCCCGGCCAGCTGGTGAACCGTATGTCCGCCAGCAGCCGCGCGCACTGTCTGCGACTGGGGCGTAGGAAGCCCCAGCCGATATTCGGTGGGCGTCAGTTTCGGCTATGCTAGTCGGGCGGAGGCCGCAGGGAAGGGGACATGGGACTCGCGATCCAGTACGGATTCCGGCTGGGCACACTGGAGGTCTATCCCAGAAAGGGGGAGATCATCGGTGAAGACGGGCCGATCCTTGTCGGTCGTGAGGCCTTCTGCGTGCTGGTCGTACTCGCCGGACGTTTCCCTGACGTCGTAACGGAAGCCGAGCTGTGCCAGGCATTGGCCGACGCCGATCCCGATGCTAAAGAAAAGACCGCGGCAGCGGCGACCCTTGCTCGTTCCGTTGAGGATCTTGTGGACACTCTGAGTCGAGCTATCGCGGGCGCAGATGTCGTTGAGGAAAGTGCCGGGGGCTACCGACTGCTGGTGCCCGTCGAGCCCCTGGACGTGGTTGCCGAATACGCGGCCGGATACGATCCCTATTACGTCGACGACGAGCCGTTCCCGGAACATGAGGCTGCCGATGACTCTTCGGTTGCGCCGGTAACGTCCTCGGCTGGGTCGAAACAATCGATCTCCAGTGCACCTGTTACGCATGAGTCCGCAGGTGAGACGAGTGCCTCTCACCACCTTAGAGTCTTCGTGTCTTCCCCGGGCGACGTTCGTCACGAGCGGGCCATCGTCCACGACGTGATCGAACGGCTTCAGGAAGAGGTCGAAGGCGTGGCGACCCTCGAATCCGTTCTCTGGGAGGAAGAGCCGCTGCTGGCCACGGACACATTCCAGGCCCAGCTGACCCGCCCATCCGATTGCGACGTGATGATCGCCATCCTGTGGTCGCGCCTGGGTACGCCGTTGTCCGACGAACTGACCCGGGCCGACGGATCGCGCTACGAGTCCGGAACCGAATATGAGTTCGAAGATGCGGTGAGGGGCTTCCGCGAACACGGCAGGCCGCAACTGCTGGTCTATCGGAAGACCAGCGCGGCGTCCGTGAGCCTTGATGACGAGCGCACGTTGTTGGAGCGCGTCAAGCAGAAGAAAATGCTCGACGAATTCCTCCATCGCTGGTTCCACAACGCAGAGGATGGAAGCCTCACCGGCGCGTTCCATCCGTTCGAGACCCCGCAAGAATTCGAGCAGTTACTCGAGGGTCATCTGCGCAAGATTATTCATCGCCTGGAGCCGGGGACCAACCGCTGCCAGCCTCAATCTCACTCCGATGCGAAGGAAGATGATGATGTTGGCTGGATAGCGGGTGCTGTCCGAGACCTACATGAACGGCGGGTGTTCCGGGTTGTCTTCGGTTATCCAGTTGCAGCCTGGGTCGTCCTTCAGGTCGCCGATGTGCTCGCCAATTACTTCGGAATGGAGACACGCGACTTCCAGCCCCTGCTCGCGGTCCTGATCGGGGGATATCCGGTAGCGATCTTCCTCGCGTGGCTAGTGCAGATCACACCCGGAGGACTTGTCATCCACCCCCGCCATAAGGATGCAGAGGGGAAAGTCATTGGCTTGCGGCCTCTTGCGGCCGGACTGTTCGCCGGAGTGATAGCGATTGGTTTCGGTGTCTGGTCACACGTATTTATGCAGCGCGGCCCCATTGGTGACTGCGAGCGTACGATCGCAGTCCTTCCATTCGAGAACTTCAGCCCGTCGGGAGAAAATGCATACCTGGGCAAAGGACTTGCCGAGGAGTTGCTACACACGCTGGCTCAGATAGAGGGGATGAAAGTTGCGTCTAGAACAGCATCTTTCAATTTGAAGACTGACAACATGGAGCTGAAAGAGATTGGCGAGCGGCTCGGGGTTTGCCATCTTCTTGAAGGTAGCGTCCGGCGTCAGGGCAACACACTGCGAATCACGGCCCAGCTCATCGACGTCAGGTCTAACTACCATCTCTGGAGCCGTACCTACGATCGAAAGATGGCGGATCTCTTCGCCGTATATGAAGAAATCGCTTTCGCGATCACCGACAAGTTGAGAATCTCGCTCGGTAAGGAGGCGGTCCAGGAACCTGCGGTCCTGGCAACCAACACGGACGCCTACGATCACTACCTCCAAGGGCGGAGCATATTGGAACGAGCGGACGATGAGGCACGAGTATTGCGTGCCGATCGCCTGTTCGAGCGC
>CALDWW010000039.1 GCA_937924335.1 uncultured Gammaproteobacteria bacterium
CTGTCCTGGCAACCCGAGACGAGCACGGTCGGCCCGACGACCATGGCGCCCATGACGGACTTGATGAAGGCTCGTCGGGAGTAGGGGCTGCGTCTGCTCATGTTCTGACTCCGCAGTTGAGGATGTCGGTGCTCATGGAAAAGTGCTCATGGACCGCCGGCTACTTTCCCCACATGCGCACGCTGACTCAGTGACTCCATTCAGGCTCATAGATGCCTTCACCACACTCGCAGGCCCGGTTCGAAGGCGGCAGACTGGCTGTTTGGGTGCCGTTGGGTACTGGACGCCCGGGCCGCGCGCGAGACGCCACTCGGGCTATATTACCTGCAGCCTGACGGATCAAATCATAATAGGAGTCGCAGCGGAATCTTATCGGACATTCGACAGCGGCCACCCGGATCCGTCGTGGTCAGAGACATACAGGTTCGCGGGCCGGGGTGAATTCAGGGACACAGAACCGGTCTCCTGTTTCCAGTCGACGTCCGTGATCGCAGTCAGACCGACCAACGCGACTTGGTGACTTTGGGCTTACGGGGGTTCTGCTGTTTGAATTCGATCCGGAACAGGTCCCCGTCGAACTCAATCACCTTGCCGATCAAGTCTTCCCTTGCAGTGAACGTCTTCTTCACCATGCTGGCGTCGGACCCGCTGTCGATGGCGTCCCTGTCCTCCGCGCGGGCCATCACGAGCCGGACCGGCAAGTCCTCTCTCTGTGCCTGGTTCAGATGTTCCCCGAGGAGATTGCTGCCGGGGCCTTTCCACCGCGAGAGCCGGTCCTCGTAGATCATGATGCCGTCCTTGGCAGGACTGAAATAGTGACTCCAGCAGCTGAGCACCAGCTGTCCGTCGGCGATAGCCGACACCGCCCACTGAACGTTTCTCAGGGTGGCGCCGTAGCGTCCGAAGGCGTCGGTGAAGTTCATCGTGTCTTGTCCAGGCCGCGCGCGAGACGCTACTGGGGCTATCTTACCTGCAGCCTGACGGATCGAGTCGTTGTTTCAGGCATCTTTCGTTTTCTAAAAGACAGATCCGACTTCTTTTCTAGCTGTGAGAGAATTCTGGCACAGCAAAAGGAGAGACCACGATGCCCAGACAGGTTGTGTTCCACGAGACCGGCGATGCCGACGTCCTGAAGATCGAAGAGCAGCCTCTGCGCGAGCCCGGCGAGGGTGAGGTGCGGATCGAGGTCGCGGCCATCGGGCTGAACCGGGCCGAGGTCATGTTCCGCCGCGGGCAGTACCTGGAGCAGCCGCAGTTTCCGTCCCGTCTGGGTTACGAGGCATCGGGCGTGATCGATGCGTTGGGGCCCGGCGTGGAAGGCTTCAGCGTCGGCGACCGGGTGAGCACCATCCCTGCCTTCTCCATGGTCCAGTACGGCGTCTATGGCGAGAGCGCCATCGTCCCGGCTCACGCGCTGGCCGCCTACCCCGAGAACCTGTCGGCGGAGGAGGGCACCTCCATCTGGATGCAGTACATGACTGCCTATGGCGCCCTGGTCGACTACGGCCAGCTTAAGGAAGGCGACGCGGTGCTGATCCCGGCGGCCAGCAGCAGTGTCGGCCTGGCGGCCATCCAGATCACCAAGGCGGCCAAGGCCACGGCCATCGCCACGACACGAGGCGCCGGCAAAAAGCAGGCGTTACTGGACGCCGGCGCGGATCACGTCATCGTCACCGATGAAGAAAACCTCGCCGAACGCGTGATGGCGATCACTGACGGCCACGGCGTGAACCTCGTCTTCGACCCGGTCGCCGGCCCCACGCTCACCGCGCTGGCTCAGGCCACGGCCAGGGGTGGCATCATCTTCGTCTACGGCGCGCTGGCACCGGCGCCGACGCCTTACCCGCTGATGGAGGCGCTCGGCAAGGGCCTGAAGATACAGGGCTACACCCTGTTCGAGATCACCAGCGACCCCGCCCGCATGGCGCGGGCCAAGCAGTTCGTCTACGACGGTCTCGCCGCGGGCGATCTCAAACCCATCGTTGCGTGCACGTTTGCGCTGGACGACATCGTCGAGGCGCATCGCTACATGGAGTCCAACCAGCAGATCGGCAAGATCGTCGTGCTGACCTGAGCCGGGGTAAGAGACCGGAATAGCACGCATGTCGTTATTCGCCGAGCTGAAACGCCGTAACGTACTGAGAGTGGCCGCGGCCTACGCCGCCGTCGACTGTCTCCGGACCGCACTGGCGAATCCGAGTTATGTCACGCCGTTCCTGGAGCCCTACAGGTCGTTCTATGATGGCATCCGCGAAGAGCCCGTCTTCGTCGAGCTGGTGGCGGAGCTCGAGAGTCAGGAGTAGTAAATCGCGACACAAGACGGCGCTCTCCGGGGCGGTATGATCGACACGGCAGCCGGTTTCCCCCATCATCGCCCGAACGTCCGCGGAGGCTATGACAATCAGTAGTTCGTTCTTCGAGGAACTCAAGCGGCGTAACGTCGTCAAGGTGACGGTGCTATACGTCGTCGCCGCCTGGCTTTTGCTGCAGATCACCGACGTCCTGTCGTCGTTGCTGCCGGTCCCCGAGTGGACCGGCTCGTTTGTCTTCATCCTTCTCGTCGTCGGCCTGCCGCCGGCGTTGATCTTCGCCTGGATCTACGAGTTCACCCCCGAGGGTCTCAGGCGGCAGACGGACGTCGATCGCAACCAGTCGATCACCCACGAGACCGGCCACAAGATCAATGTGCTCATCATCGGGCTGCTGGTGCTCGCGATCGGCGTCGTCGTCGTGGATCGACTCATTCCGGAGACCCAACCGGTCGTCGAGGTCCCGGTTGCTGACGTGGCACAGGACGCAGAGCCGATCGATCGCCCGGCGACGGATGTCGAGGCGTCTCTGTCGGCCCCCGAGAACTCCGTGGCGGTGCTGCCGTTCGTCAACATGAGTTCCGACGCCGAGCAGGAGTACTTCTCCGATGGCCTCTCCGAGGAATTGCTGAACCTGCTGGCCAAGGTGCCCGAACTGCGTGTTGCGGCACGTACCTCGTCGTTCTCGCTGAAGGGCCAGAACCTGCAGATCTCCGAAGTCGGCGATGTTCTCAAGGTGGCCCACGTGCTGGAGGGCTCGGTGAGAAAGTCGGGCGACCGCCTGAGGATCACCGTCCAGTTGATCCATGCCGAGGATGGCTATCATCTTTGGTCGGAGACTTATGACCGCACGCTCGACGATATCTTCGCGATCCAGGATGAGATCGCCAGCGAGGTCGTGGCAGAGCTGAAAGTCGCTCTGCTCGGCGAGGCGCCGAAGGCCAGGGATACCGATACCGAGGCCTACCTGCTTTTTCTGCAGGCGCGCCACATGAACCAGATGCGCAGTGCAGACGGCTATGCACAGGCGCTCAAGCTGTACCAGCAGGTGTTGGCCATCGACCCGCAATACACTTCGGCCTGGAGTGGCCTGGCTTCAACCTACCTGGGCCAGGCGAACCTCGCGGAGCGGCCCATCCAGGAGGGGCTTGAACTGGCTCGCGAGGCGGCCGCCCGAGCGCTGGCCATCGATCCTGACAGTGCGGCGGCCCATGCCCAGATGGGCAGGTTGGCCGACGCCTACGGAGGGGATCTTGCGGAGGCGGCGCGCCATTTCGAACGTGCATTGGCCCTGGATCCGAGCGATCCCGAGATCCAACGGCAAGTGGCCACTTTTTTGTTTGGAATCGGTCGCCTGGACGAGGCGATCGAGTTGCTCAACTACGCTGCCGTCCGCGATCCCATCAATGCGCCGACACACCGCAATCTTGGCCTCGCTTACGAGTATGCGGGGCAGCTGGAAAATTCGATCGCCTCGTTGCGGACCGCGCTGAATCTGAATCCGGCCGCCTTCGGTGCACATAGCCTGCTGGGCAGAGCGCTCCTGCTCAACGGACAGCCGACGGAGGCGCTGGCGATCATCAGCGAAGAGCCATCGGATTACGCCATGCTGGAACTTCCCCTGGCGTACTACGCTCTCGGCCGGATCGAGGAATCGGACGCCGCACTGGCAGAGTTGGTCGAAAAGTATGCAGACCACGCTTTGTACAACATAGCGGCTATCCACGCCTATCGCGATGAGCCGGACGAGGCCTTCGCCTGGCTGGAGAAGGCGTACGCCTATCGTGACGCCGGCCTGTCCGAGATCGTCTCGGATCCGTTGCTTGCCAATATCCAGGATGATCCGCGCCTGCAGTCGTTCCTCGAGCGTATCGGCCGCTCTCCGCAGCAACTCGCGGCTATCGAGTTCGAGGCCGATTTGCCGCAGTAGCTGATCCGGCGCCGGTCAGAGCTTGTCAGCTTGCTGACCGGGACACTGGTAGTCATCCGATGACGGGGCG
>CALDWW010000040.1 GCA_937924335.1 uncultured Gammaproteobacteria bacterium
GGGGCACAGGCCGGATAAAGGGGCCTGAAAGTGTAGCCGGCAATCGCGGGAATATTACCGTGGGCATCCGGGCGAAAATAAGTATGATGAAATGTATGCGCCGCTAACAACTGAACAGGGGAAATCGATAATGAAAACGACCTCGTACAGGCAGCACAAACTGGCGATTGCCGTCGCCACCACGCTTGGCATCGCCGTTCCGGCCAGTGTTTCAGCACAGACGGTGCTGGAAGAAGTCATCGTCACCGCCCAGAAACGGGAGCAGAGCCTTCAGGATGTGCCGATTGCAGTGTCCGCCTTTAGCGGGGAGATGATAAAGCAGTCCGGAGTCAAGGACATGTTCGATCTGCAGGCCAACGCCCCCAGCCTGATCGTCGGCCAGACCCAGAACTCCAGTACCACCACGTTTTCAATCCGCGGCATATTCACCAGTTCGCAGAACTTCGGCCTCGAACCCTCGGTGGGCCTGTATGTTGACGGGGTCTACCGGGCCCGGCAGAGTTCGATGATCAACAACCTGGTCGATATCGCCAGCGTGGAAGTGCTCCGCGGCCCGCAGGGTACCCTGTTCGGTCGTAACACACCCGCCGGCGCTATACAGCTCAACACCGTTGGAGCGGACTTCGAGGGTAGCGGCTTCCTGGAAGCCACCGCGGGTGACTACGATCTCTACAGCGCCAGCGGTGCCAAGTCTCTGACCCTGATCGAGAACGTACTGGCCGTTCGCGCAACCGGTTTTGTCATGAACAGGGACGGCTACGTGGATATCGTGAATGGTGACGACGACGCAATAAATGATCGTGACCGATGGGGCGCACGTTTCCAGGCCCTGTATACACCCAACGACTCACTTACCTTCCGTTTCATCGGGGACTACTCGGAAGTCAACGAAACCTGCTGTGCGGTCGGCAGCTGGAAAAACAACTTCTTTCCCCAGGACGGCGCCACCAGTCCGGAGTCTGGCACCGATGCCACCGCTGTGGCCCTGGGCAGCACCGTAGTGGACCAGAGGGATTTCTACGATTATAAGGTCGCGGTCAGCAGGAAACCAGTATCCGAGAACGAGGACAAGGGCGTGTCGCTGAAGATCGACTGGGAAACGGACAACTTCCTGGTGACCAGCATCACCTCCTATCGCGAATACGATTCCTTCGATGACGTCGACATCCTGTTTACCGACCTGGACACCGCCTACCAGCAGAACGATGCCAGCCAGGACCAGTTCACCCAGGAGTTGCGGATTACCAGTGAGAGCGAGAAGCTCAGTTACGTCGCCGGCCTGTACTACTATACCCAGAACCTGGACAACGACCGGGCTACTACAGTCGGCGGTGATCTGTCCGCCTTGCTCGGACTCCCGGCCAACGCCTTCGTCGATGGCGGTGGTTCCTACGATGTCAACGAACAGGAACACGAAAGTTATGCGGCATTCGGCCAGGCGGACTACAACCTCACGGACAGCCTGGTGCTCACTGCGGGACTGCGCTGGACCTATGAAGACAAGGACATGAGCAACAGCTATACGGAGGACGCCCCGGTACCCTTCTCTCCTTTCGAAGACAACTGGGGTTTCTACGGCTTCGCCGCACTGACACCTTACCCTGATGTCAAGGAAGATTTTGACGACGACCAGGTCACCGGCACCGTCAAGCTCAGCTGGTTCATGAACAACGACATCATGTTCTACGGTTCTTACGGCACCGGTTATAAATCGGGCGGTATCAATACGGACCGCATACCCCCGGAGTTCGACGTACTCTTCGATGCGGAGGAATCGGAATCCTTCGAGGTGGGCATGAAGGCGGAATTTCCCGACCAGGCATTACGGGTCAATGTTGCGCTGCACATGACCGACACCGATGACCTGCAGACAATCTCTTTCCAGGGTGGCGGCTTCATCCTGGAAAACGCGGGTACCGCGGAGACCTATGGCGGCGAGGCCGACATCTCCTGGCTGCCCACCGACTCCACCACCCTGACCCTGGGCTACGCCTACAATCATGCAGAGTATGAGGACTTCCAGGGCTTTCTCTGCTGGACCGGTACGCCCTGGCATACCGGTCAGCCGGACCCCGGACAAAATGAAGACGGCAGCTGCGATCGCAGCGGCGGCGACCTGTCCGGCAATCCGGAAAACGTGGTGATCGTTACCGCGAACCAGGATTTCAACCTGACCGATGGACTCACGGGCTTCATTTATGGCGAATACATATTCTCCGACGAGCGCATGACCGACGTGAACAATGACCCCGAGAAGTACGACGATTCTTATAGCACGGTCAACCTGCGGGCCGGCCTTATCTTTGAGCAATGGGATGCGCAGTTGACAGTCTGGGGACGCAACGTGACAGACGAGGACTCCACCAATACCATCGCCGATGCCACGGCTCAGACCGGACGTTTCATCGCCTACTACAACGAACCCGCCACCTGGGGCGTCACCCTGCGCAAGGACTTCTGACCCGGCGTTTCCACAACCTGACGAAACAGGGCCGGTATTGCTATAATACCGGTCCTTTTTATTGTCGTGGCCCCCATGCCAACACCCCTTTTTTCCTATCGAAAGTACTGGGCGGAGTGCTTCGGCCCCGCGCCGGAACTGCCCATGTCCCGCGCCGAGATGGACCAGCTTGGCTGGGACAGCTGCGACATCATCGTCGTCACCGGCGACGCCTATGTGGACCATCCCAGTTTCGGTATGGCGGTAATCGGGCGGCTCCTGGAGGCGCAGGGGTACCGCGTCGGCATCATCGCCCAGCCTGACTGGAGCAGTGCGGAGCCCTTCAGGGCACTGGGCAAGCCCAATCTGTTCTTCGGGGTGGCCGCCGGCAACATGGACTCCATGATCAACCGCTACACCGCGGATCGCAAACGGCGCAACGACGACGCCTATACTCCCGATAGAGAAGGGGGAAAAAGGCCTGAGCGGGCGGTGATCGTCTACAGCCAGCGGCTGCGGGAAGCCTACCGCGACGTTCCCCTGGTGATCGGCAGTATCGAGGCCAGCCTGCGGCGCATTGCCCACTACGATTACTGGAGCGACAAGATCCGCCGTTCCATACTGCTGGACAGCCGCGCCGACCTGCTGCTGTATGGCAACGCGGAACGGGCTATCGTCGAGGTGGCCCACCGGCTGGCTGCCGGAGAGTCTATTCAC
>CALDWW010000041.1 GCA_937924335.1 uncultured Gammaproteobacteria bacterium
TGCACGACGGCGCCGCCCGTGCCATACAACGGACCGTATCCCAGCACCTCGGCACTGGCGTAGCTTCCGCCCAGCGCGCCGAGTACGAACGCCATCTGCTTGAAGCCCATGTCGACCTTGGCCTCTTTGGCATAGTCAGGCCAGGCCGCCCTCAGGCCATCGACGTCTGCAGACGCGATCAGGTCGAGGATCCTGCGATTCCACTCGTCCTCCGCAGCGGACGCGACGTGATCATCAGCGATGTCGATCTCCTGGCGGAAGAATGACCCCGACAATCCGCCGACACCGACGACGGCCAGACGACGGCCGAGCTTGTCGCCCTGCTCTGCAGCAACCCGGGCGATGGTCTCGGTCGTCTCGCCATCGTGGTAGAGATTGTTGGCGCAGATCACCAGCGGAATATCGGCGTCGCCGACGAGGAACTGCTTGGCAACGATGGTGCCCGTGTCGATCGGGAAGTGATCGTAATCGACCGCCTTCGACTTCACGCCCGCCTCGATCGCGGCGGCGATACAGGCTTCGGCCATCTCCTGATCCGCCCGGATGTCGAAGGGCAGATCACCGAATTCGTGCCAGTTCTCGTCGACGTGGGTGCCGACGCTGTGCCCACGCGTCTGCCAGAGTTCATCCAGCACAGCGAACCATTGGGTCGAATAGACAAGCACCGTGTCCGGCTTTGAGGCCCTGAGCCGCTCTCCCGCGACCTCCATTGCCTCCGCCAGGGCGCCCCACGGCGGGTTGTCCCGCTTCACCATCGGTAGCGGTGAACCCGGAACCAGGAATGCTGATACCACTGACACGGTGGCTCTCCCTTTCTGATGCTTCTTGTTGCTCGTCTGGTGTGCGGAGGAAATGCCCGGGTCAGGCCGCCTGAGCCAGGCCGGCCTTGATCAGGTTCCACTCCATGACCGCGTTGCCGGTGCCGATGACCGTCCCGTAGCCGTGCAGTTCGGCCGGGATGTTCGGGTATCCCATGGCGGAGAACATCCACGTGAAGGCGCCGGACTTGATCTCGGCGAAGGCCTCCTGGATGAAGTCAGGCAGCAAACCGAATACTTCATCGGTCTTGCCCTGACGCAACAGCTCGATGATCTTCATGTCCCACAGATAGCCGTTGTAGTCCTGCGGATGCTCCATGGACATATCTTCGGGAATCTCGGGTTCCTCGTGGAAATGCCAGTGGCACAGAGTGTTGGAGGCGAGCAGCACCGCGCGTCGGCCGGTCTTCCTGATGGCCTCGGCCGTTGCCTTGCCGAGCCGGTCCATCTCCTCGAGACCCTCGTCCAGCTTCAGGTAGTAGGGCGAGTTATTGGCTGAGATGCCGACCACCGGGATATCCCACTGGGGCCGCATCATGTGCAGCGTCGTTATCGTCCCATAGTCCACCCGGAAGTTCGGATTGCGCATCATCTTGGTCGTCAGTCCGAGCTCGCGAGCTTCCTCGCAACACGCCTCGGCGAGCTCCACGTCCACGTCCAGGTTGAAGCTGTAGCGGAACAGGTTCGGGAAGATCGGATCGACGGACTTGCCGCTAAGCTCCTTGACGCCCAGGAAGTGGTGACCCTGCTGGGTGATCCAGTGCGGCGAATGCACCAGCAGCACATCCGGTTTGAGTTCCTCGAGCGTGGCCCGGGCGCGCTCGTAGGCCCAGCGCAGCTGTTCCCATCCGCCACGGGATTTCGGTTCGTTCTGCGGCGGATTCTCACCGTAGACCAGGTGCGGCGGATGCGGGGCGAGATAGCCCGCGACGATCTGACCTTGTGCCATATCTCTCTCCCGTTCACCGCCCGAATTGCGGGCAGAGTCACTGGTTTTCTACGTTCGATGCGTCGCTACATCATAGGACAGGAGCCATCGCGCGCAAATGAATTGTCTTCCGCAAGCATCAATTGGCTAGGACACGCCGCGCTTTTTCAGTCGGTATGCCAGTTTCGGCCGCGTGATGCCGAGCAGCCTGGCCGCGGCGCTGAGATTGCCATTGCTGCGCTCGACCGCTTCCTCGAGCAGGCGACCCTCGAGATTGTCGAGGGAATCCAGCCCATCCAGTATGCCGGCCACGCCGCCCCCGGCGGTTGCTGGCATATCGGCGATCGCTGACGAGGCTACCCGGGGTCGATCGGGGGCCATGGTCGGGAACAGGTGTACGGCGGTGATCGATCCGTCGGGTCCGGCGATGATCACGCCCCGCTCGATCATGTTCTCCAGTTCGCGGATGTTGCCTGGCCACTCGTAGTGCATCAGCGTCTCCAGTGCATCCGGACAGACACTCAGTCTGCGCCGGCCGTGGCGGGCCATACTCTTGCCGAGGAATCGATCGACCAGCAGCGGGATGTCCTCGCGTCGCTCCCGCAGCGGCGGGACCAGCACCGGAAAGGTATTGAGCCGATAGAAGAGATCCTTCCTGAACTCGCCCCGCTCGACGTCAGTCTCCAGGTCCCTGTTGGTCGCCGCCACGACCCGCACGTCCGCACTACGGGTGCGGGTGTCACCGACCCGCTCAAACTCGCCATCCTGAAGGACACGCAGCAACTTGGCCTGGGCCGCCGGCGAGAGTTCGCCGACCTCGTCGAGGAACAAGGTGCCGCCGTGGGCTCGCTCGAAGCGTCCGGGCTTGGATTGATGAGCCCCAGTGAAGGCGCCCTTCTCCACGCCGAATAGCTCGGACTCGATCAACTCCTCCGGGATCGCCGCGCAATTGACTGCGACGAAACGATTGTTCGCCCGCGGGCTGATGCTGTGCAAGCTGCGCGCGAACATCTCTTTGCCG
Organism: uncultured Gammaproteobacteria bacterium; assembly: GCA_937924335.1. Lineage (GTDB taxonomy): Bacteria > Pseudomonadota > Gammaproteobacteria > Steroidobacterales > XN24 > JAHEFR01. The sequence goes on from CALDWW010000041.1 coordinate 2,768, forward strand.
ACGCCGGTCTCGCCAAGCAAGAGCACGGTGACCTGGCTGTCGGCGACCTTCTCTATGAGCTCGCAGGTCGCCTTGAAAGCGGCCGATGCGCCGACCATGTCGCCGAAGGTCTTGTCCTCTTCCAGGGAATAGCGGAGGTTCTCGACCTCCGTCTGCAATTCCAGCAGCTGGTCCGCGACCGGGTCGGGACGGTAGTACTTGAGCTCCGCCTCGACGATTTCGTCTTCCCACATGTCCAGGGTCTTGCCGATGATCCGGCAGGCGCGATCGCCCTTGCCCTTGCAGTCGATCTCGCGATAGTGGACGAACACGCCCATCAGGGTGCTGGTATAGCCACAGGCGTACCCGATTTGCATCCAGCAGACGGGATCGTGATGCAGGCCGAACTGCTCCAGGTGGGTGTCGGCTTCGTAGGAGTTCTCCCAAAGGAATTCCCCTTCACAGATACCATTGGCGACATCCATATTGACCCGCAAGGGGGTCACCTTGACGATGCCCTCGATGGTGTGGAGCAGCGGACCGACCCGGTAGATGTCGTTGTCGGACGCGTTGGGCACCAGCCGCCTGACCATGTCCGCGTCGTGCGTCCCCGAGGCATAACCCATGCGCATCAGCACGCCCCTGGCCCGGTCCAGCCCCAGCGTGTCGGTCAGTTCCTTCCGCAGTGAACCCATCGCGTGGGTGTGCAGCAGGACCATCCTCTGGTCGACCAGCAGGATCTTGCCATCGGTGATCTGCAGCTCCAGATTGCCTCCGAGGCTGTCCAACTCATCGAAATGGATCCGATGACCCATAGATTTCTCCAAATCGTTAACTCATGCCGGGCCGACGCGCCCCTCGCCATGGACTACACTTGATTATTTGGTCAACTTTTGTCGCAGGGTGTTTATCATCTGATCCAATCCAGATCAAATAGACAAGCTTGCTGCAACCGCAGCAATGCGATGTTTTTCATATAGTTAACCCTCTTGGCACGGTTCCTGTATTTATTAAATCTTTGGTTTCGACCGCAATTGTTGTCTGTGGGGGTACGGACTCAATGAACGCCATAGGGAAATCGGATCTCGGCATGCAGTGCTACGTGCGCCGCACTGGTGTGAACAGTCTCGGGATGATCGAGTTCGACTTCTCGATCGGAGACCCGGCCCTGTACGTGGAGATGATCCTGCCGGAGCAGGCGTTCGCTGAGTTCTGCGCCCATAACCGCGTCCAGTTCCTGACCCAGGAGCAGGCAGCGGCGATCGACGCGGACCGGGAGAAATGGCGGACGGGAGAAACGGCGGAGGACGGTGGCGATGGCGCCTCCGGCTAATTCAGGAGTAATCAATGCAGATTGACATCAAAACGGCCGATATCAAGCCGATTCGAAATACCTTCGACCATGTCGCCAAGCGACTGGGCAAGGATAAGCCGGCGTCGCGGTACCAGGAAGCGACCTTCGATATCCAGCCAGAGACCAACTTTCACTATCGGCCACTGTGGGATCCTGAACACCTTCTATACGACCGCCGCCGCACGGCGATCGAGATGGAGGACTGGTATGCCTTCCGGGATCCCCGGCAGTACTACTACGGCACATGGACCATCACCCGGTCGCGCCAACAGGACCACATGGAGAAGAACTTCGCGTTTTTCGAAAAACGCAGACTTGTCGATGTCATGCCGGCCGAATGGCGTAACAAAGTGGCGACACTGCTGGTCCCGATCCGCCACGCCGAGTACACGGCTAATCTCAATAATTGCTACATGTCCGCGTATGGCTATGGCACGGCGATCACCCAGGCATGCCTCTACGCCGGTCTCGATCACCTCGGCATCGCCCAATACCTGACGCGCATCGCCCTGGCGGTCAGCGACGGCGACACGGCAGTGCTGGATGCGGCAAAGACCGCCTGGACCGACGACGAAATGTGGCAGCCCTTGAGGAAGCTCTGTGAGGACCTGCTTGTCACCAAGGACTGGTTTGAATTGTTCGTCGCCCAGAACCTGGTCATCGACGGCCTCCTCTATCCGCTTGCCTACGATCGTTTCGACACGGCCATCTCGCGCCACGGAGGCTCTGCACTGGCGATGCTGACCGACTTCGCACTCGAGTGGTTTGGAGAGTCATCTCGCTGGGTCGACGCGACCCTGAAGACTGCCGCCGCGGAGTCAGATCAGAACAAGGCGCAGATCGAGCAGTGGGCCGATGCCTGGAGCACCCGGGCTGTCGAGGCTCTCACGCCGATCGCCGTGGCCGAGTTCGGCGCCGAAGGCGAAGCCACGCTCGCCGAGATCCGCGCGGAGCTGGTCACACGAGCGAAGAAAAAGTCCGGCCTGGACTTGCAGTAATCCACCCGAAAGGAGTCCGGACATGGCAGACGCGAAGAACATGGTCTATCTCGCACTTCAGAACAATGAAGACGCGCGCCCGATCATCGAGGCCATCGAGGAAGATAATCCGCACGCGGAGATCAATCACTTCCCCGCGATGGTCAAGATCGACGCGGTCGGCAAGCTGATCGTGCGCCGCAAGACCGTTGAGGAAAAGATCGGCCGGGAATGGGATCCCCAGGAGATCCACATTTCGCTGGTGTCCCTGTCCGGAAACGTCATCGAGGACGATGACGAGTTCGGCGTCGAGCGAGACAACTAGGCCGCAACCAGTTTAGAAACGGAGAAAGAGTTCGATGAGCAGGAAACTGAACCTACGAGAGCGCTACCAGCGGATGACGCGGGACCTGGCCTGGGAGCCGAGCTACCAGAGCAAGTCCGATATCTATCCGCAGATGGAGTTCGAGGGCATCAAGATCGAGGACTGGGACAAGTGGGAAGACCCGTTCCGTCTGACCATGGACTCCTATTGGAAATACCAGGCGGAGAAAGAGCGCAAGCTGTATTCCATCATCGACGCCTTCGCCCAGAACAACGGGCACATGAACGTCACTGACGCCCGCTATGTCAACGCGCTGAAGCTGTTCCTGACCGGCGTCTCGCCGCTGGAGTACGCGGCTCATCGCGGCTTCGCCATGGTCGGCCGCCAGTTCCCGGGCGCCGGCGCGCAGGTCGCCTGCCAGATGCAGTCCATCGACGAACTGCGTCACGTGCAGACCCAGATCCACACGATCAGTCACTACAACAAGTACTTCAACGGCTTCCACGACTTCCGCCACATGCACGATCGGGTCTGGTACCTGTCGGTGCCGAAATCCTTCTTCGACGACGCGATGTCCGCCGGGCCATTCGAATTCATCACGGCGATCTCGTTCAGCTTCGAGTACGTGCTGACGAACCTGTTATTCATGCCGTTCATGTCCGGCGCCGCCTTCAATGGCGACATGGCGACCGTGACCTTCGGCTTCTCGGCCCAGTCGGATGAATCCCGACACATGACCCTGGGGCTGGAGGTCATCAAGTTCATGGCCGAGCAGCACCCGGACAACATCCCCATCATCCAGAAGTGGATCGACAAGTGGTTCTGGCGTGGCTACCGGCTGCTGACGCTGGTCGGCATGATGATGGACTACATGCTGCCGAAGAAGGTGATGAGCTGGAGGGAGGCCTGGGAGATCTACTTCGAGCAGAACGGCGGCGCCCTGTTCGAAGACATGGCCCGTTACGGGCTACGCATGCCCAAGTACTGGGAACAGACAATCGAGGGCAAGGATCACATCACGCACCAGGCGTGGGGCATTTTCTACAACTACACGCACGCGGCGGCATTCCACACCTGGATGCCGGACAACGAAGAGATGGATTGGCTGAGCGCCAAGTATCCGGACAGCTTCGATCAGTACTATCGTCCGCGGTTCGAACACTGGCGGGAACAGGCCGAGGCCGGCAATCGATTCTACAATCCGACCCTGCCGATGCTTTGCCAGACCTGCCAGATCCCGATGGGATTTACCGAGCCCGGCGACCCGACGACGATCGGCTTCCGGGCCAGCGACTTCGAAGGCAACCGCTATCACTTCTGCTCTGATGGCTGCAAAGACATCTTCGACAACGAACCGCAGAAGTTCTGCCAGGCATGGATGCCGGTGCACCAGATCTACCAGGGCAACTGCGGCGGTGCGACCGTGCCGGATGTGCTCGACTGGTATCACCTGAATTTCGGCGTGGACAACTTCGACTACGCGCAGTCGCCTGACAGACAGCACTGGCAACAATGGAAAGGCGAGGCGGCCGAAGAATCCGATGCACCGGATGAAGCCGCCTGAAATCGGACCGGGACCAACAGCTAAGAGGAATCATCAATCGTGGCAGTTAAAGCAATCACGCCCGATTACAAGGGCGAAGCACTGGACGGCGTGGACAACTTTCACGGCAACATCATGTTCCACGTTAATTGGGAAAAACACTTGATGTTCTGTGCGCCGCTGGCGTTCGCGATGCCGCCGGACGCTCCCTTCTCGACGCTGCTCGAGGAGACGCTACCGACCGCATATGGCTATCACCCGGACTGGAAGAAGGTGGACTGGTCGAAGGTCGAGTGGACCCTCGATCACGAACCATTCGATCCCAAGCCCGACGCGAGCCTCGAGGAGAACGGCATCGTTCACCGATCGTTACTGAGATTCACGGTGCCGGGCGCGGAGGGGATCGCCGACAGCGGAAGTTGACGAAAACAATACGGGGGCGAGGGAGCAGATGACCTACGAGCTCACGATCGAGCCGCTGGGCGAGACCATAGAAGTAGAAGAAGACCAGACATTGCTGGACGCGGCGCTGCGGGCGGGCATCTGGCTGCCACACGCCTGCTGTCACGGGCTGTGCGCGACCTGCAAGGTGCAGGTCGTCGAGGGCGAAGTCGAGATCGGGGAGGAAGCGTCCCCCTTCGCCTTGATGGACTTCGAGCGCGAAGAAGGCATGGCCCTGGCCTGCTGTTCGACAGCGCTGTCCGACGTCGTGATCGAGGCGGACGTCGACGAGGATCCGGACGCGGTCATCCGGCCGGTCGAGGACTACCAGGGGACCGTCACCAGGCTTGTGGACCTCACTCCGACGGCCAAAGGTGTCTTCATCGAGTTGGACGGCGAGGGTCTGGAATTCCAGGCCGGCCAATACGTGAATCTCGAGCTGCCCGACATCGAGCTGCCACGTGCATTCTCTATGGCCAACTCTCCGGCAGAGACCAACGTGCTGGAACTCAACATCCGGCGTGTCCCCGGCGGAGCGGCAACCAGTTACGTCCACGATCAGCTGCAGGAAGGCGACCGTGTCAGGCTCGCTGGACCTTACGGCCGCTTCTTCGTACGCAAGTCGGCGATGGAGAACGTGCTGCTGCTCGCCGGCGGGACCGGCCTGTCCAGCATCAAGTCGATGCTGCTTGATCTGCTGGACGACGAATCACAGGCGGGCAAATCGATCAAACTGGTATACGGCGCACGGGACCGCAGTGAACTCTACTACGATGATCTCCTGCGCGAGCTCGCGGACCGGCATGAAAGATTCACCTATGTCCCTGCTCTTTCCGAGGTGAAAGAATCCGACGGCTGGTCGGGTGCCACAGGATTCGTGCATGACGTCGCCAGAGAGCATTTCGACGGCGACTTCCGCGGTCACAAGGCCTATATGTGCGGCCCGCCCGTGATGATCGATGCCTGTATCACCACATTGATGCAGGGCCGGCTGTT
>CALDWW010000042.1 GCA_937924335.1 uncultured Gammaproteobacteria bacterium
TCGGCAAGCCGGATTCGATGCGTTCGAGGATAGCGGCCTGCCGACACCCCGCAACGAGGCCTGGAAATACACGTCACTTCGAAAGCTGTCGCGCCACGCATTCCGGCCGGCCGGACCTGCGGATGCACCGAGCCCGGAACAGATCGCGGCGTTGTCCATCGAGGGTATGGACGCCGCTCGCATGGTCTTCATCAATGGTCGCCTGGAACCGGGGCTGTCAGATCTGGAGGACCTTGGCGGCATCGTCGCGCTGCCGATGAGGACCTTCCTCGACCAGCTTGGCAGCGCTGATCCGGACCCGGTGGAAACGATAGCGGACATTGGACGGCATCCGTTCGTTGCACTGAATCAGGCGTTCCTGGGCGACGGCATCGTCATTCGCACGGTAGACGGAAAGGCCCATGAGCGTGCCATTTATCTCCTGTTCCTGTCGGCCCCGGGGGGCGAGCCGGTGGCCGCTCATCCGCGGGTATTCCTCGATGCCGCCGAAGGCAGTCAGGTGACGCTGATCGAGCACTACACCGGATTCGGCGGCGCCGCCAATCTGACCAACGCGGTCACGGAGCTCTCGCTTGCGCCGGCTGCTCAGGTGGATCACTACCGCCTTCAAGAAGAGACAAACGGCACTTTTCATATTGGCGGTCTTCACGCCAGGGTGTTACGTGATGCCCGACTCTCGACCCACAATGTCCATCTTGGCGGGGCCCTCGCCCGCCTGGACATCGGAATCCACCTATCGGACACCGGCGCGGAGACCGTCATGAACGGCCTCTACTGTGTGGACGGCCGCAGCCACGTAGACAATCAGACGCGAGTGGATCATCTCGCGCCGCACACGCGAAGTGACGAAATATATCGAGGCATCGTCAGCGATCACGGTCGCGCGGTATTCAATGGAAAGGCGATCGTTCATCCCGATGCCCAGAAGATCGAGGCCCACCAGTCGAACGACAATCTCTTGCTATCGCCGGATGCCGAGGTCGATACCAAACCGGAACTGGAAATCTACGCGGACGATGTCAAGTGCAGCCACGGCGCAACCGTCGGTCAACTCGACGCCGACGCCCTGTTCTATCTGCTGTCACGTGGCATTGATGCGGATGTGGCCCACGGCCTTCTCACGTTCGCATTTGCGGAGATCGTCGCGAGGCGAATGCCGTTGACTGCCTTCCGACGCAGGCTCGAGCGTCATCTGGCCGGCGTCCTGGCCGACGACCAACTCATCCACGACAACCTGGGAGCGAAACGATGAGCGCGAACCCGGAAGCCGTCCTGAATGCCGAACTGGACATCGAGACCGTACGCGCGGACTTCCCGATTCTGCACCAGGAAGTCAACGGCCGAACGCTCGCATACCTGGATAATGCGGCCTCAGCACAACGACCACGTCAAGTGATAGACGCGGTCAGCCACTACTACAGCAGCGATCACGCGAATGTACATCGCGGCGTTCACACCTTGAGCCAGAGAGCGACTGACGCATTCGAAGGCGCCCGGGCGAAGGTCCGCAGATTCATCAACGCCGGATCAGACAAGGAGATCGTCTGGACCCGCGGCACGACCGAAGCTATCAATCTCGTTGCTCAGAGCTGGGGGCGGACTCACCTCGGGGAGGGGGATGAGGTTCTCATCACCTGGCTGGAGCATCATGCCAACATCGTCCCGTGGCAGATTGTCTGCGAACAGACCGGCGCGCGGCTCGTTGTTACGCCGATGGACGATACCGGACAGATCAGGCTCGATGAATTCGAACGCCTGCTTGGCCCGAAGACACGTATGGTCGCTCTTGGGCACGTCTCCAACGCGCTCGGCACGGTAAATCCCGTCCGCGATGTCGTAGCCATGGCGAAGGCGCGTGACGTACCCGTCCTCCTTGACGGCGCCCAGGCAGTCCCTCATATGGCCGTCGATGTCCAGGACCTGGACTGCGACTTCTACGCTTTCTCCGGGCACAAGATGTTCGGGCCTACGGGCATCGGCGTGTTGTACGGGCGGGAATCGATGCTGGCCGAAATGCCGCCCTGGCAAGGCGGAGGCGACATGATCCTGGCGGTGAGCTTTGACGGCACCGTATACAACGAACTGCCTTGGAAATTCGAGGCTGGCACACCGAATATTGCCGGTGCGGTGGGCCTCGGCGCGGCCGTCGACTACCTGGACGGCATCGGCATGTCCAATATCGCCAACCGGGAAGCATCGCTGTTGGCTCATGCGACACGCGTTCTGGAGGAGGTGCCCGGGCTAAGGATCATAGGCACCGCACCCGGCAAGGCCGCCGTCATCTCATTCATCCTGGAAGGCATCCATCCACATGACATTGGCACGATCGTCGATCATGAGGGGATTGCGATCCGGACCGGCCATCACTGTGCCATGCCGATCATGGAGCACTTTGGAGTCCCCGCCACAGCGCGTGCGTCGTTCGCCTTCTATAACACCGAGGAAGAAGCGGACCGACTGGCGCAGGCTCTGCTCAAGGTAAGAGAGATGTTCGCCTGATGGATCTCAATGACCTCTACCGGGACGTTATCGTGGATCACAATCGCAGCCCACGAAATTTCCGCCAGATCGAGCCGCCCAGGCGCGAGGCGGACGGCTTCAACCCGCTGTGCGGAGACAAGCTACACGTCTACCTGCGTATCAGCGATGACCGTATCGAAGACGCTGCGTTCGAGGGTTCGGGCTGTGCGATCTCTGTTGCATCGGCATCCATGATGACCGAATTCCTCAAAGGCAAGACCGAGGCGGAAGCGCTGGATTTATTCGAACGCATGCACGAACTGCTCACCGGAGAAGAAGCGGATCTGGACGAGCTCGCATCTCTGGGCAAACTCGCCGCCCTGTCGGGGGTCCGTCAGTACCCGACCCGGGTCAAGTGTGCCAGCCTCTGCTGGCACACCATGAAGTCCGCCCTGGCGAGCGGCGACGCCGTGTCTACAGAGTAGCCGAGGGATCGTCGTAATGTTTGGTAGTAACAGCGAACCTGTTCAGCTATATAGAAACTGCGCTGCGGTACTCATACCGTCCGGGGATGAGGTCATTCTTCGCCGCGGCACCAATGGCTTTATCACCCAGGCCCTCGGCGGCAGTTTTACCGTCTACGTGGACGGCAGTCTGTTCCGCATAGACGGTGGCAATGCCGACGCCTTGGGCAAGGACCCGGTTCCACCGCCGCAGCTTCCTCCCGGGGCATCGAGGGAAGACCTGGAGAAACTCGTCTGGGAACAGATGAAAACCTGCTTCGACCCTGAGATTCCCATCAATGTCGTTGATCTGGGGCTGATCTATCGATGCGAGACCGTCAAGTTGGAAGACGGGCAATACCGCATCGAAGTTGATATGACGCTGACGGCGCCGGGATGCGGCATGGGCGATATCCTGGTGCTCGATGTCCGTAGCAAGCTCGAGATTATCCCGAGAGTAAAGCGGGCGGCTGTCGAACTGGTCTTCGACCCTCCATGGAGTCAGGAGATGATGTCTGAAGCGGCCCGCCTGCAAACCGGCATGTATTGAGGCAGATTGAAATGACCGCCGAGAATTGGCTCGATGTTGCTGCCGTCGACGAAATACCGCCCGGCGGGTACGATATCGTGGAAACAGATGATTTCGTCGTGGCCGTATTCAACGTGGACGGCGAGTTCCACGCCATCGAAGATATCTGTACCCATGACGGCGAGGAACTGACCGGCGGCCCGGTGGATGGGGACCAGATCATCTGCCCGAGACACGGCGCCCGATTCTGCCTGCGTACCGGCAAGGCATTGACGCCGCCCGCGTACGAGGACCTGCCCACGTTTCCGGTCCGGATCCTCGACGGTCGGATACAGGTGGCGATCGAATGATTGGCCAGACGCCCGCCTTCGGACGCATCGCCCTGTGGTTGGCGATCAGCCTGTTATCGGCGGCGGCATCCGCACAGGATCACGCCACTCTGAATGCCGAGATCGAGTACCTGCTCGCGCGGGTAGCGGATTCCGGCTATGTTTTTATCCGTAACGGTGACGATCACGACAGCATCGATGCCGCCAAACACATGCGGCGCAAGTACGAGCACTTCAGGGACAAGGGCAAGATTCACAGCATCGATGACTTTATCGAACTGTCGGCAACCAAGAGCATGATTACGGGCAAGCTCTACATGGTCAGGATGGGCGACGGCCCGGAGATCCGCACTGCGACCTGGCTACACGATGAGATCGACGCCTACAGGCAGCGCACCGAGGTCAGGGAGCCATGAACCCACGCTTTCTTATCCTGGCTTCCCTGACCGTCACCGTTTGCGCTTGTGTCAGCCCCAATCTCGCCCCACAGCCGAGTACCTTCTCACCGGCCCATCATCAACCGGCATCCGCTAACGCTGCGGACGATCCGACCTTGCGGATGCTCAGCATCAACCTGGCGCATGGACGCGGAGATGGAGTCCATCAGGCTCTCCAGGACGAACAGGACGCCCGCCGCAATCTGGACGCGGTGGAAGCCCTCATTCGCAGGGAGTCACCTGACGTAATCGGCCTTCAGGAGGCTGATGCGCCATCGAAGTGGAGCGGCAACTTCCATCACGTGGAGTACATCGCCGAGGCGGCGGAGTTCAAGTGGGGCATGCACACGGCACATGCTCGCGGACTCGGCCTCTCCTACGGCACTGCGGTGATCTCCAGGCTGCCCATCGAAGACCATGCGGCCTACACGTTCCGTCCAGCACCGGCGTCATTGCCCAAGGGATTCAGCCTGGCCATCGTCCGCTGGCCGGGCAAGGGCATAGAGATCGACGTCGTATCCGTGCATATGGAACCGCTGCGGGAAGCCATCCGGCAGCGCCAGGCGGTCGAGCTGGTCGCCGCCCTTGCCGACCGCAAGAGGCCGCTCGTCATGATGGGCGACTTCAATACCGAGTGGGATGACGATGACGGTGTCTTGAAAAAACTCGTCGACGGCCTGGATCTCACCGCCCACGCGCCGCTGCAGGAAGACCTGGCGACGTTTCCGAAACTGGATCGACGCCTCGACTGGATTCTCGTCTCCAGCGAATTCCGTTTCGTGGACTTCGATGTCCTCGACGATCCCGTCTCCGATCACCGTGCCATCGTCGCCGACCTGGCGTTGACCATGGATGGCGAGGAAGGACGCCTTGCTGGTAGCGGTCGCCACGCCGACGGCGGTGGCTGAGAGTGAACCGGGAACCGTCGTCTTGAAACGCATCACTCTACTTCGACACGCCAAGTCCAGCTGGGACGAACCGGGCTTGAGCGACTTCGACAGGCCCCTGAACCCACGCGGCCGCAACGATGCTCCGGAGATGGGGCGACGCCTTATGGCTCGCGGGCAAACGCCCGACCTGCTGATCACGAGCCCGGCACGGCGCGCGATGTCGACAGCCAGAATGGCAGCCCGGGAGATGGGTTATCCGGAGGAACGGATCATCCCGGAAAGCTCGCTCTATCACGCCAGCGCCGGAAGTATTTTCAGTGTCGTGAATTCTCTTGAGAGCCTGGCAGACCACCTGATGCTTGTCGGCCACAATCCCGGGTTCACCGACTTCGCCAATCATCTGTCGACCGCCCGGATCGATAACATGCCGACAGCGGCCCTGTTCTGCGTGGACTTTGACGTGGACGACTGGGGCGATGTCCGGGCAGCGGACGGAGCATTCGTGTACTTCGACTTCCCGAAGAACAAGTCAGACGTCCTGCTACCTCAATAGGCCGGCGAACAGCAACGCCGCCATCTTCTCTCGCAGAAATCAGGCGAAAGACTGCTGCCGATTTTCCGGAGCACTACTCCGCGGGCAAGGCTATCCCTTAAAATGTCGGGCGAATCAGGAGATACCGCGATACCGGTCATGACTCGTAAATTCCGCCTGTTCCCGAGTACCGCCTTTGCCCAGGTCATCTGGGGCCTCAGTCTCGGCCTCTTCGTCGGTGTCTTCTTCGGCGAAGAGGCGGGTGTGTTCGGTCTCTTCGGCGATGCCTACGTGCGCTTACTGCAGATGACCGTCGTCCCCTATGTCCTGGTCTCCCTGATCGGAGGATTGGGCAAGCTGGACTTGGCTCATGCACGTCGCATCGGCATCCAGGGCGGGATGCTGATCCTGTTCCTGTGGTTCATCGCGATGATCGGACTGCTCGCCCTGCCCCTCGCCTATCCCGATTGGGAAGCAGCGTCATTCTTCAGTACCACGACCCAGAGCGCCCGGATCGAGTTCGATCCGCTGCTGCTGTACCTGCCGGCCAACCCGTTCTTCTCGCTGGCCAACACCATCCTCCCGGCGGTCGTCGTCTTCAGCATCCTGATGGGTGCGGCGCTGATATCGGTGCCGGACAAATCCGGTCTCCTGCGCGGCCTGGATACACTGACGGCCACCCTGATGAAGATCACGAGCTGGGTGGCACGGCTGGCGCCGCTGGGGATATTCGCCATTGCCGCAAACGCCGCAGGGACGGTCCAGACGGACGCTCTGGAGAAACTGCAGGTCTATCTGTGGGCTTATGTCGGAGGCTGGCTGATCCTCACATTCGTGATACTGCCCTTGCTGGTGGCCTGGGCAACCCCGTTTTCCGCCCGGGACGTGATGCGGACAGTCCGGACCCCCTTCATTACGGCGATCGCGACCGGTACCGTCCTCATCGTGTTGCCCATGATGGCGGAGCGCTGCAAGGCTCTGCTGGATGAACACCGGCTGACGTCGGATGACGCCAATTCGGCCGTTGACCTGTTGGTGCCGACAGCCTACAGCTTCCCCAGCGTCGGCACGCTGCTCGGCCTCGGCTTTATCCTCTTCGCCGCCTGGTTTACCGGCGTCCCGTTGACGCCCGACCAATATCCGAAATTCTCCGCGATGGGGCTGTTCTCGGCTTTCGGTCAGATGGCCGTCGCGCTGCCATTCCTGCTGGACGTCTTCCAACTCCCGTCAGACATGTTCCAGCTCTTTCTGCTGGGGAGCGTCATCACGGGCCGACTGGCGACCGGGCTGGCGGCCATGCATGGCGTCGTGATCGCACTGCTGGGAGCCACTGCGATGATGGGGATCCTGGGTTGGCGGAAGCTGATGGAAGTCGCCGCCATCGGCCTGCTGTTCTTTTATGCGGCCATGGCGGGCCTGGGACTCGTGCTGACTGCCGCCATACCGTACAACTATCAGGGGCTCGACATCTTCGTCTCCAAACGACTCACGGGTGCACCGGTCGAGGTCGTCGGCCCGGATTCGGAACGTCCACCGGCCCTGTCGGCTCCAGATCTCAACCGCTCTCGACTGGACGTCATCAGGGAACGCGGCGTGATCCGGGTCGGCTACTTCGCGGACCGGCTGCCCTACGCGTATCGCAACAATCTCGGCGAAACCGTCGGCATGGACATGGACCTGGCCCACGCATTCGCGCGGGACTTCGACCTGAAACTGGCTATCGTACGACTGGAGCGAGACGAACTCGTCGCGGCGCTGAATTCCGGGCAGGTCGACCTGATGGTAGGCGGCCTGACGATCGTGCCCGAGAAAGCCATCGAGGTTGCTTTCTCCCGACCCTACACCTATCACTCTGCCGGTTTCCTTGTGAAGGACCACGAGCGGAACCGCTACAGCAGTCTGAAGAAGATGCAAAAGCTGGAAGATCTCAGGATTGGCGTAGCCACATCTCCCTACTTCGAGCACCCCCTTCACAGGGTGCTCCCGAACGCGCGGACAGAACAGATACGGAGCCCTCGGCAATTCCTGCGCGGCGAGATCCCGGAGATGGACGCGGTATTCTTCTCCGCCGAGGCCGGCGGTGCATGGACGCTTGTTTTCCCCCAGTTTGCGGTCGCCCGGCCCACAGACCTCAGTGCCCGCCTCCCGGCCGCCATCGCCATGCCTAGGCATCAGGGAGATCTACTCAACCTGGTCGACAGCTGGATTACAACCAAGCTGGAGTCAGGCTACGTGAGTAAGTTGTTCGATCACTGGGTCATGGGCAAACAGCCCGATGACCGCGAACCCAGGTGGTCTATCCTGAGGAATGTAATTGGCTTCGGCCGGGATGAAGAGACAGATGAGACCGATAGATAGCATCACTGCGACACGGGCCCGTCGCGCGGCGAGGGGCGCCTGCAGAGAACCAGACCTATTCGGATGACAAGGAGCGACTGACATGGCGCACGTGGCGAGCGGCTGGATCCTCTACCGACCGGAGGCATCCCTGGTCAAGCAGGAGAGTTACGAGATCGACAGGCTTGTTGAGGCCGCCCCGCAACATGGATACGACGTCCGCGTGGTCGATCCCGCCGACGTACAGTTGCTGGTCAACTCGGAAGGTGAAGATGGGGTGTTCGTCCAGGGCAAGAAGGTGGAGCTGCCGGACTTTGTCATTCCTCGCATGGGCTCGACGACCGGATACTTTGCCATGGCCGTGTTGCGGCAGCTGGAACACCTTGGCGTCTATTGCGTCAATGGGCCGGACGCAGTGGAACTCGCGAAAGACAAGCTGCTGCACTTGCAGATTCTCGCCAGCGCCGGCCTGCCTGTGCCAAAGACGATCCTCGTCAAGTTCCCCATCGATGCGGACTTCGTGGAGCGCGAGATGGGGTTCCCCGTCGTCGTCAAGACCCTCGTCGGCACACAGGGCAGCGGTGTCTATCTCTGCGATGACCGGGAAAAGCTGCTGGATCTGCTGCAGTTCGTGGAAGCCAACAATCCCGCGGCACAGCTCGTGCTACAGCAGTTCCTGGCAGAGAGTCGTGGGCGGGATGTCAGAGTCTTGTCCATCGGCGGTCACATCGTCTCCGCGATGGAACGGATTGCCAAGTCCGGCTTCAAGTCCAACTACTCCCAGGGCGGCACCGCAAAGCCATTCGAGACAGGCCCGCGCAATGCGCTCTCCGTGGCCGAAGTCATGCATGTCCTGGATATGGACATGGCGGGACTGGATTTCCTTTACGACGAGGAGGTGGGGTTCCGGATCTGCGAGGTGAATTCGTCACCGGGATTCGAAGGCCTGGAGTCGACCTGCGAAGTCGATGTCCCGGAATTCCTCTATAGATACCTGGACGTGAAATTCAGGGTCTCACGCAAGGCCAAGTCCCGCCTTCTCGGTAGAGAAATCGAGTAGCACCCGGGGGACCGCCGGACCTGCCGTCATAAAGATGGCTACGCTCGAGATAAGCCCGGAACCCACGCCGTACGATCGACGGTAGGGCCCGGTCGTGCGCCGTTTTCAGTGCCGCAAAGTCCGGTCAGTCGAGCTCTGCGGCCAGATTGAACAGTATCAACTCCAGGCGGTGGCGGCCGCTCATAGGCACGAGCTATCGTGCTCATAGGAATTTTCAATCCCTTTCCAATCTCTACCTCGACTAAAATCACTGAATAGGTCATCGATAGGCTGAATTTTCCTCGCCATGTGATGACTGGGTTCCCCAATGGAGGACGCTTCAATGCCAAAACAACCGACCCGTTTACTTGCCGCTTTGGCGGCCGCTGTGTCACTCGTGGTGCCATTGAGCCCTGCTATTGCTCAGGACGCCCCGAAATCAAACCAATACTGGTGGCCTGAACAGCTGAACCTAAGCTCCCTTCGCGATCACGATGCTGAGTCCAATCCGTATGGCGAAGATTTCAACTACGCTGAGGCGTTCAAGAGTGTCGATCTCAAGGCCCTGAAGATGGACATCGAGACCTTGATGAAGACGTCACAGGACTGGTGGCCCGCAGACTACGGCCACTATGGTCCATTTTTCATTCGCATGGCCTGGCACAGCGCGGGTACGTACCGCGTGGCTGACGGCCGCGGCGGCGCCGGCGGCGGTCAACAGCGATTCGAGCCGCTCAACAGCTGGCCTGACAATGCCAACCTGGATAAAGCGCGACGATTACTCTGGCCCATCAAGCAGAAATACGGTCGCAATGTCTCATGGGCCGATTTGATAGTGCTAACGGGCAATGTCGCGATGGAATCCATGGGCTTCGAGACGTTCGGATTTGCCGGCGGGCGTGAAGACGATTGGGAACCCGACCTGGTCGATTGGGGGCCTGAAAGCGAGATGCTGGCGGGCGACAAGCGTTACAGCGGCGACAGGAAACTGGAAAAGCCACTCGCCGCGGTTCAGATGGGCCTGATCTACGTGAACCCGGAAGGGCCAAACGGCAATCACGACCCGATCTCTGCGGCGAAGGATATTCGTACCACGTTTGGCAACATGGCAATGAATGACGAAGAGATTGTTGCGCTCATTGCCGGCGGGCATACGTTCGGCAAAGCTCATGGCGCCGCGAGTCCGGCCGATTGCGTGGGTCCGGAGCCCGCAGCCGCAGGCGTAGAAGAGCAAGGCCTCGGCTGGATGAACAAGTGTGGTAGCGGCAACGCTGGTGACACGATAACCAGTGGACTGGAAGGCGCCTGGACCTCAACGCCTACCGCATGGTCGATGCTCTATCTGGACAATCTTCTCAGGTTCGAGTGGGTACAAACGAAGAGTCCTGCCGGTGCAGTGCAGTGGATTCCGAAAGACGAGTCCGCATCAACGCTGGTGCCCGATGCCCACGATCGGTCGAAGCGCCATGCGCCTATCATGTTTACTACGGACCTTTCGCTGAAACGAGATCCGGAATTCAGGAAGATTTCGGAGCGCTTCCTGGAGAACCCGAGGGAATTTGATCTCGCCTTCGCCAAGGCCTGGTTCAAACTCATTCACCGCGACATGGGACCCCGTGCACGCTATGTCGGCACTGATGTTCCTGCCGAAGAACTGCTTTGGCAAGATCCTATCCCTGCCGTCGACTATCAGTTGATTGATGCCAAAGATGTCGCGCAGCTGAAGTCCAGGATCCTTGACTCGGGCCTGACTGTCTCCGAACTCGTACGCACCGCCTGGGCATCGGCAGCGAGTTTTCGTGGCACCGACATGCGCGGCGGGGCAAACGGGGCACGCGTCAGCCTTGCACCACAGAAGGATTGGGCAGCCAACAATCCGGATGAACTGGCAAAGGTACTTAAGACACTCGGAAAAATTCAGCAAGACTTCAATAAAACGCAATCGGGTGGGAAGAAGGTCTCGCTCGCCGATGTGATTGTTCTGGGTGGTTCTGCCGCCGTCGAGCAGGCTGCGAAGAATGCCGGACACGACGTGGAGGTGCCTTTTTCACCGGGCCGCGCCGATGCCTCGCAAGACCAGACGGATGTGAAGTCGTTTGCCGCGCTCGAACCAACCGCGGACGGGTTTCGCAACTACTTCGCAAATGGCAACAGTAGATCGCCGGCGGAAATGCTAGTCGATCGGGCAGACTTGCTGACCCTGACCGTTCCGGAAATGACGGTTCTGGTTGGAGGCATGCGAGCCTTGAACGCCAATACCGGACAATCTGCACACGGTGTGTTCACCGAACGGCCCGGGACGTTGAGCAACGATTTCTTCGTCAATCTGCTCGACATGTCCACGCAATGGTCCAAGTCAGCAACGACCGAGGGCGTCTATGAGGGTCGTGACCGTGGGACCGGCGAGATCAGATGGACAGCCACCCCCGTTGATCTGATCTTCGGCTCGAATTCCGAGCTGAGAGCTGTCGCTGAAGTCTATGCGGCTGACGACGGACGAGAGATGTTTGTGCGCGACTACGTCGATGCGTGGGTCAAGGTGATGAACCTCGACCGCTTTTGACGTGGCATGAACCCGACGGAAACAGGTTTAGGTAAGCTGCGGAAACGTGGCTGACAGATGGCCCGGCCGGGTTCTGAGATGAGTCTCGAAGGTTTGCCGTGACTCATGAAAACAGGAACGGCGGCGTTGGATACGCCGCCGTTCTTTCTTCTGACCCGCTCACCCGGGCGAAGGCAATCGTCGAATAAGAGTGAACTCACTATGCGACCTATCCTGCCAGGCCGTTCAGCACCGCCGCTCGGTATCCGGCTGCGTGTGGCAGAGGACCGTAGTCAGAAAAAGACGACGATCGCCACCGGGCCATTGATCGCTTGGCTAGCACTTACCCGGCATTGACGCTTGTGACCCGATAGAAAGGCCTATCGGCCTGCCCGGCTCAGGGCATTTTACTCATCATGTCCGAAACCAGACGATGGGCGTTGTTCTCTATATTGCGCAGATTGCGGATGTTGCCTTCGGCCGTGGCACTCCAGATGATCTGCTTCGACTGTCCGTCAACAACGAAGATCGTCAGACGCCCTTCAAACGCCGCCGCCGAGTCGAATACGGAGTGCGTGCGTACGACGCTGACCGTATTTCCCCAACTCGGCCGGATGAGTTCGCCCGGCCGATTCAGCGGGTCATCGAAGCGGATGGCCAGGGCGTCGTAACCTATGAAGAAATCGGGAGAGCCCTCCTGGACGGGTTCGAACCCGCGCTCTGTCAGTGCTTCCTGAATGGTCCGCTGGATCGCTTCCTCTCCCGCGGCCAGACGCCGGGCGTCATCGGGTTGGGAAACACCCCTGCCCCTTGCAGGCGCCGCGTCGCTCAAGGGCGCGCCCGGCTCCACAACGCCGTACGTCTTGAACCCACTGAAGTCAGCATTGGCGTCCTGTCTGACATAGATCTCCGGCTGGCCCCCCGATTGCGCCAGGCTCGTAGCCGCGCCGACCGTCAGGACCAGCGGTATCAGGGTCTTCATGAGTTTCATCAAATTCTCTCCAATATTGTCTAACACTCTGTCACGTTCACGGCCAGTCCGCCCTGGGACGTCTCCTTGTAATGATGCGACATGTCCAGTCCGGTCTGTCGCATGGTGGCGATCACCTGGTCGAGATGGACGACGTGCTGTCCGTCTCCCCGCAGGGCCATGCGAGCGGCGTTAACAGCTTTGATCGCACCCATCGCATTGCGTTCAATACAGGGGATTTGCACGAGACCGGCCACGGGATCGCAAGTTAGCCCCAGGTTGTGCTCCATGCCGATCTCTGCAGCGTTCTCCACCTGAGCATCCGTACCGCCCATCGCGGATGCGAGGCCGCCGGCGGCCATCGAGCAAGCGACCCCGACCTCTCCCTGACACCCCATTTCGGCGCCGGAGATCGAGGCGTTCTTCTTGTATAGAGTACCGATAGCGCCCGCTGCCAGGAGAAATTTCAGGACACCCTCTTCGTCTGCGCTGCTGATGAAACGGCGATAGTAGTGCAGCACGGCAGGGATTATGCCTGCCGCGCCATTGGTCGGGGCCGTCACCACGCGGCCCCCGGCGGCATTCTCCTCGTTGACCGCAAGAGCGTAAGCGTTCACCCAATCCATGAAATCCCCGGCCGCACCTTCACCGCATAGCTCCCGGTAGAGCCGGGGTGCACGGCGTGCCACTTGCAGCCTTCCCGGAAGGACCCCCTCCGCGTGGAATCCCTTCTTGACGGAGTCCTGCATGACTGACCAGAGCCTGAGGAGCCGGTCGCGGATCTCGTCCAGACCCCGCCAGGTCTTCTCGTTCTCGAGGACAAGTTGGTCGATCCTCAAGCCGCTCTGGTTGCAGAGATCGAGCAGCTCAGCCGCCGACTCGAAGGCATAGGGCGGTGCAGCGAGACTCTCTCCGGAGGCCTGCTCCTCCTCCCCGCGAACGACGAATCCGCCGCCCAGAGAATAGAACTCCTCCGCGAGCAATACGCCGCCATCCCCGTCAAGCCCGGTGAATCGCATGCCGTTGGGGTGACGAGGCAAGATCTGGTCCTCGTGGAACAGCAGATCCATCTCCTCATCGAACGAGATCTCAGGCCCTCGCTGAAGATGCAGGCGGCCGGTCTCCCGGATCCGAGAAAGCCGCGCGGCCACCATGCTGGTGTCCAGCGTTTCCGGATCTTCGCCCTCCAGACCCACGAGCACCGCCATGTCGGTACAGTGGCCCCTCCCCGTCAGTGCCAGCGAGCCGTAGAGCTGGATGCCGATCCTTTCTACCTGCGACAAAACGCCTTGCGACTCCAGGTCGCGAACAAACCTGGCTGCCGCCCTCATGGGACCCATGGTGTGGGAACTGGACGGGCCGACTCCGATCTTGAATATGTCGAAGACGGATAGCGTCACCCGAACATGCTCAGTCGGTTTCCAAGGAGAGCAGACTGGCGTTGCCACCCACCGCCGACGTGTTGATGGTCACGGTGCGTTCGGTCGAGTAGCGGTGTAGATAGTCGGGTCCGCCCGCTTTCGGCCCGGTGCCAGACAGCCCACGCCCGCCGAACGGCTGAACGCCCACGACTGCGCCGATCTGATTCCGATTAACGTATACGTTCCCTGCGTTCACCTTGCGGGCGATCTCCGTCGCCTGGGAATCGATACGCGAGTGTATTCCCAGGGTCAGGCCATAGCCGGTCGCGTTGATCTGATCGATGATGCTGCCCAGGTCTCTGGACTTGTAGCGCAGCACGTGCAGGACTGGTCCGAACACCTCTCTGGGCAACTGCTCAAGACTGTCGATCTCAACTGCCATCGGGGCGAAGAACGTCCCGTGTTCAGTCTCCGGCCCGAGTTCACAGCGTTCGATCAGACGTCCCTCCCTGGTGATCCGCTCCTCGTGATCGCGGAGTATCTGCAAGGCGTCGATGTCGATGACCGGCCCCACGTCCGTCCTCAGGAAGGCCGGATCCCCAACAACCAGCTGCTTCATGTAGCCCTTGAGCAGACGGATTGTACCGTCGGCCACGTCACTTTGAACGAACAGAGTCCGCAATGCCGAACACCGTTGTCCTGCACTATTGAAGGCAGAGTGAACCGCATCAAGCACGACCTGTTCCGGCAGTGCAGAACTGTCTACGAGCATTGCGTTCTGCCCGCCAGTCTCGGCAATCAGCGTAGCGATCGGGCCCTCGCGCGCTGCCAGCTGACGGTTGATCGTCTGGGCCGTCTCGGTAGAACCGGTGAAAGCCACTCCTGCGATGCGCGGATCCGGCAGAATTGGACCAGCCACATTCGGACCGAGGCCGGGAAGAAAGTTCAGCACTTCGACAGGGACGCCGGCTTCGTGCAGAAGCTGCACAGCTCGGAATGCCACCAGCGACGTCTGCTCGGCTGGCTTGGCGATGACCGAGTTGCCGGCGGCCAGGGCCGCGGCAACCTGACCGGCGAAGATAGCCAGCGGGAAGTTCCACGGGCTGACGCAGAAAAAGACCCCGCGCCCTTCCCTTTGTAGTCGATTGCTC
The DNA here is from genome assembly GCA_937924335.1 of uncultured Gammaproteobacteria bacterium. Classification (GTDB taxonomy): domain Bacteria; phylum Pseudomonadota; class Gammaproteobacteria; order Steroidobacterales; family XN24; genus JAHEFR01. The sequence goes on from CALDWW010000042.1 coordinate 15,081, forward strand.
TCACCAGTCGGCCCGGGCAGTTCGATTGGCTCACCGAAGTCCAGCCTTGCCCGGGCGCCATAGTAGCGCAGGAAATCCACTGCTTCCCTCAGCTCGGCGACGCTATCCGGTACAGACTTGCCGGCCTCGCGGACACACAGGGCCAGAAGCTCGGCTTCATGACTTTCGAACAGATCGGCCGCCTTGTCCAGAATGTCGGCGCGCCGTCCGGCAGCCGTCTCATTCCACCCGGGGAACGCGGCGGCGGCAGTATCCACGGCTAGTCGACACGTCTCCTCCGATGCAAAATCGACCCGGCCCAGTACTCGGCGTACATCTGCCGGGTCCACTACCTTTACTGCGTCACCGCTGAGGAGTTTGCCGGCGACCAGTGGTCCGGCAGTTCTCGCTGCGGCCAGGCTGTGGGCCATCTCCGAAGCCAGTGGGACGAGACGATTGGAGTCGCACAGATTCAGCCCCCGTGAATTTCTACGCTCGGTTCCGAAGAGATCTCGCGGCGTCGGAATCTTCGGATGAGACAGCGAGTCGAAGCCTGAAATGGTGTCCACCGGGTCCTCGACGATTGCGTCTATCGGCGCCTCCTCGTCGACGATGCGATTCACGAATGAACTGTTAGAGCCGTTCTCCAGTAACCGACGCACAAGGTACGGCAACAGATCTTCATGATTGCCGACCGGAGCATAGACGCGGCAGGGCAGATTCAGCCTGTCTTCACCCATGACTTCGGCGTACAGCTCGTCACCCATGCCATGGAGTCGCTGGAACTCGTAGGTGTGATTGTCACCTGACAGGTGGACGATGCTCGCCAGGGTCTGGGCGTTGTGAGTGGCGAACTGACAATAGGTCTCCGCCTCCGCAGCCAGCAGGGTCCGCGCGCAAGCCAGGTAACAAACGTCACTGTTCGGCTTTCGCGTGTAGACAGGATAGCCGTCGAGACCCTCGACCTGGGCGTGCTTGATCTCCGCGTCCCAGTAAGCTCCCTTTACCAGTCGCACGCCGATCCGTCTTCCCACGTCCCGCGCCAGATCGATTACCCAGCGACAGACCGCGAGGCCGCGTTTCTGATATGCCTGCACAGCCAGGCCCAGTCCTTCCCATCCGTCCAGCCCCGGATCCCGGTATACGGCCTCGAAGAGCTCCAGAGAGAGTTCCAGCCGATCCGCTTCTTCGGAGTCCACCGTGAATCCGATGTTCGCTCTCTTGGCCCGCAGTGCGAGCTCCCGCAACAACGGTGTCAGATCACCGATCACCCGATCCCGCTGCGCGAAGCAGTAGCGCGGATGGAGGGCCGACAGTTTGACCGAGATACTTGGTGCCGCGTCGATAGATGGCGCGGCTGCGGCTGCCTCTCCGATGGCGTCGATGCCACTGCAATAAGCATCGAAATATCGACGTGAATCCTCTGCTGTCAGGGCTGCCTCACCCAGCATGTCAAAGGTGAAGCGATAATTCCTGTTGTCGCCCTGTTGTGATCGCTTCATCGCTTCCGCAATCGTGCGACCCATCACAAATTGATGACCCATGATCTTCATGGCCTGTCGCATGGCACCGCGAATCACAGGCTCGCCGGCCCGGGAAACCATCTTCTTCATCAGGCGCGCGGGGCTAACGAGGGTGTCGGATTCGAGCCGGATAATGCGCCCGGTCAACATCAGGCCCCAGGTAGAAGCATTGACGAAAACCGAGTCACTGGTGCCGAGGTGATCACGCCAGTTTCCAGCCAGCAGCTTGTCAGCGATGAGCTTGTCGGCGGTATCGCTGTCAGGGATTCGCAGAAGCGCCTCCGCCAGGCACATAAGGACCACACCCTCCTGAGACGATAGGTCATATTGGCTCATGAATGCGTCCAGCCCACCCGTCTTTCCCCGGTTGCGGCGGACGGCCTCTACGAGTTGTTCGGCCGTCGCCCGGATGCGGCGCTTCTGGCCGTCGCCGACCCTGGCGATGTCGATCAACTCCTTCATGACCTCCGCCTCGTCGGCGAGGTACAGGCCGTTTATGTATTCACCTATTGCCGTGGACGATCTGCCGTCCGGTGAAAAAATGAAACGAGATGCTTCTGGAGCAATCGGACTGGTCGCGTGCAAGGCCGTACCCTCCCCCGCAATATGTGTTGTTTTGAGTCGTATTCCCGCGCCGGGAACAGCGGACTCTTTTTCAGGAATTATAAGTTATGGTGCGCCCGTCCGCAGCGACCGGACCGTTGACCTACTCACGGTCATGCCGGGTGCGGCAATAGTCGCTCAGAATCTTTGCATGATCGAATACAGTCGTCGGCGTATCCTGCGGTAGAACCACCATTACCTGGCCGGCATCATCACCAGCCAGGGGCGTCCCGGCTGCGGCCGCGGTGAAAACGACGCTGACCGTGTGACCACGGGGATCCCGGTCCGGATCCGAGTACACACCGAACAGCGAGAGCTCCACGATGTCCAGTCCGGTCTCCTCCTTCAGTTCCCGGACCGCAGCATGCTCAACAGATTCGCCGACATCCACAAAGCCTCCTGGGATCGCCCAGCCCAGCGGCGGGTTCCGGCGACTCACAAGAACGACAGGCCGCCCCGGACGGTCTGTCATCTCGACGATCACGTCGACAGCCAATAGCGGCGTCAGCGGGCGCCCCAAGGCTACTCTCCCTGCTCGCGGGTAAAACGGATGATCCGCCGCCTCGATCGCTTGTCGGGTCGCTTGGCCGGAGGCACCGGCGCCACTCGCCGCCGGAGGGCTTTTTCCTCGCGGTCCCTGGCCCGCCGCGCAATGCTGTCCTGACTCTCTTCGTAAAGAGTGACGGCGGTTTTCGCCGAACCCCGCCGTTCGCTGAGCCCGGTGATCCTGATCTCGAACCTTTCGGGACCACGGGTGATCTGCAGTCGATCTCCCGGCCGCACATCGCGGGCGGGTTTCGCCCTCAACCCGTTCAGATGCACCTTTCCTCCGACGACGGCTTCCTTTGCCAAGGCCCTCGTTTTGAAAAACCTGGCGGCCCAGAGCCACTTGTCCAGTCTTACGGGAGGGACCTGTTCAAGTTCGTCCTGTTGCACTTTGCGCCTGCCACGTGGCATGAGAAAAGGAGCCAGAGTCCCGCAGTCTACCCTACACCGACTGCTATAATTCCAGCCCTTCCACCGGAGACGATCAAGATGGACCCCGCTTTCCTGAATTCATTGTCTGACCAGACTGAAGCCTTAAGGCCTGCAGGGCTCTTCAAGGCAGAACGCGTCATCTCCACGCCACAGCAGGCATCGATTGGAATTGAGGGTGGCGGCCAGGTCATCAACCTCTGTGCCAATAACTATCTGGGGCTGGCGAACCATCCCGACCTGATGGCGGCGGCCCACGATGCCATCGACCGGTACGGGTACGGGATGGCTTCGGTCCGTTTCATCTGCGGCACACAGACGGTTCACAAGGAACTGGAAGAACGTCTGAGCCGGTTTCTCGGCACCGAGGATACGATCCTCTACTCATCATGCTTTGACGCAAATGGAGGCCTGTTCGAGACGCTGCTGGGGCCAGAGGATGCTGTGATCAGCGATTCATTGAATCACGCATCGATTATTGACGGGATCCGGCTCTCCAAGGCCGCACGGTACCGTTACCGACACAACGATATGAGCGACCTGGAAGACAAACTGCATGAGGCCGCCGACTCCAGGGTAAAACTGATCGCCACTGACGGCGTGTTTTCGATGGATGGCACGATCGCCAACCTGGCGACCATCTGTGATCTCGCAGACAGGCACGGCGCGCTCGTCATGGTCGACGACTGCCACGCGACTGGTTTCATGGGCGAGAACGGCGTTGGCACACACGAATTTCGTGCGGTCATGGGTCGGATAGACATCCTTACCGGGACTCTCGGCAAAGCGCTGGGTGGCGCGTCGGGAGGCTATACGTCCGGTCGCAAGGAGATCATCGCCTGGCTACGGCAGCGATCGCGGCCCTACCTGTTCTCCAATACCCTCGCCCCCGTGATCGCAGCTACTTCTATACGCGTCCTCGATCTTCTCGAAGATGGCGCGGCCTTGCGTGATCGCCTGTGGAGCAACACCCGCTACTTCCGCGGCAAGATGACCGCTCTGGGATTCAATCTGCTGCCGGGCGAGCATCCCATCATCCCGGTCATGCTGGGGGACGCCAGACTGGCCTCCGAGATAGCCGACCGGCTTCTCGCGCTCGGCGTCTATGTCATCGGATTCTCCTACCCGGTGGTGCCTCAAGGGCAAGCGAGGATAAGGACACAGATGTCCGCAGGTCTCGAACCTGAACACCTTGACCAGGCCATAGCTGCATTTGAGAAAGTGGGCAAGGAACTCGACGTAATTTAATGAATTTAATAGGTTAAATATGAAGGCATTGGTAAAACAGAAAGCCGAGAGAGGCATCTGGCTCGAAGACATCCCGGAACCCACGCCGGGACACAACGATGTCCTGATACGGGTCAACAAGACGGCGATCTGTGGTACCGACATACATATCTACAACTGGGACGAGTGGGCCTCGGCCACGATTCCCGTACCAATGGCCGTGGGTCACGAATTCTCCGGGGTCATCGAGGACATGGGTGGCGAGGTCAAGGGGCTGAAACCCGGTGACCGTGTCTCAGGTGAAGGCCACATCACCTGCGGGCATTGCCGGAACTGCCGCGCCGGACGCCGTCACCTGTGCCGCAACACGGTCGGCGTCGGCGTCAATCGGCAGGGTTGCTTCGCGGAGTACCTGGTGATCCCGGCCAGCAATGTTTTCGTGTTGCCGGAGGCCGTGACCGACGACATCGCCTCGATCCTGGATCCACTGGGCAACGCTGCCCACACTGCCCTGTCATTCGACCTCGTCGGAGAGGACGTCCTGATCACCGGGGCGGGCCCTATCGGCATCATGGCGGCGGCGATCTGTCGTCACGTTGGCGCCCGCCACGTCGTCATCACCGACGTGAACGACTACAGGCTGGACCTTGCCAGCAAGATGGGCGCCAATCGAGTCGTCAATGCCACCCGTGAGTCGCTTGACGATGTGATGGCGGAACTCGGGATGACGGAGGGCTTCGACGTGGGGCTGGAGATGTCGGGTCATCCAGACGCATTCCGCGACCTCATCCGGACGATGCATCACGGCGGCAAGGTTGCCCTACTCGGCATCCCCCCGGGAGACACAGCCATCGACTGGAATGAGGTCATCTTCAAAGGGTTGATCATCAAGGGCGTCTACGGCCGGGAGATGTTCGAAACCTGGTACAAGATGGCCAGCATGCTGCAGAGCGGGCTGGATGTATTGCCGGTGATCACCCATCACTTCCCGATAGACGCGTTTCAGGCCGGGTTCGACATCATGAACTCCGGGCGTTCCGGGAAAGTCATCCTTGACTGGCAGGGAGACGCCGCCTAGCGGAAAGCGCACATGCAATGATAGTAGACCCCTCTGGGGTCACTGAGCTGCAGAAGACCAGCGAGGTCGGGCACGTAGCGCTCCGTCAGCCGCGTTACAAGTGGCCGGGCGTCGAACTCGAGTCCGAAGCGAGCACCGAATGCCACGCCTTGCTCGATCACGCGCAGGGCCAACGCATCCTCAAAACTGATCGACTTGCGAAGGTAGCGTACGTCGTAGTCCTCCAGCTCGGCCATGGACGCGGCCGACTGGATCGCTTGTTCGAGTCCGCCGATTCTGTCGACCAGCCCAAGACGACGTGCATCGCGGCCCGTCCACACTCGGCCACCGGCCAGTTGTTCAACTTCCGAAACACTCATCGATCGTGATTCCGCCACCTGGGCCAGGAAGCGGGCGTAGCTGGAATCGACGCTCAACTGGAGTATCTCCAGCGCATCGGCGCTCAAACCGGCAGCAGCGTTGAAGTCGCCGCTGTAGCGAGTCGTGCCGATACCGTCGACCCGGATCCCCAATCGCTCCAGGGCGCGGTCGAATGCCGGCATCGCTGCGATCACACCGATGGAACCCGTGATGGTCTCGTCGTGAGCCCATATTTCATCTGCGGCGAGAGAGATCAGATAGCCCCCCGACGCGGCGATGTCGCCCATGGAAACGACCAATGGCTTGCCGTCGTCACGCAACATCGCGAGCTCGGCAAGGATCACGTCGGAAGCAAACTGACTACCGCCAGACGAATCCACCCTTAGGACCACGGCCCGAATGTCCTCATCCTGACGCGCCTCGCGGATCAGGCCGGAGAGGCTCTCGCTGCCGACCGTCCCGGGCGGCTGTTCTCCGTCGAGAATTGCGCCGCTGGCGACGATGACGGCGACCTTCGCCTCACCGTCCACGACCGTTCCCTCTGTCAATCGAGTCGCAGCCAGGTAGTCCCGAAAATCGATCTGTCTGTAGCTGCCGTGATCGGCATCCTCACCGACAAGATCGATGAGCCGCCGCTCCACCTCGTCATAGGTAAGCAGCTCGTCCACCAGGCCCTCCGCCCTGGCCAGCTCCGCCATATCGCCATCCGCCGAACGCAGGCGATTGACATAGTCGTCTGCAAACCGCTGGACCGCGGAAGGCTCCAGCGAGCGAGCGGCCCCGACATGCTCACGATAGCCGGTCCAGAGCTGATCGATGAGTACGCGCGATTCCTGCTTCTCGATGTCCGACATCTCGCTTCGAGTCAGGTTGTCGTAAAGCGTCTTGTGCTCTCCCGACCGGAATACGTGCCAGTCGATCGACAATTCCTGGAGTGCAGATCCCAGGTAGGTCCTGTAGAAACCGAATCCCTGAAAAAACAGTCCACCCAACGGATTGAGGTATATCTCGTCCGCCAGCGCCGCCAGGAAGTACTGTCCCTGCGAGAAGCCCCCGCCCACGGCTACGACCCGTTTACCACTGTCCCGGAAGCGGTCGATCGCCTCGGCAAGTCTCTTGAGCTTTGTAAGGCCGGCGGCACCCATTTCATCCAGTGACAGGACCAGCGCCTCGATGCGGTCATCATCGCGGGCCCTGTCGATGGCTTCCTCCAGATCCTTGACGAGCGTCTCCCGCTGACCGTCCGTGGCACCTTCCAGAGCACGATCGAGCGGCGTTCCGCTCAATTCATCTACGAGTGCGCCCGAGGGTGAGACAATCAGCGCAGCCGAGGAAGGCACGGTGACCGGCGTCGTCGACAGCAGCGCAAGGACGAGCACCAGTACGATCAGCATCAGCACCAGGTGAACGACGCGTCGAATGCCGTCGAGCATGCGCCACAAGAACCTCAGGAGATTTGCGAGCACGTGGATCATGATGGACTGACCTGACTGTCTCCGGAATAAACGATGCGATAGATTCGTCCGGCCTTGTCGTCGGAGACCAGCAGGGAGTCATCCGCAAGAACCAGAACGTCGACCGGCCGGCCCCAGGATTCCCCATCCTGCAGCCATCCGTCAGCGAAGGTCTCGCGACCGACGGCCTGTCCGTTTTCAAATCGCACCAGCGTGATCCTGTACCCGACCGGTTCGGAGCGATTCCAGGAGCCATGTTCGGCAACGAACAATTGGCCTCGATACTCTTCGGGGAACATCTGGCCGTCATAAAACTTGAGTCCGAGTGGCGCCACGTGGGCGCCCAGCCTGATCGCGGGCGCGGCGAACTCGTCACAGGAACGCCCTGCAGAGAAATCCGGATCCGGGACGTTTCCGCCATGGCAATACGGGAAGCCGAAATGTATCCCGGCCGCAGGCGCCCGGTTTAGCTCGCAAGAGGGAACATCGTCTCCCATCCGGTCGCGTCCGTTGTCCGTGAACCACATGACCCCGGTCCCGGGGTGCCAGGTGAAGCCGACCGTGTTGCGGACGCCTTCAGCGAACACCTCGCGGTTTGAGCCATCGGGATCCATGCGAGTTATGACAGCGAATCCGGGCCGATCACATACATTGCATGGTGCACCGATCGGAACGTAGAGCTTGTCGTCCGGCCCGAACGCAATGTACTTCCAGCCGTGCGCTCTGACGGAAGGAAAGTCGTCTGCCACGACCGAATACTCAGCGCTGTCCAGCCGGTTTTCCACATCCTCAAACCGGATGATCCGATTGACCTCGGCCACGAACAGGTCGCCGTCCCTGAATGCAACGCCATTCGGCCTTCTCAGCCCGCTCACAAGCGTATGAGTCTCACCTGCCATTACGGTCCCGTCCCCTCGGCGCGCCAAAGGGATCGCATAGACATCGCCGACGGTTCTGGTACCGACGAACAGCGTGTAGTCTCCCAGGGCCATCGAACGGGCATTCGGAACGTCAGCAGCGAATACCTCTATCCTGAATCCCTCCGGGAGGCGAATCCTGCCGAGATCTGCCGGCTCCGCCCGAGTCTCCAGCGCAATGATCAAAGCCAGGATCAATAAGCCGAAAGCGATCGGCGCCGACAATCGATTCGCCGGCAGTGCTCTCATGCCGCTCTCATCAATCATTGCGCGCATGGCTGTGTCACAACAGCCCGAGCGACATAGCAGGGATGAATGTGATCATGATAACTGCCGCCATCAAGATCAGCAGGAATGGCAGTGTCGATATGTAGATCTGCGTGATGCTCTTGTCGAAGCGGTAACTGGCGATGAAGAGGTTCAGCCCGACGGGCGGCGTCAGGTAGCCCAACTGCATCGCGGCCAGGAAGACAATGCCCAGGTGGATCGGATCGATGCCGTAACCTGCCGCCACTGGTATTAACAGCGGCACGACCAGGACGATGGCGGAGAAGATATCCAGGATCGCCCCCAGTACCAGGAGGAAGCCCAGCAACAGCCAGAGGAAACTGATCGGTCCCGATACCAGCCCGCTGGTTGCCTCGAATAACATTCCCGGCACGCCGGCGTCGATCATCACGTTCGTGGAAGCCAGCGACACGCCCAGGATCAGGAGTATCCCGCCCACAAGCACCATGGACTCTCTCATGATCAGCGGAAGCCGCTGCCACGGAATCTCTCTGTGGACGATCATCTCGACAAACAACACGTAGATGGCGGTGACGGCGGCCGCCTCTGACACTGCAAAGTAACCGCTGTAGATTCCGCCAAGGACAATGACGGGCAGGGGGATTTCCCAGCGGGACGCCCAGATCGTCTCCCGGGCCTCTTGCCATGAAAATTCTTCCATCCGCACGCGATTCTCGCGATTGACCCACAGGCTCCATGCGGCAAGCAGCGCGATCATCAGTGTGCCTGGCACGAGACCGGCGACGAATAGCTTATCGATCGAAACCTTCGCGACGACACCGTACAAAATAAGTGGCAGCGAAGGAGCGAACAGTAGCCCCAGGCTTCCGGAGGTCGTCACCAACCCGAGGTTGAAATTCTCCGGATAACCCGCTTGTTTCAGTGCGGGATAAAGGAGGGCCCCGAGGGCGATGATGGTGACACCCGACGCTCCGGTAAACGCGGTGAAAATTGCACAGGCCGCCAGAGAGATGATGGCCAGACCGCCCGGGAGCCAGCCGAGCAGCGCCTGGCTAAGCCGCACCAGACGACCCGGAGCACCGCCCTCGCTCAACAGATACCCGGCGAAGGTAAACATCGGGATCGCCGCAAGAATCGGCATCTCCGCAATACCGAATATCTCTATGGCGATTGCCTGAAGATCGATGTCGGCGTTGTGATAGCCCCACAGCGCGCTCCCGGCGATGACCACGAACAACGGCACGCCGGCAAGCGCCAGGGCCGCCAATAGCAGTGCGAAACTCACAGGTTGTTCGCCCTCTCTCTCGGCCTTCCCATGATGGCCAGAAATGCATCGAGCAAGTGCCGCCAGGCGATGACGAAGAAAGACAACGGCAATATCGCCTGGATGGCCCACGCCGGCAGGCTGCTCACCAGGGTGTCGCCATAACCGAACGACTCGCGCACGAATTGCAGTGAGTACCAGCCAATGATGGCGGATACGACGCAGGTGAGAAGATCAGCGAGGGCTTCGAAGAACCGTACGGACAGCCCGCTCAGATATCGGGAGACCAGATCGATGCGAAGCTGCTTCCTGTCACGAGAAGCCGCAACCGCGCCCAGCAGCGCGATCCACAGAAGGATCAGTCGCTGAGATTCGTCCGCCCAGCTGAGACTGGTGCCGATAATGTTCCGCATAACGATCTGCCATCCGCCGATGGCGATCATTGCAGCCAGCAGAAGTACCAGCAGCGAATCTTCCAGACGCCGGGAGAGCCGTGCGGCAGCAGTCAGCCAGCCCGGCGACTCGGATGCCATCAGCGGGTGGCACTCTCGCTCGAGGCGAGCGGCTCACCAGCTGCACGGAACTCCTGCAGAGCCGCCAGCATCTCGCGGTAGAGCTCTGCAGACACCATCCCCTGATCCACATTCTCGAGATTGATCTGCAACACCCGCTCGCGCCATTTGTCGACCTCACCGGGCGCGAGTTCTAGAAACTCGATGCCATTCGACTTCAGGGCCTCGACCGCACCTTCGTTTTCCGCCAGCGTGTACTCGTCGAACTCGCGGTATATTCGGCTCATCACCTCGCTGAACACGGCCTGGTCATCTGTCGAAAGGCGATCGAAAGCCTTCTTCTCGACGACGAGAACGGCATAGGTATAGACAACCGGGAAGTCGGTCACATACTTGACCTTCGTATACCACTGCAGGGCGACGGCGCCGACCGGCGGTGTACCGACGATGTCAATCAGGCCTGTCTGCAGTCCGGTTAGGACGTCGGTGATCGGCAGGACTACCGGCGAAAGCCCAAGCGCTTCCATGGCTGCCAGCGTGGAATTATCGCCCTCCGGCACCCAGACCTTCCTGCCCTTCAGATCGTCATATCCAGTGACCGGAACATTGGACATGATCTTGGCAAAGCCACCGCCAGTGATACCGAAACCGACCAGGCCTGCCTCCTCAAGGCCAGCCACTATCCGCTCGTCGAAACGCTCGCGGACGAAGTCCACTTCGTCGAGGGAATCGAATACCAGCGGGAACCCATACAGATTCAGATCCGGATAGCGTTCAGACAGGGCGCTGGGCGTAAAGCTCGCTCCGTGGAGCTGACCGATACGCATCTTGCGCAGGATCTTGGCGTCATTCCCCATGACGCCGCCGCCGTAGAACTTCAGAACGACGCGATCATCGGTGCGCTCCCTTATCTCCTTGGCTCCGGCACGCATCTGCTTCATCCACCCGGAATTCTCCGGGGCAAGCGTGGCAATCTTGATCTGTGTCTGAGCCGCTAGGGCGGCCGGTACCACTAGCAGGCATGCCATGCAGAGGAATCGTTTGAACATAGGGAAATCTCTTGGGGAGCTAAAAGTAGTCGTCAGCTTCCGCGAGCAGCACAATCGCTTCCCGCTGAGCCACGGTATTCATCAGGGTAAGACCCGGATAGACGGGATCAGTTTCCAGGACCTCAGTCAGCAACCGGTCGTGGAGTTCGCGCTCGTAAAGGACTCGCGCATAGTTGCGAGCGTACTCGACCTTGACGCTTAGATCGCGGCCTTGAGAGATCTCAATCGCACGTTCGAAATGCACCTTGGCAACTTCTGGTTCTCCACCCAGCGCAGGGGGCCTTAACGTCTTAAGGACCCCGAGGAACAAGTGGATGCTGCCGTTCTCGTAGGTTTCGTCCAACTGCAGCAGCCTCTGCAGGACAGCCTCAACTTTCGGCAGATCCGCGATGGCCTTCCAGTCTTCACTGTGGGTTCGGATATAGACCAGCCATGACACGGCCAGCGTGTAGAGGGCATCGACATCCTGTTGGTCGAGATCGGCAAGGCGGATCTCCACCTCATCGAAGGACAACTCGACCAGACCACAACCTGACTCGCGCGTCTCGCACAGGCCGCGAGACGCATAGTTGCGGGATCTGACCGCCAGCCTCGCGGCGCGCTCCGGGTCCTCGACGAAGACGGCGGCATAGGCCGCGTACAGGGAGGACGCCGATTGCAGAATCTCGGGGTCTTGCGGAGCGCCTTCCACCAGGCTATCCATCAGCAACAAGTAGGCAGGCGCCCCGTCGCGTACTGTCTCCGGATCATCCTGATTCAGGATCGCCGTAGTCAGATTGTCAGCGGCATTGTCGACTGCATTGCCGATAAACAGGGAACAACCGGTAAGCCAGTACAAGACAGCCGCAAGCGCGACTGCCCTGTCCTTGGCCCGCAAAGTCGATCGAAGAAACACCTTGACCGGCGTGCCTTAGACCTTTTCCTTGATCCTCGCCGCCTTACCCGTGAGTTCACGGAGGTAGTACAGCTTGGCTCGACGGACGTCACCGCGACGCTTCACGGAGACGCCACTGATCGACGGACTGTGGGTCTGGAAAACTCTTTCCACGCCCTCGCCGTGTGACATCTTGCGTACCGTGAAAGACGAGTTCAGCCCACGGTTTCGCTTGGCGATGACAACGCCTTCGAACGCCTGAAGACGCTCCCGATTTCCTTCCTTGACCTTGACCTGAACGACTATCGTGTCTCCAGGGCCAAACTCGGGTAACTCCCGTGTCATCTGCTCGCGTTCCAGTTCTTCGATGATATTGCTCATGATTTTCACCTGCCCGCAGGCCAACTTTCCTAGCTGTGGGATTTATCGCCCATTCCGGCAACGAATTCCTCCAGCAGCACCTTCCTTTCCTCGTCCAGATCCAGCTCTTCGAGCAAGTCTGGTCGCCTCAACCACGTTCTGCCCAGCGACTGCTTCAGTCTCCATCTGCGGATCGCTCCATGGTCACCCGACAACAGCACGGGCGGCACCTCCAGCCCCTCAAACACCTCGGGTCGGGTGTAATGAGGGCAGTCCAGCAGTCCGTCTTCAAACGAGTCCTGGGCCGCGGAATCCGCATCTCCCAGCACTCCGGGAACCAGCCGCGTCACCGCATCGGCCACAACCAGGGCCGGGATCTCCCCGCCGCTCAAGACGAAATCCCCAATAGAGACCTCGTACTGCGCCTCCAGCTCTATCAGTCGCTCATCCGGCCCTTCGTAACGACCAGCGACCAATACCAGCCCCTGATACGCAGCCAACTCCCTCACCAGCGCCTGATCCATCGGACGTCCCTGCGGGCTAAGCACGACGCATGGGCTACCTTCCGGTAGCCGGCCACGCGCCTCGCCGATCGCAGCTCTGAGCGGCTCGGCTTTCATTACCATCCCCGGGCCGCCGCCGTAGGGCCGATCATCCACCGTGCGGTGCACGTCCGAGGTATGTTCCCTCGGGTCCACCGTCCCGAACTCGACAAGTCCCCTGTCCGCGGCGCGTCCAATGACGCCAAACGCAGTCAGCAGCATGACCTGTTCGGGGAACAGCGTCACGAACTCCAGTCGCATCGCTGCCCGCTCAGCCATCAATAATCAGTCTCCCAGTCAACCCGGATCGTTCCGCTGTCCAGGTCGACCGCCTTGACAACCGATTCCCTGATGAAAGGAATCAGCCGCTCGCGTTCTCCGTCAACAACGAGAACATCATTGGCCCCTGTCTCAATCAGCTTGCTGACCTTGCCAAGGCTCACGTCGTCTTCGTTCACTACCTCCAGACCGATCAGATCGACCCAGTAGAAATCTCCGTCAACTGCCTCAGGGAGCTGCGATCTCAGGATCGCGATGTCTTCTCCCACCAGGCCAGCCGCCTGATCTCTGTCGCCAATGCCGCTGATACGGGCCACCAGACCTTTGCCCCGGCGCCGCCCTTCGGCGAGGGTCGCGTCTCTCCAGCGCCCGTCGCGCCCGAGTTGTATCTGGCCGTAAGCCAGGATGTTCTCCCGCGGCTCGGTAAACGAATGAATCTTCACCCAGCCCCGCACACCGTAGAGTCCGGACACCCGCCCGATCACCACGCGCTCACTCTCGGACGAGGACACCGGATCGGCGCCCGGTCAGGCCGCCTCAGGCGGCCTGCTTGCGAACTTTCTTCAGCAATCCGGCCACTCGATCGGAGGGTTTCGCCCCCTGCGAGAGCCAATAATCAGCCCGCACCAGATCAACCTTCAGGTCCTGCTCCTGGCCCGTAGCCACAGGATTGAAGAAGCCAAGACGCTCAATGTAGCGTCCATCCCGGCGGTTGCGGCTGTCCGTGACCACGATGTGATAGAACGGCCGCTTCTTAGCGCCGCCCCGAGAAAGGCGAATCGTCACCATTTTCTTAAATTCCTCGATAGTGTCCCGGCACAACTTGGCACCCGGGCCAGACAAACGGTCAAACCGCCAATTTTACTGGAAATTCGGTAAATTGGAAGCGTCAGCGGGGCCCAAAACCCGGCGGCATCCGACCCTGCATCGAGCGCATCATCTTGCCAAGCCCACCCTTGCCGAGCTTCTTCATCATCTTTTGCATCTGTGTGAACTGCTTCAGAAGCCGGTTGACGTCCTGGACCTGGACGCCGGCACCAGCCGCAATCCGACGTTTGCGCGATCCGTCGATCAAACGAGGGTAGCGACGCTCCCTGGGCGTCATCGAGTCAATTACGGCGACCTGCCGGCGTAACTGAGCCTCGCCCACGCCCGTGTCAACGCCCTTGGGGATGTTCATCGGCAACTTGTCGACGAGCGAAGCCAGCCCGCCCATGCTTTGCATCTGCTGGAATTGTTCCCGGAGATCATTCAGATTGAACCCCTTGCCTGACTTGAGTTTGCGCGCCAACCGATCGGCCTGGGTCTTGTCGACCTGCCTCTCTACTTCCTCAACGAGCGTGACGACATCCCCCATGCCCAGGATTCGCGACGCGACCCGGTCGGGATGGAACGGCTCCAGCGCATCTATCTTTTCACCCACGCCCAGAAACTTTATCGGCTTGCCGGTGATCTGGCGCACGGACAGCGCTACGCCGCCACGGGCGTCGCCGTCCGTCTTGGTGACGATAATGCCGGTCAGCGGCAGAGCCTCGCCGAACGCTGTAGCGGCATTTACTGCGTCCTGACCCGCCATGCTGTCGACGACGAATAACGTCTCGATCGGCGTGGCGACCTGGTGAACCCGGCGAATCTCCTCCATCATCATTTCATCGATGTGAAGACGACCCGCCGTATCCAGAATGACGACATCGTAGGCTTTGCGACGACCGCGATCGAGCGCGCGCCCGACTATCGCCATCGGATCTTCGCTCGACTCGCAATGCTCGAAATCAACGCCGACCTGGTCCGCCAGCCGCTGCAGTTGCAGGATCGCAGCCGGCCGATGAATATCGACACTGGCTAGCAGAACCGACTTTCGTTCGCGCTCCCGCAGCCAGCGGGCCAGTTTCGCGGCTGTCGTCGTTTTGCCTGCGCCCTGCAGGCCGGCCAGCATCACGACAGCAGGTGGCTGAGTCGAAAGGTCCAGGCTGGCATTTACCTCTCCGAGGGTCTGTACCAGTTCGTCGTGGATGATCTTCACCAACGCCTGACCCGGGCTCAGGCTCTTGAGAACTTCCGAGCCAACGGCCCTGGTCCTGACCTTGTCGATAAACCCCTTGATGACCGGCAACGCGACATCGGCTTCGAGAAGCGCCATGCGAACCTGGCGCAAAGTATCGCGAATATTGTCCTCTGTGAGTCGACCACGGCCCTTCAGGGCGGCGGTGGCCCTGGACAGCCTGTCACTGAGACTTTCGAACATCTGCTAGAAATCCGTATCTTGAATCGTCGCTGATTATAGCCGCCCTGCTGTCTCCCCCGCCGACTTCTATTGGGGCATGGCTTGTGACATCATCACCCTCGCCAACCCAAGGCCAGCCAACCTGACAAGCCTGTGCTCCGCATCGTCGTTCTGCTCTGCTATCTGACCGCCGCCTGGCTGCTTGTCTCTCTGAGATATAGCCGCGATGAATTGCCGGGCGTGAAAGCGGCCCTGCCCGCTATTGCCGCAGGGTCACTGGGATTAATTTGCCACGGCTTGTTGCTGTCTGGATCCATCAGTTCGGTGCCCGGACTGGGCCTCAGCATCGCCAATGTCTTTTCACTCGTCGGTTTCGGGTTCGCCCTCGCCGGCCTGCTGGCAGGCCTCCAGCCGCGCTTGCGAGGCCTGAGTGCCGCGTTACTGCCGGTGGGCGGGATCGGCGCCCTGGCAAGCGGCGCAGGCGAATTCACGCGCTCCCTGGAAGGACTTGGCTGGGAGATGCAGGCTCATATCGCAATCTCCGTACTTGCCTACACACTTCTCAGCGTAGGCGCACTTATCGCGGTCCTCATCTACTTTCAGGACCGGGCACTTCGCCGGCGCAGCCTGGCCGCCTGGCTACGGATCCTGCCGCCGTTGGAGACGATGGAACAGGTACTGTTCACGACCATCCACGCTGGTGTAGTTCTTCTTACACTGTCCGTATTCAGCGGACTCGTGTTCGTCGACAATGTCTTCGCCCAACACCTGGTTCACAAGACTGTCCTGTCGATCATCGCTCTGGTCGTTTTCGGCATACTGCTGCTTGGCCGCTGGCGATTCGGCTGGCGTGGTCGAAAAGCCATCCAGTGGACTCTCGCGGGCTACGCCATCCTCGTCCTCGGCTACTTTGGTAGCCGCGTGGTACTCGAGGTGCTGCTTAGTCGCCAGTGGGGCTGACGACGCGCGTCATTTGACACTCTCGGGAATCCTGAACCACACTAGCCCGCAACGTCTGTTTCGGAGGATTTCCATCTTTTGAACGAGGTACCGCTGGGAGCGCTGTTCGGCGTTCTGGCGATCCTTATCCTGCTCTCCGCGTTCTTCTCCAGCAGTGAGACGGCGCTAATGAGCATCAACCGTTACCGGCTGCGCCACCGAGCGCAGGAGGGCTACCGGGCTGCGCAGCTTGTCGAGAGACTGCTGCAGAGACCGGACCGGTTGATAGGCCTCATTCTCATCGGCAATAACTTCGTCAATATTTTTGCGTCGTCCCTGGTGACAATCGTCGCGCTGCGGGTGGGCGGCCAGGGCGCAGTGGCTGCGGGTGCGGGCATTCTGACGCTGGTCATCCTGATATTCGCTGAAGTCGCTCCGAAGACCCTCGCTGCACTGAAGCCGGAGAAGCTGGCATTCCCGGCCGCGTTTATCTACACGCCTCTCCTGAAAGTCTCTTACCCCCTGGTCTGGTCGGTCAATCTGATGGCCAACACTCTTCTGCGACTTCTCGGCGTCGAAACGAAGGGATCGTCGGGCACTGCTCTCAGCGGCGAAGAGCTCAGGACCGTCGTCGCCGAAGCAGGCGCGCTCATCCCCGGACGGCACCGGGAAATGATGGTCAGCATTCTCGACCTGGGTAAAGTGACTGTTGACGACATCATGGTGCCCCGCAACGAGATTGTCGGCATCGATCTGGATGACGATTGGGATCATGTGCTCGAGCAGCTCGAAGAGAGTCAGCACACCCGGCTGATTGTATTTCGCGGTGAGCTGGATAACACGATCGGCATCCTGCACTTGAGGAGCATCCTGAAGCTCATGGTGGAAGGGGACCTGGACTCCGCGTCCCTGGAGTCGCGGGTCCGGGATGCCTATTTCGTACCGGAGGGGACGCCACTACAGAGCCAATTGCTTAATTTCCAGCGAGCAAGACGCCGGGTAGCGCTCGTAGTCGACGAGTATGGAGACATCCAGGGCCTGGTCACATTGGATGATATCCTCGAGGAGATTGTCGGCGAATTCACGACCGCCCCATCCGATGTCTATCGGGATGTACAGAAAGACAGGGAAGGTCGATTCGTGGTCCAGGGCAGCGCCAATGTGCGCGAGCTCAACCGGACCATGACCTGGACTCTGCCGGTTGAGGGTCCCAAGACGCTCAACGGGCTGATCCTGGAGAAGATGGGGACTATCCCTGATGCAGGTGTCCGTCTGGATATCGACGGCTACACCATGGACATCCTTCAGGCATCCGGAAATGCGATCAAGTCCGTCCGTGTCGCTCCGCCGGCAGCACCGGCGGCAACATTGGCAGACGGGTCTATCGAAAAACTTCGCTGACTGCCTCAGCTAACCGTTCGACGGCCACGATCTCGAATCCGTCAATGCCGGACTTCGGTACATTGGCGGCAGGCACCACCGCACGACTGAACCCGTGCTTGGCGGCCTCGCGCAGCCGTTCCTCTCCAAAGGGAACCGGGCGAATCTCGCCTGCCAGACCAACTTCACCAAATGTGACGGTATCCCGTGGCACGAGTTTGTCCCGCAGGCTGGCCAGGGCGGCCAGCAGTGTGGGCAGGTCGGCGGCGGTCTCCAGCACACGCACGCCACCCACTACATTGACGAAGACGTCCTGATCGTACATTGCTACACCGACGTGGCGATGTAGCACGGCCAGCAGTAGCGCCAGTCTGCTGGCATCCAGACCCACCGCGACCCGGCGCGGGTTGCCGCCATAACTCCCATCAACCAGGGCCTGTACTTCCAGCATCAACGGCCGGCTGCCCTCCCTGGCCACCATCACCACGCTGCCCGGGACAGAATCGGTGCGTCCGGACAGGAATATCGCTGACGGGTTCTTCACCTCCCGGAGGCCCTCCTCGGTCATGGCGAAGACACCGATTTCATTGGCTGCCCCGAAGCGATTCTTGACCGCGCGTATCACTCGCAGGCGACTTCCGGGATCACTCTCGAAATAGAGCACGGTGTCTACCATGTGTTCCAGGACTCTTGGACCTGCGATGACCCCCTCCTTGGTGACGTGCCCGACGAGGAAGACGGAGACACCTGACTGCTTGGCGAATCGTACGAGCCGCGCTGTGCATTCCCTCAGTTGACCGACCGCGCCGGGAGCCGAGTCGAGCCCCTCACTGAACATGGTCTGAATTGAGTCGACCACCATCACGCTTGGTTTTGATTCTGTCGCCTGCTCCAGCAGCGACTCCAGGCACGTCTCTGAAAGTACCTGCAATGAACTACCGTCGAAACCCAGCCGGCGCGCACGTAACCCGACCTGCTGGAGGGACTCCTCACCGGTGACATACAGGACCGGCACCTTGGAAGTCATGCCGGCTCCGACTTGCAGGAGCAGGGTTGACTTGCCGATTCCCGGATCGCCGCCGAGTAAGGTCACGGATCCGGGGACCAGGCCACCGCCGAGCACGCGATCCATCTCGCCAACGCCGGTTCCGATGCGGGACGGACCTGCATCACCGATGTCGGTCAATAGTCGTGGTGCCTCTCCCGCATACCCCTGTCCTCGGCGACCGCGTTTCGGGCCTTCGGAACTCTCCTGCATCGTGTTCCACGCTTCGCAGCCGGGACACTGCCCTTGCCACCTTGGGGCGGTTGTCCCGCACTCCGTGCATGCAAATACGCGCCGTATCTTGGCCATCTGAAGACCTGAACCCTGATTGAGAGTGGACTGTGCCCGAGAGTCTACTCCGGGATGCCCAGCTTAGTGCCCCGCCAGAGCAGACTCCAGGAGTGTTAATTTCATCATTGTGAAAAGTTGGCTGCGATGCTAGAAAGGCGACCGCATGACTCAATGATGGGAAACCAATGTTCGGCGGCTACGAATTGATACGCGAGACGGGCAAAGCCACGCTGGGAGGGCTGTATCTGGCACGGCGTCCCGACGGCAGCACCGTCGTGATCAAGACCCTGGCGCTGGCAACTGAGTTCGAGCCCCGCGACCAGGAGGAAGTGCGCAAACGTTTCTTTCGGGAAGCCGAGGCCGCGGCGAGACTGCAACATCCCGCAATCAGGAAGATCATAGAGAGCGGAGAGGACGACGGTACGGCCTGGGTGGCGATGGAGAACCTCGACGGTCACCCGCTGAGCCATTACACCGCGGAATATGACCTGCTCGATGTAGACGAGGCGCTGGAACTCGTGTCCAGGGCCGCCGAGGGACTGCATTATGCCCATAGAGAAGGCGTGATCCACAGGGATATCAAGCCGTCCAACATCATTTTCGATGTACTGACCGATCGGCTCAAGATCACCGACTTCGGGTTTGCCCACATCACCGACGCCGGCAGAACGAGGACAGGGCTGGTCCTCGGGACACCCTCCTTCAAGTCGCCGGAGCAGCTCGCAGACGGGACAGTCACCGCCGCTTCTGACCTGTTTTCTCTTGGTGTTACCCTATACCAATTGTTGACCGGCAAGCTGCCTTTCCGTTCGGAGTCGATGGTGGGGTTGATGCAGAATATTATCTCGCGGCCGCACGTTCCGGCGTCCGAGGCCCGCGATGATCTTGACGCCGCAATTGACGAAATCCTGGAGCGGGCGCTGCGGAAACGTCCGCAAGATCGTTTCAGAGATGGTGCGCAGATGGCGTCGGCATTGCGTGACGTAGCCAGGGCGATGGCTGAATGAAAGACAAGAAATCAGATCAGTTCCAGAACCTGAAAGGCAAGATCCGGGTTGTGCATGCCACGGACACCGGCAGGGTCCGAGACCACAACGAGGACGCGGCGTCGGCAGACATGGACGTCGGCATGATCACGCTGGCGGATGGAATGGGTGGTTACAACGCCGGAGAGGTGGCCGCTGAACTGGCGATCCGCACGGTCATGAACCTCGCGCGAGAAGGTATCGACCGGGAATCGCGTGGGCAGATCGACAATGAATCCGGGCTGATGAGGCAGAGCATCGTCCTCCGCAACTCAGTCAGTCGGGCGAACAAGATCATTTGGCAGACAGCGCAAAGTCAGCCTCAATGCAAGGGCATGGGCACGACGCTGGTCGCTTGTCTTTTCTACGACGATCGCGTGTCCATCGCGCACGTCGGCGATTCCCGTGCTTACCGGCTGAGGGACGACCGACTCGAGCAACTGACCCTCGATCACTCTCTTCTCCAGGAGCTGGTAGACCGCGGCTTCTACTCGCCTGAGGAGGCACAGCGATCGACCAATCGAAACTACGTGACCAGAGCCCTCGGCGTCGAGTCCACGGTCGAAGTCGAGATCCAGGAGGAGTCTGTTCTCCCCGGAGATGTGTATCTACTGTGCTCGGACGGCCTTACCGACATGGTAGAGGACGAGGACATTCATTTAACCATCAGTACGTTTGGTGCTAGTCTTGAAACGGTTTCTGATCAGCTGATCGAGCTGGCGAACGAGAATGGTGGCCGTGACAACATCACGGTGACCCTGGCGGAAGTCAAAAGCTCGTTTGCATTGAGTCAGGGGATGATGGGGCGTCTGAAACGTTTGTTCCGGTAAACTCACGGATATTATGTCGCGACTCATATTAAGCCTGGATGAGCAGGTACTCGCAGAGTACAACATGTCCAAGGAGCGCTACACGATCGGCCGGCTCCCGGATAATGACGTGCGCATCGACAATCCTGCCGTCAGCGGTCATCACTCGCTGATTATCAATATTCTCAATGATTCGTTCCTCGAGGATCTGAATTCCACTAACGGTACGTACGTCAACGGCCGTCTCATAAAGAAGCACGCATTACAGCACGCCGACGTCATCACCATCGGTCAGCATCAGCTCCGCTTCGTGGACCAGCAAGCGGCTGAGGTCGATCAGGATGAGTTCGAGAAAACGATGGTGATCAATCCAAAAACCCAGGAGCAGGTCGCGCTGGAGCACGTCAAGAGTGCTGTTCAGGAAGCCGCGCCGTCAGCCGATGGCCCGACCAACGGAAGCGGGCCAAGGCTTGGGAAACTCCAGGTTCTTACCGGGCCTTATGCCGGCCGGGAGCTGGACTTGATCAAGGCTCTGACGACGCTTGGACAGCCGGGCAAGCAAGTCGCCGCGATTACCCGCCGTTCTGAAGGTTATTACCTCGTCCACGTGTCCTCGCACAGCCCCGATGACTTTCCCGTCGTCAATGGAGCAACGATAGGTGGTCAGGCGCGCAAGCTTGAGGACAGTGATGTCATCGAGCTTGCCGGTATCAAGATGGGATTTTTCGACGTCTGAGTCTCAATGACGACCGTGCAGATCTGCGCTCAGGTGACTCGCATGGCGACGCGCTGTGTGACACCACAGAGGAGTTCGTAAGGTATGGTGCCGGCGGCCTGAGCCAGCCGCTCCACCGGCAACTCCGCTCCCCAGAGCAGAACTTCGTCGCCTACCTTCGCGCCCTCCACGCCCTTGAGCTCTATCGTAACCAGATCCATTGATATGCGGCCGATCAGGTGGGCCATCTGCCCAGCGACCAGAACCGGCGCACCCGAGCCCAGATGCCGGGTATATCCGTCACCATATCCGATTGCGGCGACCCCGATCCTGGTTGGACTGCTGGCGATCCAGGTGCCGCCATAGCCAACAGCCTGGCCGGCGGCCACCATTTTTACCGCGATGAGTTCGCTGGCAAGCGTCATGACCGGTGTTAACCCGAGTTCCGGTCCTGTCCGGTCTTCGAACGGAGACACGCCGTAGAGCATTATTCCCGGCCTGACCCAGTTGGCATGGCTGTCCGGCCAGGCCAGGACGCCAGCCGAATTGGCGATGCTGCGGCTGCCCTGCAGATCACCGGTCGCCTCCGAGAACATACGGATCTGATTCTGCGTGGCGGGGTCGGCGGTGGCGTCCGCCCGCGCCAGGTGGGTCATCAATCGCGGAGAGTCAGCCACGGCTGTACAGGACTCAAGCCGACGACTGAGATCCCGGGCCCCGTCCGGCGGGAAACCAAGACGATTCATCCCGGTATCGACTTTCAGCCAGGTCCGAAAGCGGTGCGGCCCTGGGTATTGCTCCAGCATCTCCAGCTGCTCGGGAGAATGGATGACCAGTTCTGCTTCAAGCGCGGCCGCGAGGTCCAGCTGCTCGGCGTGGAATACGCCCTCCAGAAGGACGATGCGCCCGTCCAGTCCTGCCCCCCGGATCGCCGCAGCCTCTTCCATTCTGGCGACCCCGAAGGCGTCCGATTCCTGCAAGGCCCGGGCTACCGGTACTATGCCGTGACCGTAGGCATTGGCCTTGATCACGGCCATCACCCTGGAATCCGGCGCAGCCCGGCGAACGGCCGCCAGATTGGCGCGCAGCGCTGAGGAATCTATTGTTGCGCGTGCGGCGCGATTCACCCGAAGGCCTCATCTCCGAAGCTGTCAGGCACGAAATTCTCGAACTTTGTGAACTCGCCCAGAAAAGTCAGCGACACGTCTCCAATGGGACCGTTACGCTGCTTGGCGATAATGATATCGGCGATGCCCTTGCGCATCGTTTCCTTGTTGTACACCTCGTCTCGGTAGATGAACGCGATAACATCGGCGTCCTGCTCGATGGCGCCAGATTCTCGCAGATCCGACATGACGGGTCGTTTGTCCGTGCGCTGCTCGACACTGCGATTTAGCTGCGACAGGGCGACAATCGGAACCTTGAGCTCCTTCGCCAGTGCTTTTAATGAACGCGAGATTTCCGATATCTCCGTAGCACGATTCTCGGACGTACCAGCTACCTGCATCAGCTGCAGATAGTCGAGGACGATGAGGCCGAGTCCGTGCTCCCGCCGCAGTCTTCGGCATCGCGCCCGCACCTCTGTCGGATTCAGGGCCGGCGTGTCATCGATGAAAATCTTGGAGTCCGACATGATAGTGACGGCGGCGTTGATCCGATGCCAGTCTTCGTCCGAGAAATTGCCCGTCCTCAGGTGAGACTGATTGACGCGACCGAGCGACGAGATCATCCGGAATGAGAGTTGTTCCGCTGACATCTCCATGCTGAAAATCGCCACCGGGACACCACCGCTGATGGCAGCATTCTCCGCCATGTTCATGGCTAGACTCGTCTTGCCCATGGAAGGACGTCCGGCCACGATGACCAGGTCCCCCGGTTGGAATCCGGCGGTCATCTTGTCGAGGTCATCGAAGCCGGTGGCCAAACCGGTGATATGGCCCTCGGACCCCTGCAGTTCGTCCAATCTGTCGATGGCGGCCGGCAAGATGGATTTCAGTGCCACGAATCCGGAGCCCCGCCGCTGGCCCCGCTCTGCGATCTGGAAGACTCGGCGTTCGGCCTCATCGACCAGGTCAGACGGCTCTCGACCCTCCGAATCATAGGCGCTCGCGGCGATCTCGCCCCCCACGCTGATCAGGGACCGGAGCATGGAGCGCTCCCGGACTATTTCGGCGTAGGCGACGATGTTGGCCGCGCTGGGGGTGTCTTTGGCCAGTTGGCCGAGATACCCCAGTCCGCCGGCGTCGTCGAGCTGCGAGCGGCGTTCCAGGAATTCGGACACGGTCACGGCATCACAGGGCTGACCACGATCCGCCAGATCACCGATGGACCCGAAGATCAGCTGATGATCGCGACGATAAAAATCCTCCGCGACCACAATATCGGCCACTCTCTCCCAAGCCTTGTTATCCAGCATCAGGCCGCCGAGCACGGCCTGTTCGGCTTCAGCAGAGTGCGGCGGAACGCGGATTCCTTCGGTGCTCCGGAATACCGCCTTTTGTTTCTCAGCTATACCAGCCACCTGGGTCAACCGTCAGAAAAAATCTTCGCTCGACGATACCACAGCTGTGGCACCCCCGGTCCGGATCCCCGTCGGACGGTCATTCCTCCGTGTCAACGACGACGGGCAGCTCCACGTTGACGTCAGAATGAAGATGAATTTCTACCGTGTGCTCGCCGGCCACGCGGATCGGCCCGTCCGGCAGACGGACTTCGCTGCGCGCGATTTCCACACCGGCTTTCGTCGCCGCCTCGGCGATGTCGATAGTGCCGATGGACCCGAACAGCTTGCCTTCCGATCCCGCCTTGGCTGGAATCACCAGCTTCAGCGCCGCAACCTCCGTCGCACGCTCCTGAGCCTGCTTCAGTTCGCCCGCTGCTTTGGCTTCCAGTTCGACCCGAAGCGCCTCGAACTCGGCCATGTTCTCGGCCGTGGCAAGTTTGGCCTTGCCATGAGGGATGAGGAAATTGCGGCCGTAACCCGGCTTCACCTTCACCCTATCGCCGATACCGCCGAGATTCTCGACCTTTTCCAGCAGTATTACTTCCATTTCGTCACCTTTTCCCTTCACGTCGCCCCGACGGCGATCCTGAATTTCTCACAAAATATTACGCCCGACCCGGGAATCGCGACCGCAAATCCAGCCAGTTGTCCACCAGACCAAAAACAGCCAGCAGCGGTGCCATCAGACTCATCCCGAAAACAAGCAGCATATAGAGCAGAATCAGCGCCCCCGGCGGCCACTGACGGCGTGCGGCCAGGCCGTGTACGATCGCCAACCCCTGCAGCATGAATCCTGTCGCCAGGATCAGTAGCAAATTTGCGAAAGCGGCATGACCTGTGACCAAGCCGCCAACCAGGACGACCAGGCCGATAGCTGCCAACAGACGCCCCACGCGCAGTCTTCTAAACGCAGTCCCCAACGCACCGGGGCTCGTCAACGCAGCCTGCCAGTACATCCCCAGGAACAAGCCGGACAGGGCCGCAAGAACCAGCGACATCGCCATTACACCCGGCACCAGAATCAGTACCGCTGCTATCGCCTCGGGCTCGAAGCCCGATCCTTCCAGCAATGGCCTGACTTCATCGGCCAGCGTCTTTGTCCATGCCCCACCCGCTGCCGTCAGCCACATGGCAGTGAGCAGCAGGCCGACGATGACCGCAATCTGTACACAGAGGTCCAGCGACCCGGACTTGCGCAATACTTCCGCCATACCGACAGCCGGGGCCCAGAAAACCAATCCTGCAAATACCGCAGACAGTGGGTCAGCCCCTCCTGCCACCGCTACCAGAAGCAGTACCAATGTGGCCATCGCGGCAGCCGCCCATCCCAGTCCGGTACCACGCCGGAGACTGGTGAGTACCAGTACACCAGAACCGACTATGCCCAGCGGTGGAACGAGCGCGAGCGCCGCAGCTACAAGTCCCGCCCGATAGGCTCTCCGGGTTACCCAGTCTGCAAACTGTTTCACGGGGTCCGACCGGACCGACGGCCCGATCGCCTCAATGACGGTCGGTATACGGCAACAGGGCCAGGTAGCGAGCCCGCTTGACAGCCTGAGAGAGCTGCCGCTGGTAGTGCGTCTTGGTGCCGGTTATCCGGCTCGGGACGATCTTGCCAGTCTCAGTGATGTAGTTCTTCAGAGTCGCAAGATCCTTGTAGTCGATCTCCTCAACCCCTTCCGCGGTGAAGCGACAAAACTTGCGACGGCGAAAATAACGTGCCATTGGTTTCTACCCTCTTCCAGGTTTGCGGATCTTAGGCTGACGCCTTTGCGGGACTGTCATCAGCAGGGGTTGCTTCAGCCCCCGCCGCCTTGTCGGCGCTCGTGGACGGAGCGTCCCCTTCAGGCTCTTCCGCCTTGACCTCCGAGGATTCTGCTTGCGCAGGCTTCTCATCGGTTACTGCCGCCTCAGGCTCCGCCTTGACCTCCGAGGATTCTGCTTGCGCAGGCTTCTCATCGGTTGCTGCCGCCTCAGGCTCCGCATTTGCGGCCGCCTCTGCCGGCTCAGGCGCCGGTGCCGGTGCCGCAGGTTTGTCGTCCCGCTTGACCGCTGCGCCACTCTCCTCGCGTCGCGCTGGCGCCCGTTCCTCGCTCTCGGTCGACTTGGCCATCGGCGAGGCTTCGGTCACCGCTTCTTTCCGGTTGACCACCAGGTGTCTGAGGACCGCATCGTTAAAGCGGAACGACCCCAGCAGCTCGTCAAGGGTGCTCTTGTCGCACTCGATATTCAGAAGGATGTAGTGAGCCTTGTGGATCTTGGAGATCGGAAAGGCCAGTTGGCGACGGCCCCAGTCCTCTTCGCGATGAACGTGACCACCGCTTCCCTCGATCATCGCCCGGTAGCGTTCGACCATTCCGGGAACTTGCTCACTCTGGTCCGGATGGACCAGAAAAACGATCTCATAGTGACGCATGTGATTACCCCTCACGGATTAAAGCCACCCGGCGGCGTCGACCCCGGTGTGGCAAGGAGAATCTGCCCTAGCGGACAGGGCGCGGGAGTTTACTCGACCTGACGGGGCGTGGCAACCCTGGGCGAGGCGTACGGTGCCCTTTGCGACAGGGCGAAGTAGAGACATGTTCCGGCAGCGACGGAGACATTCAGACTTTTGAGTGTCCCCACCTGGGGAAGACTGACGAGCAGGTCGCAATGTTCTCTGGTCAGCCTGCGCAATCCGCGGCCCTCCGCCCCCATCACCAGCGCCAGCGGGCCGCTTAGGTCCGCATCAAAGAGCGACGCGTCAGCCTCACCATCGGCCCCGATACACCGGATTCCGTGGACGGCCAGAAACCGCAATGTCCTGGCCAGATTCGTTACCTGGATGAAAGGCACGGTTTCGGCGGCACCAGTCGCAACCTTACGGACGGCCGGGGTAAGCCCGACCGCTCTGTTCCTGGGAGCTACAACGGCGTGAACTCCGGTAGCATCTGCTGTTCTCAGACAGGCGCCAAGATTGTGCGGATCCTGGATGCCGTCCAACACCAGCAGAAATGGCGACTCTTCCAATGACCCGAGTAACTGCTCCAGGTCGTTCTCGTCACCGGACGGCCGCGGATGGACAATGGCGACCACGCCCTGGTGGACCCCTCCGCCAGCGCAGGCTTCCAACTCCTCGCGCGGGGCGACGGCGAGAGGGATACCGGCGGCCGCAACCCGCTGCGCAAGCGGCTGCAGCCGTCCGCTGGACGCCCGCTCCGTCATCAGAAGTCGAATGACCCGTTCCGGTGACGACTCGACGAACTGACTGACGGCATGGGACCCGTAGACGACAGCTTCCGACGGCATCCGCGACCTGCGCCGGACCACGGCTAACTCCTCCGGCGACCGCGCCGCCGTTCCCGTCTGCTGGCGGGTTCCTCTCCGGCGAGCGCGAAGTCGATCTTCTTTTCTTCCAGATCGACCCTGGCGACCCGGACGCGGACATGGTTGGCCAACTGCCAGCTACGGCCGCTGCGCTCGCCTCTCAGGCTCCGGCGGACCGGGTCTCGCGCAAAGTACTCTCCCCCGAGAGCGCTGACGTGGACCAGGCCTTCGATCTGAAGATCGGGGATCTGCACAAACAGCCCGAAATCGGTCACGCCTGTGACGATGGCATCAAATTCCTCGCCAGTCTTGTCTTGCATGAACTCACACTTGAGCCAGTCCAGTGCCTCGCGGGTGGCCTCATCCGCGCGCCGCTCTGTGGCAGAGCAATGCCGCCCCAGGCCTTGCATCTGGTCACGACTGTATCCGAATCCATCGGCTCCTCCGCCCCCAAGCAGGTGCTTTATCGCACGGTGCACGACCAGGTCAGGGTAGCGCCGGATCGGTGACGTGAAATGAGCGTATTCTGGCAGAGCGAGCCCAAAATGACCCACGTTCTCCGGCTGGTACACGGCTCGCGGCAGGGAGCGCAGCAGGACGGTCTCGATCAACGCCTCATCAGGCCGACCCTTTACCTGGTCTACGATCCGGTTGTACGACCGGGGTTCGACCCGGTCACGACGCGGGAGCCGGATTCCGTAGACTTCCAGAAACGCCATCAGGTCTTCCAGGCGGTCCGCCTCCGGACCTGCGTGCACCCGGTACAGGCAGGGTATCCGGTGGCGGCGCAGGAAGTGGGCGGCCTGCACGTTGGCTGCGATCATGCACTCTTCGATGATCCGATGAGCGTCATTGCGCATCCGTGGCACTACCCGACCGATGCGCCCCCGTCCATCGAAGGCAAACGTGACCTCGGGAATCTCGAACTCGATAGCTCCGCGTTTTCGCCGCGACCGTGCCAGCGCGCGATAGACACCCTCGAGGTCTTTCAATCGCGGCATCAGCGCCTCGAGTCGGTGGGCTTCAGATGAGTCATCATCCGACAACGCGGCCGCAACCTCATCGTAGATCAACCGCGCATGGGACCGGATCACAGCCTCGAAGAATCTCGAAACTGTGACCTTCCCCTCTGCGTCAACATGCATCTCGCAGGCCAGAGTCAGCCTGTCCACCCGCGGATTTAGCGAGCACAATCCATTGGACAGCGATTCCGGCAGCATCGGCACGACGCGTCGTGGGAAGTAGACGGAGGTGCCGCGCTCCTGCCCTTCCCGGTCGATAGCCGAATCGGGCCGGACATAGTGACCAACATCAGCGATAGCCACGACGAGCCGCCATCCTGAACCTACCCTCTCTGCGAACACCGCATCGTCAAAGTCCTTTGCGTCCGCGCCGTCTATTGTCACAAGGGGCAGGTCACGCAGGTCCTCACGGTC
Source organism: uncultured Gammaproteobacteria bacterium (assembly GCA_937924335.1). Taxonomy (GTDB): domain Bacteria; phylum Pseudomonadota; class Gammaproteobacteria; order Steroidobacterales; family XN24; genus JAHEFR01. Next base: position 43,999 of record CALDWW010000042.1, read on the forward strand.
TTTCTTGTCCCCGGGTGAAACCCGGCTGCCCAGAGAATCAGCCTCCGCGAGGACGTCGGCCTCCCATCGGAAAGGGATCGCGTGGGCCCGGATCGCCACTTCAGTCTCTATGTTCGGCGCGTCATGAGCACCGAGAATCTCGACAATATGTCCGACCGGATGAGTGTCTCTCCCGGGTTGCTCGGTGAGCCGGGCAACCACTATTTCGCCGGGCTTCGCGCGCGCAGAATGACGCGGTGGTACGGCGACCGTATGGGCAATACGTGAGTTATCCGGCACTACGAATCCAATACCGCTCTCTCGCACGTAACGCCCCACCACCTCGCGGGTGTTCCTTTCGAGGACCTCCACGATAGAGCCCTCAGGGCGGCCACGGTGATCCCGTCCCTTGACGCGCACGGCCAATCGATCTCCGTGCATCACCTCACGCATCTGACGGGGGGCCAGGAATATGTCCTCGGCCCCATCATCGGGCACCAGGAATCCATATCCGTCCTTATGGCCGGTAACACGGCCGACGATCAGCGGCATGCGATCGACGAGGCAATAGTCACCACCCCGGTTAACCAGAATCTGGCCGTCACGGATCATGGCCCTTAGCCGCGTGCGCATCGCATCCTGCTGTGTCCTGGATGGAAGACCGAGCGCGGCCATCAGTTCCTTACCCGGTACCGGCCCATCCTCGCGAGTCAGGATTTCAAGCACCGTCTTGCGGCTGGGTATCTCAAAGCGGTGTTTGCCCTTCCCCCCAGGCTGCTGGCGCATGTTTCTGGATTGCTTCTTTCTTTTGCTCATTTTGGTTTGATGCGACTCACTGCGGTTGACCCAGGACCGGAAGAGAAGACCAAGCTCGCTGCCCTGTCCAGACCGACCTGACAGGCACGACGGGGTGCGGACGCTCTCCTGCCCGATGGTCATATTGCGCCGACACCGACGCCCGTGGGACGACGCATTCTCCTGCGAATGCCGCCGTGCCGTATCGGGCGTGCAGCTTCTTACCGCGGAAATCTTCCGGATCGAGGCTTGGCTGGATTGAGTAACGGGTCGACAAGTAGTGTAATTGTACAGTTACATTTCGCCTGCAGCCGCCTCCAGGCGCCGATCGGGGCTCGCCGAGCCGGCACCGTAGCGGGCTCAAGTTAGGATTCCGCACTATGTTCCAGACGGCTTTCAAAAAACTATCCCGTCTCCTGGTCACCAAGGCAGCGTTTTTTCTGCCCGAGCCGCGGCGGATAGCCATCGAGCGACGCCACCGCGGACGAGAACAACTCGGCAAGTTGCGGCGAGCGGACTGCACGATTGTCTCTTACGGAAAGAGCGGTCGCACGTGGCTCCGGGTCATGCTGTCCCGCATCTATCAGACCAAATACAGCCTGTCGACAAGAAGCTTGCTGTCATTCGACAATTTCCACCGGAAGAATCCAGCCATTCCCCGGATATTCTTCACTCACGATAACTATATCCGAGACTATACAGGTCATACCGACGCCCGATCGGACTATGCAGACAGGAAAGTGGTCTTGCTGGTGAGAAACCCTGCGGACGTCGCAGTGTCACAGTTCTTCCAGTGGCAGCATCGGATGAAGTCCAGCAAGATTGATCTGCTTGGATTCCCACAGCGCGATGAGGCATTGGACGTCTTCAATTTTGTGATGGGCGCTGAAGCCGGGCTGCCGAGGATCATCGATTTCATGAACATCTGGGCCCGGGACATCGACGCGCTACCGGATTTCCTCATGGTCCGATATGAAGACCTGCGCAAGGAACCCGAGCGGGTCATGGGGCGGCTCCTTGAATTCATGGGAACGCCGGCCACCGCAGACGAGATCAGAGACGCCATAGATTTCGGCTCGGTCGACAATATGCGCAAGATGGAACAGAAAGGCAGCTTCTGGCTGAGCGGCGGCAGAATGAAGCCGCGAGACAAGGCGAATCCGGAGTCCTTTAAGGTCCGCCGCGCAAAGGTCGGGGGGTATCTCGACTACTTCGACGATGCCCAGGCGCAGGCGATCCACGCCATGCTCAGGGACCGTCTGTCTCCGGTATTCGGGTATGGCCCCCTGGCGGTAAGCGAAGACACGCGCACCGAGGACGTAATCGCCTCCGCACGAACGTTAAAATAGGCTCTGTAAAATAGACGCTGCGGCTTGATCGTCAGCGTTAATCAAAGCCGCCAACGTCACGACCACCGACTGTAACCACACTGATCGAGACGAAAACAGATGAAACCCTGCATATTTATCCATACCAATCATCGTCAGATGCTGGGCGCACTCGTCTCCCGATACTCCCTGATACGCAATAGCGCTCACTCCGACCTCTTCGATGTCCGTTTCATCGAGACCCGTCACCAGGCGTTCATGCAAGCGCGAGAAGGCGACCTCTATCTGCGGGACGGCGACAAACGCCCGTGGCTGAACGACGATCTACAGTCATTCACGCCGCTCCGATTTATGCCTCCACAGTTGATGGGCTACCAGGGCCGGGCGCTGGTGATCGATCCGGATGTCTTCGCTGCAGGAGATGTTTGGGAACTGTTGTCTCATGACATGAACGACTACGCGATCATGTGCCGACCAAAGTCAGGCTCCAAGGGCAAGAGAGGCTGCCTTGCATCCAGCGTCATGTTGCTCGAATGTGATCGACTTACTCACTGGAAGTGCGAAGAACAGTTCGATGAGATGTTCAGTTTCCGGCGCGACTACATGGATTGGGTATGCCTGAAACTGGAGGATCGGGATGCCGTCGGGTTCTTCGGGACAGAGTGGAACGACTTCGATCACCTGGATGAGAATACGCGTCTTCTCCACAATACGAAACGCAAGACGCAGCCCTGGAAAACAGGACTTCCTGTTGACTACCGCCCAGCCGACACGTTCCGGCTGTTCCCGCCGCGGCACTGGATCCGCAGGGCGCGTAGGGCCCTGTTTGGAGAGTATCGTTTTGCGGGCACCTATAAGGCGCACCCTGATCCCAAACAGGAACAGTTCTTCTTTGGTCTCTTGAAGGAGTGTCTCGACCAGAAAGTTGTCAGCGTCGAAATGCTTCAGGAAGAGATGAGGAACAACCACATCCGACATGACGCGCTCGAGATTCTCGACAGGACCCCGCCGCTGGCCGCCTGAAGGCTGAAACCCGGGCGTATTCTCGCCTGTCAGTGTTCGGTCAAAGGAGACCGTGAACCGGCCGGCAGCGACGTCTCGCCAGGGGTCGCGTTTTCGCCACGCGTGTAACCTATCTGCGGCAGCAGATCCGCATCCACCATCGCGTCGATCTCACCGACCTGCTCGTCGGTGAAATAGTCCTTGTAGCCGCCGACCTTGGCACGCCTGACCTTGAACGAATCCGGGTTTTTTTTATCCCCGGGAATCAGCCTCCAGCCCGTGCTGAATAGCGAGAATGTACTCTTCTCTTCCATCTTCTTGAGATTGTCGTAGGCGGCGAAATCTACGGCGTCACGGATGTCCTTCTCGGATGCCGGTGTTCCGGTGAAATCGAGGATCTTGCGAAGAACCTCACCCGGATCCGTACGCATGTCTTCATACCGAACGATAAGCACGTCTCCGATCTGTGGAACCCACTCCAGCCAGGCGTTGAAATAACTGATAATCCTGGGCAACCCCTGCTCGGGGTTCATCACGAAATCAAAAACATCCACGTCGGCCTGATGTGGCGGGTAGTCGTTGAGCCGCTTCTTCTGCGGACGCATTCGATACTTCCACTGGAAGAATTGCGACACGGCAACGTCTCTTGGATCCCTTACGAGGAAGACGATCTTTTTGCCGAGGAAATCGACCTTGGTGTCGTACCCGTGACCCGTGTAGTCGCGCAGGTAGTTGCCATGAGTGAAGAAGACCTTGGGCGCTTCGCCATTGATGCGATTCAGATTGTCGAAATCGAGCATCGTGTTCTCAGGAAAACCGAAACGTCGCTGGTAGACTCTCGAGAGCATCACACGCAGCCAGGTCCGACCGCTCTTGCCCCACGATATGAGCAGCCAGTCAGCCCGGTGGAGCTTGCGATACTCCCCGCGCCCCCTAAGCCAGCGATCGATGCTTTTCCTTCGCTTGTAAGGCAAAAAAAACAGCAGCGCCAGAATTGCGTGCCGGGCCAGACCTTCGAACACGTGCAGACTTCCTATGAACTGCGGAATCCGTGGGGCAGACGATTCCTGGCTGCTGCTGATCCCGTCGTTTTGCCCGCAGGCGCTCATCGGGGCCAACGGCAGCCGCCTGCCGTCAAAGACGCATATTATGGCACGTCACGTGCGTCACAGTGCATGCCCGGCAGGCTCGCTGGACAGTGCTGGCGACACATCCTGGGGCAGCTTGCGGGAGAGAACGGAACTGATTGAGCACCCGGGTGGCAGAGCATCCGATATCGCTGTAATCTTCGGTGGAATAAATCGTCGGGGATCACCCCGGCAAGGAGCTGGAATGAAAGTCCTCGATCTCACGGCGATCGACGCCGCCCCGCTCAATACTGACCCATTCGATTTTCTGGTCGTGCCGGGTTGTATCCGGACGGAAGGCCTGACCAAGGTCAATGCGGACTACCCACCGATTGACCGGCCCGGCAATCTGTCGCTTGAAGATATCGAATACGGACCTGTTTTTGAGCAGTTTCTTGCGGAACTATCAGGTCCTGAACTGGCTGAGCATATCGGGCGGAAGTTCGGTCTGGATCTCTCCGAGAGCCCGACCACCGTAACAGTGCGGAAATACTGCGAGCGCAGTGACGGCAATATCCACACCGATCATCCGAGCAAGATCATTACCGTGTTGGTCTACTTCAATCAGGACTGGACCAATGAAGAGGGGCAACTCCGGATGCTGCGGTCCGCCAGCGACATCGAAGACTACGCGGCTGAAGTAGCGCCGCTGGGCGGCACCCTGCTGGCTTTCAGACGGACGGACGACTCCTATCACGGGCACAAACCATTCGTCGGCGAGCGTCGCATGGTGCAGATGAATTATCTCAAGGCCAACCGGCTGTCCCAGTGGAAACAGCACATCGATCGTCTCGGCACCCGTACCATGAAGAAAGCGATCAGGCTGTTCAGTCCGAGCGCCTGACGGACTCGGTCAACCGGGTCCCGCCAACAGGCTCCGGACACGCTGAACCACTCTCTGCATGTCGTCGGGAATCTGGCCGGTCGGCACCGTCAGCCTGGATCCGGACCACACCGCAAGACCGCGGTTGACGAGCATCTCGTGGACTGCGGTGAAGTCCCGCGTGTGGGGCAGAATGTGTAGCGCACCGCCAATCGCCCGCAGACGCCGGCGCAACCTGCTGCCGGCCGTGTCTTCGTCCGGCTGATAGAGCCAGCGGGCCCCGACACGACGAACGCGGTCCAGTTTGTGAATTACGCCGTATGGCAGCGGAAAAATCGCCAGCGGTTTGCGGAGTTTCGCCACCTCCACAAGCATCGAGATGCTGTCCCCCGTCGCGACGAATCCGTCCGCCAGCCCTAGCAGGGCATGGTAGGGATTGTCGACGGCGCCGGGGTGCCACTCGAAGAACCGGGCGCGCTCGGGCAGACCCTCACGTAGGGCTCGCACGATCTTCGGCGGCGTGCGTGGGCTCGTCGTAACGTAGGGAGTGCCACCGTCACGCTCCACGACATCTATGGCCGCCCTGAGCAGCCCGGTGCGGACGCTACGATTGAAAGCAAACGGATTGGTCGGGCCACCAACGAGTATCCCGATGATGGGACGCGGCAGTGGCTCCAGTCGGTCGCGCCACTCCTCCGTCGCGGCTGCTACTTTCGCTTCGTCCACCTTCAACAGAGGGAGAGACACCCGCATGACGTTCGGGCGGGGTGGAATCTGTACCTCTCCACTGGTAACGATCAGCGCGAATGGGTCTGCGGAGCATGACGGTTTGCCG
>CALDWW010000043.1 GCA_937924335.1 uncultured Gammaproteobacteria bacterium
GATGAGAGGGAGACTCATCGGGATTTCCGGGCCGACATACGCGATCCAGCGACACATACGCTTATCCTCATGCGGTGACAATCGCATCGAAAATATAGCAGTTATCCTCGCCCACGAATGGCGCCTGGTCGGGTTTCAAGACGAACGCGGCTTGGGGTAGAATGCGCGGCTCATTGGGGGGCCGTTAGCTCAATGGTAGAGCACCGGGCTTTTAACCCGTTGGTTGAAGGTTCGAGTCCTTCACGGCCCACCATCTCAAATTTCCGTCCGCAGTCCCGTTACTACACAGTGGCAGTTACCCTCGCCACCAACTTTCCTCGGCCCCGACAGTATTCCAGTATGAAAGGACGGGGTCAGAGCGGGATCTGCTCGTCCGGTCGCTGTCATGATTTGGGCGCCTCCGGGGCGCCCTTCTTTTGCGGGGCGTCTCGCAGGCGCCGGTCGCGACCGAGCCGCTCGCGGACGATGGCCCATTCTGTGTCAGTCCTTGTCGTCGGCGAACTCCAGTTCCGTGAGGACCCGGTTGGCGCCGTACACCTTGTCGAGCGCTTCGAGCATGATCGCCGGGTGGACAGCGATGGCCCGGTTTTTCTCAATGTCATACCAGTATCCCCCGGAGATGGAGTGCCTGTTGCCGTCGAAAGCCAACCCGACCACGTTACCCGCTGCATCGATCACCGGGCTGCCGGAGTTGCCGCCGGTAATGTCGAGGGTCGTCACATAGTTGAAGCGGGTGTCCATATCGAGTTCCGGCCTGGCATCCAGCCACGTCTGTGACAGAGCGAACGGTTGCTCTCCCGTCGCCCGGGCAAATGCCTGGTCCAGGGTCGTGAACGGCGGGACATTTTTGCCCTTTTCCTCCCAGCCGCGCACATCGCCGTAGGTGATGCGGAAAGTGAACGTCGCGTCCGGATAGACGCTGGTGCCGTAGACCGCGAAGCGGGCCGCGGCCAGGCGTTCCTGGGCCTCCGCGATCGGAGCCTGATACTCGTCCTGGTAACGCGTGAGCAATGCTCGTGAATCAGCTTCCAGCGCACGCATCAAGCGGATCACCGGGTCTTTGGACTTCCTGACGGCCTTGGCCCCGCCCTCCCAGAGCTTTCTGCGTACTTCCGGGTCAGCCAGCCCGGTCTCCCGGACAAGCCGCGCTGCCATGGAGCGGGGCGACTCGTTGCCTAACGCCTTGCGCACCAGCGGGTCGTCGTGACCGAGCCATTCCTGAAGCTTTTCCAGGCCGAAGGCGATCTCTAGTTCCTCTATGCGAGGATGGACAGGGGCTTGTGACAGCACAAACTGCTCCAGCCCGGGCAGGCTGGACTCGGTGTAGCCTCTCAGGCGCTTCTCGTTCGGCTTGTCGCGTTCCTCTGCGGCACGCACCAGTATCCGACCAAAACCCAGCAAGCTGCCCTGAAGGCCGCCGCGGCCCTCGACGAGGATATAGGGCTCCAGGAACGTCAGATAGTCCTGCTGTGCCCGTTCGATCTGGTGCCATGCGTAGATGGTGGATGCCAGCGCCGAGTCTGAAGTGACGGCCTCGCGCAGCGCCGCTTCCTGTCGTTTCTTGCGCGCCATCTGCTCATCATCCAGGAGTGCCCGCAGCTCATTGCGACGTATCTTGATCGAGTTCTCTATCAGCTTGAGCTTGTCCTGCACGATCCGGTAGGCCTCCTCGTCCTGTGAGGCGAATTGCCGGTATCGGCCGCGCAATTCCACATAGCGGAGCAGCCAGTTGGGCAGCGTGACGTTGCGCAGGAACTCGTACTGGGCGACCGTGAGCTGCCGTTGAGTGGAGCCCGGATGGCCGGTTATGAAAACCGCCTCACCTTCGTCGGCGCCCGCGGCACGCCACTTGAGATAGTCCGGACTCGCGATGGGCTGCCCTTCCTCGTAGGCGCGCAGGAATGACATGTCCAGCGTCCATCTCGGGAAATTGAAATTATCCGGGTCGCCGCCAAACGTTCCAATCTCGACGTCGGGTGCGAAGACCAGGCGGATGTCGTCGTAGCGCCGGTAGGTGTAGAGAAAGTGTTGCCCGCCGTTGTACAGCGAGACGGCCTGACACTTGAACCGGCCTTCCGAGGCTTCCTCGCATGACTGTTCGAGGCGGGTCAGGGTCTGTTTGCGGACGTTGTTGGCTTCGACTTCACCCAGACCGCTGGTGGCTTCATGCACCATGGTCGTCACATCTTCCAGATCGTGGAGGAACTCCACATTGGTTGCCGAGCAGCGCAACTCTTCGCCCGGATGTTTTGCGTAGTGACCCTCTTCCCAGGCGTTGTATTCCTCGCTGGTATGTTCAGCGACGCAGGCATCGACGCAGTGCCGGTTCGTGAGGATCAATCCGTTCGGCGAGACGAAAGATCCCGTGCAGCCGCCGGATGGCATGCTCAGGCGGACCGTGGAGAGTCGCGCATGATCGAGCCATGCCTGGTCGATCTCGACGCCGTACTTGTCCTTGATCGCCGCCGACGGGAAGTTGTCCGGCGTCCACATGCCTTCGTCGGCTACCGCCGCACTCGCCGTCAACATCAGAAGAATAGATAACCGTCGCATGCTCTGCTCCGTCGTAGATCGGCAGGGCGGAAACGCCGCCGGACGCGTCATTATCGGTGTGGATGCCGGGCCAGACAAATACACATCAGAACATCCGCCGCCAGGCTCGGAGAGTAACGCGGGCGGCCAGGGCCGCCCGCGCATGCTGGTCAAAGAAAAGTTAAGCGCTGGTCAACGCGAGGCCATGCGGCTCCCCGCACGGTCACGCAGTTCCTCGCCGGTACCGAGGCGGCCATGCGCGTTGGCTACGGTTTCGACCTCCAGCCCCAGTTTCGAGAAGTTGTCCCAGAATGTCTGGAAGTTCTCGTTCGCCGGGCCTACCGGGCCGTTCGCCGGGAAGTTGAATACGTCGGCGCCGAAGATGAGCTTTTCGGCCGGCAGATACACGATGAAGTAGTCTTCCGCATGTGCGTTCGGCACCCGGTAGATCTCGACCCGGCGTGTCGCCGACTCGACTGTGTCGCGGTCCTTGACCGTCTGGAACTTCGGCGTCACGGGTTCGACCGTTGTGGCGTTGGCGCCGGCCGTGGGTCGCGACCGGATGATGCCGGTCAGATAGTCACGACTATCGGCCGTCGTGATGAATGTCGTGCCAGCGGCGGCCAGCGCGTCAGCACCAGCAGTGTGGTCGCTGTGATGATGGGTGATCACGGAGTAGCGCAGTGGTTTGCCCCCGGTCAGGCTTTCCAGTTGAGCCAGATCGCCCTTCACCGTAGCGGTCCCGCCGCCGGCATCCACCGACAACAGGTAGTCGCCCATGTCGACATAGAGATTCTGGTATCCGCCGTTACCGATCCAGACTCCGGCGGCGAGTTCGCGGAGATCGGAGGCAGCCGGCGGGGCGGCGTCGACGGCGACCACGCCGTCCGGGATATCGAACTGTGACGCCACATCGCCGTTGAAGCTGATCTGCTGGACGTATGCATCATAGGTCCGCTGGCCGCCTATCCGTTGCCAGCGATGCATCGGGGTCGGAATCCCGTCGACCGTCTCGTATTCATCGAAATAGCTCTCCGCAATCGTGTCACCGGCGACGAAATCATTCGCCAGGATATCGTAGCGACGGATGAGACCGGTCACGCTGTCCACGTGCACCATGTACACCTGACCGGTGTCCCAAGCGATTGAGAGTACGTCGTTGAGACGGTCATCGATCCGCGACTGACCGGCCCAGGTGACATTCTGGGCGCGCTGGTAGAGCTTGTTGGCCAGCAGTGCGGGCACGATGCGGTTGATGAAATGAGTGTTCTGGTCGATAGGCGCTCCCGCAGGCGTCGAGACCATCCGGGTCAGGTCTATCTGCTGGCTGTCCTCGCCCCGGACGATCTGCATGGTCGGGAACGGTCCGCCAAAGCTGGCCCGGAAGTTTCCGCTTGTACGGTCGAAGGCGATGTCGGTGGAGCCCTCTACGACGTCGAAGGGTGGTCCCAGACGACGGCTCTGATAGCGTTGCTGGATCTTGGTTTTCTCTAGTACGTGGAATGTATCGATGGCCCCGATCTTCTCGGGCCCGCCATAGGCACTGACTGCCTTGTCGATAACGGGTTGAGCCTTGGTGTAGGCATCGAGAAAGACTTCGGCCTGCGAGACGCCGATCGCGGCGAGACTCAGGCTGATGACTGCCGCGACGGAGCCGGCAATGACATAAACAGGGTGTCGCTTCATGAGGGTGCTCCCAAGCGTGTAAACGCGTTCTTTCGTTCGTACGGTCATTAGCTTGACCCCCGACCGCGTGTTTTTCTCCCTGCAGACCGGCCTTTCTCGACAAGGCGAGTGATGACCGCGACCAGCGGTGGGGAGGGCGCCTGATTAACGGTGAGATCAGGTGCTGCTGTTGCGATGCAGCATGTAAAGATTCGATGTATGCGCTAGTTTGCCGGCACGGGTCAGTAACAGGGCTGTGGTCCTGCGCGACGCAGGAGAACCAAGGCTCGTTGAGTCACCGGCGTCACACGGTAGTGGCAGGGGAGTCGGTATGGATGGGAAGGGACGTCTCGCGTCAGCGATACGAACGGCGCTTGCGGCCAGCACGGGACTGGCGGTCTATATCCCGGGGGTAGCCGCCCAGGATGACGTGGCCGTCCAGCAAAAGATCACCGTCACGGGCAGCCGTATCAAGCGGGTGGACTTCGAGGGGCCGCAGCCGGTCACCGTCATCGACCGGGAGGCCATCGACCGGTCGGGCAACCTGACCGTCGCGGACGTCGTCCGCAAGACTACGTACAACACCTTTGGGTCATTCCGGCAAAGCTCCGGCAGTACCTCGCAGAGCGTCAATACGATCGATCTGCGCGGACTGGGTCCGGACAAGACGCTGATCCTCGTGAATGGTCGACGCATGGCCGGCGCGCCCACGGAGGCCGGTGCCGCCCAGAATCTCACCATGATTCCGATGGCGGCCGTGGAGCGGATCGAGATTCTTCGAGATGGCGCGTCGGCGATCTACGGTACCGATGCGATCGCCGGCGTGGTCAATGTAATCCTGCGCGAGGATTACGAGGGCATGCATCTTTCGGCCAAGTGGGGGCGCCCGACACAGACGGGCGGCGACGAGGACTCTTACAGCATCACCGGTGGTGTCAGTGGCGCACGCGGCAATCTTACCTTTGCACTGAACAACGAGCGCCGCGACATCGTCTTCGACGGAGATCGGGGCTTTTCTTCCGAAAGCACGAGTTCCGCCGGTTATCCAGGATCGTATTTCGCTTTCCTCTCCACGGAAGACCCGCGAAATCCCACCGGGCAGTTTTTTCCGCTGGGCATCTTCCCGGACCCGCGATGTCCAACCGAACTCGACAGCGATCCGGATTTTCCCAACTCACTCGTGGCGGACTTCGGCACCCCGGATGGCCAAGGTATCTGCCGCTACAACTACAGTTCGGTGTCGGCTACCGAGGCCGGCAATGATGCCAAGAGCTTCTTCGTCAATGCCAACTATGACATTACTGAGCGAACGTCGTTCTTTGCGCAGGGACTTTTTACGCACAATGAGTCGTTCGGCCGCTTTGCGCCCGCGCCGGTATTCGGTGTCCAGTGGGGCAAGGATGACGCGAACAACCCGACCAATCCGGATAATCCTACCAATGCCCTCGGCGACGCCTTCTCGGGGCAGCGGTTCGGGTTCGACTTCGACGATGATGACGTCAACGACTTCGAGGTCGAAGGCCCCTTCGATCTGTCCGTGCTATACCGGAACGTTCCCACCGGGCCCCGTGATAGCAACTTCGAGGACGACCTTCTCGACTACATAGCCGGAGTTCAGGGCTCCGTCGACTGGCTCGGCGGCATGGACTGGCAACTGGCCGCGCAGTGGAGCCAGCAGACTTCCAACGCGGGCGGTGTAGGCTTCATCCTGGGTTCGTCGCTGAACGACGCGATCGCGAGAGGTGAGCTGGACATCTTCGGCGTCTCCGATGCCTCTCAAGAGACTATCGAGGAACAGGCGGGCGGGATCAGCTTCACCGAGGTACAGGACACACGGTTCCGAATCGCCGGTGCTGACGGGCAAATCAGTTTCGATGCCTTCCAACTAAATAACGGGCCGGTCCCGGTGGCCTTGGGTTTCGACTATCGTGACGAGGAATTCGATCAGTTCTTCGACGATCAGACCAAGGCCGGTGGATCGCTCGGCGCTGTAGGGCAGGTTGTCCCCTTGTCCGCCGCCCGGACAGTCAAGTCTCTGTTTGCCGAGACCGCGATTCCCGTTCTGAGTAGCGTCGAGCTAAATCTCGCCGGCCGTTACGATGACTACAACGACTTCGGCACCACTTTCAATCCGAAAGCCAGTATCGCGTTTCGGCCGCTCGATGTGCTGTTGATGCGGGCGAGCTACGGACGCGGCTTCCAGGCGCCGGATCTGCCGGACCTCTATGCGGCGACGACCACCCGTCCAAGTTCCGGCGTCGTCGATACCTACCAATGCTCCCTCACGCCCGAGGACTCCACCGGGGATGGCCGGGCCGATACGGTGGATGACACAGACGATCTTCCCTTCGGCCATCCCTGCAGAGATTCTGCGGGGTCCAATCCGTTCATCGCGGTCCGCGGGGGTAATCGGGACCTTGATCCGACAGAATCCGAACAGTGGAACGTGGGTTTTGTCTGGAACCCTCTCCAGGAGCTGTCCCTGTCGCTGGACTATTACAACATCGACGTCGATGCCGAGGTTGACACCCTGACTTTCCAGCAGAAGCTGGACCAGGAGTTCCAACTCAGACAGGCAGGCGAGACTGGTCCCATCGTCGGGGACGTCATCCGCAGGGCCGGTGGCCGGCTCCAGAGTGTCGAGAGCCGGGTCACGAACATTGCGACGAAGAAAACGGACGGCCTGGACTTCGATCTGTCCTATGGACTGTCCATGGGGCGGTTCGGCGACCTGAACACGACGCTGAACTGGACCCACGTGTTGAACTTCGAGCAATCAGACGTCGACGATCCCACTCGGACGAGGAAAGAGGACGGGGATCTTTTTTTTCCGAAAGACAGGGGGCAGCTGACGTTAGCCTGGAACATGGGTGACTACTCGGCCACCGTCGTCGGCAACTATGTTGCTCGACAGTCAGGTGCAGTATTCTGCGCGCCTGACGATGACGAGTGCTACCTGGCTTCTTCGACGGTCTGGGATGTCCAGCTCAGCTACGCGACGCCCTGGAATGGACAGATCACGGTTGGCGCCCGGAACGTGCTGGACAAGGATCCTCCTGATTCCGGCGGTTTATATGACAACTACCAGCACGATGTATTCGGGCGCGTCCCCTACATCCAGTGGGAGCAGGAGCTCTAGGTGCTGACCCCCGAGAGCTAATCTGGCACCAATCGAAGTCCCCATCCCGCTCGGGCAGGCGGCTTTCTCAAGGCTGACCTGGCCGCTTGCCGATCATTCCCTGCGGTGGCGGTTTCGGGTTTCTTTGACAATCCGGGGTAGCCTGAGTCATTCGGATCCACCGGCACAGGGCTGGCGACCGCCTCCTGCAAGTTAGTCTCTGATGGTGCGCCGCAATATGCATCGTACGATGCATATCCGTTATTGTCAGTCGAACGCGCGCGCTCGGGCTGGCGAGGCTTGTGGGTCAGAGTCTCGGATAATTTCAGTCGAATTCTTGCGTCGCGCTCTGCCGGGGGGCGTAGGGGGAGTTCGCAGTGGAGACAGAGCAATTACTCAGGCGAGCTGTGAAGGCTGCATTGACGGCAGGAGCCGGTGCGACCCTCGGATTCACCGCCGTCGTCGCCCAGGACGACGTCGCGGTCCAGCAGAAAGTCACCGTCACCGGCAGCCGCATCAAGCGCGTGGACCTGGAAGGCCCGCAACCGATCACCGTCATCGACCGCGAGCAGATCGATGCGTCGGGTGATCTCTCCATCGCCGATGTCCTGAGGTCCACGACGCTCAACACATTCGGCTCATTCCAGCAGCGTTCCGGAAGCGACGCGCAGTCGCAGAATTTCGTCAGCCTGCGTGGCCTGGGACCGGAAAAGACGCTGGTGCTGCTGAACGGTCGCCGCATGGCCGGGTCGCCGCTGGAATCAGGCCAGGCGCAGAATCTGACCGTCATCCCGTTTGCGGCGGTGGAGCGTATCGAGATCCTCCGTGACGGTGCGTCGGCCATCTACGGTACCGACGCCATCGCCGGCGTGGTCAACATCATCCTGCGTGAGGATTACGAGGGCCTGCAGCTGGGAGCGCGGCTGTCGCGACCGAACCAGGGCGGTGGCGACGAAGACCAGTACAACATCACCGGCGGTGTCAGCGGCGCTCGCGGCAACGTCACCTTCGCCTTCGACTCGACCCAGCGGGATGTCGTTTTCGCCGGCGACCGCAGCTTTACCGCCACCGGGCTGAGCAGCTTCGGCTACCCGGCCACCTATTTCGCGTACCTGCTGCCCGACGATCCACGCAATCCGACCGGCCAGTTTATCCCGGTCGGCGGATTTCCGGACCCGCGTTGCCCGCAGGAGCTGAATACGGACGAACGCTTCCCGGATTCAGTGCGTGGCGCGCGGCCCTGGGGGACAGTCTGCCAATACAACTACGCGCGGACGGCGGCGGTGACGGCGGACAACGATACCAAGAGCTTTTTCGTCAACGCCAATTACGATGTGACCGACAGCACCCGCGTCTTCGCCCGCGGGCTGTTCAGCCATAATGATTCCTTCGGCCGCTTTGCGGCGACGCCCGTCACGCCGCCCCAGTTTATCCTGGCCGGCGACGCCAACAACCCCACCGATCCGGCGAATCCCACCAATGCCGAAGGCGATCCGTTCGGAGGTCAGTCGGTGGAGGTGGACGCGGACGGCGACGGGGTGGCCGATACCACCATCGCCGGACCCTTCGACCTCTCCTACTTCTACCGCAACCTGCCCGGTGGATTCCGCGACAGTCCCATTGAGGACGTACTGATTGATTACCTGGCCGGCGTGCAGGGGACTACGGATTGGCTCGGCGGTATGGACTGGGACATCGGCGTGCAGTGGAGCCAGCAGACCAGTGATGACGCCGGCTCCGGCTACCTGTTGTTGTCGGCGCTGGACGAGCAGGTCAGCTCGGGTGAGCTGGATATATTCGCGGTCAATAATTCTTCGGTGGCGGATGCGGCCGCGGCGGCCGGGGCCGCGGCGACGACAATCAGCCGCAACAGCCGCACCCGCATCACGGGCTTTGACGGGCAGGTCAATTTCGACCTGGCGCAACTCCCGAGCGGGGCCATGCCCGTGGCGCTGGGCCTGGAGTACCGGGACGAGGACTACGGCCAGGAATGGGACCAGCAGACCAACTCCGGCAATATCACCGGCTCTGCTGCGAACAGCGATATCTCCGGGGCCCGGGTGGTCAAATCGTTATTCGCGGAAACCGTCATCCCGCTCTTCGGCAGCCTGGAGCTGAACCTGGCCGGCCGCTACGACGACTACAACGACTTCGGCACGACGGTGAATCCCAAGGCCAGCCTGGCGTTCAGGCCTATCGATTCGCTCCTGCTGCGCGCCAGCTACGGGACCGGTTTCGAAGCCCCCAGTCTGTCCGATTTGTATTCTTCGCTTGACCAGGCGTTCGGCGAGGCCATCGATTCCTGGCAGTGCTCGATGACGCCGGAGGACACGGACGACGACGGACGGTCCAACGTGCCCCTGGACCAGCTGCCGGAGGGCCATCCGTGTCTGAGCGAAGGCTTCTTCGCGACGACCTCCGGTAACCGGGACCTGGATCCTGAGGAGTCCACCAGCTGGTCCGCCGGGTTTATCTGGAACCCACTGCAGCAACTGGCGATCAACGTCGACTACTACAACATCGAAGTCGACAATTCGGTCGACATTGCGATCGCCCAGGAGGCATTCGACGAAGAATTCAGCCTGCGTCAGGCCGGGGCTACCGGCACCATGGTCGGTGATGTCACCCGCGGCCTTAGTGGATTCCCGACCGATGTATTCGTGCCATTGGTCAACCGAGTCAAGATCGAGACCAGTGGCATAGACACCGACATCAACTATAGCTTCAGCGTGGGACGTTTCGGCGACCTGTCGACCCGCTTCCAGTGGACCCATGTCATCGAATTCAAGCAGCCCAGTACGTCCGATCAGAACAGTTCCGAGAGTGTCGAGGGCAAGGTGGGATTCCCTGAGGACAGGGCCTGGCTGAGTCTGAACTGGTCCCTGGGGGACTACTCGGCCACCATCGTGGGTAACTATATTGCCGACCAGAAGGGCGAACCCTCCGCCGGCGATCCGGATCTGCACTTGTCCTCATGGACCACCTGGGACGCCCAGCTGAGCTACTCGTTGCCGTGGAATGCACAGCTGACGGTAGGCGCGCGCAACGTGTTCGATCGTGACCCGCCCCACGACGACGACTTCTTCGACAGCAATCAGCACGACGTGTTCGGACGGGTGCCCTACGTCCGCTGGGAGCAGGATCTCTAGCAGACGGCGCTCAATTTCAGTTGACCGACTGCAACGTCGGTTGGCGCACGGCCTGCCGGGCTGCCTCAATCATGTCGATGAATGCCGGGTCGGACCGGACGGTCTCGAGCTTCGGGTCGACCTGCGTCGACGGAAAGGCAGCTCAAACGAGTGCGCCGGCCCGGGTCAGATCTCCTCGAAGTCTCCGTGGCGTCCCAGGCCATCGACGAACCGATTGGCACCCTCGATGCCTTCCGCGCCTATCGCCGGGATGCCGTTGCGATACTCGACCTGGAGCGCATCGTTGACGGGCAAGCCCTGCTGCGCCAGCACCGATCGCCGGTCCGCAAGCATGCAGTGGTTCGGGAATCGGGCAATCTCCCGGGCCAGGGATTCGGCCGTGCGACGTGCTTCGCCGGCGGCCACTACGTATTCGCACAGTCCGATACGCAGACATTCATCCGCCTCGACCTGCCGCCCGGTGAGGATCAGCTCCATGGCTCGACCCATGCCGACGACACGCGGCAGCCTGACCGTGCCGCCATCCACCAGCGGGACGCCCCAGCGCCGGCAGAAAACACCCATGAACGCCTGTTCCTCCATCACGCGGAAGTCGCACCACAGTGCCAGTTCCATCCCGCCCGCGACCGCAGGGCCGTTGACGGCGGCGATGACCGGCTTGGACAGAGACAGGCGACTGGGGCCCATGGGTCCCAGCGGCGGGTCGCGCGGGTCGTCGACGAAATGCAACTCGCTCAGCCACTCCCGTTGGCCCGTCGCGAGCGCTTTGAGGTCGAAGCCGGCACAGAATGCGCCCTCCGCACCGGTCAGGACAGCGACGCGTGCCTCCGTGTCCCGCTCGAAGCGCACGAACGCTCTGTGCAGCGCTCTTGCGGTTTCTGGATCTACGGCGTTTCTGTGCTCCGGGCGTTCGATCAAGACGGTTGTGACCGGGCCCTGCCGATCGATGCGTACGCTCATCTCTCCCCCGATTGAGTCTGTCCTCACTCGAGCATAGCAGTGGGTGCCGGTCCTGGTGGATTTCTACTCGCCGGACAAAACATGACCCGCCACAGGGGCGGGTCACGCGGCTCCCTGTTCTTGTTGTTGTAGAGGGAACGTTGTGTATGGATACCACGTAGCTGCAGCAACCGCATTGACCGGGATCAATTCGGGCTTACATACATCTGCAGTACCTTGATCCACTGGGGTGAATGCGGACTCCCGCAGCGGATACGGACATCGCTAGGCAAGGTGTGCCCAGGTTCGCTAGAATCCCGGTAATACTTGATTGCGTCGCAGCTTACTTCGGGATGGGGACCGGCGGCGGTCGCGACGGCTCCGCAATCGAATGCTTTGGTCGGCCGGCTCGGAAGGACAGCCCGACACATGAGAACAAGAATAAAGCGTGGCCTGAATCTCCCAGTCTCGGGAGTGCCGGACCAAGCAATCGTGGATGGGCCGGTCGTGGATCGGGTGGCGGTCCTGGGTCGCGATTACGTGGGACTCAAGCCGACGATGCTGGTCCAGGAAGGCGACCGCGTCAGGCTCGGTCAGCCACTGTTCACGGACAAGACGAACCCGGATGTGGCGGTGGTCGCCCCGGCGGGTGGCACCATCCGCAAGATCAGGAGAGGGGCCCGCCGCGTTCTTCAGTCGGTGAATATCAACGTCGACGAGCACGAGGAGGAGCAGACATTTCGGCAGTGGCCGGCCGATCGCCTTTACAGCATCAGCCGTGGAGACGTCGTGTCGGAGCTGCTGGCCTCAGGGTTGTGGACGTCCTTTCGGACCCGGCCTTACAGCAAGGTGCCGAGACCTGACTCCGATCCCGCGGCGATTTTCGTCACCGCCATGGACACCAATCCCCTGGCGGCGGATCCCCAGGCTATCATCGCCCAGGCAAAGGACGATTTCGTCAACGGTCTGACGATCGTGGCGGAGTTGACGGAAGGACCGCTTTTCGTGTGCAAGGCGCCTGCAGCGGAGATTCCTGTACCGGAGATCGAGAGACTCCAGGTACAGGAATTCGAAGGGCCGCATCCGGCCGGACTGCCGGGCACGCACATACACTTCCTGCACCCGGTGGGTGCCACGCGGACCGTCTGGCATGTGGGCGTTCAGGACGTCATCGCCATCGGCAGGCTATTCACGACCGGCCGCTTGAGTTCGGAAAGGATCGTCGCCGTCGGCGGGCCGCCGGTGAATCAGCCGCGACTTGTGAGGACCCGAATCGGTGCTGCGGTGGCACCGATCATCGAACCTTACCTGAAACCCGGCAAGATCAGGGTGCTATCCGGCCCGGTTCTGTCCGGCTTTCGCGCGGCCGGTTGGGCGGCCTACCTGGGTCGATACCATGGCCAGATTTCCGCCCTCTATGAGCCGACGGAACGGGAGTTCCTTGGCTGGATCCGTCCCGGTCACAAGAAGTACTCCGTAACCAACGTGTTCATCTCCAGCCTGTTCCGACCAGGGGAGTACGATATCAACACCTCGCAGAACGGCAGCCCCCGAGCCATGGTGCCGATAGGTTCCTATGAGCGCGTGATGCCCCTGGACATCCTCGCGACCCAGTTGCTGAGAGCGATCCTGGTGCGTGACACAGACATGGCCCAGAAACTCGGTTGCCTGGAACTGGACGAGGAGGATCTCGCACTCTGCACCTACGTCTGTCCGGGCAAGTACGATTTCGGCCCGATCCTGCGCGAGAATCTTGAGCAGATCGAGAAGGAAGGCTGATGTCGCGGCTCAGGAAAATGCTCGACAGTATCGAGCCCATCTTCTCGAAGGGTGGTCGGCTGCACAAATTCGAGGCCATCTACGAGATGGTCGATACGATCTTCTACTCGCCCTCGGATGTGACCCGCAGCGCGCCCCATGTGCGGGACGGGATCGATCTCAAGAGAGTGATGATCTACGTATTCCTGGCCGCGATGCCCGTAGCGCTCGTCGGTATGTACAACATCGGGCTGCAGGCCAATACGGCCATGCTCGAGATGGGTGTGGCCGGCGTCGACAGCTGGAGGGGAGACGTTCTCGAGGGTTTTGGCGTCGGTTATGACCCTGGCAGCATCGCGGCTTGTTTCTGGCACGGATTCCTGTATTTCCTGCCCGTCTACCTCGTGACGATGGCGGCCGGCGGATTCTGGGAAGTGCTGTTTGCGATCGTGCGCAACCACGAGGTCAACGAAGGGTTCTTCGTCACGTCGCTGCTTTACGCGCTCATCCTGCCGCCGACGATCCCGCTCTGGCAGGTTGCACTCGGGATCAGCTTTGCTGTGGTGATCGGCAAGGAAGTTTTCGGTGGCACCGGCAAGAATTTCCTGAACCCGGCGCTCGTCGGCCGGGCCTTCCTGTTTTTCGCTTATCCGGCGCAGAATTCAGGTAACTCGGTCTGGACCGCCGTCGACGGATTCACCGGGGCGACACCCCTGGCAGAGGCCGCGGAGGGCGGCACTCAGGCGATGCTGGCCAGCGGTACCAGCTGGATGGATGCATTTCTCGGCACAATCCAGGGCACGATCGGGGCAGAGTCGACGCTGATGTGTTTGCTTGGTGGGGTATTCCTGATCTACACGCGTGTGGCGTCCTGGCGGATCATGTTCGGAGTCTTCCTGGGCATGTTCCTGCTCTCCGGGCTGTTCAATGTTATCGGCAGTGACACGAACCCCATGTTTGCCATGAACTGGTACTGGCATCTTGTCCTTGGCGGATTCGCTTTCGGTATGGTGTACATGGCGACGGACCCGGTGTCGGCTTCCATGACCGCGGTCGGCAAGATCTGGTATGGAGCGCTGATCGGGGTCATGTGCGTCCTGATCAGGGTAGTCAACCCGGCGTATCCGGAGGGCATGATGCTGGCGATTCTGTTCGCCAATGTCTTCGCACCCATCATCGATTACTTCGTCATCCAGGCGAACGTGCGCAGAAGGATCAAACGCAATGCCGGATGAGAACGCTCGCAAGGGCTGGTTCAGTTCGCTGCCGAATGACAGCGTCGCCAAGACGCTTGTCGTCGCGATCGGGCTATGTCTGGTCTGCTCGATAGTCGTTTCCACAACGGCGGTGGCGCTCAAGCCGATGCAGTTGCGCAACGCGATGGTGGCACGCCAGGTGCAGATACTGAGGGTGGCCGGCCTGATGGAAGAGGGCGGCGACGTGGATGTGCTGTTCGAACAGGTCGAGAGACGCGTGGTCGACCTCGATGCCGGCCGTTTTGCCGAGGGCATGGATGCCGATACCTATGATCAGCGCAAGGCAGCCAAGGACCCGTCGCTTAGCGACGCGGTACCACCGGATCAGGATGTCGCCGGTATCCAGCGACGGGCCCGTTACGCGCCCGTCTATCTGATCCGGGACGGCAGTGCGATAGAGACCATCATTGTTCCGATCCATGGTTATGGATTGTGGTCGACGATGTACGGTTTTCTGGCCCTGGAGGGCGACGCGCGCACGGTCAGTGGTCTGACGTTCTACGAGGATGGCGAAACACCGGGGCTGGGTGGTGAAATCAACAACCCGCGCTGGCAATCCCGTTGGGTCGGCAGGCAGGTCTTCGATGACGAAGGTGAACCTCGTCTCCGTGCAATCAGGGGCACGCCCGTTCCCGGGTCGCCCGGCGCCATACATCAGGTGGACGGGATCTCCGGCGCCACTCTTACCGTCAACGGCGTCAACAATGCGATTCAGTACTGGTTCGGAGACGACGGATTCGGTCCGTTCCTGGCGTGGTTGCAGGAGCAGGGTGAAACGGTATGAGCAGCAACAAGCAGATACTCTTCGAGCCGGTGGTCGACAATAATCCGATCGCGCTTCAGGTGCTCGGCATCTGCTCGGCACTTGCCGTAACGACCCAGCTATCCACGTCGTTCGTCATGTGTCTTGCCGTTATCTTCGTTCTGGCATTGTCCAACCTCTCCGTCAGCCTGATTCGCAATCACATGCCGACCAACATTCGCATCATCGTCCAGATGACGATCATCGCGTCTTTGGTCATCCTCGTCGATCAGGTGCTGAAAGCCTACGCCTACGAGATCAGCAAACAGCTCTCGGTTTTCGTGGGACTGATCATCACCAATTGCATCGTCCTCGGTCGGGCGGAAGCGTTCGCGTCCAACAACAAGCCCTGGCCCAGTATCCTTGACGGAGTGGGGCATGGCATTGGCTACAGCGCGATCCTGCTTATTGTGGCGTTCTTGCGTGAGCTGTTCGGGTCCGGAAAGCTCTTCGGGATAGAGGTGATGCCGCTGGTTACCGAGGGCGGCTGGTACGTCCCGAACGGGCTGATGCTGCTGGCCCCGAGCGCATTCTTCCTGATCGGACTGATTATCTGGGCGATCCGCGCCTGGAAACCGGCCCAGGTAGAGAAACGTGAATATCAGATCCGGGTCGTCCACAGGACGGAGGCTATCTGATGGAAGCCTATCTGAGCCTGCTGGTCCGCTCGATATTTATCGAGAATCTCGCTCTGGCGTTTTTCCTCGGCATGTGCACGTTCCTGGCGGTCTCGAAGAAGGTCGAGACGGCGCTGGGTCTCGGCATTGCGGTTGTGGTCGTGCAGGCGATCACGGTGCCGGCCAACAACCTCATCTTCAACTATCTCCTCAAGGAAGGGGCGTTGGGCTGGGCCGGCTTACCGGAGGTGGATCTGAGTTTCCTTGGGCTGATCACTTATATCGGCGTTATCGCCGCCATGGTGCAGATTCTCGAGATGGCGCTGGATCGATTCTTCCCGGCGCTCTATCACGCGCTCGGCATATTCCTGCCGCTCATAACGGTCAACTGCGCCATCCTGGGTGGATCTCTGTTTATGGTGGAACGCGGTTACGGGTTCGGCGAAAGCGTCGTTTTTGGCATTGGCAGCGGGATCGGCTTCGCACTTGCGATCGTGGCTCTCGCCGGCATAAGGGAGAAATTGAAGTACAGCGACGTACCGGACGGGCTTCAGGGCCTGGGGATCACTTTCATCACCGTCGGCCTGATGTCCATGGCGTTCATGGCATTCTCCGGCATCCAGCTGTGATCAAGTAATTCGACAACGGATCGAGCACCCATGCTGACAATCATTCTCGGGGTCGTGATGTTCACCGGCATCGTTCTGGCGCTGGTCGGAGTCATTCTTGCGGCCCGATCCAGGCTGGTCGCGACAGGATCAGTGGACATCCTCGTCAACGAGGAGCGCACCATCAACGCCAATGTCGGCTCGAAGCTCTTGGGAGCCCTGGCGGACGCAAAACTGTTCGTCGCTTCGGCCTGCGGCGGGGGCGGCACCTGCGGTCAGTGCAGGGTCAAGGTCCTGGACGGTGGCGGGGTCATACTTCCGACCGAGACCTCAGTTATCAACAAGCGCGAGGCGGCGCGCGGAGACCGGCTCTCCTGTCAGGTCGTTGTCAAGAACGACATGACGATCGAAGTCCCGCGGGAAGTCTTTGGCGTCAAACGCATCGAGTGCACCGTGCGCTCAAACGACTGCGTGGCGACCTTTATCAAGGAACTGGTGCTGGAACTGCCGCAGGGAGAACACCTGAATTTCCGGGCAGGGGGTTACATCCAGATCGAGTGCCCGGCGCACAGGATCAGCTATGCAGACTTCGAGATCCCTGATAGGTTCCGTGACGACTGGGATCGATTCGACCTGTTCCGTTACATCTCTCAATGTGACGAGACCGTCGTGCGTGCTTACTCCATGGCGAACTATCCCGAGGAGAGGGACCTCGTCATGTTGAACGTGCGTATCGCCACGCCGCCGCCGCAGATGCCCGACGTGCCGCCCGGCGTCATGTCCAGCTTTATCTACAGCCTCAAGCCCGGCGACAAGGTCTGGGTGTCGGGTCCCTTCGGTGAATTCTTTGCCAAGGATACCGATGCCGAGATGGTCTTCATCGGCGGCGGGGCCGGAATGGCGCCGATGCGGGCCCACATATTCGACCAACTCAAACGCCTGCACAGCAAGCGCAAGATGACCTATTGGTACGGGGCCCGAAGCAAGCGGGAGATGTTCTACATCGAGGACTTCGATGGCCTGGCTGAGAACAACGATAATTTCCAGTGGCACGTTGCGCTGTCCGACCCGCTACCGGAGGACGAGTGGACGGGCTACACAGGGTTCATCCATGAGGTCCTCTACGAGAACTACCTGCGGGATCATCCGGCGCCGGAAGATTGCGAATACTACATCTGCGGGCCGCCGATGATGACCAAGGCCGTCCTGCAGATGCTCAATGACCTGGGCGTCGAGAAGGAAAATATCCTGCTCGACGATTTCGGTGGCTAGGCGATGATGACGCATGGCAGCGATAGGGCGCCTGTCTGATGACAACTTTCATGCTCACGTTCGTCATCTTCCTGCTGGCTGTATCGGGCATGGCCCTGGGCCTGGTGTTGTCGGGCCGCCGTATCGAGGGCAGCTGCGGGGGTCTGAATCGAGTATCCGGTATGGATTCGGACTGCGGTGGCGCCTGCCGCCGACCGTGCCCGCGGAGACGAGCGGCCGAGGCCAGACGTCTCGGTCTCTGAGTAACCGCGCACTACCAACACAACTAGAGGACAAGCGATGGCACATACAGCTCGCGATTACATGTCCCGGAAGTTCGTGACGTTTCGACCCGATATGGATGTTCTGGAAGCGACCGACCTCATGGTCAGACACGGCATTTCCGGCGGCCCGGTCGTCGACCGGACAGGTAATCTCGTCGGCGTGCTATCGGAGATCGATTGCCTGCGAGGAGCGGTCGAGGGTTCCTATCATGGATCCGGCGGAGGCTACGTGCGGGAAGTCATGAGGACTGAATTCGAGACTATCGACGTTGACGACAGCATCATGCACGTGGCGAGGATGTTGATTAACAGGAAAGACTACTATTACCGTGCTTTCCCGGTCATGAAACACAATCGTGTCGTTGGCCGGATCATGCTCCGCGACGTCCTCGGCGCACTCGAGGATATGAGTCGCGAGAACAACGGATGATTGTCAGGTTCCAGGAACGCTACCCATGAGGCTCGAACAGACTCGCGTGATCCTGCAGCAGATTCAGAAGTTCCATGAAGATATGGCGCTGACCTACCACAATCGTTCCGCTGCGGCGGAGAGCACGCGGGTAAGGATGTTGCTGGACTATCTCGGAGGGCGACACACTGATCTCGCTTTCGGCGTAGCGAACTTTCAACGGCATGCACCGAACTCCGCCCTGGAGGCCTACACTCATTTCGAACACGATATCCGTGATCTCAGGCAACGCCTGCGCCGGGCCCTGGAGAGAACCTGGGATATCGACGAGATCACCGGGATCGCGATGGAGGTTACGGACAAGTTTCTGGATGCCTTCCAGCGCGCATCCGGCAAGGCAGGAGACGAGGCCTTGCGTGAAGTCTTTCAAAGCCTTGTGGCAGGGACGGAGCGCGAGCGCCGCAAACTGGCTCGCAACGCCAATCTCCTGATGGATCTCTAGAACGATTCGATCAGGTTATCTTGCGCGGCTTGTTGCTGGTCTTAATCTTCTTGCCGAGCTTGGTCGCGGCCTTCAGACGTTTCTCGGCAAGCGCCAGCATCTTGTCCTGTGAGCTGCCCTTGTTGCGCCGCCGTCCCGGCCTGCGCTGGATATAGCTACCGTCAGGCTGCATGTCCCAGGCGGCGCGGTGGTCATCCAGCTGGATGTTGAGGATCTCACGCAGGCTCTTCCTCAGCTTCGGAGCCTCGACCGGTACGACGATCTCCACTCTAGATTCGAGGTTGCGCCGCATGCAGTCGGCTGAGCCGATGAAGTACTCTTCTTCTCCGCCGTTACGGAAGTAGAAGATACGGGTGTGCTCCAGGAAGCGTCCGACGATGCTGATCACCGTGACGTTTTCGGAAAGCCCGGGGATGCCCGGCCGCAGGCGACAGGTGTCTCTCACGATGAGGTCGATCTTGACCCCCGCCTGAGACGCCTCGTACAGCGCTCTGGTCACGTCCTTGTCCTCCAGTGCATTCATCTTGAACTGAATGTGCCCGGAATTCTCTGCGGAGTGCAGTTCTATCTCGCGTCGGATACGCGCCAGCAGACCTTTCTTCAGATGCTTCGGGGCCGGCAGCAACTTCTTGTAATCCCGGTTCGGCACGAACCCGGTAGTCAGGAAGTTGAAGAGTTCCGTCAGATCCTCACCAATGACCGTGTCGCAGGTCAGCATGCCGAGGTCGCTGTAGATACGCGCCGTGCCGGAGTGATAGTTGCCGGTTCCAAGGTGCGCGTAGCGGCGTAGTCCGTTGTAGTCCCGGCGCAGCACGAAGACGACTTTGCTGTGAGTCTTGAGGCCGACGACGCCATAGGACACATGGATGCCGTTTTGTTCCATCTGGTTGGCCCAGGCGATATTGGCCGATTCGTCGAAACGCGCCTTGAGCTCAACCGCCACCATGACCTGCTTGCCGTTGTGTGCTGCCTCCATCAGATAGTCCACGATCCGGGACTTCTCCGCTGTCCGATACAGCGTCATCTTGATGGCCAGTACCTTCGGGTCGCGGGCCGCTTCGCGAACGAAGCGCTCTACCGTGGTGGCGAAAGACTCATATGGATGCTGCAGCAAAATCGGACCCTGACTGCGAATCAGGTGAAATATGTTCGGCTCGCCGAAGATCGTGGCATTGTCCACAGGGTGGTGGGTCGGATCACGCAGATCGGGGCGGTCTACGGCGGCCATCTCGAACAGATCGCGCTTCTGGATCAATCCGTGGACCTCGAAGACATCGGTGTCCTCATCGAGACCGAGTTCTGCGGCCAGCATGCCACGATGCACGGCAGGCATTCCGTTGGACACTTCCAGCCGGACGATGGGCGCGAACTTCCTGTCCCGCAACTCTGACTCGATCAGCTCGAGTAAGTCGTTGGCCTGTTCTTCTGAACGCTCGGTAATCGCGTTTCTCGTTACCCGGAAGAGGTCCCAGCGCTCGATCTCTACCCCGGGAAACAGGAGGTCCAGATTGTGGGCGATCACGTTCTCCAGTGGCACGAAGTGAGTCTGCTCGTCGATCTGGATGAAGCGCCGGATCCCTCCGCCCGTAGGGACCTTGATCCGGGCCAGCGCCTTGCCCTTGCCGTCAGGACGTTTGATCGTAACGAGCAGATTCAATGACAGATTTGATATGAACGGAAACGGATGCGCCGGATCCATGACCATCGGCGAGATCAGCGGATAGATGTTGTCAACGTAGAACTGGCGGACAGCCGCCTGTTGCTCTGGCGACAGCTCTGGATACAGGGATATCTTGATATCTTCCTGGCGCATCAGGCTGGTCAGCCGCCTGCCGGCGCGTCGCTGCTCCAGCTTGATCGCCCGGACAAGTTCATGACAGGCGCTCATCTGCTCCAGGGGAGTCCGTCCATCCACGGATAGCTCGTGGACGCCCGCTCCGATCTGCTGCTTCAGTCCACCTATACGCTTCATGAAGAACTCGTCCAGATTCGAGCTCAGGATCGCCAGGAACTTGACCCGCTCCAACAACGGGTTTCTGCTGTCTTCAGCCTCGTGGAGTACCCGCCGGTTGAATTCCAGCCAGGTGAGTTCCCGGTTCAGGTACCACTCGGCATCGTCGAGATCGATCTCGACGGCCGATTGGTCGGGACCGGGCACGATGGACTCGGCGGACTCGGCGGCCATGAGGCGGGCATCCTGATCGTTCCGATTCATCGTTCGTGTCCGTCAACGTGTGGACTACACAAATTACCATAGACTGATGCAGAACGGGGACTTGTGAGGACTGCCGCAGGTAGGTTGCCAACTTGCACGGCGCCAAGAAAATGGCTATTGTTTTCGTCCCCTGCGACCAAAACGTGTCGCATGGCACAAACACTACTAGCGATCCTCGGTAGAAGAAAAATCAAACAGAGAGGGTCGCCTATTCGGTCCCGCCCGTTGGGCGGGTCTTTTTTTGGGCGACGATCCTGATGAATGCCACAGGCACGACCGTAACTGCATTCGCGCCGGCATCGGTCGGTAATGTAGGCGTCGGATTCGATGCACTGGGTCACGCTCTCGATTTCGCCGGCGATCGTGTCAGGCTCACCGTCACCGAGGAGCCGGACATCCGGCTCGACGCCATCACCGGACTGACCACAGACCTGCCGTCTGATACAACGTCAAACACCGCTCTTCGGGCACTCACAGCGATTCAGCAGGAATGCGGGGTCAGCGCGGGTGCTCGGCTGACGCTCGAGAAGGGCATCCCGCTGGGATCTGGGATGGGCGGCTCTGCGGCATCCGCCGCCGCCGTCACAGCGGCCGCCGAAGCTTGGGGGCTCGCCCTGTCTGACCACGAACGGCTGCGGTTTGCGCTGGAGGGGGAAATGGCTGCCAGCGGTGCCCTCCATGCTGACAACGTGGCACCCAGCCTCTTCGGAGGTCTGGTGCTTTGTGAAGGAGAAGGCTACCCGCATGTCACCAGGATTCCGGTGCCGACCGATGTCGTCTGCGTATTCGTGCACCCGGACCTGGAGGTCTACACGCGGTCTGCCCGCAACATGCTCTCGGCGCAGGTCTCTCTGTCCGATCACGTCAGTCAGACCCAGGCGATCGCGGGGTTCGTCGCTGGCTGTTTCCGATCTGATCTGGATCAGATCGGCCGATGTCTCAAGGACGTGATCGTTGAGCCGCAACGTGCCGGTCTGGTGCCCGGATTCCGACGAGTGCAGGCAGCGGCGATGGCCAACGGTGCGTTGGGCGCGTCCCTGTCAGGCAGCGGCCCGAGCATCTTCGCCTGGTGCGAGACCGGGCGGGCAGCCGGGATCCAGGCATGCATGGCGGAAGCCTTCCATGTCGAGGGAGTATCTTGCAGTGCCTGGGTCTCCGCCGTGAACGCGGCCGGGGCTCGTCTCGAGGACTGACCTCGAGAGTACGGGATGGATAGCGATATTCGTCGCGGTGCCGTTTTCGCCGTTGCGGCGTTTGCCTTCTGGGGCTTTACGCCGCTGTACTACAAGCTCCTAGTCGATGTCGCGCCGATCGACATACTCGCCCATCGGATCCTCTGGACGGTCGTTGTCGGTATGCTGGTGCTGTGGGCCAGGCGGGATTGGCAGCGACTGGTTGCCGTCCTGCGGTCCCGCAGCACCATGCTGGTCCTGCTGATCAGCTCGCTACTGATTTCCGTCAACTGGCTCGTATATATCTACGCGGTGACGTCTGAGCGGTTGCTTCATGCGAGCCTGGGTTACTACATCAATCCGATAGTCAACGTGCTCCTTGGTGTCACGATTCTCCACGAGCGCATGAGCGCCGCCCGGGCGATCGCCGTGGGTCTGGCTACACTGGGTACCGTGAATCTGGCGGTCGGCCTCGGTAGCTTCCCGTGGATCGCCTTGACCCTGGGATTCAGTTTCGGGTTCTACGGGCTGGTCAGAAAGCAGACAGAGGTTCCAGTGGTCGGTGCGCTGGTCATCGAGACAGGGTTCCTGCTGCTGCCCGCGCTGGTCGTCCTGGGATGGCTTCACCGGGCCGGCGCCGGCGCTTTTCTGGAACTTGGCTGGGATGTCAATCTTCTGTTGATTGCCGGCGGGCCCGTCACGATGCTGCCATTGATCTGGTTCACGATGGCGGCACGGAGGCTACCGCTCAACGTGGTCGGTCTGTTTCAATATCTCGGCCCCACGATCACATTCCTGCTGGCAGTTCTCGTCTTCGATGAGCCGTTTACAAGCACGCATGCCGTGACATTTTCCCTGATATGGTCAGGCCTCCTGTTGTCGACACTGGACAGCCTGGCGAGGGCGAGACGACTCGAGAGAGACGCCAGGAGCCGCCGGGGCGCTGACGATCGATCAGGTGCGGGGTAGAATCAGGCGCCGTATCCCAGACGCGACGCTCCGAAATCGATGCCGACCATATCAACGCCCGTGCTAATCATCAGTGCTGTCTCGCTGGCTCTCGTGGGTATCCTGGTCTGGACGCTCGTTCGCACCTGGCGGCGGATTCATAATTCTCCGCGCATGGTGCTGCGGCGGATTGCTCGCGCAAGAATCAGCGATGTACTGCTGCCCGATGGAGTGGATGGAGAGATCCACGTCGAGCATCTGCTGCTGACAGAAGCCGGCATTCTGGTACTGGAATTCCGCAACGCGAGTGGCGCGCTCTTCGGCGGGGACCGGATGGATGACTGGAGCGTGATCGATGGGAAGCGCAGGTTTACTTTTCGGAATCCGCTGCCGGCCCTGGAGACGAGGATCCAGTCGGTCCAGGCCCTGGCCGGAGACGTACCCGTCACCGGGCGTGTCGTAGTAGTCGGTGAAGTGGAATTTGCGGGTGGTCGACCGGACGGCGTTCTGGGGCTCGCAGACCTCGATGCGGAATTCTCGCTGCCGCGCGGGCAACAAGGCAGCAAGGGGCTCCCGGAGGCGGTGGCTACTACCTGGGACCGGCTTCAGAGTGTCGCCCGGCCTGCCTGAAGCCAGCCTGTTGTGCCTAAGCGGCAGCGCTTGGGTCACGGCTGAAGTGATCCGCGATGACTCTCGCCACGCATGCGGTCACTTTCTTGCCCGTTTCAACATGCAGAAATTCGTTAGGGCCGTGGGCGTTGGACTTGGGTCCGAGGACGCCGGTCACGAGGAACTGGACGCCCGGGAAGCGCTCGCCCAACATAGCCATGAAAGGGATGCTGCCGCCGGTGCCCATGTACATGGCGTCGGCCTTGAAAAACTCCAGCGATGCTTCTCGCATTGATCTTGTGAGCCAGTCCTGCAACGGGGGCGCATCCCATCCGGAGATAGTCTGCTCGAGGACGAACTCGACCTCGGCCTGGTAAGGCGCATCCGACTCCAGTGCATCCTTCAATGCTGCGGCGGCCTGCTGCGGGTCAGTCGTCGGGGGTAGCCGAAGCGAGAGCTTGAGTTCCGTATAGGGCCGCAGAGTGTTACCGGCACTGGTCAGCTCAGGGAGGCCTGCGGCTCCTGTCACGCACAGACTCGGACGCCAGGTGTTATTCAGGAGCAGCTGCGTGGGATCGGTGTCGATTGGGCAGGTCTGTCCTGCCCAGGCGAATTTACCCGGTACAGTATCCCTGAGCGTAGCGGCCGCGGCTCTGGCCTGATCAATTCTTGCACCGGGTATGTCCGCGTGCAGTGCCGGGAGCATGATCTGTCCGCTGTCTTCATCCTCGACCCGGCTCAGCAGGGCCCGGATCACCCGGAAGCTCGACGGGACGATGCCGCTGGCGCCGCCGGAGTGGACGCCTTCCTCGAGGACGGCTGCTCGCAGTGTGCCGGTCAGATTGCCTCGAAGTGAGGTCGTGCACCAGAACTGGTCGTAGTTACCGCACTCGGCATCCAGGCACACCACAAGGCTGGGGTGTCCGATGCGGTCCTCTAGCAAGTCGATATAGTGTGGCAGGTCGAAACTACCGGACTCTTCGCAGGCTTCGATGATGATGACACAGCGGGCGTGTGGTATTCCCTGATCCTGTAGTGCCCGGATCGCCGTCAGGGATCCAAATATGGCGTAACCGTCGTCGGCGCCACCGCGGCCGTAGAGCTTGCCGTCGCGCATGATCGGGGTCCAGGGCGAGAGGCCATCTTCCCAACCGACGAACTCCGGCTGTTTGTCCAGATGACCATATAGCAGCACGCATTCATCTCCCTGGCCCTCTATCTCGACAAACAACAGGGGAGTGCGCCCGTCCAGCCGGACGACTTCGACTTGCATTCCAGCGATGCTCTGTTCCCGGCACCATCGTTCCATGAGCTCGACCGCCGCGTCCATGTGTCCGTGCTCGGCCCAGTCCGGATCAAACAGCGGCGACTTGTTCGGAATTCTTATGTAGTCGCAAAGCGCCGGAACGATGCTGTCGTCCCACGCACTGTCGATCAGGGCCTTGGTTCGGGCGTGATCCATGTCTGGTCCTCGGCAGTCATTGGGGTGACCGACTATTCTATGCTCGACAACTCAGCCATCTCAAAGAGAGGAGGCTCGCGATGCCGATCGAGGGAATGCTGGTCGATCTGTCAGGCGTGTTCTACGTGGGTGGTGACGTGTTGCCCGGCGCTCGAGAGGCGCTACTGCGGCTTAGACAAATGAACAAGCCTTTCCGGTTTGTGACCAATACCAGCCGGAAGTGCCGCGCCGAGGTCGTTAGCCGCCTTCACGTGATGGGGCTGGACGTCGAGCCGCATGAGGTGCTGACCGCGCCGCTGGCCGGGCGCCACTGGATCGAGACGCGTGGCCTGCGACCGCACCTCCTGGTCCACCCTGAGCTGCTTCCGGACTTTGTCGGCATAAAGACATCACCGGCCAATGCCGTGTTCATGGGTGACGCCGGTGAGACATTCTCATACGACAATCTGAATGCCGCTTTCAGGGTCTTGCAGACGGGAGCTCCGCTGGTTGCTGTGGCCAGGAATAGATACTTCCAGGAATCGGATGGTTTGAGCCTCGATCTGGGCCCATTCGTGGCAGCGCTGGAGTTCGCGACTCGTACCAAGGCGGTGATCGTGGGGAAGCCTTCTGCGGAATTCTATACGGCTGCTGTGGAATCGATGGCATTGGATCCCCGCGAAGTCATCATGGTGGGCGATGACCTGGAGGCCGACGTCCTCGGCGCTCTGGATGCCGGGCTACGGGCCGCTCTGGTACGCACCGGAAAGTACCGGGAGAGCGACGAGGCCAGTCTGCAGGGAACCGCGGCGATGGTTTTTGACAACGTCTATGAAATGCTACTAAATATTTAGATTTAACAGGATATTATAGACATTATCTAATGTAGTTAATTCAAACTGATCACTCGATGGAAAAAAACCGACGCGCGTTGCCGGTCGTCCTTTCGGCAATCTCCTCAAGGGTCTCGCCGGTACATCCGGCTACTGTCTCAGCCACATGCGCCAGGTACATGGGCTCGTTCCGTCTGCCTGACGGTTTCGGGTCGAGGTCACGGGGCAGCAGATAGGGCGAGTCCGTCTCTAGCAGTAAACGATCCGGTGGAATGGCCGGAACCAGCTCACGCAGGTGGTGTCCCCGGCGTTCGTCGCAGATCCAGCCGGTGATGCCGATGTAGAAGCCCATGTCGAGGTAATCGTCAAGTTCCTGCCGGCCGCCGGTAAAACAGTGCGCCACGGCCCGTGGCAGTTTGTCGAGATAGTCTGCAAGAATGGCGCAGAATCGCTCATGGGCATCGCGCTGATGAAGGAACACAGGAAGCGCAGTCTCGATCGCAATCTCGAGCTGCGCCCGGAACGCAAATTCCTGATCCTCCGGGGTGGAGAAGTTACGGTAAAAGTCCAGGCCGCACTCACCGATAGCAACGACCTCGGGGTTCGCTGCCAGTGCCCGCATCCAGCCCCGGTCCCCGGTTGTCCAGTCTTTCGCGTGGTGAGGGTGTACTCCGGCCGTACCAAAGAGCTGTCCCGGACGCTGGCGGGAGAGCTCCAGTGCAGCCCGGCTTGACGAAGCGCAGCTACCGGTGATGACGATGCCTGCGACGCCCGCATCCGTCGCCCTGGCCAGGACCTCGTCCCTGTCAGGATCGAAACTGTCGTGGGCCAGGTTGGCACCGACATCGATCAGCGTATGTGCCTGGAGATCCGTTCTGCTCACTTGATGAAAACAGAGACTCTAGTTCGGTGCCGTGACCTGGGGAGTCGCAGGTCTGTCTCGGGTTCCTTTCCGTCTTACCTTTGATCTGGAGGTTGCCGCTTTCTTGCGTGATCTGCCGTTCAGGCCAGGTCCAGAGTCGACCTTGGGTTTCGTCCGCCCGCTGGACGTCTTCCTGGCGGCTGTCAGTTTCTTCTTGCGCGCCACGGTCTTCTTTGGCGGCGTCGAGAGTCCGGATGTCTTGTCCCTGGTATTTGCCTTGTTCGCTGCCCGTCTTCCGCGGCCCCTTGCCTTGGAGCGTGATTTTCGTGCGCGCAGCAGATGTCTCTGGGTAGCAGATTTCAGGGCCTCAAAGGCCTCATCAATGAATTCGGGCAGCACCTCGATATCGGAAACGGCGTCGTAGCCTGCGATAAAGCCGATGTCGAACTTCCCGTCGTAACTGAACACCGTAATGTTCATCGACAGTCCCGGAGGTATGGCGGAAAGCGGGTACGCGCTCACCAATTTCGCGCCCCACAGATACAGAGGGACACGCGGCCCAGGAACATTAGAGATAAGGATGTTGCCGAGCGGCGGCAGGCTCTCTGCGACACCCAGCAGCTCGCCCGCCTGGGCCGCCCCCTGCATCGCGAGCGTATAAAGGGACACCGCATCCGGAGACATGGCGGCCGCGTCCTCCTTGACCTCCGCCGCCGAACGGCTGACGGCCTTGAGCCTGCGGACCGGATCCTGTCCTACGCGGCCCAGGGTCACCGGCAGAATAGCCAGCTGATTACCCATCTGGGCATTACCGTCCCGTCGCAGGGAGACAGGCATCTGCGCGACCAGTGGACCCTTGGGTGTCTGATGATGCCGGCGCAGATAGCGTGTCAGGGCGATGTCGCAGATCGTAACGACGACGTCATTGAGCGTCGTATCGGTACCCTTGGAGATGGCCTTCAGCTCGTCAAGCGGCAGTTCTCCTACGGCCGCGCGGCGCGCCCTGGTGACGACGGAATTGAGGCGGGTCTTGGGCGCTGTGAATGGTACCGGCAGATGCCCGGGTTGCAGGCCGAGACGCTGCATCGTCATCCGGCCGACGAGCCCGCCAAGGTCGGTCACTGTTTCGACGGTGCGTCGGAACAAGCCGACACCCCGATCGACTTTCGATCCGATGTCCCGGGAATCTTCCCGGAACGTCGCGGTGTGGGTGGCTTCCCAGTTAGCGCGAATTCGCTGGTCATCGGCGGACGTGTTGAGCGTCTCGATCAACAGGCGGACAAGCGTGGCGCCGTCACAATAAGAGTGATGGATCTTCACGTACAGCGCGAAGCAGCCGTCCTCAAGGCCGTCGATGATATGGATTTCCCACAGGGGCCGTTGACGATCGAGCAGGATCGAGTGGAGTCTGCCGACCAGTTCCATCAGTTGGTGCCGGCTTCCCGGTTTGGGAAGTCTCGATCGCCTGACGTGATAGTCGAGGTCGAAGTTGTCGTCCTGGACCCACTCCGGTTTGCTCAGGAGAGAGCTCTTCAGCTTGAAGTCAAAAGGCGGTCCGGCGGGCCTCTTTTTCATCGCCTCGATCAGGTCCGATACGTAGTCGCCGTCATAATCTGCCGGCGGCCGGAAGATCTGCACCCCGGCGACATGTTTAGGGCTGTCTGCTGTCTCTGTGAGTAGAAACGCGTAGTCGTAAAAAGACAGGGTGGGCATGTTGAATTCCAGCGTGTCTGCCGTAATCTCGCGGCGCGACGATAAAATCAGCCGTCAAGTATACGTGAGCCGGGTTACCGGTTGGGTCAGTCCGGCGAAGCGATGGGCATTGTTGCGGCGCAATAGGTTGCCTACACTTGCCGTCTGGCACCCATTCGGAGACACCGGAGTGACCCATCCCCATTATCCTCACCTTCTGGCACCGCTCGACCTCGGATTCACTGTTCTGGCAAATCGGGTCCTGATGGGCTCGATGCACACCGGCCTGGAAGATCGCGCCCGTCACTATCCTCGCCTCGCGGAATATTTTGCGGAGCGGGCCCGCGGGGGGGTCGGTCTGATAGTGACGGGTGGCATCGCCCCGAATCGAGCCGGCTGGGTGGCGCCGTTCGCCGGAAAGTTGGCCGGCCGCAGGGAAGTGCCGAGGCATCGGATGATCACCAACGCTGTCCATGCCGAGGACGGCAAGATCTGCATGCAGATCCTGCATGCAGGCAGATACGGATATCACCCCCTCGTGGTGGCACCTTCTCCGATAAAGTCGCCGATATCACCCTTCAGGCCCAGGGGACTATCGACCGCCGGCGTTGAGCGGCAGATCCGCGACTTTGTCCGCTGCGCCACGCTGGCCCGCGAGGCCGGCTACGACGGCGTGGAGGTCATGGGGTCTGAGGGCTATTTCATCAATCAATTCCTGGTCACCCGCACAAACCACCGTAAGGATCGCTGGGGGGGTGACTTCGAGGCGCGCATGCAGCTGCCTGTCGAGATCGTCAGGCGCACGAGGGAAGCCGTGGGCCCTGACTTCATCATCATCTACCGGTTGTCGATGCTCGACCTGGTGGACGACGGGTCGACCTGGGAGGAGATAGAAAAACTCGCCACGGAGATCGAGAGTGCGGGTGCGACCATCATCAACACGGGGATCGGCTGGCATGAGGCACGCATCCCGACGATTGCGACCATGGTGCCGCGGGCCGGATTCAGCTGGGTAACCCGTCGGCTCATGGGTAAAGTCGGGATCCCGCTGATCACAACAAATCGCATCAACCGACCCGAGGTCGCCGAGCAGGTGCTGACGCGGGGCGATGCGGATATGGTCAGCATGGCCCGTCCGTTCCTGGCGGATGCGGAGTTCGTACGCAAGACGGAACAGGACAGGATCGATGAGATCAACGTCTGCATTGCCTGCAACCAGGCCTGCCTGGACCACACGTTCAAGGGCCGCACGGCTTCATGCCTCGTCAATCCACGAGCGTGCCACGAGACGGAGCTGACCTACGAGCCCGTGTCTGTTGCCAAGAAAATCGCGGTCGTTGGTGCGGGGCCAGCAGGTCTGGCCGCTGCAACGGTCGCCGCTCGGCGCGGACACCAGGTCGTGTTGTTCGACAAGGCCGCGGAGATCGGCGGCCAGTTCAACATGGCGAAACGGGTGCCGGGCAAGGAGGAGTTCCACGAGACCCTGCGATATTTCCGGCGGCAACTCGAGTTGCTGGGGGTCGACGTGCGCCTGAACCACGAAGCCAGTGGCTCTGAGCTGACGGAGTCCGGCTTCGATCAGGTTGTTATCGCCACCGGTGTCGTGCCCAGGACCCCGCAGATCGATGGCATTGATCACGCCAAGGTGGTGTCGTACATCGATATTCTCACCGGCAGAGTCGAGGCCGGTCAGAGCGTCGCGATTATCGGCGCCGGCGGGATCGGTTTTGATGTGGCCGAATTCCTGATTCACGGCAAAGGAGAGCCGAGAGTCGAGGAATTCAATCGTGAGTGGGGGATCGATGCGAACCTTTCTGCCCGCGGAGGCGTCAAAGGCATTAAAGCGGACCCCGAGACCGCGGTCAGGCAGGTGTTTCTGCTGCAGCGCAAGAAATCAAAGCCTGGCCAGGGCCTGGGAAAGACGACCGGATGGATTCATCGTAGCTCGCTGAAAATGCGTGGAGTCGAAGCCATCGCGGGGGTCAACTATGAGAAAATTGATGATCGAGGACTCCACATCTCGGTGGAGGATGCGGAGCGCATCCTTGAGGTAGACACCGTTGTGGTTTGTGCTGGCCAGGATCCGCTGAGGTCCCTGGCTGCGGATCTGGATGAAACTGGACTGAGATATCGTCTCGTCGGAGGCGCGGACGAGGCCAGGGAACTCGACGCAAAACGGGCGATTGATCAGGCCAGTCGACTGGCAGCAAAGTTATGAATGAGAGGTCCGGGTGATGACCGTGTCGACTCAACTTGCGAGATGGACAGTGGCTGCGGTGGCAGCCATGGTTCTCGGATGCAATTACTCCTCCAACGATGACATTTCGATCCCCGAAGGCGCCAGCCACAGCGGTGACGGACAGACGGTCAACGGCAATGTGGAAGTGGGTGCCGACGCCGACGCCAGCGACAGCAATTTCAGCACGATCAATGGAAGTATCGTCGTCAAGGATGGCGCGCGGGTGAGCGATTGTGCGACCGTGAATGGCGAACTGGACATTGGCGACGGTTCCGAGGCTGGCAGTCTGCGGGCAGTGAATGGCGATCTGACGATCGGTCGCGACGCCAGGATCGAAGGCCGTGTGCAACTCGTCAATGGGAGCGTCAGCCTGAAGCCCGGCAGCCGGGTCAGCGGCAATGTCGGGACGATAAACGGCCTGATAGAACTCCGGTCAGCTGAGGTTGCAGGTGATCTGAGTAACGTCAACGGCGGCATGCTTATCGTCGATGGGAGCCTGGTCAAGGGCGACCTGACAGTCAAGGAAGCGGGGGATGATCGCCACGGAGAGCCGCCGCGGATCGTAATCGGCCGGGACTCGCGGGTCACCGGCAACCTGGTTTTCGAGCGGCCGGTTGAATTGTTCGTACATGACAGCGCCCAGATTGGCGAAGTCAGCGGCGCCGAGGTGAATCGATTCTCGGGCGATGAGCCTGGCTAGGCTGGTACAGCACGCGTACCAGCTGGACCTGTTCGCCCCGGCAGTGGGCGAAGGGGAACTCTCTATCCGCAAGAGCAAACGGGCCCGCAGACTATCGGTCAGGGTATTCCCGCACGGACACGCGGAGGTGGTAGTACCGCTCCGGACGCCAGCACGTGAGGTCGAGGCGTTCGTTGATGCAAGTCGCGACTGGATCCAGCGCACGCGAAGTAACTTGCTGCGGCATGAGGCCTCATCAGATCTGAGCCTGCCCCGCATCATCCGCCTGCCTGTCTGCGACGAGCTGTGGCGCGTGGACTACGGAAGCGTTCACGACCGGCTGCTACAGAGGCCCGATGATCAGGGCGGGGCGCTGCGGGTGCCTGGCCGGGATGAAGAAGCAAGGAGAGCTTTGCGCAAGTGGCTTGCGGACAGAGCCAGGGCCTGCCTGGTGCCCTGGACGATGCGGCGCGGTACGGAATTGGGACTGACGCCCTCCGCGGTATCTATCCGCAGGCAGCAGACCCGGTGGGGCAGCTGTAGCAGCAAGCGAAGGGTCAGCCTGAATTGCGCGCTGCTGTTCCTCGACAGGGAACTGGTGGACTATCTCATCGCCCATGAACTTTGCCACTTGCAACACATGAACCACTCGCGACGATTCTGGTCGCTCCTCGGCTCGATTCTGCCGGACTACAGAGACAGGGAGGAGGCCATCCGGGATGCGTGGCAGGCGGTGCCCGGCTGGGTGTTCTATCCGGCCTGATCCAGCCAGTCGGCGTTCCTCGTCAGGAACTCCCGGGCAGCGTGGCGGCCGGCCCCAATGGTTGCGCGGATGCGTAACAGGTCCGTGTCGTATGCGCCTACCGGAACGGGCCGGCTCGGCCTGAGAACCCTGCAGCGTTCCGGTACCGGCAGGTGACGGGCGAACGGGAAGCCGCTGGCGATCTCGTCGCGCGGGTGCCCGTGGACCGCTATCACCCGGCTGGCACCGAGACGTGTGCAGTCGTCCAGGGGCGTTCGGATCCGCCAGGCGCCGTCGAAGGCCGGATGACCATCGATCCGGATGACCCTGGAATAGGGTCCGGGCACGAAACAGGAGGCGAGAACGGCATCCACTACAGCGACGGTGTCCTGTCGCGTGAGCAAGCGATGACGCCGCCCGCGCAGCGACATCAACGTGACCGGAATCGCCACCTCATGGGGGAGGTCGGTTAGCGACTGATCGCCAAATGCCTGTCTCAGCGGTTCGCCTACTACGTCACTCATCCGAAAGGGCCAACGGCCGTGCAACAACATGCCCGGCCTGAACACGGGGCGTCCAGCGGCTCTGAGCCAGGCGGACTCGAGTTCGGCAGGGCGTCCTGCCGCCAGGAACGCCGCGACGATCGCGCCGGAACTGGCGCCGGAAAAGATCGCCGGCCATACGCGCTGCTCGATCAGTTCGAGGGCGGCGCCTACGGAAAATGCAGAGCGTCCCGCGCAGCCCTCGAAGGCGATGCCCAGTGTCACGGCGATCAGTCGAGAAACAGGTCCGGCATCAACGACCCGGATGGGTCAACGGCATACGACGAGAAGTCGGTCGTGCCGGCCGAGCGCAACACGTCCTCGTCGATCAGTATCTGACCCGTGTATTCACGGCTGTCTCGCGTCAGGATGTGATGCGCCGCGTCGGCCATGATG
Organism: uncultured Gammaproteobacteria bacterium; assembly: GCA_937924335.1. GTDB lineage: Bacteria > Pseudomonadota > Gammaproteobacteria > Steroidobacterales > XN24 > JAHEFR01. Next base: position 33,261 of record CALDWW010000043.1, read on the forward strand.
TCTGGCTTGCGGCAGTTCTTCGGATCCACCATGCCTCCGAGCATCCGCAGCGCGACCGTGTCGATTACCGTTCTGGGCCACAGACCGTTGACCGCCACCCCGTCACTGGCGAACTCCGCGGCCATGCCCAGTACACACATGCTCATGCCATACTTGGACATCGTGTAGGCGGTATGGTCCTTGAACCATCGGGGCGACATGTTCAGGGGTGGCGACAAGTTCAGAATGTGGGGATTATCGGCGGCGAACAACGCGGGCAGGCAGGCCTGGGACGTCGCAAACGTTCCCCGCACGTTGACGGAGAACATGAGGTCGAAACGCCTCATCGGTGTCTCCAGCGTCCCGGTCAGATTGATGGCGCTGGCATTGTTGACGAGGATGTCGATACCGCCGAAGTGATTCATCGCTTCATCCACTGCAGCGCGGATCCGCTCCTCGTCTCTGATGTCGACTTGCAGCGGGAGTGCCTGACCACCCGCCGCCTCTATCTCCTCCGCCACCGTGTGAATCGTACCCTCAAGTTTCGGATGAGGTTCGGCCGTCTTGGCGGCAACGACGACCTGGGCACCATCCCGCGCCGCCCGGAGGGCGATGGCCCGGCCTATGCCGCGGCTACCCCCGGTGATAAAAATCGTCTTACCTGCAAGCGTTTCGGTCATGGTTCTGATCCTCGATCAATTGGGTCCGAGCCGGCGCGCGATCTCTGGCAGAGCCGCCCCGCTCGGAGAAGATAGTACGAAGTCTGCGTAACGGGTCAGGGTGGTCGGTTCAGGGTTGACCTCTACCACGGTTGCACCGTTACCCAACGCGATTTCGGCAAGCTGAGCCGCAGGATATACCTGGGCCGAGGTGCCAATGGAGAAAAATACATCGCAACTCATCGCCGCCTGCCGGGCGCTTTCAATCGCGTCTGGCGGCAGCATCTCGCCGAACCAGACCACACCCGGGCGAACCAATGAGTCGCATCGAGGGCAACGCGGCGGATTCCCGGGTACCCATTCCTCAGTCATTACCGGGTGCATGTCCCTGGAGCATAGATTCCGGAACAGATTGCCGTGCAGTTCGATGAGCTGCTCGCTGCCAGCTCGCTGATGCAGGCCGTCAACGTTCTGTGTGATCAGCAACGATGTCGTGAGGCCGTGCTGCATGCGGCGCAGGGCATGGTGCCCTGGATTCGGATCAGTCTCCGAGACGATGCCGCGCCGCCACTCGTACCAGCGCCAGACGAGTTCCGGGTCACGTTCGAATCCATCCGGGGTCGCCAGTTCCTCCGGGCGGTAGCGTGACCACAGACCCGTCATAGCATCCCGGAACGTGGGTATGCCAGACTCCGCCGAGACGCCAGCGCCGGTCAGGAAAACCGTCGAGGCAGACTCACGAAGCGTCTGGATCAGCCGATCGTCCACCGTGACCGATGTGCTCACCCTGTCAACACGCGCTAGCGACTTCGCGTCTGACGATCAGGCGGCTGATCGGGACGTGGCCAGCTGTCTCAGCACGTAGTGAAGAATCCCGCCGTTGCGGAAGTAATCCCTCTCCTTGGGCGTATCGATACGGACCCTGGCCGTGAATCTGACGGGATCGCCGGACGCTGGCGTGGCCGTCACCTCGACTTCCGGGGCCTCGGCATTGCCGATGCCGCTGATGTCGTAGACCTCCTCACCAGTCAAGCCGAGCGTGGCCGCACTCTCGCCTTCCGCGAATTGCAGCGGCAGGACGCCCATGCCGACAAGATTCGATCGGTGGATACGCTCGTAGCTCTCGGCCAGTACGGCCCGGACACCAAGCAGTTTGGTGCCTTTCGCTGCCCAGTCACGGGAGGATCCTGAGCCGTATTCCTTGCCGGCGATTACCAGCAATGGAGTACCTTCAACCTTGTACTGCATCGCGGCATCGTAGATCGACGTCTGCCCGCCATCGGGAAGATGCCTTGTCCAGCCGCCCTCTGTGCCCGGCGCCAGTCGATTGCGCAGCCGGATGTTCGCGAACGTTCCACGCATCATGATCTCGTGGTTGCCGCGCCGTGACCCGTAGGAGTTGAAGTTTGCCGGTTCAACGCCCTGAGACACCAGATATTGACCGGCCGGGCTGTCCGTAGCAATGCTGCCCGCCGGCGAGATGTGATCTGTCGTCACCGAGTCACCCAGCAGCGCGAGGACGCGGGCGCCGGAGATATCCGACACCTGGTCCAGATCCAGAGTCATGCCGGCGAAGTAGGGAGGCTTCTGGACGTACGTTGAGTCGTCATTCCAGGCATAGATGTCGCCCTCCGGGACCGGCAGGGCACGCCAGTTGTCATCACCGCTGAAGACGCTGTCGTAGCTGCTGCGGAACATGTTCGAGTCGATGTTCTGCATCACCGCTTCCTGTACCGCGTGCGCTGACGGCCAGATGTCCTTGAGGTAAACGTCTGTTCCTGAGTCGTCTTTGCCGAGCGGTTCAGTCATCAGGTCGAGACCCATCGTCCCCGCCAGGGCGTAGGCGACCACCAGCGGTGGGGAGGCAAGATAATTGCACCGCACGAGTGGGTGAATGCGGCCCTCGAAGTTGCGATTGCCGGACAGCACCGAGCAGCCAACGATATCGTTGTCGGCGACAGCCTCGGCGATCTCGGGCTTCAACGGGCCTGAATTACCGATGCAGGTCGTGCAGCCGTAGCCGACCACGCTGAAACCCAGGACCTCGAGATCGCGCAGCAGCCCCGATCGAGCGAGATACTCGGTCACTACCTTGGATCCAGGTGCAAGGCTGGTCTTCACCCAGGGTCGGGCCTTGAGTCCGCGCTTGCGTGCGTTCCTGGCCAGAAGTCCGGCACCCATCATCACCGCCGGGTTGGATGTATTGGTGCAGCTGGTGATCGCTGCAATCAATACCGCGCCGTCGGCCACGGTGAATTTGCGGCCCCCGCTTTCTACTGTCGCCTTGCCTGATTCAGTCGGTGCGCCGGACTCCGATCGCTGTGTCCGCACAGTCGTCATCTGTTCTCCAAATGCATGCTTGGCGTCGCTCAACGGAATCCGGTCCTGAGGTCGTTTGGGACCAGCGATGCTTGGCTCAACGTCTCCCATGTCGAGTTCCAGAATTTCTGTGTACTCGGCCTCCGGCAGACCGTCAGCACGCCAAAGACCCTGAGCCTTCGCATAGGCCTCCACAAGGGCGATCTGCTGAGGATCCCGGCCGGAGAGATGCAGATAGCGGATGGTCTCTTCGTCGACCGGGAAAATCGCGCAGGTACTGCCGAACTCCGGCGACATATTGCCCAGGGTTGCGCGGTCGGCGAGGGGTAAGTTGGAGAGGCCGTCTCCAAAGAATTCGACAAACTTCCCGACGACCCCTTTCTTCCGCAGCATCTCGGTGACGGTCAGTACCAGGTCGGTCGCGGTCGATCCCTCACGCAGACTGCCCTTGAGCCGGAAGCCGATGACCTGCGGAATCAGCATCGTAATGGGCTGTCCGAGCATGGCGGCCTCGGCTTCGATGCCGCCGACGCCCCAACCGAGTACGCCGAGACCATTGATCATGGTGGTATGTGAGTCTGTCCCGACCAGGGTATCGGGATAGGCCCTGCGCCCACCGTCGACCGGCGCGTCGAAAACTACGCGGCCGAGGTGTTCCAGATTAACCTGGTGAACGATGCCGGTATTGGGTGGCACAACCCGGAAGTTATCGAAAGCATTCTGACCCCAGCGCAGGAACTCGTAGCGCTCACGATTCCTTTGGAACTCAATCTCGTTGTTTAGCTGAAGTGCTTCCTGGGTCCCGTAGTTGTCCACCTGGACCGAGTGATCGATGACGAGCTCGGCTGGCGATAGCGGGTTGATCGAGTCCGCCCCCCCGCCCAGGCTGACGACGGCGTCGCGCATGGCCGCCAGATCGACGACCGCCGGCACGCCGGTGAAGTCCTGCAGAATCACCCGGGCGGGCGTGAAGGCGATCTCCTGTTGTGGCTCTGCTTTCGGATCCCAGTTTACGAGCGCATCAATGTCGTCCTGTGTGACGTTGACGCCATCCTGATGCCTGAGGAGGTTCTCAAGGAGAACCTTGAGGGAGTAGGGGAGCCGGTCAAGGCGGGCGCCCTTGATGGATTTGAGGCTGAAAATCTCGTATTCGCGATCGCCGACCGTCAGGGATTCGCTGGCGCTCTTGGTGTCCGTCATGGCTCCTCCGGAGGAAATCTGGCGCAGATCAGGGGAATGCAAACGTCAATTATATGCCATGGCGGCGCCTGACTCAGGCCGGCCGCGTACCTTTTTCACCGCGACAGCCCTCATCGTCGCATGGCCTGCTTGAATCGAGGATTGTGCCGCCGCCCAGGCAGGTGTCATCTTCGTAGAAGACCACGAACTGTCCGGGTGCGATGCCCCGCTGCGGATGTTCAAAAAGCACTCGCAGACGGTCTTTGTCTTGCGTGACGGTACAGGCCTGCAGGGGCTGGCGATGGCGGACCCGCGCGTGGCAGGAGAGGGGGAAACGCGGCGGTCTCCCGGAGATCCAGTGGCAATGCCCCGCCTCGAGCTTCGGACTGAGAAGCCGCGGATGATCGTTCCCCTGGACGACGACAAGTACGTTGTTGTCTATGTTCTTGTCAGCTACATACCAGGGGGCATCCTCTGCCTGCCGGTGGCCCCCGATGCCGAGCCCCTGACGCTGGCCGAGGGTGTAGTACATCAGGCCGCAGTGGGAACCGATGACGTCTCCCAGTTCATTGTGGATCTCACCTGGCTGTGCCGGGATGAAGCGTGACAAGAAGTCCCGAAATGGACGTTCCCCGATGAAGCAGATTCCGGTGCTGTCGCGCTTGTCGTGAGTGGGCAGGTTGGCGTCCTTCGCCAGTCTTCGAACCTCGGATTTGAGCATCCCGCCGATCGGGAAGAGGCTCATGCGCAGGGCATCTGCCGATACTGCATGCAGGAAATAGGTCTGGTCCTTACCACTATCCCTGGCCAGCCGCAGCCTTCCGTCTCCATCGCTCCTGGCGTAGTGTCCGGTCGCGATCCTACTGGCGCCGAGCCTCCTGGCATAGTCGAGAAAGATGCCGAACTTAATCTCGCGATTGCACAGGATGTCCGGATTTGGTGTCCTTCCCTGGCGGTACTCGCGCAGGAAATACTCGAACACCCGGTCTCGGTACTGACGGGCAAAATTGACCCTGTGCAGCGGTATCCCCAGTTGCTCGGCGACTGCGTTGGCGTCCTGGTAGTCCTGCGCATTCTGGCAGTAGCCTTCCTCGTCCTCCTCCCAGTTCGTCATGAACAGGCCATGAACTTCGAGTCCGCGGTCCCTGAGGATCAGCGCGGCGACGGACGAGTCGACACCGCCGGACAAGCCGACGACGATCCGTTCTCTAGATCGGGTAGTCATAGCGGCGGAATTTTATTGCGTAAAGCTGGCTTGTGGCCAGTGAGTCTCAGACAGCAGTCATCTGGACCATTGGGGTCTGCTCTGGCGAGACTATGTAGCGGAGCATCTCCAGCGGATATCTCTGTCCGCAAAGATAGTCGTCCAGGCACCGTAGAACCATCGGGTTGCGGAGGCGTGACGCCTCCCGGACAATGTCATCCCGCGACATCCACAGTGCACCACAGATGCCTTCATCGAGGCCGCGCCATGGCTCGTGTGTCACAGACTTCCCGGCAAAAGTGACCCGGAGGAACGACCGGCCGTTGACCGGGTTCTGCCAGAGGTAGACTCCGACGACCGACTCGGTGTGAATGTTCCAGGCGGTCTCTTCCAGCGTCTCCCGCACCGCGGCTTCTTGCAGAGTCTCCCCGCGTTCCAGGTGCCCGGCGGGCTGATTGATGACTGTGAGGCCCGAGGCGATCTCCTCGACCATGAGAAAGCGGCCGTCCCGCTCAATGATCGAGGC